>DAOUHB010000149.1:0-5725 GCA_034428935.1 Anaerolineae bacterium | reverse complement strand
ACCCGGAGCTGAGCGTGCAGAGCATCCTCATCACAGCCAAGATTATTGGCAACAAGAAGACCTGGGTGTACGTCGGCTGGGTGGCGCTGTTCAGCACCCTGGCCGGGCTGATCTATGGCGCCTGGGTGGACGGTGCCAGCGTCTGGCTCATCGGCGGCTACCTGGCAGGCTTCCTGGCCCTGCTGGCGGGTGCGTTGTGGCTGGTAGGCCGCAGGTCAGCCAGGGCCGAGGCTCACGCAGAGGCGCGATAGGCCCATGGGTTCTGTACCGAAAGAAAGCAAACCGTTGAGGAGGTTTTCGATGGAAGTCAAGATTCTGGGGACGGGTTGCCCCAACTGCAAGCGATTGGAAAAGGTGACCCGCGAGGCGCTGGACGAGATGGGCGTCGACGCGACGGTTACCAAGGTGACCGACATGATGGACATCCTGTCCTACAACATCCCCGCCACGCCGGGCCTGGTTATCGACGGCAAGGTTGTGTCGTACGGGCGGATTCCGCCCAAGGCCGAGGTGACGAGCATGATTGCCACGGCCCTGTCCGCGGCGGAGAGCTAGCCTGACAGGTGCGGGCACCGGTAGGCGGTGCCCGCACCCGCCGACTTGGCACGTAATCGAGGCAAACGAGAAAGGAGGTGACGCGTTGCTGCAAATCAAAGTGTTCGGCACCACGCCGCCCTGCGCCAACTGCCAGCGGGCAGAGCGCGAGGCCCTGAAGGCCGCGGCAAAGTTCCCGGGCCAGGTAGAGGTCGTCCACCTGGATGCCCTGGGACCCGAGGCCCAGGCGTTCGGGCTCATGGTGACGCCCGTGGTCGTCGTGGGCGACAAAGTGGTCAGCACCGGCAAGGTCGTGCCGGCGCCCAAACTCATCCCAATGATCGAAGTAAAACTCGAGCAAGGAGGCTGAACGTGGTCAAGTTGGAGGTCTTTTCCGGGGATCCGCCCTGCCCCGGCTGCGTCGCCATCATCGACCTGGCCCAGCGGGTGGCGGCCAGGTATCCTGGCGAGCTGGAGCTGACGGTGCTTGCCGGGCAGGAAGCCATGCCGAAATTCGAGGAGTACAGGCTGTTCTGCGTGCCGGCGGCCGTGGTCAACGGTTCGATCCGCATCGAGGGCATGTGCCCTAGCGAGGCGACCTTGAACAACGCGCTGCGGGAAGGTGGGCTATGTCTAAGATAAGGGTTGAAGCGTTCGTCTCCATCCCTCCCTGCTCGGGCGGGGTGGCGGTCAAGCGGCTGTTGAAAGAGATCGAGGCCGAGTACGGCGACAAGGTCGAGATCGTCTACCATACCGGCCCCGATGACCCGGCCTGGGAGCAGTACGCCATCACCAACGCGCCGGGGATGGTCATCGGCGACCTGGTCAAGATCGTCGGCCTGGCGCCCAGCAAGGAAAGCCTGGTGGGCGCCTTGCGCGAGGCAGGGCTGGAATAGCTCGGCAGCAAGCTGGATCCTGGCGGATAACCGGCGGGCGACCGATCCGCTGGTCGGCCGGAGCGTCAAGCGTGGGCCGCCTCACCGCCCGTGGTCAGGCGGCCCAAAGCCTGTCTTTCAAGGATCCTGCAAGTGGATGCTGCGCCGCCAGGATCGGCGGCGGCTGCCAGTCCGCCTGAGTGCCTCGGTGTGCCTGTGCTCATCGGCCTGTCCATGCTGGGCGTCTTCCACCTGCCCAAGGTGCCGGGCGCGGCGCGCCCATCGTGCTGGCCGGGACCTTTACCGGGGCGCTCAGACAATTGCAGTCGTTCGGCCGTTGGTCGCCGGTGATCGAAAAGGTCAGTGGGGTGATCATCATCGGCGTGGGTCTGTACTTTTTGTGCATTGCATGACGAGGGCGAAACCGTGAGCGAGACGCAGTGCGTCGGGTAGAGGAAAGTCATGATTCTGGCCAAGACCAAATCCAATTGGCTGAAACAGTACCTGAAAGAGCAGGGTGGGGAGCTGACCATCGGGCGCGAGCTGCTGGTCGTGAACTGATGACTGGCCGCTGAGGTCCCATCCGGTCGGGTGGGCAAGCCTGACAACCTGGAGGACTATTTGGCGATCGAAGTTGGCGAGTTTTCGCGCCGCTACGGCATCATCTACGTGCCCTGGGAGATCTGGAAAGGCCTGCAGCCTGCGAGCCAGGAGTTTGTCTTTTACATACAGAACCAGGGGCGCTTCCGCCTGGAGTTCGACGTGCCGATCCGCCGGCTCAAAGGCCTGACTTGATCGTCATGGAAGACGACCTGCTGCTGCGCGGCTTCACGATCACCCGGGTCATGGACTGCATCGCCGACCCGAGCAAGAACCGGGTTCTTGCCGAGTTCTGGGACGACGTGGATGCCGTCTTCCCGTACTTGAACGCAGTCATACCCAACCTGATGTACAATCCCGGAGGCAACACGCTGACCGTGATCCGGGGCGGCCGTATCCTGACCTTTTATCCCCACGTGGCAATCATGGCCAAGGTGGACGGAGAAGAGGACGCCGAGGCGCAACTGCGCTGGTTCCAGGAGCTGTGCAACGATACCTGGCGCCGCCGGGCCGAGATCGAGCCCTGCTACCAGCGGCGGCAGCGCTTGGGATTTCTGGATGCCTACCGGCTGCTGCCCAAACTGAACTGCGGCGACTGCGGCGAGCGCACCTGCATGGCCTTTGCCTTCCGCCTGTTGTTCGGCGAGATGAACCTGGACGCCTGCCCTCACCTGGAAGAGCCGGAATATGCCGAGGGCAGGCGGCGGCTGGCGGAGCTACTCACATGAGCCGCGGCATCCCGCACAGCATGACAAAGACGAGATTGTTCCTGTTGCCGCTGCTTCTGTTGATCCTGGGGCTGCCGGCCGCGCGCGCCGAGGGGCCGGTGGTGCGCGCGGTGTTGTTCTGGGCGGAGACTTGTCCCCATTGCCATGTGATACTGAACGAAACGCTGCCACCCCTCCAGGAGAAGTATGGCGACCGGCTCGAGGTGCTGACCGTCGAGGTCTCGGACCCGGTGGGCTACGAGCTGTGGCGGGCGGCCATGGACGCCTGGCCCGTGCCCAACGAGCAGCGTGGGGTGCCGATGTTGTTCATTGGCTCCCAGGTGCTGGTCGGCTCCTACGACATCCCGAACCGGTTGCCGGGGCTCGTCGAGCAGGGACTGGCGGCAGGCGGCGTGGACTACCCGGCCATCCCCGGCCTGGAAGCCCGGGTGCAGCCTGGGGCCACCCCCAGCCCATCGCCCCGTCCGGCTCCGACCCGTCGCGGTTGCAGTGCCTGCGACCAGGCGGCCGGGATTTCAACGCCAACAGCCACGATGGAGCTGGCCGTACACCTCTGGCTTTTCTGGAGCAGCCACTGCCCCGACTGCGTCGCTCTCATGGAGGATACCCTGCCTTCCATCCTGGATGGGCACGAACCAGGCCAGGTTGCGGTGCACCAGTGGGACCTGGAGAAGGGTGGCTACGAGCTGATGCGCTCCCTGGAGCATCAGCATGGGCTCCAGTACGGCGCCATGCCCGAGATCTTTATCGGGGATGAGGTGTTGCTGGGCAAGGACGAGATCGAGGCTCGGCTGCCGGGGTTGATCGACCACTACCTGGCCCGGGGCGGTGTCGCCTTGCCGGGAGTGCTGCCGACACCCACACCGGAGGCGGACGCGGTTGTGCAGCTCTGGCTCTTTTACGACAGTCACTGCGCACCTTGCATGGCCTTGAAAGAAGAGATCTTGACGCCGATTCTGGCCAGGTACGACGAAGGGCAGGTCGAGATCTATGAGCGGGATCTGGAAAAAGGGTTCTACCAGGAGCTCCTTGCCCTGGAGGCCCGCTACGGGCTGGGGCAGGGCGACATCCCCGAGATCTTTATCGGGGAGCATGCCCTGCTGGGCAATGCCCAAATCCAGGCAGAGCTGCCCGGCCTGATCGACCACTACCTGTCCCAGGGCGGCGTGACGCTGCCCCAGGTCAATTTGCTCACTCCGACTCCTGAGCCGGCTCCCGATGCGTCCGCCGCGGACGCGGCCATCCACCTGGCATATTTCTACCAGACTGGCTGCCGCGACTGCGACCGGGTCAGCCTCGATCTCAACTACCTCCAGGGGCGCTACCCGCAGCTCGTCGTCCACGAGTTCGACGTCAAGGCCGAGGCGGCGCTGTGCGAGTGGTTGGGCCAGCGGGCCGGCGTGCCGGAGGCAAGACGCCTCATCGCCCCGGCGGTGTTCGTTGGCGACGGGGCGCTGGTGGACCAGGAGCTGACGTCCCAGGCCCTGGAAGCCCTCATCGCTCGCCATGCAGGCACGGGCGCCGAAGCGGGCTGGCAGGGGTGGGAGGCAGGCCAGGAAGAGGCGGCCGGGACGATCCTGGAGCGCTTTCGCTCCTTCGGCGTGCTCACGGTGTTGGCCGCCGGGCTGGTGGACGGCCTGAACCCCTGCGCCTTTGCCACCGTCGTCTTTTTCATCTCCTACCTGGCCTTCGTGGGCCGCGGGCGACGGGGGGTGCTGGCCGTGGGCGCGGCCTTTGCCCTGGGGGTGTTCCTCACCTACCTGGGCGTCGGTTTTGGCCTGCTCAAGTTCCTGGCCTCGCTGCCCTTCCTGGCGGCCATCAGCCGCTGGGTGTACGGCCTGACCGCAATGCTGTGCCTGGTTCTGGCGGCCGGCAGCCTGCACGACTGGTGGCAGGCGCGCCGCGGGCAGCCGGAGGACATGCGCCTGAAGCTCCCCCTCCGCCTGCGGAGGTGGATCAACCGCGTAATCCGCGAGGGAGCGGGGCTGCGGGCCTTTGTGCCGGTGGCCTTGGTGACCGGCATGGCCATCTCGATCATCGAGCTGGCCTGCACCGGCCAGGTCTACCTGCCGACCATCATCTTTGTGCTGGGCGTGCCCGAGCTCAAGGCACGGGCGGCCTTTTACCTGGTGCTCTACAACCTGGTGTTCGTGCTGCCGTTGGTGGTGGTCTTTGTGCTGGCCTACTTTGGGACCACGTCGGAGCAGTTGGGCCAGTTCATCAACCGCCGGGCAGCGACGGTCAAGCTGCTCACAGCCGGGCTGTTCCTGGTGCTGGCTGGGTGGCTGGTCGTGGCGTTAGTGTAAGCGATGATCCACCACATCTGATACTGGCTCAGTCGCGGGGGCTGTGGCATGGACGGACAGCATGCGTTCCCGGCACTCGCCCTGTTGCTGTGGGGTACTGCTTCGGGATAAGAGGCAAGAAATCACAATTCGCACGAAGGAGACAAAAATAGAATGGCTGAGAACGTTGATCTCACAATCGTGGTGCAGGTTTTTGGCACGGAACTGACCATGCCGGGCTGCGGCTGAGGTACGTCTTGTGGCCCAAGTTGTGGGCCCGAGAACGAAGAGGCTGCGGCCCCTGCACCGACCATCGAAGAGCAGGCGGCGGAGCTGGAAGGCAAGCTCGCCCGCTATTACGGCGACTGCGTGAGGGTAGAATACGTGGACGTCTTTTCACCCCGCATAGACGACTTTCCGATGGCGCAGCGGGCAATCTTTGCCATGAATGTGCCACTGCCGGTCATTGCCTTCGATGGCGAACCCAAGATCGCCGGCGGCATCTCCATGGAGATGATCAGCGAGGAGCTGGAGAAGCGAGGGCTAACAATTCCGGATTGACCCGGCAGGCCATGAACTGGCGCGTGTGCACCAATCTCCAGCGTGTCTCCTGGGGATTGCGATCCAGCCGAGAGCCACGTCGCGCGATGGGCATTGAGCAGGGCGCCTGGACCGTCGCGCGGCTGCCCGATCATACCTGTTT
>DAOUHB010000148.1:0-38768 GCA_034428935.1 Anaerolineae bacterium | reverse complement strand
GGGCACGGGCAGGCGGGCCTGCAGTGCCGGTACGGCGGCCATCAGCGCCGACAACTGCTCGGCGGCCGGCCGGTCGACGATCAGCACGTTGGCCTTGTAGAAGGCTTTCTGCCCCGTGAGTTGGTCGTCATAGACCTCGTGGGGCCCGATGCTGATATCCAGGTTCGAATCGAGGTCCAGCCAGGCCATGTCGGCGTCAAAGTATTCGTCGGTCCGCAAAGCCTCCGCCTCCAGCCGCAGGTACGCGGCCAGTGACTCATTTTGGCTGAGCACGGCCGCCTGGTCCAGCAGATCGGCGGCGGGAAGGACGAACTCGGCATAGGCCTCATGGTAGGGCACGGCGACCAGCCGGTCCCCGTCCCGCCGCACGACGGTGTATGGGCTGAGCAGGCCGTCTTTCTCGTCGGGATGGGCGGCAATGTAGGCGTCCATCTCCTCCTTGGTCAGGTCCGGCGGGTAGACGTAGCCGCCGGCCGGACGCGGCTCGTCACCCAGAAAAGGCAGAAATTCGTCAAAGCGGTCCCAGCGGCCGTAGTTGGAGTCCAGCATCAAGCGCTCGGCCGCATCCGTCGGGTCCGTGGCGCCGGCCAGGCTGCGGAAGAGCGCCTCATCGTCCGGGCCTACTTGTTGCCAGTAAGCCGCGTCCATGGCGGCGGCCGCCTGCTTCATCCTGTCCAGGACGGCCAGCTCCCAGCCGGCCAGGCCGGACAGCAGCGCGCTCTGGGACATGTCCAGCGGTTTGAGCTTGGCTGCGCGGGCGATGATGTCCTCCGAGGGCTCGGGCAGAGCGACCTCGGCCACCGGCTGGCCGGGCTGGCACTCGCCGCGCATGAAGGCCCATTCCTCGCATTCGCTGCCGTCGGCGAACTGGCAGTAGCCCACCTCGCCACCGCCTTCCATGCGGATTTGGAGCGTGCCGCCCTGCTCCGCGCAATGCTCCGAAGCGGGGTTCGGGAGCTGCGCCTGCTCAGCCTGGGTTGGGGCAGCTGTTTCTTCAATCTCCGGCGCAACTGAGGTACAGTTGCCCAGCAGAAGGGCTACCGGCAGCAAAACCGCAAGAAAAACCCAAGCTCCTGTTCGGGATTTCATTGCTCCCTCCATTTCCTTCCAGTTGAACCGTCAACTCTTCATTTCCCCTGAGCCATGCCGGGTTGGTATCCTGAGCGCCAGCCCGGCATGGGGAGAGATCGGCCTTTAAGGGCGCACCATTGCAGTCCTCCCCATTCTGTCTGGGCAGGGTGACACGAAGATGGATTCCTCACGTCTCCGTGTCACCGCGCCTCCGTGTCTCTCTACTTGCCGCCCGCATCAGGGCATGGGGCTGAACTTGATTGCCCGGTCAAAGATCACCTCACTTGGATCGGCTGCGGTCCTGGTTGTCGGATTCAGGTACGCGCGCCAGGCCAGAGAGGCCACCTCATCGAGCTTGACGCCCGGCCAGTCGGCCGGCACCTCGAAGCAGTTTGTTTCCCCGCCGCAGTCGCGCGCGAATTTGTAGGCATACAGCTTGTCCACACCAGGGTGGCCTGCGGGGAGGTAGTCCGCCGCAGTCCCAACAAGCTGGTCCCCATCCCCGCCTGCGCTGTCGACCGAGTCGTTCGTGACATGCTTCGTCATGCCGTACATGCTGACGCTCATATAGCTGGCCATGCCTGTCAGCCGGTGGTTGACCCCATAGGCCACCACGAACTCGTCTGGTCCCAGGGTTCCGATGCCGTCCGCGTTCCAGAGGTAGAGCGCGTTCATCGAGGGTCCGAGGCAGTTGATATCCCATTCGAAGCAGTGTATGCCGCCAAAGTTGAAATCGACCTCGGAAATGAATTCCTCGGCCGCCATCATCGGGCCGCTGTACGTGTCGAGGATGGCCTGCCGCAACTCTCGCACCGCGGGCAGGAGGCCGAATTCTGTCTCCCCGGTGCTGCGGGCGCGGAAGCCAGGGATCGGGAAGGGGTCACTGCTCATTCCCTGAGGCGGTTCCGTGTTGGGTGTTATCTTGAAGACACGCAATGGGGGGTCCGCCTTCCAGGCATCCAGCTCCGCCTCATTCTCCGGATGCGCTGTTCGCCACACCATGGCGAACCCGTCATCACCTGGCTCATTGCCCATCCGGAGCAGCGACTGCGGCATAGGCTCCGTGTTCATGATGGGCGGTGCGTAGCCCGCTGTACGCGCCGCTTCACGCACCCGGGCGTCGATCGTGTGGTCGGCCGTCAGGATGTAGATGAAGAGGCTGTTCCAGGGGTCTCCCGGAGCCCCGTTGGGAGTGCCGGCCGTGTGAATCGTCAGGTGGCTCTCCTGTTCGCCAAAGTTGTTCCAGTAGGTCCGATAACCCGCGTCACCTTGCTCATCCGCAGGAAAGTACCTTTTCACGACGTAGGTCATGATCCCGAAATAACGCAAGGGCGGGGGTGTATGTCCCACCACGACCACGGCCTCGTCAGGCCGCAGTTTCCACACGGGCGAAGTTTCTGCAGGCAACCCCAAGTCCTTTCCCAGGTCATCCGGCAGGAATGGCACCAGATACGGGCTAGCGGCATTGAGATAGACGCAGTCAACGGGGGATCCGGGCATGAGGCAGATGTCGAGGAGAGGGAAGAACCCGAACTCGCCTTCGATCACGGAAAAGCCATCGCTTTCCAGCCGAGAAACAAACGAGTTTAGTTTCTTGTCCTCCTGATCAGACTTCTTTGGCGCCGCTTGGCCGACGGACGCCGGCTGCGACTGCGCCTTAGCTTCCCCTGAAGCGGGAATGAGGTTGTCGCTCGCAACCGGTAGGACCGCGAGGGTGAGCACCACCAGAACAAGCGCCGTAACACTCCAACGTACAACTGAGCGTTTCATGATCTATTCTCCCTTCAGCAGATTGTGATCGAAAAACTGAGCCCGTACTGAGCGTGCTGGTTCTCATTCCATACTTTTCCTCCTATCCCTCCTGGTGCGCCTCGGAACAACATTCACCAGCAGCTCTGCTAGATTCTTGGGTCTTTTCGTCTCCCTCAGGATTCAAATCTGTCCGGCGGATCACCTTCAGCAGATCCGCCACCGCCACTGCCCGCTCCTGCTGGCCGGAAAGGACCAGCAGCTCATCGTTTGCCGGGTTCACGCCGATCAGCAGCAGCCCCGGCCGCTCGCGCAGCAGCGAGAGCGCCGCGTCCGGGTGGGCTGCCTCCAAGTCAAAGATGATCGCGTCCGGCGCCAGCGCGCCCAGCACAACCGCCTTCGGCACCGGCGGCACCAGGGGCACGATCTCCAGGCCGGGGGCGTCCCGCAGGCTTGCGCCCACAGCGCCCACGATGACCGACTTGCCGTAGAGAATGACCCGCCGCCGTTTTTCCATTTCTCACCTCACTCCCATCATAGCCGAAACGGCAGCGCCGCGCCATGTCCCAGGGGACAGAAAAAGGACAGTCTCTCGAGCTGCGAGAGACTGTCCCTAGGGACAGGGCACGACTGAAGTCGTGACTACATCGCTTGATGCGATTGGCGCCGGGGGAGAAACGCAGTAGCGACTTTAATCGCTACCCTGCTCTGCCAGCCCGAGACGCCCGGCGTAGGCGAGCACCTGCGCCCGGTGTTCGAGGTGAAGCCGGCCCATGATCTCGGCCATGTGGTACTTGACGGTACGTGGGCTCAAGCACAGACGAGCCCCTACCTCTTTGTAGGACAGACCCTGCGCCACCAAGGACAGCACCTCCCGCTGCCCGGCGGTCAAAGCCGGCTCCGCCACCGGTGTACTGGCCGGCGCTGCCGGGGATTCCGGCGCGGTATCCGGACTACGGGGCCTCGCGAGGCGTGTGAACTCGCTCAGGAGCCTGGCGGCCAGGCCGGGAGAAAAGGGCGGAATGCCCTCCTGCACCTGGCCCAGTGCCTCCACCAGCGCGTCGGCGTCCATGCTCTTCAGCAAATAGCCAAAGGCCCCACTCTTGACTGCCTCGAACAGGTCATTGTCCTGCATCGAGGTGGTCAGGATGACGATCCTGGCATCCTGCCACTCCCCTCGAATCAGTCGCGTCGCGGCCAGCCCGTCACACTTCGGCATGCTGATGTCCATCAGAATCACATCGGGACGCAGCGCCCGCGCCGCCTCGACCGCCTCCCACCCATCTTGCGCCGTCCCCACGATCTCGACCCCGTGGGCCTCGAGCAGGTTGGCCAGGCCTTCCAACAGCAGGCGGTGATCGTCGACCAGCAGCACCCTCATGCCCCCTCCTCGCCGGTGATCGCCAGAGGCGCATGGAGCACGACCCGCGTGCCCGCGCCCGGTTCGGACTTGATCACCATATCGCCCCCGATCTGGGCCATGCGCTCGGCCATGAAGGCCAGGCCGAAATGCGTCTGCCCGTGGGCGGGCAGTGCCTCCGGGGCAAAGCCGACACCGTCGTCGGCCACCACGATCGTCGCCTGCGCACCCTCGCAGGCCAAGGTCACGCACACGCTTTTGGCCAGCGAATGCTTGCGCGCGTTGGTCAGCGCCTCCTGGATCACCCGCAGCAGTTGCACGCTGACCCCCAGCGCAAAGTCGCCCTCCGACAGGCCAGGGGGCAGGATGAGTTCGGCGCAAATGCCGTAATTCTCCTGGTAGGCCGCCAGGTACTGCTCCAGGACAGCCAGGAACGACCAGTGTTCCGGCGTTCCGGATCGCAGGCTCAGGATCGAATCACGCAGGTCCGCGTGCGCGTCCTGAGCCATGCAGGTCAGCCGGGCGAGCTGCGCCTCCGCCCTGGTCGTGTCGCCCGTGCGCACACACTGGGCGATGGCCTGCGCCTGGAAGCTCACATAACCCAGCACCTGGCCGGTACTATCGTGCAGCTCACGCGCCAGGCGCTCGCGCTCCTGCAGCATGGCCAGCGCCCGCTGCTGCTCCAGGATCTGCGCCTGCGCCCGGCGCTGCTCGGTCACGTCGTGCAGCAGGAGCAGGTACCCCATCGTCACCGCGCGGTGGTCGACCAGGGGAGTAAGCACCAGCGTGAAGCGCCGGGCATCGGCGCTCGCCGCCTCATCCTCCCCGAGGTTGACCTCGATGGGCATTGTCCCAGATCCCAGGCATCGCTCGGCGTCGGGGCAGGAGGGCAACAGCTCCGCCCAAGTCCTCCCCCGGACGCGTGCCGCCGGAACGCCCAGGAAGGCTGCCGCTGCCGGATTCAGGCTGAGGGCCCGCCAGCCGGTGTCAAAGACCACCACCCCCTCCTGCATCTGCTCGATGGCCGCCCGCCCGGCTGCCGGCAGCGGGTCGAAAATACGGAAGCCGAACAGGGCAATGGCATACATCCCCAGGGGAATGACAAGTGAGGGAATGAAGGGATCCCATCCCAGGACGGCCCGGCCACCGGCGACGTCCAGCATGTGCAGGGCGCGTGCCGCGATCTGCCCGACAAGCATCAAAGCCACCGGCAAGCGGTGCCGCGGCGAACGGACGAACAGCCAGGCAAAGGCGATGAGGTTAACCAGGACCAGGCCCATGCCATACGCGAACAGGACCCAGTAGCCAGGCCCGGGCAGCGGAACGACCCAGGCACCCACCGAGAATCCAAGCCAATACCAGTGATGGAGGCCGTTGGTAAGGGCCAGGGCCAACCCCAAGAGCGGAGGGATGGAGAGCAGGACCAGGGTGCGACGGGTCAGCCAGCGGCCGGGATTGGCGTATTCCAGGACGAAGCAGGTGACGGCCGTGACCGCGGGTAGCTGCCATGCCACCTGGAACTTGAACCAAGCCACCCTGGTCGCGGAACCGACCGCCATCGACTCGGCAGCGGCGCCGGCCACCCAGAACGAGGCCAAGAGGCAGGCAACGGCCAGGGGGCGCGCGCCCGGGATCGCGTGCCTGTGCCAGCTAAAGGCAGTCACCCCGATGCACAGACCGACCGTCAAAAGGTACGGCCATATCTGGGGAGAAAACATATAGTCCCCCGCCATGATCCCGCTCCCTCTGGTCAACAGCGGCCACATGGCTGACGGAGATCCTCAGCCACTTGGATTATACATGAAGGACGGGCGTTTGTCCATACCCCGAATTGACTCATTAAGAATGTTACCGAAAGGGATTCGTTGACTCACGAGTAAGGGTTCTCGTTGACCAAGCCGCTGCGGACCCTGGTCGACATTGCCGACAGCGCCCTCAGCCAGGAGCATCTAGACGCCGCAGTCCTGGGGAGAGTTGCATGGCCCATCCAGTCCTTGACCGCCCCGATCTGCTCCAGGTGCTATTCTACCCGCGCAGGGAGTATGGCATGGGGTTCGACTCGCCAGGGGTGCACTCCATTGCCCTGGAGGTCGGTTTCTTGCATTCTCCCCCTCCGGCGGCGGATCTCGGACGTTTTTCGGACGTGTTTCGAACGTTTGACGGACGATCGTGTGCTACGCTGGGATAAACGTATCCAGCCGCAGCACATGTCCGGAAGCGGAGGGCAGCAGGGCAGTAGGGAATGCGAAGGAGGCAGGGGATGAAAGGTCATCTCGTACTTTCGCGCCGGGTTGGTGCAGCAGGCATGAGCTTGCTCCTGCTTGGGATTCTGATGAGCTCCCTGGTTTGGGCGGTCGGTCCATCATCCGCCCCATCCACCGGAGACACCTCCCCCGTTGGCCGGCAAGAGGCCCAGCCTGCGGCCCCGGCCCGGACCGGCAGCCATCCCGCGCCGGTCGATCCTCCGGACGCCAAGCGCGCCGTGCGCGAGGCATGGGAAAAGGCGCAGGATGCCGGCACCTATGCCTTTGCCACCGACCTGACCCAGGTGATCTATCCGGTCCGCACACTGTCCACCGTCGGGCGCGGCCCCGAGCGGGCCGTGCTGCACCTGGCGGGCACGATCGACCAGCCGGCGCGCACCCTGGTGTTCCAGATGTGGCAGTCCGCCGTGGGTGGGTCAGGCGACGCCGGCACCGGCGCCGAGGCGCGCATCGAGGGCGAGCGCGCCTACGTCCGCCAGGCGGGGGGCGAATGGCAGGAGGTCGAGGACTTTTCCACGAGCTTTGCGCCTGGCAACGATCCCCTGGCGTTCCTGGCCGGCGTCAAGGACGTTGCGGACTGCGGACTGCAGGCGCGATGGGGGCGCGGCGACGCGGGGACGCGGGGACACGGGGATGCGGGGGTGGCGTGCTACCGGTTCAAGCTGGACGGGCCGGTGCTGGCGGCGTATCTGCGCGACCGGCTGGAGCGGCAGTTGTCGGAGCGCGGTGAGCTGCCGCTCGGCGTGACGCTGGACGCCTCGCGAGATTGGCGGGAGATGACGGGGAGTGGCGAGCTGTGGGTGGACGGGCGTGGCCTGCCGTTGCGCCTGATGATGCACCTGGCCTTGCCGGAGCAGAAGGATGGCTCGCATCTCGATGCCGATATCCAGACCGACTTCTCCGGCTTTCCCGAGGAAGCTGTATCCTCCGGGCCGGATCTGACCGAGGACCCGGTGGCGTGGGCGGGCTCGGCGCTGGGACTGGACGACCCGTCTTTGCCGGCGAAGGCGGCGGGTGGTGTGGGGGTGCTGGCCTGCAGCCTGGGGGCGCTGGCAGTGCTGGTCGTGTATAGCCGATCGCGGCGGGTGTACATAGCTGTGGCAGTCGCGGTGACGCTGTCGATGGTGGTGGTGCCGCTGCTCCAGAGCGAGCGCACGCTGGCGTTCTATGACCGCCAGGCCGAGCGGTCGGAGAATCTCATGCGTCTGGCGACGAACGGCCAGGTAGTGGATGCGGAGAAAGCCGATGGGCAAGAGGCGGCCCGGCAGGTCGCCGCCGAGGCACTCGCGCCGGCCTGGGACCCAAACCAGGACCCGCTGGCGCAGGCACAAGAACCCGGCCAGGCCGGCGAGCCCTCGCAGGCGGCCGGGGCTTCCGAGCTCCAGCCGGGGTGGAGTGTTGTGCGGGGAGACCCCGCCCCCACGGCGCCGGAGCCGAACGTGCTGAATTGCGACCAGAATGATACGGCCGACCCGGACAACGACGGCGTGAGTAACTTTGAGGAATGCGTCTACTTTACGGATCCCACCAATCCCGACCAAGACAATGACGGGCTGAACGACGGCCAGGAGCTGGACAAGCTTGGGAGTGACCCTACCCTGGCCGATACCGACGGGGACTTGATCACCGACACCGTGGAGGTGCAGGGCTTTGAGCTGGGCCAGAAGCAGTGGTACCTCGACCCAAACAACGCGGACACCAACGGCGACGGGCTGATCGACTCGATGGAGTGCCCGGCGCTGGTGGATTCCTCTGCGGGCGGCATCGCGGCGGCGTGCGACACGGACCAGGATGGGCTCCCGAACGCCGTCGAGTTCGACAACGACGACGACGGCGTGCCGGACGCGGTGGACCTCTCCCCGGAAGAGTCGGTAGACAGGGATGGCATCCGGATAGGCCAGGCCGGAGAGCCCACGGCCTTTAACGGCGACACCCCTTTCGAGCTGTCGGTCACCGACCTGGCTGCCTACTGGCCTGTGTTTGTCGACCTGCAATTGCGCCCTGTCGAGAGCGAGCACCTGGCATACGCAATGAACGTGCTCAACTGGCCGGATCGGGACGTAGAAGGCCAGATCCAGCATGGCAAGCCCACGACCTTCAAGGACAGCAACCCGCAGGATACGGCCGGTGCTAATGGCGACATGCGCCTGGTGCCGCTGCTCGAGATCATGATGACCGGCGACCAGATCCCACTGAAGCTGGCCATGCCGGCGGTCACAGTGACCGTGGGCAGCGAGACCGCGGTAGAGAGCGAGGTGACCTTGAGGCCGGGCGCCGACCCGGCGAGCACAGAGCTCACGTATCCTTATCATGTGGGCGCCGAGCTGAAGGTCTACGAAGGAACGTGCGAAGAGCCGGGCACCTTGCTTGGCACGTTCGCGGACCCGAGCGGTATCGGGACGCTGGCCGGCAAGCGGGTGGTGGAGCTGGCCGACGATGGACACGCGCTCGTCGTCTCTATGGGCAGCGAGGTAGAGTGTGCCGGCATCCCGGACGTGGCCAACGGTCCCTACCTGGACAAGATGGTCGACACGTCGGTGCTGGAGCCGTACGGCATCACGGTGAAGGACGAGGTTGTAGGGGGCGTCCACGCAGCGCTGGCCTATGTGCCGCTCAACGTCACCACCGACGATACGGGCGGAGGCAAGTCGGCCTTCCAAGCGCGGATGCTGTACTGGGTGGGGGATGACAGCGCCTGGCTCGAGCCGCAGCGGATGAGGGTCATCTGGCTGGTGCAGATGCTGACCGACGAGTGCTCGGAAGACGTCCTGAGCTATGAGCAGTATGAGGCGGAGTACGAGTCGCTCCATCCCCATGCAGATGACCCTGAGATCGAGGAGGCGTACGACGCTTACTTTGACAACTATTGCGGCAACCCGGACAACCGCACCGCGGATCAGATCATGCCCGTGCAGGTGTATGACGAGAGCTGGTATATGACTGGGCTGTCGGTGCGAGAGGACCATGGCCTGGACGTGTCCGTGGCGTACGTCAATCCTGAGCTGTCAGAGACGGAGCCGGACACCTACGACGACACCGACCTGTGGACGCTATCGTGGGGCCTGGGCGAGCAATTTATGACCGGGCTCGACTGCCGGACCGATGGGACGATCTGGGACCCTGGCGACTATGATGCTGCGACGTGCAGCGCGGAGGGCACCGGCGACGACAAGCGCGACTTGACCCTGTTCCTGACCGCCCCAGCGACAGACCACATGGTGCACGACATCGGCAATTCGACGATCGAGCAGCGGTTCGACATCACCAACACGGTGCCGATCACGCAGCGCTGGGGCATCGAGTCTGTCCTGACACAGGCCGGGACCATCTTTCCGCTGGTGGTGGAGAGCTTCCGCTACGACCACCAAGACTACCTGGGCTACCTGGCGATGAACGAAACGCCACGCATCCTGGAGCAGTTCAACCACGGCGTGGCGCCCACCCTCCTCTTTGCCCGGGAGGAGCGCTATCGCGAGGCCCGGCTGGAGGCAGGCTTGATGCCGGGCACCGACCAACCACTGACCGTGGGCCTGGGCGCCACGACGTACCCGGAGCAGACACTGGCCGGGCTGCAGTGGACGCCCTACCAATACAACGCCGAGACGATGGACTGGGAAGCGTATCCCACGACTGAGTACTGGGATGTGCTCGAGGTAGAACTGGAGGCCCGCTTCGAGGAGATTTTCCCGGCGCCGGAGGACGATGAGGCCAACACCGGCCGGGCCATCACGGCCCGCGCCTATAGCTTTGCTCTGATCAACGGCGTCGCCGGCAACGTGGCGCATTGCACGCCGGAGGAGCTGCTTTGCCCCCTCCCCAAGGACGCCCCCTACACGGACGACATGCTCATCAAGGCCTCCCAGTTGCTGCTGAACGGCCTGAACGCTATCGCCGTCAAGACGATTTACAACGCCGTGCAGCCCCACGTCAGGACCGCCAATCTGATGATGGACTATGACAGGAACGGGCAATATTCCAGCCTGGACGACATCCTCGACGATCCGGGCTGGGGGTGGGTGGAGGACACCGGGCAGGGCTTTTTCAAGGAGCTGCAAAAGGAGCTAAAGAACTATGTCCTGTCGCCCTATTCGACGATGTGGAAGTCCGGCAGGGCAGGCAAGGTGACGGTGGGCATCATCTGGGGCGCCGCCGCGGCTGCCGTCATTTCCACCATCGTGGTAAGCTGCGTGATGGGGATCGAGGGCGGCCAAATCGCTGCCGTGGTGATGCGATCCATTTCTGTCACCATTGCCGCGCACTGCGTGGTCACCGCGCTGTCATCAGCGATCAACGCCATCAAGAAGGCGGGCGGCTGGGCGCAATTTCACGGCGCAGGTCTGAAAGCCAACATCACCAAGGCCGGCGTGATCTCTACCTGTCTCCAGGTGGTGATGACCTGGGCTGCATTTGGCGCCCTGGTCGGCAGCAACGGCCTGGAGTACGGCAGCATGGCCTACGACAACGAGGTGGCCAATGCGATCGCGGCGACCATTGTCACGGTGCTCCTGTTTGTGATCTTGACCGCGCTGGGGCCGATCGGGCAGCTCGTCGGGGCGGTCATCGGGCTGGTGAATGCCATTGCCGGCCTGATCTGCAGCGCACTGCCGGAGGAGATGCAGACGTCTGAATGGGGGAAGGCGTTCTGCGGCGGCATTACGAGCGCTCTCACCTACGCGCTAAAGTGGCTGTTTTACAGCGGGACGATCCTGGTCGATATGGATCCTGACGACTATGACCGGCTGAGCACGTACGACTTTACCACCACCCTGCGCGACCCAGACGACGGTGTGGTCGATGGCAACGCGATGCGCTACAGCGTTTCCGTCACAAGCACCATCGGCCTGGAGAAGGTTCCGGTGAACTGGTTCGAGCCTTTCTGGGGCTTTCAGTTCAACGACGATGAGCTGAAGAAGGCGAATTTCGCTTACAGGCTGCAGGACAAAGAGGAAGAGTTCCACGACTCGCTCTCGCCGTACGGCAGCACGGACTCGCCCTGGGAGGCGACCGACAAGCCGGGGAGGTATCAACAAGTACAGCACGTGGATTCCGGCGACATCCCATTGCCCCAGGCCGGCGTCAACCGGCCGGTGGATAACCTCTATCTCTCAGAGGGCTATGCCGTGCCGGAGCAGGAGTGCTGGGGTGTGTGCATCTACTGCTCGTGTAGCATCCAGACCGAAAGGTCCACCAACCACTATGACATCGGGTCGGAGCTCGTCTACGACGTGCTGCCAGATACCCTCACCGGGTTCTACGAGCTGGTGCCCAGTGGCGATGGCTGGACGTTCGCGTGGGCCCAGGGCGGCCATCTGAAATCGCCGATCCTCGAGGACGCGGATGGGGACGGCCTTGCCCGGGCGGGCGACCCGGACGACGGGAAGTGGGACGCCGACGGCGACGGCCTGTCGGATGGCTTTGAGCTCAACATGGGCAGCGACCCGCTCCTGCTCGACACCGACAGTGACGGGCTGACCGACCTCCAGGAAGCGCAGCTCGGCAGCGATCCCCGGCGAAGGGACAGCGACGGCGACGGCCTGCTCGATTGCCAGGAGGTTTATCACCCGGTGGTGGCCGCCGGGGACGACCAGGCGCGGCACCAGTGTGGAGGGGCGGGCGAGTGGTCAGGCGGCTGGACGTTTGTCTACAAGACGGAGGCGGGCACACAATTCGAGACGCTCGTGACTTCGGACCCACTCGACGTCGACACCGACGCCGACGGGCTGACCGATCGCCAGGAGCAAATCTATGGCTACAATCCGCGCGCCTATTCCGTGCTGAACGTGCTGACCCTGCAGTCGGCCATGAGCGAGCCAGGCCAGGGCGTCTCGGACGGTTTCATGGCACCCGACCAGACCCTGGCCTACAGTGCCACGGTCAAAAACGAGCTCGACAACCGCCGGGCGGAGGGGCTGTTCTGGACGGTGCCCTCCGAGGTGTTGGAGCAGTCCAATGCCAATCCCGTCAAGCCAGAATCCTTTATGCTGTGGCCGCAGGCGCAGGCGACCATGGCCGGAGAGCTGGTCGTGGAGAACGGCGCGGCGAGCGGCACGTACAGCCTTACCCAGGTGGCGGGAGCGTTGATCGTCGATCCGCGGGTCGAGTCGCGGGAAGCGTCGCTGTGGCTGCCTTTCGATGATGCGCAAGGCTCGACACTGTTCGTGGACGAGTCGGGCCATGGCCACGGCGGCCGGTGCTACGGCACCGGCTGCGCCATCCAGGGATCAGCCGGCCGGATCGGCGGTGCGATCACGCTCAATGGGGAGGGGTGCATCGAGTCGGATGCGACCCTATCCAACAAACGTCACAGCGTGTCGTTCTGGTTCAAGGCCAGCGCGGCCAGCCTGTCCATGGGGGCGGCCCTGTTCTACGCCGGGCCATCTGCCCCGCAAATCGCCTTGTTGGGCGGCCGCGTGTACGTCCTCAGCCGCTGGGGCGATATCGTAACCAATTATCCGATCGTGGCCGACAAATGGTACCACATCGTGCTCACTGATCCCGGCTACGAAGGCGGCGCCGACAAGATGATCCTCTACCTGGACGGATTCCCGGCTGCGTCGGCGCCCAGGAGCGACGACCCGGACGCCTATCCAGGTGTCTATGTCGGCGGCACGCCAAACGCCAGCCATCTGAACGGCTCGATCGACGACCTGCGCCTATTCGACGACGTGGTGACCCCGGCGCAGGTCCAGGAGCTGTTCGACACGCCGCTGTTCCACGCCGACTTTGACGATAGCAGCGCCTGGAAAGACGTCTCGAGCCTGCCGGCGACGATCGGCGGCAGCGAGTTGCCAAGCCATAGCTCTCAGCTGGTGGGCGGTGCCGCCGATTTCAACGGGACGACGTATCTGAGCGTTGAGAGCGCCGACAAGCTCGACCTCAGCGCGGGGCGGTACACCCTGGCAGCCTGGATCTATCCGCGCACGCGCCCTCTCGTGAACGGGAAGGCAGATGCCCGGGACAGCTTCCCGCAGGGGATACTTGGCCTGAACAGCGGCACAAGCAGCGCCTACCCGACGTTGCAGCGGGTGGGCAAGAAGATCCGGTTCAGCCTGGGAACGGGCGGCGCCTGGGCGGCGCCGTACACGAGCGGCGACGTGCTGGTGGAGAACGAGTGGAACCACGTGGCCGTCACACTGGATGACGAGGACAACAACGGGACGCTGCGGCTGTACGTGAACGGCGACCTGGTGGATACGGCGCCCTTTGCGGCGAACCCTCTGTCGACTGCCAGGAGCTTTGACATCGGCCGCTCCAGCGGCAGCGGACAGGTGTCGGTTTCCAAGCTATGGCTGGACCGCCCTGGCGACGCGCTCGGCTCGACCAGGCCGCGGCTGGTCTTTGCCACCCCGGTGGGGGAGGTGTGGAATACCTATCTTACAGGCTTTGGAGTAGAGTGGATACCCATCAACAAAGTTGCTCCTTTCACGCGAAGCACGTACATGTTCATGTGGCATCTGAACACCTGGGACAAAGGCGAGACGTGCAACTTTACGAACATCGGCACGCAGATCAACTTTGACACGACAATGCCGAGCATCCCCAGCACCGACTACCCGTTTACCAGTTGCGGCGAAGGAAAGCTGAATCTATCGTATGACAACAACTCGATCCCGTTTTACGGCACCATGGACGAGGTGCAGATCTTTGGCTGGCCGCTCGACCCGGACTCGGTCAAGCGGCGGTACCTGGATATCGCCACCGTCCTTCACCTGCCGCTGGACGAAGCGCCGGGCGCACAAGCCTTCCAGGACACGAGCCTGCCGTATGCTCCGGCGTCGTGCAGCGGCAGCACGTGTCCCACGTCGGGGACGGTTGGCCGGCTCGAGCGGGGGGCGCTGTTCGACGGGGTGGACGACAGTGTGATCGTGGGAGGTCCGATCGACGTGGCGAATGCCTCGTTCAGCGTCGCGTTCTGGGCCAGGCGAGATGCGCCGGGCAGATGGGACATTGCGCTCAGCCAGGGCACGGCCGCCACCAACATGCTGCTCCACGTCGGTTTCAGGAGCAACGACCACTTTACCTGTGCCTTCCACGGCAACGACGTGGACACGACCAATGCCTACACCGACACCGGCTGGCATCACTGGGCCTGCACCTACAACGCGGCGACAGAGACCAGGACCATCTATCGCGATGGGGTGAGCGTGCCCACAAACCCTCCGACCGGCTCGGGCCATTACCAGGGGGGCGGCGACCTATACGTCGGGTCATATACAGGGTCGAGATACCCCTTCAAAGGGTCCCTGGACGACGTATGGGTCTTTAACGTGGCCCTGCCGCTTGCCAGGGTGACCGATCTATACAACAACGCCCCGAGCCTGCACCTAGGCTTCGAGGAGGCGCGGGGGGCGAGGCAGTTCGCCGACAACGCAGACCCCGGCCGGTCCGTGACCTGCCTGGACACAAAAGGTTGTCCGCTCACGGGCGAGGCCGTGCGAGGGCAGATCGGCCTGGCGGCCCAGTTCGACGGCATCAGCGATACCGTCAAGATCGACTCATTTGGGACGTTTACCAGGACGACAGTCTCTGCCTGGGTGTATCGAACCGGAGAGACCGCGACGCGTGAGACGATCGTGTCTTACAAAGAGGGTGCCGACTGCGGCTTTGTCCTTGCCCTGGAGGCCCAACAGCCGAAATTCTGGGTCAAGGTGGGAACCTCGTGGCTGTACGCGACGACGACTTCTCAGATTGCGACGAACCAGTGGGTGCACCTGGCCGGCACGTACAACGGCACCACGATCCGTCTGTACCAGAACGGCCAGGAGGTAGCGAGCATGGCGGCGGCGGGAGCCATGAGAAACGAATGCTCCACAGCCGCGAGCGCCATCGGCAGCCGCAGCGATAACGCCCAGCATTACTTTCCCGGGCGCATCGACGAGGTGCACGTCTACGGCCACGCGCTGACGGCGGCTCAGATCTGGGACGAGTACCTGTACGAGAGCGCCTGGATTGAGGACCGCCAGAGCCAGGACATCACCGTGGACGACGACGAACCAACGGCGGCGGTGTTGATTACCGGCACATCCTATCTGGTGAATCAGCCGATCGTCGTCGGACTGACCGCCAGCGACCCCACATCGGGCGTCAGCCAGGTGAAGTTGGGCGTGAAAAAGGGCACAGAAGCCATTACGTGGACGGCGGCCATGCGCTGCGCCGAGAATGCCGACCAGCCGGATGGGGCCTGGTGCGCCGATTTCAACCCGTCCGGCGCCGGCGACTATACGCTATACGGCCAGGCCACGGACCGAGTGGGGCACGTCTGGTCGCAGCCGGCAGGGGTGACCGTCTATGTGGACGATACACCGCCCGATCTCACCCTGGATCAGACCGCGTCGCAGGTGCTGCAGGTGACCCAGTCCGCTGCCAGCCCGAACACCTGGCTGGTCCAGCTATCGGGCACGGCGACCGATCCCGACATCGCGACAAACGTCCACGGCAGCGGTGTCCCGGACGACGGCGTGCAGGTGACGCTGCGCCGGGCGGGCGATCCGGGACGCAGGCCCCTGGGCGATGCGGGCCAGACGGCGAACCTCACGCCGGCCGGCGCCTGGTCGCTCGACTATACGTTCTCCACGCCGGACGCCGATGGATGGTACGAGGTGGCGGTGGAGACAGTGGACCGTGTGGCCTTGCTCCCGGGCCTCAGCGCTGAGCAGACACTGGCGCATACGCGGACCATTGCCAGGGCGATCATGCTGGATGTCAGCGGACCTCAGGTGCTGCTCGACCGGCAGCCGGCCATCGCTGGCGGGCAGCTCACCCCAATGGTGACGTCATTGGCGGGCGCGGCGAGCGACCGGCCGGTGCCCGTGGAGGTGGACCTCGCGGCCGAGCCGGGCGCCGAGCAGACGCGCCTCTGGCTGACCTGCCAACATGCGGACGGCACTACCTATACGCTCCTGGACCTGGCGGAAGGCGCCCTGCAGCCCGGCGACACGCCGCGATGGGAGGCAGACATCCAGCAGGGCAGCAGCTGCCAGGTCAACCTGACCACCTCTGCGGCAAGCGCCGAGGTGACTGGGACGGTGAAGGTCTGCAACGACCCGATCGTGAGCTGGCAGGGTGGGTTCTCGGCTTCCAGGACCATCCCCTTCGCCGTGAACTCCAGCTTGTGCACGGCCGCGGCCACGCCAGCCGGGCCCGGGAGTGAGCCACCGTGGGCCGGCGAGGTCATGCGCCTGCCGTTGGACGATGCCCCCGGCAGCCTGGTGTTCCCCGACAGGTCCGGCAACGGCAGCGACGCGGCTTGCCCTGACGCCGGCCGCTGTCCGGCGGCGGGGCAGGCTGGCCATGTGGAACGCGCGGTCCTGTTCGACGGAACGGACGACTATATGAGTGCGCCCGGCCTGCCCGACTCGGCCACTTCCTCGTTCACCGTCGCCTTCTGGGCAAAGCGCAGCGAGGCCAGCCGGCTCGACTATCTCGTCAGCCAGGGCCCCGAAGGGGGATACAATTTTCTGATGTATATCGCCGACGGCTCGCTCCACTGCCAAACGCCCACGATGGCGTTCACGGCGGCCGGCGACTACGCCGATACCAACTGGCACCATTTCGCCTGCACCTTTGAAAGGCGATGGCTTGCGAGCGAAAACCGTTGGGAGTACATCAGCGCCCTCTATGCTGACGGGGAGTTGCGGGCGCAAGACTCTACCCATGACGGCCCCGTCGACATCCCCGGCGACCTGCTCATCGGGCGCTATGTCGCTCCAGGCTACGCCTACCACTTCAAAGGGGCCCTGGACGACATGCGTGTCTTGAGCCGTGCCCTCACGACGGCCGAGATCAGGGCGCTGTACATCGGCTACGGGCCGGTGCTGCACCTGCCTTTCGACACGTCGCCGGCGACGGGCGGCACGATCCTGCCCGACGCCACAGGCTGGCACATGGACGGCACGCTGGTAGCAGGCGCGGGCGACACCGCCGACAAGGCGGTGCCCGGGCAGGTGGGGCCGTACGCGCTCCAGTTCGATGGGGCGAACGACTATGTCGAGATCCCCCACAACGCCGCCTTGGATGCCGTTGAGACCCAGGACAAGGTCACCATCGCTGCCTGGGCCAAGATTGCGGCCTGGTACAACGGCTACTTCTCGATTGTCGACAAGTACGAAGCGACCGGGGATGTCGGCTGGAGCCTCTACACGCACAGCTCGAATGGAATCATCTTCATGGCCCAGTCGGGGGCCGCTGCGACCTGCGCATACGTGCCACCTCTGAACCAATGGGTCCACCTCGCGGTCAGCTACGACCGGAGCGCCGGCAAGGCCTGGTTCTATGTCAACGGGGCGCAGCAGTGTGAGAAGAGCTTTACCGGCGACATCAACGACACGGCGGGCGAACCGCTCTACCTTGGCTACAATCCATCCGGCACCACAGAGTACTCAAACGGCAGCCTCGATGAAGTCCTCATCTACGGCCGGGCCTTGGCCACGGGCGAGATCGGGGCTCTCTACGGCGCCGGCTGGCAGAGCGCGGCCGTGGCCGGCGTGCAGGGCGTAGACCTGGCCTTCAGGCCGGTCCTGCCGGGATCCGCCTTCTTCAACGAGGCCCCCCTGCCGAACGAGGTCCTGCACCTGCCGTTCGAGGACGGCGTCACCAGTGAGGGCGGCCTGGTGCTGCGCGACGTCTCAGGCGCCGGCGCCAACGGCACCTGCACCAACTGCCCCACCATGGGTCAGGCCGGGCCTTCGGGCAACTCCGCCCGGTTCGACGGCGCCGACGACCATGTGGCCGTGGCCGCCCTGAATGCGGGCAATCTATCCGGCGACTTTACCCTGGCCGGGTGGTTCTCTCTGGAATCCACTGGCGACTGGAAAGGCCTGCTGAGCAAGGATACGTGGTACGCCTCCAACGGCTGGGGGATAATACTCCATCCAAGCTACGGTGTGCGCCTTTACATCAACTATCAGCACGTAGCGGGAATTCCTGTGCCATCAGGCGGCTGGGTGCTGGGACGGTGGTACCACTATGCCTTCACCCGGACCGGCGACACCCTCAGGAGCTACCTGGACGGCGTAGAATACACGAGCACCGTCAAATCGACCGCAGCTACGAGCAGTAGCCAGCCTCTAACGGTGGGCAAGAGCGCCGGCTATTACTGGCCGGGCAAACTGGACGAAGTGCGCATCTTTACCCGGGCGCTGACCAAGGCCCAGGTAATGGATCTGTACCAGGGCCCCGGGCCGGTGCTGGCCCTACCCTTCGAGGTACCGTGGGCGACGAACGGTGCGACCGTGACCGATGCCTCGGGCCGCGGGAACGACGGCACGCTGGAGGCGGGCACAACCGACGGCGCGAACAAGGCGATGGCCGGGCAGGTCGGTTACTACGCGCTGCAGTTCGACGGCGTGGACGACTATGTGAACGCCGGCAGCGGCATCGATCTGGCCAATGCCTCGTTCAGTGTCGCAGTCTGGGCCAAAAACCCAACCCAGCAGACCGAGTTCTTGATCAGCCAGGGGGTGGGGGGCACCAACACCCTGTTGCACATCGGATTTAGAAGCCTATACTTCCTGTGCAATTTCTACGGCAACGATCTGGAGGTCCAGACGCCCGCTGACGGCAACTGGCACCATTGGGCCTGTACCTACGATGCTGCGACGAACACCCAGACCGCCTATCGCGATGGCGTCCAGGTGGGACAGCGGGTCGCGTCAGCCGACTACCAGGGCCATGGTGACCTGATCGTCGGCCGGTATGCGCCTGGTGGCTACTACTTCGGGGGGGTCATGGATGACCTGCGCATCTACCGCCGCGCCCTGCCGGCGCTGGAAGTCGCCGATCTGGTCCACGCCGGCTGGCGGGCGGCTGGCCTGCCGGCAGGCGGCGCCGGCGCGGAGAGCACGAGCTGGACGGCGGCCGTGCCGGGCGGGCTGGAAGGCTCCTACCAGGTCGAGATGCGCGGCGTGGACGTCGGCGGGCATACCGAGGCGGTCAGCAACCCCTCGATGCTGTGGCGCGGCGAGGCGGACAATGTGCCGCCGCGCGTCATGACCACCCGCACTCAGGTAAGCACCCTCTACCGTTACACGACGGTGGCCCAGGACTATCACCTGGACCAGACGACCTATCGCTCGCCCTGCGGGACAGCCGTTGTGCCCACGTTGACCCCCGAGTACTACACATCCCCCTGGTACCTGGGCACGACCGGCGGCAGCCAGAAGCTGTTCCGGCTGACGGCCGTCTGCGAACTGGCCACCTGGATGTCCCCCACCTCGGCCACGATCTGTGACAGCCTGGGCAACTGCACCACCTGCGACTGGTCCAACAACTGCACCACCTCGGTCGTTGCGATGACCGCCGCTGGAAATCTGGAAGCTGGGCAGGAGGTGCGCCTGGACGCCGCGGTGGCCACACCTGCGGCCAAGCCGGGGCCGGCCGGCTTTGACATCATCGTCCCAGCCGTCGTCACCGCCTCGCACTACTACGAGCCGCGGACGATCGATGTCGCCGGCTGGGTCACCACCAACCGCAACCCTAAGGCAGCCCCGAACGCCCTGGCCAGCGTGGAGGTGTCGCTTGCCGGCGAGACCGGCCTGGCCGTCCTCTCCGCGCCGGCCGAGCGGCGGCCCTACACCGTCACCTGGACCGTCCCCTGGCACCTGGCCGCCGATTCCGAGCTGCCCGACGGCGTCCCCTACGCGGCGACCATTACCGCCACCAACGCCTCCGGCCGCACGACCGTGGCCAACCGCACGCTGGTTGCCGACGTCGTCCTGCCGGCGCCGGTGACCCTGAGCCTGACCGCCGACGGCGTGCCGGTGGAGCCCGGCGCCATCATCCGCGAGCCCGGGGCGGCGCTCGAGCTGACCTGGACGCCGTCGTCGGACGGCAGCGGCCTGGCCCCGTACCTGTCCGGCTGGCGGTTCGAGGATGCCTACACGACGACGACGCAGATCGGCTGGCACGACCCGGCCGGTCCCCTGGCGGCTCAGGCCACGGCCGGCGAGGCGCAGCGGATCGGCGCCGGGCTGGCGAACCGGGACCTGCTGGGCAACACCCGCATGCAGGCGTTCGGCTCGATCATCGTCGACGGCCCGCTGACGCCCGACTATATCGCCTTTTCGCCCGGGGCGGAGGAGAACATCATCAACTCGACCTGTACGCTGCTGGGGGCCGACCGGCGCATCGCCCGCCGGCAGAGCAGCGGGCGGGGGGCGGAGCAACGGCTGTACGGTACCTGGGATCACCAGGCGCTGCGCCTGGCCTGGACCGGCGCCGACTGGAGCGGCGGCGGCGACCTCTTCCTCTACCTGGACACCGTCCCCGGCGGCACGAGCACGACCTTCACGCCCTATACTATGCCGGTCAGCGACACGCTGGTCACCCTGCCGCCCGCCTTGCAGGCTGATGTGCTGATCTGGGTGCAGGATTCCAGCACTGCCGGGCTGCTGCGCTGGGACGAGAGTGCGTGGATCACGGACACGCTGCTGTCGCCGGACCAGTACCGCTTTGACGGCGGGCGCAATGGCGGCCAGACCGACCTGGTCCTGCCGTTCGGGCTCCTGGGCACCACCCAGGGCGCCTCGTTGGGGCTGCTGGCGTTCGCCGCCGAAGAGCCGGCCGAGGGCGTCGGGCTCCGCCTGTGGGCTACAGCGCCGCTGGCCAACCCGGTGAACAGCGACCGCGTCAACCTCCGCCGCGGGCTCGCCCCCGCCGCGAGCAGCCTACCCCTGCTGCGTGCCTACCGCTGGGCGGCCCTGGACGACGGCGTGTGCCCCAACGGCACCGGCGGCACTCTGCCCGCCGGGCAGCTCAACGATGCCGTGCTCGAGATCAGCGTCGAGAGCGACCCGCCCGGAGCGGCCATCAGCGGCCTGGCTGGCGGGCTGTTCTGGGTGCTCGACCCCGGCGATCTGCTGAGCGCGCTGCCGGCGGAGCCGCGCTTTGGCTTTCTGCGCGCCGTGCACCCGCCCGTGCCCGACGGCCAGGCGATCCATTACACCGTCCACTACCGCAATGGGGGCAGCCACATGCTGCAAGGCGCCTGGCTGGCGCTGACGGCGCGTGGGGCACTGCAGCTTGAGGCCGACACCCTAGACCTGGGTGACATCCCGCCCGGTGCGGAGGGCAGTGTCACCTTCCAGGCGACGGTGGACCGCAGCAAGTCGCCCTACGGCCTGGCGGCGGCGGTGGGGCGGCTGTACGCCGCCGGCAGCGGCGAGGAGGGGCCACCGTTGGAATGGCTGGCCGCGCTTCATCGCGTCGACCGCGGCGCGCCCGAGGAGATGGGGCTCAACGGGCGGGATCTGCTCGTGGGTCCCCAGGCGGGCCTGCTGCGCGGCTTTGCCCGGGACGAGTCGGGCATCAGCCAGGTGGAGCTCGAGATCACATCGCCCTACAGCGCGACCTCCACGCTGATCTGCCAGATAGACGACCAGGCCTCGGGCGGGTGGTCCTGTCCCTGGGACGCTACGGCCGCGAACGGCGGGGTCAGGCCGGCCGACGGCGACCAATTCACGGCCCGGCTGCGGGCCACCGATCGCCTGGGCTATAGCAGCGGCTGGAGCGCCTCGCACACTATACGGGTCGATGCGCAGCCGCCCACCGTCACGCTCGGGATCTCTCCCGGCGCCCTGGTGCGCGGCAACAGCGTGCGGCTGATGGGTGAGCAGGCGGATAACCACGCCGTTGGGACGCTGACGGTGTGCCTTGGCGAAAGGTGCCAGGCCGCGGACCAGCAGAGCACCAGCGCGAGTTCCGGCCACTGGTCCCGCTCGATGATGATTACGGGGGCGCTGGACTATGTCACGAAAACGCTGACCATCCAGGCGGCGGATCGCCTGGGCAACAGCATGACCGAGCCGGTAACCGTGCCTGTCGTGTTCGACAACGTGGCGCCGGTTCTGACGGCGACCCAGACGCTGGCGGAGATGCCGCTGGGCAGCGCCGAGACCGTCCTGAGCGGCGAGGTGCGCGACGGCGGGCCGGACCTGCAAGTCTTGGTGCGGGTGCAGCCGCCCGAGGGCGACGTGACGCGCGTCGCGGCCATGCGCAATGAGGCGGCGTGGTGGTTCGACCTGCCGGCGGACATGCCGGGGCAGTACGTCCTGCGCGCCGACGCCGAAGACACGGCGGGGAACGTCACAACGGCGGGCCCATTCACCGTGACCGTTACCTGCACCGACGCCGCGCCGCTCGTCATGAGCGTGGCCGCCGAGCCGGTGGCCGGACAGCCACGATCGGTGATGGTAACGGTGGTGATCTCGAACGCCGGCCCCGAGGCGCTGCCGGTCCCCCTGCCCGTCACCGTGAGCGACGGCATCAGTTTTGCGCGCCAAGTGACGACGACGGGCGCACTTGGGCCCGGCGAGTGGGAGACGCTGAGCCTCGTGTGGGAGCCGACCGGGGCGACGGACTATCAGATGAGAGTGACGGCCGAGCGGGCTCTTGTCATGCCCAATGGGCCGCTGTGCGTCGCGCCGGGGACCACTTATTTGCCTTTGGCGCTGCGCGACCGGGCCCTCCCCTACGGATGGAGCCTGATCTCGCCACCGCTGAACCCCGGTGACACCGCCATCGATGTCGCTCGGCGAGGGATCGACGGGGAGTATACGGCCATCCTGGGCTATGACGGCGGCGTGCGAGCGTACTATCCCGATGACCCCGGCGGCAGCGACTTGGCGACGGTCGACGCCCTGCACGGCTACTGGGTCCACACGACCATCACCTTCACCGTGCCGCCAACCGTCCCGCTGTGGGCCAATGGGGTGGCCACGTGGCGGATGGCCGGCGAGGTCCTGCCCGAAGACCAGCCGGTGCCACTGGCCGCCGGCTGGAACCTGGTCGGCTACCTACCGCTCCAGCCGCTGACCGTGACGACGGCGCTGGAGGCTATCGCCGGCAGCTACGGCGCGGTGCTCGGCTTTGACCTTACGGCGGCATCCTATTATCCAGACCTGGACCAGAGCTACAACACGCTGTCGTACATGGCGCCCGGCTACGGCTATTGGATCAGCGCCACGCAGGCGGTGACTCTCGCCTACCCGCTCACGGGCATCAGCGAAACGGTGTCCACGACTGCCACCCAGTTGGCACAGCAACGGCAGTTCGCCGTGCGCTACGCGGAATGGCAGGCCGGCGTGCAGCCCACGTACGAGTGGATGAACTTCTTCGGGCAGGCCACTCTGCCCGACGGCACGCCCGTGCCAACGGGCACCCTGGTGCTGGCGGTCGATCCAGGGGGTACCGTCTGCGGCGCAACCGTGGTGTGGCAAGCGGGGCAGTTCGGCCTGCTGGCCTGCTACGGCGACGATCCCCAGACCGGCGTCGACGAAGGGGCGGTGCCGGGCGACACCATCCAACTCCTTCTGGAGGATGGAACGCTCATCGGCACAGGCCCGTGGACGGCGCCAGGCGGCCGCTGGGAGGTCGGCCAGGAGGCGCAGCCCATGGTCGACCTGGCCATCGCCAAGCAGGTGATGCCGCAGGCGGCCTACCCGGGCGAGGCAGTCACCTACACCCTCACGTACTGGAATGCGGGCAGCGCCCTGGCCCAGGGAGTGGTCCTCAGCGACGTCGTGCCGGCCGAGATCGGGAGCCCTATCTACACCTACTCGGGCGCCATCATCACGCCAACGGCCGGCTTTGTCTGGCAGGTTGCGGACCTGGAGCCGGGCGCGGGCGGGATCATCACCGTGACCGGCATCCTGAGCCCGGCGCTGGTCGGGCCGCTGACGGTCACCAACACGGCGGTCGTCGATGCACCGTTGGAGGCGCTGCCCGAAAACAACGTGGCCGAGGCCCTCCTGCACGTTCTCGAGGGGCTGGCCTCGCTCTGGCGGCTCATCGTGCGCAGCCTGTTGTAAGAAGGTAAGCCAGAACTCACTCCCCTGGGGATCGAGCCTCCAACTCGGTCCCCAGGCGCTTTTTGATCCGCCAGCGCGCGGCATCGTTAGACCCGAGTGTTCAGCTGCCCCCTTTTGACAGGCTGCCAGGCTCCCTTGCTGTCATCCCAGCCGGTGAGGACGATGGCATGATTGATGCTGTTGCAGCGAGTCGTGGGATTAAAGACGCCGCCGACTGCCAGGGTGCCCAGGGCGAGCAAGGCCTGCCCGGGGAGGCGGGTCCTGCCGGCCCCGAAGGGCCAGCCGGCCCGCAGGGGCTGCAAGGTGATGTGGGTCCGGCAGGACCCGCAGGTGCCGGGCTGAGCTGCGCGAATCAGTACGCGATTCAACTCGCGGTGCCGGGGTATGAACCCTCGTCGGAATGCACTCCCCCGCCCGGCATGGTCCTCGTCCCCGGCGGCGCGTTCCAGATGGGCTGCGACGCGGACACCGAGACCTGCTTGTGGTCTAGCGAGCTGCCGCTGCACACCGTAACGCTGGACACCTACTACATCGACTCTGTACGCGAGGCATCGAACACTACCTGGTCGTACCACCACAGCCGTTCAAAGAAACGTTGCACCCTGTCCAGCAGCGGCCTTCCTGGCCGAGATGGCGACATCCTTTCTACGAGATCGCCGATGCTACACTGCCCATCAATAGCATCAAACCACCTCTTCTCCGTGGCGTCTATTGGCAGATAAAGATCTGTGTAGGTGTGACTCGAATTGATCAGGACGGCCGCAGCCCCGGGGGGCAGCCGCTCCTGAACACAGATCGTGTCTGGCATTCGAATGGGCACATAGTGGAGCCAGGCTTCCCCGGCAAAGCCGACCGGCTGCCGGTCGTCGAGGGTATCGTGTCGATAGAGGATCGCGCTATGCCGGACCATGGTGCCCCGAAACAGCTCAACCGCAGCATACTGCTCGACCAAGGGAAGGTGCGCCATCCGAGCATTCAGGGGGATCGTCGCCAACGCCCCACAGTGAAGGAGATAGGGCGCCTGTCTCACCCAGCGACCGAACCCCAGCCCGCCACTCTGGACAAAGTCAAACAACTGCGGCACGGAATAGGCCCGGTCTTGCGGGTGGAGCAGTGCATCGGCCAGTCCTGCCCCGTGCGTCCAGTCCGGGGCCACGCCCACAAGGTTTTGCAGCGGATGCCCGGCCGGCAAGGCCTTGAGCATCGCCACGAGATCCCGGAGCCCTTCATCGGTGGCATGGATGCCGGCCCGCCGGCAGAGCTCCTGAAACAGATAGATGCCGCTCCGTCCATACGGCGCGTACACCATGAGCTGCATAGCGCCGTCTGGCGCGAGTACCTCGCGCAAAGCGCGCAGCCCTGCATCGGGGTCCACCAGGTGATGGAGGACCCCGGTGCACACGATCTGATCGAAGGACATCTCCAGTTCATGTACCCGCTCGATGGGTAGCTGATAGACCTGGAGGTTGTCCAGGCTGTATTTCCGCTTGAGCGTCTCTGTATGGCGCACGCTGGTCGCGCTAAAGTCGATGCCGGTCACCTGGGCTGCAGGCCAGCGCAGGGCGTGCCTGGCCGCCTGTGACGTGCCGCAGCCGGCGATCAGGATAGATTGGTCTTCCCGGTAAGGCCGGGCAGGCCAGTAAAGGTGATATTCCGCGCGGCGTCTGTTCCGGTCCTGCCAGAGACGGCGATATTGGTCGAGGCTCTCTACCGGCCGTGGATATGGATAACGGTCGTAGAAGTCTCGAACCTCCTCCGCTACAGCCATGGAACCGGATGGGCCTTCTTCTCGCTGGCTCATCGGAGAATCGTCCGGGATGGGCAGGTGTGCTGGCGACGCCAGCACACCTGCCCAAGCGACTCAGTGCATGCTGCCGTCCGCAGCCTTGTTCATTTTCGCAATGATCTTTTCGATGTCGAAGGACGGCGCCTCCTGGCGCGGTGGGAACTCTTTGAACGTCTGGAGCTGACGTGTGATAAACGCGGCGGCTGCGGGCACGATATAAAAGTGCTCCAGCACCCAGTTCCAGTAGCCGTTCGAATTCTCGTCGGCCCGTTCAAAGGGATCGCGCCTTAAGTTAAAGATCTTGGGGATGCGCAGCTGCACAAAGGGTTCCGTCCAAACCTGCATTGTTTTAGCGCGTTGTTCTAGCAGGACGATCTTCCAATCGCCGAAGCGGAAGCCTGTACACTCACCGTCATCGTCGACATAGAAAAAGTAGGAGCGCGGGCACTTGTCGGTCTCGCCGGTAAGGTAGGGGAGGATATTGTAGCCGTCGATGTGCACCCGGAAGCTCTTTTCGCCGGCCTGGTGACCCTTTAGAAGCTTCTCGACGATATCCGGCTCGCCCGCCGCAGCGAGCAGGGTGGGCAGCCATTCCTGGTGGGTGACAATGCCGTTCAGCACTTTGCCCGCCTCAAACTTGCCCGGCCAGCGCGCAAAGCAGGGCACGCGGTAGCCGCCCTCCCAGTTGGTGTTCTTCTCCGAGCGCCAGGGCGAGATCGCCCCGTCCGGCCAGGTGTTGTAGTGGGGGCCGTTGTCGGTGGAGTACTGGACGATCGTGTCCTCGGCGATGCCCAGCTCGTCCAGCAGGTCGAGCAGTTGGCCCACCGCCCGATCGTGCAGCACCATGGCGTCGTTGTAAAAGCCCTGGCCGCTGATGCCCTCCGCCTCCTTGGGAATGTGGGTGTAGAGGTGCATGTGGGTCGAGTTCCACCACACGAAGAAAGGCTTGCCCTCGGCATGGGCTTTTTTGATGAACTCGATGGTGCGCGCGGTGACGTCGTCGTCGATGGTCTCCATCCGCTTCCTGGTCAGCGGGCCGGTGTCCACGATGGTCTGCTTGCCAACGGGACCCCAGCGCGGGTCCACGGTCGGATCTTGGACATCTAGCGCCTTGCAATCGAGCACTCCCCGCGGCCCAAACACCGCCTTGAACCTTGGATCCTTTGGATAATCGGGAACCTCCGGCTCCTCCTCGGCGTTAAGGTGGTACATGTTGCCAAAGAACTCGTCAAAGCCATGGACGGTGGGCACATACTTATTGAGGTCGCCAAAGTGGTTCTTGCCAAACTGCCCGGTGACATAGCCGTGGGGCTTGAGCAGCTCGGCAATGGTCGGATCCTCCGGCTGCAGGCCAAGGTTTGCCCCCGGACACCCCACCTTGGTCAGCCCGGTTCGGACCGGGTTCTGGCCGGTGATAAAGGCCGCCCGCCCGGCAGTGCAGCTCTGCTGGCCGTAATAGTCGGTGAATTCGATCCCTTCGCGGGCGATGCGGTCGATGTTCGGCGTCTGGTAACCCATCGCCCCCCGGTTGTTGTGGCTGATATTGTACCAGCCGATGTCGTCGCCCCACAGAATCAGAATGTTTGGCTTTCCGTTAGGCATGGTCCTGTCTCCTTTCCTCTTCTGTCGTTACGGATTTGTAGAACGTGGACGCTGTTCCGCGTTGCCTGACCCGCTCCGCCCGCGTCCCGAGCGCTTCCAATCATGGCATTGCCCGTACGTCAAGCCGCTGCCACAGGGACAGGGTTCTTCGGGCCTGGCCTTTCGATACGCTCGCGATAGCACCTCCTTTCTCTCCGCCAGGATCGGCATCACATCGGACGCCGGCCGGCCGCTGCTGAGCAGCATGGCCATCACTTTCATCGGTTCATCCACCCGGCGAAAGAATGCCTTGTACCCGGCGCAGAGGTAGTTCAATCCCGGCTGCCCATCCGGCGTCTTGAGAAAACGGTTCTTGGGACATTCGCCGTGGCAGGCGAACAGCACCGGGCATTCCAGGCAAGCCTGGGGCAAACGGTCAAACTTGTCCCGTCCGAACTTGTATTGCTGATCGGAGCTGATCATTTCGATCATGTGCGTTTCCCGGATATTGCCGAGAAAGTAGTCTGACTCGACAAAGTGGTCGCAGGCGTACAGATCGCCATTGTGCTCCATGGCCAGGCCGTAGCCGCAGGTCGGGTCAAAGACGCACATCCCCGAAGGCAGCCGCATCCAGTTGCGCAGCGTAGCTTCAAAGGTCTGCACGAACACCTGGCCGACGTCGTTGTACACCCACTCGTCAAACACCTGGATCAGAAAACGGCCAAACTGCTCAGGGCGCACCGATCTCGCGGAGACCCGATCCCCCATCTGGACCAGATTGAAGCCGTAAGGGTTCATCCGTTCGACCACGGGAATAAACTGGATCCAGTCCGTGCCGACTTCGTCCCGCAGAAAGCGATAGATCTCCCTGGGGTAGTCGCCGGTGACGCGGTTGACGGTCACCAGGACGTTGTACTCCACCCCATGTTTCTGCAGCAGCCGCAAGCCGCGCATCACCCGGTCGAAAGTGGGCCGGCCGGCTTTGTCGACGCGGTGGATGTCGTGCAGCTCACGGGGGCCGTCGATGCTGATACCGATCAGGAAATTGTTCTCCTTAAAGAACTCGCACCATTCATCGTCCAGCAGGGTGCCGTTGGTTTGCATTGTGTTCTCAAAGGTCATGCCGGGTTTGCGGTACCTTTCCTGGTAGGCGATGGCCCGCCGGTAAAAGTCCACGCCCATCAAAGTCGGCTCACCGCCCTGCCAGGCGACGGTCACCCGGGGCACGCGGTGTGATTCCAGCAGTTGTCTGATGTACAGCTCCAGCAGCTCGTCCGTCATGCGCAGGCGGCTGCCCGGATACATCTTTTCTTTGGGCAGATAGAAGCAGTACTTGCAGCCCAGGTTGCAGGCTGCGCCCGCGGGCTTGGCCAGCAGGTGAAAGGCAGCCGGCGCCCTGGCGGGCCAGGGGACGGGCAGGGCGGGTTGCGGCCGGCCTGGCAGGTCATTCATGGCTTTCTCCCTTCCTTCCTGACTTCTAATCCGATTCTCAGACATCGCCGAATCTGTGGTGCCCGAGCCGGTGATACCCTGGCCTCCTTCATCCCAACGTACAGTTCTTACTGTTCATCCTACTGTAGCACACAACCGTCCCCCAAGCGTCCGAAAATCGTCCGAGATCCGTCGGGAATGGGCCAATTTGAATCAAGTCCTTATCTGCAATTGCCGGCCATTTGCCGAAAGCGGTTGCCGAGTTCGCCCACTTGTGGTACACTGGAGACACGAACCGCGAGGCGTTGGTACGGGGACTTGCGTTCGGAGCTGCACGATGAAACGAAAGGCTGTATTCCTGTTGCTTGTGGCGTTCGTGCTGGCAGCCTGTGCGGGGAGCACCGCCCCCACCGGCACGCCGGTCGAGGGCTCCCGCGCTGCGCCGACCGCCGTTGGCGCGTTCACCCGGACGTCCGTTCCCACTGGCACGCCGGTCGAGGTCGCACGCGCTGCGCCGACGGCCGTTGCCGCGTTCACCCAGACGCCAGCCTCCTCGGCCACGACCACGCAAGCCCCGAGCGCGACGCCGGCCGGGCCCTCTTCCACCACAGCACCCGTCCTCCGCCCTACGTCCATCCCACAACCAACCCTCACCCCCACCAATCCGCCTACCCTTACGCCCGCGCCCACCGCTACCTCGACCCCCAACCCCACGGCCGCCGCCTCCTGGTGGGAGGTGAGCGTCCTCCTCGTCGGGCCCGGCGACCCCGGTCGCCTGTACGCCCTGCAGCGCAAGGCGGGTGGCGGATCCATCGACCCGGCAGACGTGCGGCTCCTGGTGAGCGACGACGGCGGCCAGGCGTGGTCGCCCTTCCCCGGCACGCTGCCGGCACGGGAGTGTTTGCACAACGTCGACATGGACTATGCGCAGGTTGATGGGCTCTATGCCTCCACCTGTCAGGGGCTGCACCGCTGGTCCGGCATCGGCTGGGACCTCGTATCCCCCCGGGAGACGACCCGGATAGCCGTGGTGTACGGCCGGCCCCAGATCCTGTGGGCCGTCCAGTTCCCCCGCGAGGGTCATGTCATCGTGCGCAGCGACGACGGCGGTCTCACCTGGACCCCGGCGGACACGGGCCTGATCCACTTTAGCGGGGTGGCCACGCTCGGCGTCGACCCCACCGGCGCGGACCGACTGTACGCCATCATCAACCCGAAATACGCCGGCAGCTACCTGCGGCGCGGGGACGGCAACGGCCAGTGGGAGATGATGCCCACGCCCAATGGAAACACCGTCATCGACCCCGGCATGACCATTGACGGCGCCACCGGTCATCTGTACGTCGTGACCTCGCTGCGCCCCTACCAGCTCTGGCGCAGCCAGAATCCCGACGCGGACCCGGCAGAGATCGAATGGGAATTGTTGCACGACTTTGGCCCCGACGTCTGGGCGCACTTGTTGGCGTCCGGCCCCGGCCCCACGGGCCCCGCCCTCTATGCCAACCTCACTTCCATCGAGCAGCTCGGCGACGGGTTCGTCGACGTCGGGCCCGCCGTCCTCCAGCGCTCCCTGGATTCCGGCCGGACCTGGACCCCGCTGCCCATCCCCACCGGCGACGACTAGCGCACCACGCCAGCGGACCGCCCGCCGTTGGCCCGGCGAGGGTGCCTCTGGCACCTGTGCTTGGCGGAGGGGTTCGAGCCGGCAGCCGCCGGTTTGGCGCCGGCCCGGAGGGTCTCAGGGCGCGGGCGCCGTCATCTGCCGCAGCAAATCCGACAGGGCTCTCTGGCTGACGGTGAGAAAACCCTGTTGCGACCGGTCGAGATCTATGACGACCATCAAGACCGCAACAAACGCCAGCGCAAATAGCAGGATGGCCAGGGGATCCCGCTTTCTGTCTGCGCTGTTGGCAATACCGACCAGCAGGAAACTCAGCATTGTGGCTGCATACAACACCATCCCCACCATTCTCGGTAGGCGAAGCTCAAAGGCAGCCCGCCGCAGGGAATGAACGTCAATGATCTCATTGATCGACTCAGCGAAAAGAGCCATGATATCCGACTCTCGTCCCTGGCGGACATTGTCCTCCACGATCGACCACAATTCGCCGTGTATCTTTTCGGAACGCCTCACCGTGGATTCCAGCAGCGCCGGATCCGTTGCTGCGGCAAGGCGCACCTCGACATACTCGCACAGCAGATCGCGCACCAAATTCCGATCGGACTCGCCAAGAAAGCCGGCTCGGAGATAGGCTTTTTCGACAGCATTGGCCTCCGGCAAGCCGGCAAGTCCGGCTATGCCCTTCCGGCTTGCCGGAGAGCTTCGAGACGGCCTTGGGCGGGCCTGGGCGGACGGCTAGTACTTGCCGCGATAGCCGGGCAAGCGGCGGCGAAAGCCTCCCCCCGCATACCAGGCGATGTCGGCCACGAGCCCGAGGCCGAGCCACAGCCAGTCCAGGCCCACGATGCCCAGCGGGAAGACGATCATATACATGATCATCGTCCACGGCAAAAAGATGGACAGCAGCAGCGGCATAAGCCAGTTGTCAAACGCAAGGTAGAAACGCGCCCGGTTGATCAGATACCAGACCAGGATCGCCAACCGTGGGCCGACCAACACCATCGCCGTGAAAACGCAGCACATGATTTTTTCCTCCTTCTCCAATCAATTGGTGCCCTTGAAAGCTGAACACGGTTCGGCCCTCTCCACAGCTGCTCTTGCTCTGGGGAAAAGGACCAGGGACATGGACGCTCCTTCTTGTGTTTCTCCCCCCTTTCTGCTTGCCAGGGAAAGCACCCCTCTGGCGCCAGCCGGCATCTCATTCAGGTGCCTGGGCTGCCTCCTGCCTGCGGCCCCTGTCGCGGAGGCGATCTCTGATGGGCGCCGGCGCCGTGAGGCCCATCTCCCTGGGGCGTGAGTAGACGACCACCGTGCCTGCCAGTTTGTCGTGGAACGCCTGTCGCCGGTCGTCCACCAGCACCCACAGGTATCCGAGAAGCAGGATCCCCGACACATAGTAGCCCAACCAGCGCAGCAGCGCGCCACCCAACCGGATCCGCTGCCCATCGGTGCGCACCACCAGCAGCCCCATGGCCTGCTTGCCGGGGGTCCGTCCGGCTAACAGCCAGAACCCGGCGCAGTAGATAAGATCGAAACAGGCGCCGACCACCGCCGCCACGGCGGCAGCCGTGGTCGGTGCCAGAGGGCCGATGCCGAGCCAGTCGTCGATCCGGAGCTGCTGGAACACAAGGCCGCCCAACCCGGAAAGCGCTGCCAGCGTCCCGGCGATGATGAGCCGGTCGGTCAAGAAGGCAACAGATCGGGAGACCATCCCGGCGTACTGGCCATGGAAGGACTCATGGGGTACCTGTCTATCCACCATCCCCTTCGCCTTCCTCTGGCTGGGTCCAGGTTAGATACATCGTCTGCGGCTTGCCCGCCAACGGCGACGGCGGCAACTCGCGGCGCGGCCTGCGCCGGAGCAGACGCCGGACCACACCCTCAATGCTGCTGTCGGCCCTCGCCGATACCTGCCGGGCGCTGTCCATCATCGTGCCCGCCAGCTCCACACCCTGCCCCCCGACGACCTGTTGGATGGTCTCGGTCACTGCCGGGCTCTCGGCGACCCCTACCACCACGTCCCGGGCCATCACCCCGAGCGTCCGGGTGGCCAGCAACCGGGCACACTCCGCCGCCCGTTGCCTTTCACGCACGACCCGCTCCCCTTCCTGTACCAGGTCGTTCAACCGTCTCTCCATCGGCTCTCTCAATGGACGTGCCAAGGGGTTGTCCATCAGCAGGCCGGCCGCCCCAATGGCCAATCCCGCCGCCGCCGTAGAATAGCGTACCGCGCGGCGGACGTCCTGGAAGAGCCTCTTCTGGCCCCGCGCCATGGCTCCCAGGGCCAGGTACGCGACCAGGTCTCGCTCCGTCTCCCGGCCGGAGACGAGGACGTCAGGCCATGCGGCCTCGGTTTCGATCTCCCGGCGCGCTGCGTGCAGGTGCTTGAGCAACTCATCGCCTCCCAGCAGGAACAGCCCCATCAGGAACTGCGCCACCAGCCGCCCCTCCGATCCCAGGGCTGCCGGCCCTGCCGCCCGGTCCGCGCGGGAGCCGGCCGGCTTGACCGGGACAAGGGCGCTGTGATCCCTCCTATCCATGCATTGCCTCGCTCTCCTGGCTCATACCTGATGGCATAGCGCACGTCATAGGGACGTCTCCTCCGAGCTCGGGTGGGCCGTGCCTTCCGTGCCTGCCTGATCGAGTTGAATGACGCGATCGAGGCTGCCCATCGTCGCGCTTAGCGCGGCCTGGCGCCCGGCAGGGGCCGTGGCCTGGTGCGCCTGCAGCAGGTCTTTTGCGCTCATCAACCCGCTGAGCAGCAGGTCCTGCAGATCCTCTTCGGGGGACCTGCCCGGTCGGGGTACACCCGCCTCGGCCGCGCCGCACCGGCTCGTCAGATAGTCCAGAAGGGCTGCGGTGGGATCGGCAAAGTTGGCGTAAATTGCCCAAGACGGCAAACAGCAGCAGGCCGATGGGAGCCGCATAGAACGCCGCCTGCGGCGGCATGCCGGCGATCTGCGCGTAGGCCATGCCTTCGGGAATCAGCAGGGCGACTACCGTCAGGCCGGCGATCAGATCGGGCCATAGCCAGGCGCGCTGGTAGTGCGGCAGCCAGGACAGGATGGGTAGATGGCGGGACAGGCCCTCAACCCAGGACCTTCTTTCGGTTGCAGGTGCGGCCGGTGCATGCATCGTTCTCTCCTCAATCGGTTGGCTCCTCCGGCTCCCCCGAACCTTTGCTTTCTGCGTCGTTCGTTGGTCGCTTTGCCCACCGTTGCTTCATCTGGGACACGACTGGCCATTCATCCCAGGCCAGGATCAAATAGACCATGGCAGTGAGAACGATGCCGACAACTTCCTGCCCGGCCCCGACAATGATGCCAATACAGCTCATCGTCCATATACCGGCCGCTGTCGCCTGGCCGTGCACTTCACCCGTGGCAGTGCGCAGGATCGCCCCGGCACCAAGGAACCCTATCCCGGTCACGACGCCGGCCGCAATGCGGCTAACATGCATTGGGTAATACTCCGCGCCCACGGCGGTTAGCGCGGCGGCAGTCATCGTTGTCATGGTGATGATCCGCCCGCGGACCGGCACTCCCGCAGCCCTCCGCTCGAAACCGATGATAGACCCCAGAAAGGTGGCGAGGAGTGCTCGCAAAATGATGGCAATCTCCGATTCACTCAGCATAGCGTTCTCCCTCGGCCGGCTCAGTCCTTGGGCTTCCGATCCGCGCTCAACTGCTTCGCCTCCTATTGTGCGGTCATGCCATCCATGCTGCCTGATGCTGTTCGTTGAAAGCTCAGGACCAGGATGTATGCGCTGATGCAAAAGACCCAGGCAGGAAAGACCAAAACCATCAACAGGCTGAGGTTTGGACCCACAAACATGGCTATTGCCATGGCGTAGGTGAAAAAGCACACCCCGCGGGGCATCACGCCGGTGCGCAGCCAGAGGGTGCTTAGCGAAAACATAAAGACAGCTGCCATCTTCAGGGCATAGATGTTGAACAGATGGCTGAGGATGGATCGACCAACCACGAAAATGCTTGCGGTCACGATCTCCTCTCCTCCGATGCGGTGGGCGGCCAGCATGCCTGCCCCTATGGCAAAGCTGCAGAAGGTCATCGCCAAGAACAACAGCCCGCTGCCCTGGAACACCGCGGCAAAGAATTGATCCTCATATACGCCCAGGCGGTCGCGCACAACGCCTATGAACCACAGAAAGGCGAGCCCTGCGAGAGGCATTAGCCCAAAGGCCAGTGACACGTTCCTCCGGCCTTCATCGGTCCACGCCTTCATATCCGCGAAATCGCGAGGGATGGCCAGGTGGAGGAGCACAATGCATGAGGCGAACAAGACGCCAAACAGGATGCCGACCATCGCCGCGGCGCGCGGCGTCCTGGCACGATGCATGATCTTGGTCGTGTCAGATCTGATCTTCATAGATGCAATCCTCCTCGCAACGAGGTCCCCTTCCGGTCCCTCGTCATGTGGTTCTCTGCCTAACCGAGCAAGCCGCCCAGCCCGTCGCCCAGGAGCTTGACGCCCAGAATGAGCAAGAGCACGAACATCACGGTGCCGTTGTTCGCCGTCAGCCACGCTTTCCAGGTGCTCAGCGTTTTCTCTGCCGATGGCCCGGCAATCAGATAGTACAGCACCGGCGCGGCGACCGAGAGGCTGGCCAGCAGCACAAACACGGCCAGGGCGATCCAGGGCTGTGCGCCGCTCAAGCCGGCCTGGGCAATGGCCAGCGCCGCCGCCAGCGCCAGCGCCAGGTTTTTGGGATTCACGCCCGCCAGCAGGGCAGACAGCCCGAAGGCCCGTCCCGCGGTGAAGGAATCGACCGTTGCCATCCACTTGGGCATTTCAGGCGTCTCCCCTTCCTTGGGACGTTTCTGCCAGTTGCGAACCGCCAGGAAGAGCAACAGCAGACCCAGGAGCAGGTGAAAGACATAGCTCAGGGTCGAGGGCGTGCCGCCGGCCGACACCTTGCCGGCGCCCGCCAGGACCAGCACCACGGCGCCGACAATCCCCAGGGCCAGCACCCAGCCGGCCAGGAAGGCCAGGCTGTTGCTCCTGGCCCGCTTGCTGAACAACATCAAGATCACGGCAATGATCGGAATCGGGCTGATGGCCACGCCGATCGCCTGTGGTAGGATACTGCCGATTGCACTTCCCATTTCTCCCTCCTGTCTCCTTTCGCTCCTCATCGTACCCTATTGTCTGCAATAGATCGGTGCGTTGGTTCCAGTATAGCAGGCGACCGTCCCCCAAACGTCCGAATATCGTCCGAGATCCGTCGGCAGATGGCCAATCTGCAGCGAACCGGCACATAGATCCGGTGGACGTAGAAGGTGTTGATCCACTTGACCACGGAAGGGATTCTGCAGTTCATCCAGGAGCGCCGGCGGTCACAATCGACTGCTCGGCATGAGCCCAGCACTTCACACCAGCTCGCACACCTGCATACAAAGGAGAGGCACGGCACCCATTGCCGTGCCTCTCCTTTGGCTCGCGGTCACGGTTTCGCGGTGCCCGCGCCTTGACACGGGCACGGTGAACTTACCGCACGATCCAAGAACCCCTCAGCCGGATCAGGCCCCGATCTGGGCCATCCGGGTCGAAGGGAAACCTCGAACTCACGGTTCTTCAAAGTACGGGCCGAAATAGATGGCCCGGTCGTACAGCAGCTCGTTATCGTCCGGACCGACCGATGTGGCCGGCTCCATGTAGCTGCGGAAGATGAAGAACACAACCTTCTCGTCGAGATCGAAGGGGCGAGGATCGATCTCCGGAGTGTCGAGATCGTCGAGACTACAGTCGGGGTTGTAAGGATAGGGATTGCCCCCAAGATCCAAGAACTCTGGCTGGTCAATCTGCAAACAGTGGTCCTCCCCCATGCAGTTGCGCGCCACCTTGATGGCATAGAGCATGTCGATATCGGGGTCCGGAAATTGAGCGACCGGCAGATAATCTCTGGCGCTGTCACCGAACTCGGTGCTCAGCTTGGTCCCGATACCAAACCAGCGGTCCCAATCGGCATAGGCACCGACGCTGGCATAGGTGGCCTTGCCCGTAGCCTGGTGATTGACGCCATATACGATCACGAACTCGTTGACGTTCTCGCGCAGCATGAAGGTCGGGTAGGTTGCGAGATAGTTCGTGTCGCGCGTCACTCCAAGGACCTGAATGTCACGCTGCAGGCCGACGTACGGTTTCTCCGCGACCACCTCGCGGCCGTCCCTTGGCATGGCCGTGAAGACATGGGTATCCAGCTCCTTGTATGGTTTGCCGACATGACGATCCAGAATGGCCTGGCGCAGTTGCTTCAGGGCCGGATAGAGGTCCATCTCGGTCTGCCCGGTGCCCCGCACCCGCAACACGGGAACCCGCTCCGGATCAGCGCCCAACTGCTCGGCCAACTGCTGGTTTGGCGTGACGCGAAAGACCCGATAGCTCTTGCCTAATGTCTTAAGGTAGTCCAGCAGGTCATCCTTGTTCTCTGGCACGGCGACGCGGTGCGCGAAATAGAACCAGGAGCCCTTGTCATTGACGCCCAGCGGCCCAAGTGCCGGCGCGATTGCCTCGACGTTGATGATCGCATCGGGATAGCCGGCGGCCAGCAACGACTTGCGCACGGCCTGCTCGGTCCCGCGGTGCCCAGTGATGACAATGACTATCGGCCGTTCGACGCGATCGGGGCCGATCGTCTTGATCGTATTGATGTTGAGTGCATCACCCACGGACGGGGCTACGCGCCGCGGTAGGTACCGCTCTGGAGGCGGCCAGGGGCTGATGGGCAGGAATCCGAGAATGGTTTGGTAACTGAAGTACTTGGCGGCCGGGGGTGTCTTGCCCACCAAGACTATGGCCTCCTGTTCCCCGAGCTGCCATACCCACTCCCCTATCGGATTCATACCTCCTGGAGGTGGCGGAAGTATCAGTGTAGCGTATGCGTTCGGCGCAGGATTGTTGAACGCGGTATCCCTCATGTGCAACTCGCAGGTTTCCATGACCCAGTCCATGTATTCGACTGTGCCTTCCTGCAATGTGAACCCCGCCTTCTCCATGGTGTCCTTGAGCCTGTCGACGTTGTCCAACGCCGACCAATGCTTGTCAGCAGATTTGCCCACTGCCTCCGGCCCCTGTGTGTTCGCCATTGGAACAAACACCACGAGGACCAACATGGCCACGACGGCCAACAAGACTGACTTACGCGAATTGCCTTTCATCGTTTTACCTCCTGTCGATCAGGTATCCGGCGCCTCCCATAGAAGCGCTGTTCGGTATTCCCCCTCACTCCGTCGCGTACATCGGCACAAACTCCACCGGCACGGTGGCGTTGGCCTGGTCGAGCAGTGCCTGTAGATCGGGCGCCACGTAGGTGTACTTGTCCAGGAACTCTTTGGCTGCCGCGGTGTCGCCCTCACCCTCGATGGTGAGCAGCGTCACGTCCAGTTCCTCTACGGCCTTCGTCATCTTCTCTACGTCAACGCTGAACTTGCCGGCTGCGGGATCTAAGGTCAGCGCACCCCGCTCGACGAACATGTTCCAGGCTGCCGACCGGATCATGCCATAGGCCGAGCCAGGGCCAAAGCGGATCGAGCGCAGCGCCTCAGCCAGGTAGCCGATGTAGTGCGACTCCAGGGAGCCGGTGAGGATGCCCTCATCCAGCAGGTAGGGCACCTCGTACAGCCCGGTGATGTCGGCCTTACCCTCCTCGATGGGCGAATAGTACTCGCCCAGGGCCTCGCTGACCGTCAGCTCCTCGCCGTTCTTCTCCACCGTCCGCGGTCCGAGGGTGTGTGACACCTCGTGCAGCAGCACCCAATTGAAGTAGGTCTGGGCGTCGAGCTGCTGCGCCGCCTCCTCGGCCAGGATGGCGTTGGCCAGCGGCGTCAGCACCTCGGTCCGCCGCGCGTCGAGGTAGTTGCCCATCATCACTTTCTTGGCGCCTTTGGCCTCCCAAACCTTCGGATCGTTGGGCAGACTGAAGGCCACGCCTTCCATGATGGCGCGCACCTGGCCCGCGCGGTAGACGTCGTCGGCGATCTCCAGCGGGGTCATGGTACCGGTCTGGTCAGGACGGTACTCGGCGGGCACGGGCAGGCGGGCCTGCAGTGCCGGTACGGCGGCCATCAGCGCCGACAACTGC
>DAOUHB010000147.1:0-3522 GCA_034428935.1 Anaerolineae bacterium | reverse complement strand
TTCCATCAAATGACGTAATCTATTCCATCGTTTGCCTGATGCGCGGCCGGCCCCCACGTGCTATCATGGTGCGGCAGGGGCCGGCCCTCCCCTGCGTTGTTGGCGTCCCCGCGTGCGGTGCGCTGTGTGGACCTCCCATCCCTGCCCGGAGTGAGCGACATGGCCTATGGCGAACTGGAGATCGGGCTGCACCGCCGCGACGCGGAGCACTACGCGGTTGAGCTGCGCTTCAGCCAGCCCGAGAGCGACGCCGAAGTGCGGTTGTCCCGCGGCGAGCCGGCCCTGGCCCGGTTTGACGTGGAGCGCCTCCGCGCCCTGCAGGCCGACCCCGCCGCCTACGGCCGGGAGCTGGGCGCCTGCCTCCTGGCCGACCGGGGGCTGCGGCAGGGCCTGGCCCAGGCGCGCAGCGCCGCCCAGGGCCTCGGCGCGCCGCTGCGGCTGCGACTCTTTGTGGGGCCCAGCGCCCCCGAGATGCACAGCTTGCGCTGGGAGACCCTGCGCGACCCCGACGACGATGCTCCCCTTTTCACCGGGGAGCACGTTCTTTTTTCCCGTTACCTGAGCAGCCTGGACTGGCGGCCCGTGGGGCCGCGTCCGCGGGGTGCCCTCCGCGCCCTGGTGGCCATCGCCAATCCCTCCGGCCTGGAAGAGTACGCGCCGGGGGGGCAGCCCCTGGCGGCCGTGGACGTTGCCGGCGAGCTGGAGCGGGCAAGGGCCGGCCTGGGCAACATCCCCCTCACGGCCCTGACGACCCCGGGCAGCGCCAGCCTCAACTCCCTGGCCGACAATCTGCGCCAGGGCTACGACGTCCTCTACCTCGCCTGCCACGGCGCTTTGCTGGACGGCGAGCCCTACCTCTGGCTGGAGGACGAGGCAGGGGCGGTGCAGGTGGTGAGCGGCAGCGACCTGGTGGCCCGCGTCCGGGAGATGGAGCGCCGGCCGCTCCTCGTCGTCCTGGCCTCCTGCCAGAGCGCGGGCGACGATGCGCGGGCGGCCGACGGCGGGGCGCTGGCCGCCCTGGGGCCGCGCCTGGCCGAGGCCGGCATTCCCGCCGTGCTGGCCATGCAGGGCAACGTCTCCATGGACACCGTCGCGGCCTTTATGCCCGTCTTTTTCCGGGAGCTGCAGCGCGACGGGCAGATCGACCGCGCCGCGGCCGTGGCCCGGGGCGCGGTGCGCCATGCCCCCGACTGGTGGATGCCGGTGCTCTTTATGCGGCTGCGCAGCGGGCGGCTGTGGTACACGCCCGGTTTCGGCGAGGACGGCCACGGCCTGGAAAAGTGGCCGGCCCTGCTGCGCAATATTCGCCTGGGGCGCTGCACGCCCATCCTGGGCCCCGGCCTGTCGGAGCCGCTCCTGGGCTCTCGGCGCCAGATGGCCCGCCGCTGGGCCGAGGCCTACTCGTACCCCATGGCGGCCCACGAGCGCGACAACCTGCCCCAGGTGGCCCAGTACCTGGCTGTGAACCAGGACCCCGTCTTTGCCCGGGACGAGCTGGCAGAGTCGGTCCGCGGCGCCATCCTGGATACCTACGGCCCCAACCTGCCGCCTGAGCTGCGCCAGGCGACGCTGGACGAGCTGATCTCGGCCGTGGGCAGGCAGCGGCGCACCGTCGACCCCCACGATCCCCATCGCGTCCTGGCCGGGCTGCCGCTGCCCCTCTTTATCACCGCTGGCTTTGGCAACCTCCTGGCCGACGCCCTGGTGGAGGCAGGCAAGGAGCCACAGGTGACCCTGTGCCCCTGGAACGAGCACGTGGAGCTGAGCCCGGCGTTGTACGGCGCGGAGGCCGGCTACCGGCCCGAGGCGGCGCGCCCCCTGATCTACCATCTCTTTGGCAACCTGCGCGAGCCCGACTCGGTGGTCCTGACCGAGGACGACTATTTCGACTATCTCATCGGCGTCACGGGCAACAAGGACCTCATCCCGCCCGTGGTGCGCCGCGCCCTGGCCGACACGGCCCTCCTGTTCCTGGGCTTTCGCATGGACGACTGGGACTTTCGGGTGCTCTTTCGCAGCCTCATGAGCCAGGAGGGCCGCGGCCGCCGCAGCCGCTACGCCCACGTGGCCGTGCAGATCGACCCCGAGGAGAGCCAGATCCTGGAGCCGGAGGGCGCCCGCCGCTACCTTGAATCCTATTTCGAGGACGCCGACATCAGCATCTACTGGGGCAGCACCGAGGATTTCGTCCAGGAGCTGGGCCGGCGCTGGCAGGAGGCCGGATCGTGAGCGACGAGGTACCGCCCCGCGGCCCGAACCCCTACGTCGGCCCCCGGGCCTTCCAGCGGGGCGAGAGGCTCTACGGCCGCCAGCGGGAGGTCCTGGAGCTGGTGGACCTGCTCATCGCCGAGCGCATCGTGCTCCTCTACTCGCCGTCGGGCGCCGGCAAGACCTCGCTGCTCCAGGCGGCCCTGCTGCCCCAGATGGAGGAGGAGAGTTTCGTCGTCCTGCCTCCCATGCGCCTCAGCATGGCGCCACCCCAGGCGGGGGCCGGCGCGGCCCGGGCGGGCAATCCCTTTGTCCTCAGCCTGCTGCTCTCGCTGGAGGAGGGCCTGCCCCCGGACGAGCAGACGCCCCTGCCCGAGCTGGCCGGGATGACGCTGGCCGGGTACATGGACCGGTGGCAGGACTCGCGGGACGGGCGTGAGGACGTGCTCCTGGTCTTGGACCAGTTCGAGGAGATCCTGACCCTGGAGGCGGGCAACCGGGCGGCCAGGGAGGAGCTTCTGGCCCAGGTGGGCACCGCCCTGCGCGATCGGCGGCGGTGGGCCATCCTGGTCATGCGGGAGGAGTTTGTCGCCGGCCTGGATCCCTACCTCCCCCTGCTGCCGACCCGGCTGGCGACCCGCTACCGGCTGGAGCTGCTGGGCCTGGACGGCGCCCAGGAGGCCATGCAGCGGCCGGCGGCGGACGGCGGCGTGACGTTCAGCACGGAGGCTGCCCGCAAGCTGGCCCTGGACCTGGCGGCGGTGCGGGTGCAGCAGCCCGACGGCTCGGTGGCCGTGCTGCCCGGCGACCACGTGGAGCCGGTACAGCTCCAGGTGGTCTGCCACCGGCTGTGGGAGCGGCTGCCCGCGGGGCAGGCCGAGATCGGCCCGGACGAGCTGGAGGAAGTGGGCGACGTTGACACAGCGCTGCGCGACTATTACGCCGCCAGCGTGGCGGCCGCCGCGGCCCGGTCGGGCGCGCCCGAGCGGGCCATCCGCGACTGGGTGGAGGGCCAGCTCATCACCGAGCACGGATTTCGGAGCCAGGTTTTGCAGGGGCCGGGCCAGAGCCAGGGGCTGGACAACCGCGCCATCCGCTCTCTGGTCGACGCCCACCTGGTGCGCGCCGAGCAGCGGCGCGGCGCCACCTGGTACGAGCTGGCCCACGACCGCCTGGTGGAGCCGGTGCTGGCCGACGGCCTCGCCTGGCGCCAGGCGCACCTCAGCCCCTTGCAGCGCCAGGCGGCCCTCTGGTCCGAGCAGGGCCGGCCCGACGGCCTGCTCCTGCGCGGCGGCCTGTTGGAGCAGGCCGAGG
>DAOUHB010000146.1:0-1616 GCA_034428935.1 Anaerolineae bacterium | reverse complement strand
CAGGACGCCGACAGCGAGGGCGAGGAGGGCAAGTACTTTGTCTGGACCCCCGACGAGATCCGGGCCGTCCTGGGCGACGAGGCGGACGACTTTATGCGGGCCTACGGCGTGACCGCCGGGGGTAACTTTGAGGGGAGGAACATCCTGGAGTTGGTGGGCAGCCTGGACGACCGGGAAGGCTTCGCCGCCGCCCGCCGCAAGCTCCTGGCCGCCCGCGGCCACCGGGTGGCGCCCACCAGGGACGACAAGGTCCTGGCGTCGTGGAATGGACTCATGCTGGCCGCCTTTGCCGAGGCGGCGCAGGCCCTGGAGCGCGACGACTACCGCCAGGTGGCCGAGCGCAACGCCACCTTCCTGCTCCACCACCTGATGACCGACGAGGGCGGATGCTCCATACCTGGAAGGTGCGGGAGGACGACCTCTCCCCGGCCCTCTCTCAGGGGCAAAGGGAGGATGGCCAGGCCGCGGCCCTCCCCCAAGGGGAGAGGGAGAACGGGATCATCCGCTGGGAGGACGAGGGCGGCTCGCCGCCGGAGGCCATCCCTGTGCGCCGAGCCGAGGCGCGCATCAACGGCTTCCTGGAGGACTATAGCTATGTCATTGAGGGTCTGCTGGCCATCTACCAGGTCGAGTTCGACCCCCGCTGGTACCAGGCTGCCCAGGACCTGGCCGACACGATGATCACCCATTTTCGCGCACCCGGCGGCGGCTTTTACGATACGAGCGACGACCACGAGGGGCTCATTGTGCGCCCGCGCGACATCCAGGACAATGCCACCCCGTCGGGCAACGCCATGGCCGCCACGGCCCTCCTCAAGCTGGCAGGGCTGGCCGTGGAGCCGCGGTATGTCGAGCTGGGCGAGGAGGCCATTGCCGGCGTGCAGTCATTCCTGGGCCAGTACCCCCTGGGTTTCGGGCAGTGGCTGGTGGCCCTGGACTATGCCCTCTCCCACCCGCGGGAGATTGCTATCGTCGGCGAGCCCGGCGCCCCCGACACCCGGGCTTTGCTGGAGGCCGCCACCGGCGGCTTTCGCCCCCACCAGGTCGTCGCCGTGGGCGCGCCCGGCCAGGAGGTCGCCGCAGTGCCGCTCCTCGCCGGCCGCCCAGCTGTGGACGGGCAGGCCGCAGCGTACGTCTGCGAGGACTTCTCCTGCCAGGCTCCGGTGACAGAGCCCGAAGGACTAGGAGCCCTGTTGGAGCAGAGCGGTTAGTCGGTTCGCATTTGCGAATCCAGGCCGGCAGAGGAGGGAAGCATGAATTCCGATGATGACCTGATAACCGTTGAGAACGTAAATGTTCCGGGGAAAACCTCTCGCGTAAACGCCGCCAAATACCAGGCCATGAAGCGGGCTATGCTAGAGGTGCTGCCAAGAGAAGCGCCGGGGCTGACTCAAGATGAGATTCGCGAAGCGGTCATTGCCCACCTGCCGGATGACCTGTATCCACAGGGCGCCACAGCGGGATGGTGGGCCAAGACCGTTCAGCTAGACCTGGAGGCCAAAGGCACCGTCGTTCGCGAGGCTACAAGGCCCCTGCGCTGGCACCAGGTTTAGCACCGAAATATCTTCAAGAGGAACATCATGACCAGCGAGCAACAGACCCTATCCACTATCTAC
>DAOUHB010000145.1:0-2715 GCA_034428935.1 Anaerolineae bacterium | reverse complement strand
GCCGGCCGGGGAGGCTTTTTTCTGCGCTGCCGTGGCGACAAATGGTCCGGCAAGGTGGGAGAGCAGGCGACTGGCATACGCCCGCAGGGGGCCGGCGCCGGCATCGGCCGGCCCTTCGACCTGGCTTTGGGCAAGCCACCGGGCGAGCAGCCCCTGCATGGGCTCGCCCTCGTGGATCAAGACTTGCACGTAATCCTCGGGCTCGGCCAAAGTCAGGGCTTTTGTCAGCGCCAGAAGGGCCTGTTCGGAATCGCCGAGCGACTGCCTGGCCAGTGCCTCGAGGACCAGGATCTCGATGACTCGGCCCATCCTTCCCGCTGATCGGGCCGCCACCTGCAACTGCGACAACAAGGCGAGGGCTTCGCCGGGCTTGTTCAGAGCCAGGAATACCCTTGCCCGCGCGATGTGCGTCAACTCGTCATCAAACCGATATCGATCGTCCGAGCGCAAGCGCTCCCCCTGGGACGCAGCCCAGCGGCTTGCGGCCTGCCAATCTCCGTGAGCCTGCCAGAGATTCACCTGGGTCATCTCGACTACCTGGTGGGCCTCGGGGAAGACGCCCCTCGTTTGAACGATCTGGGCCGCCTTTTCCGCGGCTTCTGTCGCCTCGCCCAGGTTCGCCCGGGCCAGGTGGATTCGCGCCAGCGTGACATAGGCCAGTACCCAGTCGTCCGCCTTGTCCCAGAAAGGAAGCTGGGCCAGGCCCTCTTGCACGTGAGCCAGGGCAGCCTCCAGATCGGTCCATTCACACAACAGGTCGGCCATCCCCACGTTTACCAGGGCTCTGGCGCCGAGGTGTTGCTCGCTCGATCCGGGGATGGATTGGGCGGCGGCCTGGTACGTGTCATACGATTGTCTCAGCTTGCCCTGGATGGCGTACAGCCTCGCCAGCACGCAAGAAGCGGCCACGGTGTTGAGGACGGCACCGGCGGCCATGCCCGATCGAATCACCTCCTGCAGGTTCGAGCTGGCGTTGTCATAATCACCCGCCATAAAGTATTCGTATCCGAGGGTGATGCGTGTGTCCAGTTGCAGAGCCAGGTTGCCGGCCGGGACATAGTTGCAAGCCAGGAGGCAGAGATCGATGGCACGCTCCACGTCGCCGCGCATGGCGGTAACCCGGCTCTTGACGTAGGCCAGGAACCCCTGCAATGAACGAGCTTCAGGCGCTGCACCCAAGGATTGAATCCGCTTTTCGGCCACTTCCAACAACCGATCTGCCCTGTCCAATTCGCCGAACCAGGAGTGACTGTAAGCGCTATAGAGGCACAACCAGGGCCGGCGAGCCACCAGGTCAGGGCTCAGCCTGCCTGTCCAATAACGCAGCTCGGCCTGTTCTCCCTGGTTCACCAAGTCGATATAGTTCTGTTCGATAAAACGCTCAACCCGCTCTTCGTCCGAGGCCGCGGAGGCATGGTTGATCGCCTCCAGGATGGACCCATTCTGTGCATGCCACTCGGAGGCGCGGACGTGCAACTGAGCAACACCTTCTGCGCCAATCGATCTCTTGAGTTGCGTTCGGAGCAGGTCGGCAAACAGGTGATGATAGCGATACCAGATGCGCTCATGATCCAGGGGCACCAGGAAGAGATTGGCCCGTTCCAGGTACTCCAGGGTGGATTGAGAAGCGGATCTCCCGGATTCGGGGAGAGTGCCCGGCTCCCCGACATCCCGAGCAGCGATCAGGGCGTCACACAATGGAGCGGACAGGCGCTCCAAGATCGACGTGTGCAGGAGAAAATGCTGGATCTCCGGTGGCTGGCTGACCAGCACTTCTTCGAGGAGGTAGTCGAGAATATAGCGGTTCGTGCCCGAGAAGCCGGCGATAAATCCGGCGATGTCTTGACCGTCGCGCAAAGAGAGCGTCCCTTGCAGGGCAAGGGCTGCCATCTGCAAGCCGGCAATCCACCCCTCGGTGCGCTCTTTGAGTGCCGCGACCGACGCTGCATCCAGGCCGAGATCCATGACCTCGTTCAGGAACCGGGCTGCCTCCTGCTCGGTAAAGCCAAGCTCGGCAGCCCGGAGCTCGACCGTCTGGCCGCGCGCCCGCAAACGGGCCAGAGGAAGCGGTGGGTCCGAACGGGTCGCGATCACCAGGTGGAAGGTCGTCGGGCAATGCTCGAGCAAGAGCACCGCTCTCTCGTGCACGGCCTGGTTGCTGATGAACTGATAGTCGTCCAGAACCAGGACCATTTCCTCGCCGGCGGCATCCAGGTCGTTGACGAGGCTGGCCAGGATCGACTCGGGGGGTACCTCGCGTGTCGCCGCCAGGAGATGCGCTGCCTCGCTTCCGATGGCAGGGTCAGCCTCTTGCAGGGCGGCGACGAGGTATTTCAAGAATCGCCTTGCCCCATTGTCGTCCTTATCCAGGGACAGCCAGGCCACGGGCATGCCACAAGCCGCGACACACGACGCTACCAGAGTGGTCTTGCCAAAGCCGGCGGGGGCGGTGATGAGGGTGAGCGGACGGTGCAATCCCTCCGCCATGCGTGCCTGGAGCCTCGGACGAGGGACCAGCTCCCGCCGGGTAAAGGGTCTGTGCAATTTTGTGCGAATGAGTGTGTCAGCCTGTTGCCGTTCCATCTGCCATGGCCATCAACGTGCCAGTCAACGAACATGCCGATGCCAGCCATTATACCAGGGGATGGGTCGTTGCGCAACAGGGACTATCGGCGTGCGACGAAGGACGGGGACCTGTTACCCTCTGCTCAAGGG
>DAOUHB010000144.1:0-3937 GCA_034428935.1 Anaerolineae bacterium | reverse complement strand
GGGCGTGGCGTGCCGGCAGCCCGGCCCGTGACCCGTGGGACGTGCTGCCTGCTGCACGCGCTGTGGCTCTCTCTTCCTGGAGACGGTCGTAGGACGAGCTCCCGGAAATTGTACCTCAGATCCGCCGTCGAGCCAAGTTTCGACCGGGGAAATGGCGGCTACTCGGCTATCTTCTGTGTATACATCCCCCCACGATCGGTCATAAACAACACAACACACACAACACTCAGGCGTGGCAGGGCGGGTACTGCCCAGGGGCAGGGGCCAACCCCGGTGCAACGAATCCAACCCGATACAAACGAAACCCATCCTCCCACGGGCAGAGCAGCCTGCTATAATGGATGGCGAAGCCGTTTCTTCGCAGACGCCCAACTCACACAAGGAGAGAGACATGAGCGAACGACGACACCTGCACGCTCGCCTGCGCTTCGTCCTCGTGGTCGCCGTCCTGGCCGTGACACTGCCCGCGTCGCTGGCGGGGGCCCAGGGACCGGGGGCCGGACCTGGCCCCGGGGCGGGACCCGGCCCCGGCGGAGGGACCAACCTCAGCACCTTTGTGACCGCCGACTTTTCCGGGTCGGGCAACTGCGCCGCGTGCCACAGCAACCTGCGCGACGGCGCGGGCAACGACGTGTCGATGGACACCCACTGGCGCTCGACCATGATGGCCAACGCGGCCAAGGATCCCCTGTGGCAGGCCAAGATCCAGTCGGAGGTGCTGCGCAACCCGGCGCTCCAGTCGGTCATCGAGGACAAGTGCACCCGCTGCCACATGCCCATGGCCCGCACCCAGGCCGTGGCCGACGGCACCCCCGTCGGAGTGCTGGGCAGCGGCTTCCTGGACCCTGCCCACCCGCTGAATGCCGCGGCCCGGGATGGCGTCTCTTGCAGCCTGTGCCACCAGGTGCGGAACGAGGGCCTTGGAGGGCCGGCCACCTTTACCGGCAGTTACGTCATCGACACCAGCACGTCGGCCCCCAACCGGCTGATCTATGCCAAGTTCGCCAACCCCATGCAGGCGCCCATGCGCAACGCCGTCGGCTACACGCCGGTGCAGGGCCCGCAGACGACCGACTCGGGCTTTTGCGGGGTGTGCCACGTGCTCTACACACCCATGGTCGACGCCCAGGGCAACGTCCTCGGGGAGTTTCCGGAGCAGATGACCTACCTGGAATGGGAGAACAGCGCCTACGGCGATGGCGTGGGGACCGATCAGTCGTGCCAGGACTGCCACCTGCCCCTGGCCAGCGGCCCGGTCAAGATCTCGAACCGGCCCATGCGCCTGCCGGCGCGCAGCCCGTTTCACCAGCACCACTACGTGGGCGGCAATGCCCTCCTCATCCAGATGCTCAAGGGCCACCAGGCCGACCTGGGTGTGACGGCCAGCGGCGCGCAACTGGACGCGACCCTGGGCCGGATTGCCGGCCAGTTGTCGAGCAACACGGCGAGCCTGCAGGTGACGGGCAGCCAGGTGGCCAACGGCACCCTCACCCTGTCGCTGGCCGTCCAGAACCGCTCGGGACACAAGCTGCCGTCGGGCATTCCCACCCGCCGGGTGTGGCTGCACGTGACCGTGAAGGACGCGGCGGGCACGACCTTCTTCGAGTCGGGCCGGCCGCTGGCCGATGGCAGCATCGAGGGCGACGATCAGGATGCCGGGACGGGCAGCTTTGAGCCCCATTACGACCTGATCTCGCAGGCCGACCAGGTGCAGATCTATGAGACGGTCATGCGCAACAGCGACGGGCAGTTGACCTACACCTTGCTGCGGGCCGCGGCGTACGCCAAGGACAACCGTTTGCTGCCAGCCGGCTTGAACAAGGCGACGGCCCATCCCGACATCGCGACGTGGGGCAGGGCGGCGACGGACGGCAACTTTGTGGGCGGCTCCGATGCGGTGACCTATGCCATCGACGTGCAGGGGAGGCGCCTGCCGCTGACGGTCTCGGCCGAGCTGCTGTATCAGGCCACCTCGCGGGCCTTTGTTTCGGACCTGAGCCAGGATTCGGGGGATCTCGTGCAGCGGTTCGCCGGCTACTATGATCGGGCGGACAAGAGCCCGATGCTCGTGTCCAGCGTGCAGGTGACCGTGCGTTAGGCCGGTCGTGGGGCGCTGATCAGGGGCGGCCGCCGCCGGCCCGCTCGCAGATCCAGCGGTGGCTCTGTTCCCAGACCGACTCGCGCTCGCCGTCGGCCAGGATGTTGTGGCCCGAATTCTCGAGCCATACCAGCGTCTTGTCCGCCGAGCCGATGCGGTCGTAGAGGAGCTGGGCCGCGCCGGGGTCCAGTTGGCCGTCGCGCCGCCCCTGGAAGATCAGGATCGGCTGGCGGATGGCGGGCAGGGCGCGGCGCACCCGGCGCTGCAGCAGGTAGACCTCGCCCGCGCCCCACAGGGGCGTCTGGTCGTAGCACCACACGCGCTCGCTGGACTCCGGATCGCCCAGGTCGTCGTCGCCCACGGGGCCCAGGGGGTTGTAGCGCCACACGCGGCGCAGGCCAAGCGTCAGGGGCAGGAGCCTGGTTTGCAGCTTGATCGCCGGCGCCATGGCGATGAGCCCGGCGACGTGCGGATGGCGGTGGGCCAGCCACAAGGCCAGCAGGCTGCCCAGCGATAGGCCCCCGACAAAGACCTCCTCGCATCGCTCCCGCAGGGCCTCCAGGGCCGCCTCCACCTCGCCGGCCCAGGCCTGCCACCGGATGCGCGTGAGATCCTCGGGGCTGGTGCCGTGGCCGGGCAGCAGGGGGCACTGCACGGCCATTCCCCGGGCGGCCAGGTACCGGCCCATGGGGCTCGTCTCGGCCGCCGAACCGGTAAAACCGTGGATCAGGAGGGCGCCAACGGGGCCGCCTTCGGCCTCGTAGGCACCCGGACTGAGATTCGCAGGTTGGGGCATCTTTCTCCTCGTCGAGAGCGCTGCCGGCGGAACGGGCTACTTCTTGCCCAGCATGCCTCCCAGGCTGCCGGCCACGTCACCCAATCCGCCCTTGCCACCCTGAATGACAGAGTCGATCTGCCCGGCGATGGGCGCGGGGAGTTTGTCCTTCAGAAAACCCAGGACCACGTTCACGGCCTTTTGGGCCTGGTCCTGGCTGATGCCTGCTTTCGACGCCACCATGTTGATCAGTTCGTCCATTGTTTCCTTCCCTTCCATATGGATTTGCCCCTCTATTGTACCACGTCCGGGTCGAATTGCAAGACCTCGCCGGGCATTATGCCACGGCTGTTTGCAAAGTCGGTCCTGCTGTCTGGGACCGCCGAGCGCCGGCTCGGCGTTTCTCACAGCACGCAACTTGCCGAGCTAGCGCTCGGCGCTCCCAGGGGCAGTCAAGAGGCAATGCCACGGCCGCCGGCATTGGACCCGGGGCTGCGCATAGGTCGTGACCGCACATCTGCGCGGCGGAGAAGGGCGCGGATCCGGGCCTGGAGCTCCTGGAAGTTCGGCGGCTCGGCCATCACCTGGTCGGCGCCGCCGTCCAGCCCGGCGAGCGCCGCCTCCTTGTCCCGGGGATCCACCAGGCCGATGACGGGCACAGAAGAAAAGCGGCGGATCTGCTCCAGCGTCTCGCATCGCTCCACATCGCAGGGCCACAGGCGCAGGATCACAAGGTCGGCCCCATGCAGCGCCAGGTTATAGGCGGCGTGTGGCCCGTCGGGGGCGGTCGATATGTCGAACCCTGCGTGGGACAGGAAGCGGATGAGCCCGTGCTGGATCTCCTTTTCCCGGCCCACGATGAGAATTTTCTGGCCTGGCACAACACTTTCCACGCTCATTTTTCTATAGCATAAAGCGGAAAGGTTACGACACGGTTGACGTTTCGTTACAAAGCGGTTACAGCCGGGGGGACCCTGGGCCTAGACCTTGTCCATGTAGTAGCCGATGCCCCACTGGGTCAGGACGTAGCGCGGCCGGGCCGGGTCGGGCTCGATCTTTTTGCG
>DAOUHB010000143.1:0-42465 GCA_034428935.1 Anaerolineae bacterium | reverse complement strand
AGCGCCTACTTCATCACCGACGCCGACACGATGGAAGCCGTCATCGAAGACGCCTACATCCTGATCCACGACAAGAAGATCAGCAGCGCCCAGGACATCATCCCCGTGCTGGAGAAGCTGGTGCAGATCGGCCGCAAGAATCTGGTCATCATCGCCGAGGACGTGGACGGCGAGGCGCTGGCGACGCTGGTGCTCAACAAGCTGCGCGGCATGATCAACGCCCTGGCCATCAAGGCCCCCGGCTTTGGCGACCGCCGCAAGGCCATGCTCCAGGACATCGCCACCCTGACCGGCGGCCAGGTCATCACTGAGGAGATGGGCCGCAAGCTGGAGAGCGTCCAGATCACCGATCTGGGTCGCGCCGGCAAGGTCGTCAGCACCAAGGACGACACGACGATCGTGGACGGCAAGGGCGACGAGAAGGAAATCGCCGGTCGGGTCGAGCAGATCAAGGTCGAAATCGATCGCAGCACCTCCGACTATGACAAGGAAAAGCTGCAAGAGCGCCTGGCGAAGCTGAGCGGTGGCGTGGCCATCATCCGCGTCGGCGCGGCGACCGAGGTCGAGCTGAAGGAGAAGAAGCACCGCGTCGAGGACGCGCTGAGCGCGACGCGCGCGGCCGTCGAAGAGGGCATCGTGCCCGGCGGCGGCGTGGCTCTGCTGAACGCTCTGCCCGCGCTGGACGACGTGAAGACCCCGGCCGGCGACATCACCACCGGCGTCAACATCCTGCGCGTGGCCCTCGAAGCGCCGATGCGCAAGATCGCCGAGAACGCCGGCATGAACGGCGACGTCATCATCCAGAACGTCCGCCGCATGCAGGACGAGAAGGGCGACCCGCAGTTGGGCTACAACGTCATGACCGGCGAGTACCTCAACATGGTCAAGGCCGGCATCATCGACCCGGCCAAGGTGACCCGCGGCGCGCTGGAGAATGCGGCCAGCATCGCGGCCATGATCCTGACCACCGAAGCGCTGGTGACCGACATCCCCGAGAAGGAAAAGGCCCCGGCGGCCCCGCCGATGCCCGAGTACTAGGCCGAGCCTGGCGGCCAGGCCTGATTGAACGTCAAGGTCCGCTTGCTCGCAAAAGGCGAGCAGGCGGGCCTTTTTTTATCGCATCGGTAGGACGGTGCGCAGGATCTCGTCGCGCTCCTGGCCCTCGGCCAGGGTGGGCTGGTAGTCTCCGTCCATGGCCGTGGGCAGGATCTCGACGGACAGCAGGCGTCCCTGGTAAACGTAATGGCGGACGATCAGGCTTTGTCGCGTGGCCGGCGACCAGGTCTGATCGAAAAAGAGGTTCCCCAGCCCGTAAAAGATGGGCTTGCCGCCGTGCAGCTCGACGTGCTGGGGTTGGTGTGCCTGGCTGCCCGTGACGACGTCGGCGCCGGCGTCCGCGATGGCCCGAAAGTCGGCCACCTGCTCGGGCAGTGGCTCCGCCTGGTAAGCCTCGGTGTACTGGACGTTGACGAACACCAGGTCGGCCTGGCGGCGCGCCTCGGCCACGCCGGCCTGGACGGCGGCCAGGGAAAAGGAGGCGGCTCCCGGCGAGGCGGGGCCGGCCAGGGCATAATCGGGGCCGAACTGGTTGTAGCCCAGGAATGCCAGGCGGTTGCCGTTGTGGGTCACGATGAGCGGCTGGCTCGCGGCCGCTGCGTCGCGCCCGCCGCCAAAGGTGGCCATGCCTTCCTCGGCATAGAGATCCAGCGACTGGAGGGCGTACGTGCCGCCAAAGTCGAGGTTGTGATTGCCCGTCAGCTCCACCACGTCGGTGCCCACCAGGCGCAGAACCTCCATGTACTCCGGGCTGGAGCAGAAGGCGGGGCTCTCGGCGCTGGCCTGGCAGCCGGGCATGAACGATACCTCGTTGCTGACGTGGGTCAGGTCGGCGGCCGACAGCAGCCCCGCCAGCCCGCGCGCTGGCCAGCCCGGGTCGCCACGGGCTTCTATCTCCAGGGCCACGCCGCGGGCCATGGCCGTGACGCCGGTCATGGCCAGGACCGTGAGGCGATCCAGGTGCCGGTTGCTATCCATGCCCCTCTGCTCCAGCGCCGCGGCCAGCTCCTCCTCCCAGCCGGCAGGCCCACCGGCCCACACGACGGCCCGCAAGGGCCAGCGAGCCTCATCCAGGCCGCGATCCAGGATGAAAAGCCCGTCGACGGACAGGGGCTTGAGCCGGGGTTGGAGCTCGTCAAAGGGCAGGATGGCCGTCGCCTCGGGCTGCTGCTCCAGGCGCGGAACGAGCTCGCCGGCGGGCACGATCTCGACGGCCGCCTGGGCGGCTCGGGGGCCCAGGAGCGAATCGAGGGCGGCGACGGCTGTATCGGGCACCAGGAACCGGCCGGCTGCCTCGCCATGCCAGGCGCGGCGCACGTCGTCAAAGGCCAGGTCCTCGCGGAGGGAGGCCAGGGGGACGGCGGGCACGAGGAACATCTCGGCCACGGGCCGGGCGCCCCGGGCGCTCTGCCAGTCGACGGCCAGGCCGGCCCCTTCGCTGCCGGGCAGCCAGGGCTCGGCCCGGTCGTGGAGCCAGGCCATGATGGAGGCAACCAGCGAGTCGGGCAGGCTCGGCGCCAGAGAGACCACGGTGGGGCTGGACGTGGGCCGGGGGACGGCGGCAACGGCCCGTCCCTCGCCTGTCTCGGAGGCCAGGAGCCAGTGCAGGACGATGGCCGAGGCGACGAGCTCGAGGGCAATGATGCCCAGGAGGAGCCAGCGGCGCGATGGAAGCGATGGCAATAAACGTCCCTTCACGGTCTACCCTGACCTTCGGCGGCGCCGCACGCTCTCCCGCCTAGCCTTCGGCCTGCTCCCCCGACAGCGGCGAATAGGGAGAAAGGCCCTCCTGGTCTCGCAGCTCCTCGGAATAGACTGCCAGCGGCTCGCCCGACACCTCGAGGAGGTAGCCCAGGTCGGCGGCCCGGTGACAGATCTGACCCACAAGGCGCTCGAGGCCTTCTTCGTCGTCCAGCCCCTCCTCCAGGGCATCCTGGATCGAAAAGCGGACGCCGCGACGGAACGATTCGGCCGGGGTGGGCGCGTCGACGATTGACACGGCGCGGCGGTAAAGACCGCGCAGTGAGGGGATTTCCTGGCCGTCTCTATCGAGCGTGGCCGCCAGGCGCGCGTCGTCCCAATTCTCGCGCTCGGCCCGCTCCAGGGTGTCCACCTGCCGGGGCATCAGCTCGTCAAAGCGGAGGTTGCCGAGATGGTCCTCGTAGTGGTCATAGCTGTAACCAAAGATCTCGGCGGCCAGGAGAGAACGCCGGTCGAGACCCTCATCCTCATCCCACTCTTCTTCCTCGTCCTCGTCCCAATCCTCATCCTCGTCGTCCCAGTCATCCTCCTCGACCTCTCCCCAGAGGTCGAGGTCCTCGTCGTCGCCTCGCGGGGCGGCGGCCTGGCCTTGCTCCTGGGCCAGCAATTGGGCCAGCGTCTGCTTGACCTCGGGCGGCAGCATTCGGATCAGACCCATCAACTGGTTTACCGGCAGATTGGATGGCATCGCGCTCACGATTCACCTCCACAGGCAAAAAGTCGGATCCTGGCCTCGTCGTCGTGGGCAACATCGCACCCGCAGTATACCACGAATTCCGCTCGCAGGCAACGGACCCTGAATCCAGAAGAATCAATGATCGGGGACTGTCGCCTCGCAATTTGCATCCCGGGAAAAATATGGTATAATCCCTCTCACGCCCGCTTGACCTTGTGCAAACCCGTGGCCAGCACCCGCGGAAGGGAGCTGGGCCTTCTGGAGGAGTTTTTTTGGGCATTATAGTCGCCGAAAAGCGTAACTTGCCAAAGGGGCACAGCCAACCTCCCCGCTGGCTCAAAGTCTTGATCGGCCTTTTCCTGGTGGTGTTTGTGATCGGGGGATTGTACTCCGGTTACCTCTTTTACGTCACGGTCCGCACGATCGTGGCCAATGCCGACCTCCCAGCTATCCCTGTCGTGCAACTGCCATCCATCCGCGCCCCCGAGGCAGTTGCCGAAGAAGAGATCGAAGAGCTCGAGCCCCCGCCGGTGCTGCCCGAGATGACCGCCGTGCCGGGCCAGACCGAGCTCGTCTACCAACCACCTGTGGCCCCGGCCAGCGCCGAGGAGCGCATCAACATTCTGTTGGTGGGCATCGACCGTCGGAACGGCGAGAGCTGGGCGTACCGCACCGACACCATGATCGTCGTCACCATCGACCCGGTGAACAAGGAAGCGGGCATGATGTCCATCCCGCGCGACCTGTATCTCACCATCCCCGGCCTGGGAGAGGACCGGATCAATGCCGCCAACCCAAGGGGATACTCCATAAGCTATCCGGGCGGCGGCCCTTCCCTGCTCAAGCATACCATCGAGACCAACTTTGGCATCCCCATCGACTACTATATCATGATCGATTTCGCCGGCTTTCAAAAAGTCGTCGATACGCTGGGGGGGATCGAGGTCGACGTACCCAGGACCTTGCATGACACCATGTATCCCATGCCCAAACCGGGCGACCCATATGCGATGGGCACCGTCCATTTCGATCCTGGCTTGCAGTCCATGGACGGCGAGCGTGCCCTGCAATACGCCCGCTCGCGCATGAGCACCAGCGACTTTGACCGGGCGGCGCGCCAGCAGCTCATCTTGCTGGCCATCCGCGAAAAGGCGCTCAAGAATCTCAACATTGTCACCAAGCTGCCCAGCCTCATCGTGACCATGGGCAACATGGTGAAAACTGATATGAAGTCGGACGAGATGCTCGAGCTGGCTGCCCTGGGGCCCCAGATCGACCTGTCCAACATCCGGCAGCTTGTCATTCAGAAGCCCATGGTGTACGGCTACCGCACTCCTTCAGGGGCGGCCGTCCAATTGCCCAAGTGGGACCTGATCCACGCGGCGGTGGCCGACATGTTCTACAGCGAGGCCCTGGCCCCGGTTGCCACGGCCGCGCCGGCGGCGCCCTCGCCCACGCCGACCCTGGCCCCCGACGACATCCAGGACCTGGCACGCCTGGCCGAGGAGGGGGCCCGCATCGCCGTGCAGAACGGCACGTCGGAGCCCAACTTTGCGGCCCGCGTGGCGGCCATTCTCATGGAACAGGGCTACCAGGTGGTCGAGTTCGGCGACGCCGACCGGCTGGACTATTCGGCCACGGTGTTGGTCGACTATACGGGCAAGACGTTCACCCTGGAGAAGCTTATCGAGTACTTCCACGTGAGTCCCGAGAACGTGCGACACAGCCCTAACCTGCGCAGCCAGATCGACATCCGTATCGTCGTCGGCCAGGACTTTTTGACGCTTCCCTAGATCGCTCGATGCTATAGAGACCGTTGAAACGCTATCGCCACCCCTACGAAGCAGAGCCAAAGACAGAAGGCGGCCTGATGCCGTGGCGCATCAGGCGCCTGGACGGCGGCCGGGAGCAGGTCGTCGAGGGCGCGGTCGTCGTCGAGGAGCCCCTGGAGATCCGCATCAACGAGAAGTCGGTGGCGGTCCTCATGCGGACTCCGGGCATGGAAAAAGAGCTGGCCGCAGGCTTTTGCCTGGGCGAGGGCCTGGTCCGAGACCTGTGGGACATCGGGCTGATACGCCACTGCGGCCGCGTCGCGCCCGGCGAGAGCGCCGAGGGCGATGCCATGGACTATTCCCGCAACCGGGTGGACGTGACCCTACTGCCCGGCGTGACGAACAATTGGGACGGGCGAGAGGTGGCCCAGTTGATCCGCTCGGGCTGCGGCCGCGCCGGGGCCGCCGACCTCATCCAGGACCTGTCGCCGATCAAGGGCGACGTTCGGATGCGCGCCAAGGCCATCCCGCCGCTGCTGGGCCAGATCACGCGCCAGCAGGCGGCCTACCGGGCAGCCGGCGGCATCCACGCCGCCGCCCTGTTCGACGGGCACGGCCGGGTTATTGTCGTGTGTGAGGACATTGGCCGTCACAATGCCGTGGACAAGGCGACGGGCTACTGCCTGCTGCGGGGTATCCCCCTCAATGACAAGGTCCTGCTCTGCACCGGCCGGGCGAGCTACGACATGGTGGCCAAGGGCGTGCGCCTGGGCCTGCCCGTCATGGCCTCCATCTCGTCACCAACCTCCCTCGCCGTGGAGATGGCCGACGCCCTGAACTGCACCCTGCTGGGCTACGTGCGCGGCAAGAGCTTTAACGTCTACTCCCACGGCTGGCGCATCCTGTCCGAGGACGCCAGCTCCAGTTCCCTCTAACGCTCTGCGCGCACACCATCCGTTCCATTCCAAATCCGTTGTTCTTGTGTCATCCGCCATGAGTGCCCGTGTGCTCTGCCGGGAGCGCGGAGAGCGCGAACTGCCACAAACAGGTGGCCGTGCCTCAGGGGCGCGTCAGCCCGTGCACCTGGCGCACGCGCTGGATGACGTCGTCCACGGAGCGCTCGGCGCGGGGTGAGGGCCCCAGGGGGTCGCGTATCTTCCAATCCTCGTCGCCCAGGAGCACGGCAAAGGTGTTCAGCACCGAGAAGGACAGCGCCTCCAGGTGGTAGCCTCCCTCCAGCGTAATTACCAGCCTTCCCTCGCATAGCTCCTCGGCCAGTTGTTTTACTGCCCGGGCGATGCGCGTGTAGCCCTCGATGGAGAGCTGCATGTAGGCCAGGGGATCGTCCCAGTGGGCATCGTAGCCGGCCGACACGAGGATGAGCTGCGGCTGAAAGCGCCAGGAAACCGGCTCCACGATCTCGGCCATGATCCGGGCAAAGCCCTCGTCGCCGACGCCGCCCCCCAGGGGGACGTTGACGACGCTGCCCTCACCGTCGCCGCGCCCCGTTTCGTTCCAGTAGCCTGTGCCCGGGTAGTGGGGGTACTGGTGGGTCGAAATGTAGAGCGTCGCCGGGTCCGCTTCGAACTCGGCCTGGGTCCCGTTGCCGTGGTGCACGTCGAAATCAAAGATGAGCACCCGATCCAGGTTGCGCTCCGCCAGGGCATAGTGGGCGGCCACGGCCACGTTGTTAAAGAGGCAGAAGCCCATACCCCGGCTGCGCAGGGCGTGGTGCCCGGGAGGGCGGACCAGGGCAAAGGCGTTGTCTACCTCGCCGTCCAGGACGGCGCGCGTGGCCTCCACCAGCCCGCCGGCGGCCATGAGGGCGGCGTCGTAGGAGCCGTCGCAGACGTAGGTGTCCATGTCCAGGTGACCGCCGCCGCGCGCCGCCAGGCTCTGCACCTGCTCCACGTAGTGGGGCTCGTGGGCCCGGTAGAGGCGCTCGGGCGAGGCGGGCGCCGGCTCGATGGGTGCCAGGCGCTGCCACATGCCTTGCTCCTGCAGAACGCGTACGATCGATTTGAGACGTTGCTGGTTCTCCGGGTGCCCCCGCAGGTTGTGCTCCAGGTAGACGGGATCGTAGACAACTCCTGTCGGCATCGCGCTCCTCCTTTCGCTTGTCCTGTCAGGAGTATACCCCAAGCACGCCCAGGCGTCAACCAGGATTGCGCCGGTTAGTCCGTAAGCGTGCCTGATCGCCGCCTGGAAACAGGGCAAATTCCTCATCGGCGGCTACCAGGGGGGCCGGGATCCCTACTTTGTGTCAGAAAGCGGCGGCGAGCCGGTGCGCGTGCCCGCCAGCGAGAAGGACGACAAGCCCTCCGACTGGTGGCTGCCGTAACAAAGAGGAGGGGGTAGACGCTTGATCGGGCCGGTGCCTCACGTCCCATCGTGAGGCACCGGCTGGGTCTAAAGGTGGGGGCGCCTGCGGCTAGTCGAGGGCAGGTTCCCCTTCGCCCGGCAACTCGCGGCGAAGGGAGGGAACGTCAAAGGACTGGGGCTCGGGGCCGGTGCCAAACATCTGCAGCGCACCGTGCAGCTTGCCGCCGTCATCCAGCAAGAAGCTGCTGACCGTGACGTCGGCCCACACCCGGCCGGTGGACAGGATCTCCAGGCGGCCTTTGGCTACCATGGTGCCCTTGGCCTGGCCCGACACAGAGATGTTCTGTGCCTCGATGTTGGCGTCCACCCGGGCCTTTTCGCTGATGATGACGTTGCTCACTGTCTTGATGCTGCCCTGGAAGATGCCGTCGATCTTGACGATGCCGTCGCACACCAGGTCGCCGTTAAAGTTGGCGGTGGGTCCGACGGTCACTTCGATGCGGTCCAGAGGGACCGGCTGCTTTTCTCGTCCGAACACGGGTCGCTCCTTGTGCGAGTTGCCTGCTGAGTACAGCATGAACCAGGGCTACTATAGCATTGGCCCCATGATTTGTCAACTATGAGCGCTTCTGGTAGGCCAGGGCGATGGCTTGCTTCTCCTCGTCCGTCAGCGAGTAGGTCGATTCCCAGCGCTTCAAGGGCTTGGCATAGACGCGGGTGGCGTCGCGGCCGTGCAGGCTCGAGAGGACGACGCCGTTGCCGTGGCCGTCCACGAGCGAGATGGCAAAGCTCTGATCGCTGCCGGTATCCTGAAACGGATTAAAGCGCACCACGCCCAGGTGTTGCAGGCTGAAGTATCCTGCCTTCTCCAGTCGCCGCGCCAGTTGGTCGACGTCGTCGAGGCGAGTGGCCGTCTCGCGGACGCGCGCGACGTGGTCGTTGAGGAGCGCTTCCAGGTTGCCCCCGGATGTGCCCGTCGTCAGCTCCCGGTACTGGCGCAGCATGCGCTGCTGGCGGGCGAGCAAGATCAGCCCGATCAGCAGGGCCACAATGCCCAGCCCGAGGGCCACGACGGCCACGATTCCCTCGTACGAATTGAACAGGCTTTGAATTATGGCCACGTTTCACCTCGTCGCCTTTGGCGGTCTGCCCGCTATTGTACCCAAGGCAGGCACGGATGGCAAATGGCCCGCTGGGTGGGGCCGGGAGGTGTCTGCCGGCCCTCCACCGTGTCGACAGCCCCCGAGCCCGGGGCATGGCCTTGCACCGGGCGGCGAACTCGGCTATAATCCGTCGGGGCAGGCCCCACCACACCTGTACGAGGAGCAGACATGGGCAAATTGCTGATCGCCACGAACAATCCGGGCAAGCTGCGCGAGTACGAGGAGCTGCTGGACGGCGCGGCACTCCCCATAGAGCTTACCTACCCCGCGCAGGAAGGCATCGCTCTCGACGTGGTCGAGTCGGGGGAGACCTTTGAGGAAAACGCCGTCCTGAAGGCCCGGGCCTACGCCTCGGCCTCGGGCCTGCCCACCCTGGCCGACGATTCGGGCCTGGAGGTCGATGCCCTGGGCGGCGCGCCAGGCGTCCGCTCGGCCCGGTACGCCGGGCCCGGAACCAGCGACGCGGACCGTTACCGGAAACTCCTCGCCGCCCTGGACGACGTGCCGCCCGCCGGCCGCTCGGCGCGCTTTCGATGTGTCATCGCCGTGGCCCTGCCTGGCGGGCGCCTGGAGACGGCCGAGGGTCGCTGCCAAGGCCACATCGGCTACGAGCCCCGGGGGGAGCACGGCTTTGGCTACGATCCGGTCTTCCTCGTGGATGGCACCGGGGGCAAGACAATGGCCGAGCTGCCGCCCGAGGTCAAGAACCGGATCAGTCACCGGGCACGCGCCTTCGAGGCTGCCGTGCCCATCCTCAAGAAGCTGTTCAGCGGACAGGATTGACAGGATGGGTTAGAACCGATCCTGTCAATCACGTCCAATATACTACGGGACTCGTGGACGCCGGGTGCCCGCACCCTCGAGGCTTTCGAGCAGAGACGCCAGGGCCTGCACGACGGCCCGGGGCCGTTCGACCAGGATCATGTGGCCGGCTCCCTCGACGAGGTGCAGGTCCGAGCCCGCGAGGTTGTCGCGCAAGTAGGTGGCGTATTTCACCGGCGTCATGCGATCGGCGGTGCCGCAGACGATGGCCGCAGGGGCCCGGATCTCGCCCAGCCTGTCCCGCACGTCAAAGACGTTGCACGCCGCGAAATCGCCGTACAGGACACCCGCGTCGCCCTCGGCCAGCTGCCGCCTGCCCAGGCGCACCATTTCGGGCGGTGCCTCGGGTCCAAAGGACCAGCCGGTGATGAGGCGAATGGCTTCTTCCGGGTCCTGGCGCAGGCAGTCCAGGAGGTCGGGGGCCACCCGCAGCCGGGCCCCCGTGGCCACCAACCCCAGGCCGGCGACACGGTCCGGAAAACGAAGGGCCACGTCCAGGGCGATGGCGCCGCCCATGGAGTGGCCCGCCAGGACCGCCTTTTCGAGGCCAAGGGCGTCGAGAAAGCCCAGGAGCCAGTCGCCGTAGGCCGCGACGAGGCTGCGGCCCGGCCCTTCCGAGCGCCCGTGACCGGGCAGGTCGGGGGCATAGGTCGCCGCCGATGGCAGGTCGCGCACCTGGTACAGCCACTGCTGGTGGGTTCCGCCTGCGCCGTGGATCAGGACGACGGCCGGATGCCTGGCCGGCGCCGGCCGCCGCTGAACGTAAAAGACCTTGTGCCCGCCGGCTTCGATGGTAGGCATGATAGTGCCCCGGCCAGGGCCCGACTGCGCAAAGGCAGCCAGGCTACTCGGGAAACTCGGTGGGCACCAGCGTGGCGCAGTTGACCAACTCGGAGGCTGCCTTGGGGAAGCGCATGATCTTGCTCATGGTCCCCTTGAGCTTGAGCTGGCCGGTGATCATGCCCTGGATCGGATCCAGCTTTTTCTCGATGACTCGCTTCCAGGTGCTGATGGGGGCGCGGATGATAAACTCGGGCTTTTTCTCCTCCCCCGTTGCCACCTCGCCCGCCGCGCGGGCTTCTCCGTGCCACAAGTCCAGGTAGAGGTGCACCGGTTCGGGCACGCCGTGCCCCGGCTCGACGACAAAGTAAAAGTCGCCCTCCCACTTGGCAGCCGATTTGCGATACGACTCGCTGTTGTTGATCTCGACGGCCATGGCCTTGATCCACTCATCCGACGGGAATCTGTACGCCATTGTCTCCTCCTTGTGGCTTGATCTATTCTCCCCGCTGTCCGACCCATTCAGGAGCGGACACCGGGCTCTGCCTGGCGCTGGGTGCCAAAGATGCGCACGTGGCGGCGCGGGTCCTTGCCATAGCTATGGGACACCAGGTTGGCCTCCCTTGCCATCTGGTGCTGGAGCCTGCGGATATAGGAGCTGCGCGGCGAGAGGTCGACGGCCTTCTGGCCCTGCAGCACCATCTGGATCGCCTCCTCGGTCTCGCGCATGGCGATGGACATGGGATCCAGCTCGGCCACGTCCAGCCCAAAGATGTCGGCGAGGACGCTCTCCATCTGGCTCACGGTGTTGGACCGCAGCACATAGATGGGCACGCCCTGCTTTTCGGCGTCGGTGATGGGCTGGGGCCGGCGCCGGTAGTAATTCTTCAGGGTCAGAACCGCGTCGGCGTTCTGGATCATCTCGGTCATGTCGACGGGCAGGTGGAGGTTCTGGGCCGCCTGCCGCAGCCGGTTCTTGCCCACGCCGTAGGCATAGACCCGCAGCTCGCGCTGCTGCGGCGGCACCTCCACGACGGCTGCCGGCCGCAGCGGGCTTTCCTCGGGGCGGAGCTGGGGGCTGGTGGCCGGCTGCTCGATCTTGACCTGGCCCGAGTCGTCGCGGTAGCGGATCTCGGGCGGCCGGCTGCGGCCCCGCAGCAGGGCGTCCACCGACGCGGCCACATCGTGGTGCACCACCAGGTGTTGCCGGTCCTTGATCTCTACCAGAACGTCAAAGGTGGGAGGTGCCTTGCGCTCCAGCACGGTTTTCTGCGTTCCGCGGCGGCGCGCTTCCTCGTCGCTCAGCGTCACCGCCTGGATCCCCCCCACCAGGTCGGCGAGGGTGGGGTTTTGCAGCAGGTTCTCCATGGTCTGGCCGTGGGCCGTCCCCACGAGCTGCACGCCGCGCTCGGCGATGGTCCGCGCCGCCATGGCCTCGGCCTCGCGGCCAATCTCGTCGATGATAATGACCTCGGGCATGTGGTTTTCCACGGCCTCGATCATCACTTCGTGCTGGTATTCGGGCGCGGGCACCTGCATGCGGCGCGCCCGGCCGATGGCCGGGTGGGGGATGTCGCCGTCGCCGCCGATCTCGTTGGAGGTGTCGACGACGACCACGCGCTTCTGCTCGGCCAACACCCGGGCCGCTTCGCGCAGCAGGGTCGTCTTGCCGACACCCGGCTTGCCCAGCAGGAGAATGTTGGTGCCCGACTCGAGCAGGTCGCGAATGATGTCGATGGTGCCATACACCGCCCGGCCGACACGGAGCGTCAGCCCGACAATGTCGCCACGCCGGTTGCGAATGGCCGAGATCCGGTGCAGGGTGCGCTCGATCCCTGCCCGGTTGTCGGTGGTAAAGTCTGAAACGCGGTCTACCACGTAATCGATCTCGCTGCGGGTCACCTCTCGATCGTCCAGGCTGACCTCATTGTTGAGGAAGCGGGCCTCGGGCACGCGCCCCAGGTCCAGCACCACCTCCAGCAGGTCCACGCCGTCGTCTTGCTGTCTGACCGCCTCTGCAACCTCCATGGGCAGCACCCGCAGCAGGGTATTTAGATCGTCCGTATCTCTATCTTGCATCTGTTCCTCTAACTACCTGTTGAATAAGTCCTGGTATCTACTGTTCGGATCAGGAATCTCGTGTCGCTGCCAGCCGTCCTGAGGGGGCCTTGGCTTCCGGCTCGCCGTTGATGTGATACGCCGGCGGCAGAGCCTCGGCGCTGCTCTTCAGACCCGGCAGCAGCTCGGGCACCGGGGTCTTGCTCCAGGCCAGGGTGTGCTTTACCGCCAGCGTCCGCGTGGTGTAGAGCTCAAAGCCCGCGGCCTCCAGAGCCGCGCGCACGCCCCCCTCGTACTGCCGCACGTTGCAGTAGATCGGGCGCGCCGGCTGGTTGGCCAGCGCCCGCACTGCCCAGCGGACCAGGTGGGTCGCCACGTCGGGGGCGCCGGGATGGACCACCAGGCGCAGCCAATGGGCCGTCCGGCTGCTGCGCAGGCTGACCGACGCCCAGGCCTCCTCGCCGCCGGGGTTGGGCAGCACGTATCGCTGGCTATTTTCGCCGCCGACCGACAGGCCAATCCCGCCCTCCGCCTGGCGAATTCGCTGGGGTGTGATGGCCACAAAGAGCTTTTGCAGGGCAGGCCAGTCCTCGGCGCGCTGCGGCCGCAGGCCGTCCAGGCCCGACAGGCTGTGATTCGTCGCAACTCCCGGGCCCGCAGGCTGCACCAGGCGGTAGATGTCCTCCTGGGCATAAAAGGTAAAGCCCGATTGCTGGAACAGGTCGGCCTCCACGCCGGGAGGGGGGAGGTTGGCAAACATGCGCTGGATGCCGCGGCCAGCCGCCTCGATGCCCGCTCCGTCCAGCAAGCACGCCCAGGCCTTGGCCGCTCGTACGCTGTTGCCGGGCACGGGCGCCAGGAACATCACGTCGGCGGCGGCCTGGTGCGGCCGGTACCGAAGTTGAACAAAGCCGTCGCCCTGGCGCGCATCTGCCAGCACGTAGGTTGGTTGCCCCATGGCCTGCTGGGTCAGAAACGCCAACCAGGCCTCCCACAGGGGAGACCACGGTTGCGTCAGATCCCTCCGCACGTCCAGGGAGACGCCGCGCCGTTGCAGCCTGTAAATCCGCAGGCTGTCGCCTGCGCTGAACGGTCCGAACACGAGTTCCTCACTTCCGTCCCTATTGTACCATTTTTTGGCGCTCAGAGCAAACACACATCCGACACAAAAGCACCACGTCACCGGGGAGTACAGCAGGCGGGAGCAGCTCAGCCGGTACCGGGTGGCTGCGGTGGCTCCCTCGCCGGGGGCTTTTGTCCAGGCACGGGCTTTAGCTCGACGATCAGCCCGCCGGTGGCCGCGGCGACCAGGTTGTAGGCCAGGCCCACCAACGTGACAATGGCCGCCAGCAAAAGGCCGCTCACCACGGCCAGGGCCAGCACCACGAGGACGAGGGTCACGGCAGAGGCCGCCGTGACGGTATCGAGGAATGAGAGGACCTTTTCCAGGCGCAAAAGCTCCACCAGGTCAAGCGTGAGGGACTGCTCACCCACCAGGGGCAGGTCGAAACCCAGCGAGGCTTGCTGCCAGCTTGTCAGCCAGCGGTGCAGGGTGACGGCTACCCCCATCGCCAAAAGCCCACAGACCAGGCTTGGCAGGAAGGCGGCCACCGTGCCCAACAGGCATCCCATCTTGCCCAGGGAGTCGAGGCCGATGCGCCGAACGGACATTTTCATCGCGCGCCCTCCGGGGGTTCGAGACGTCGCCAGCAGTTCCCCATCGGTAGGGGCGCCGTATCGTGCCGCGCCCCTACGAGTTTTCAGCCCTGTACCTGGTATTTTTCGAGGCCGGCCCGCGGGATGCGGCTGACAATGGCCCGGCGATACAGGTCAACGTACTTGACGGCCGACTGGTGCCACGAATGGTCGGCGGCCATACCCCGTTTCTGTAGCTGTTCCCAGGCGTCGCGGTGCTTGTAGGTCTCTACGGCCCGCACCACGGCCGCGAACAGCCTCCACCGGTCGTAACTCTTGAAGACAAAGCCGTTGCCTTGCCCGGTGCGTGGATCGTAGTCCTTGACCGTGTCGGCCAGCCCGCCCGTGGCCCGTACGACGGGCACGCAGCCATAGCGCAGCGCCACGAGCTGGTTGGTGCCGCAGGGCTCCACGCGGCTGGGCATGAGCAACATGTCGCTTCCGGCATAGATTCGCTGTCCCAACGGCGTGTTGAACGTCAAAAAGATCGACACCTGTTGTGGATACTGCTCCACCATGCGGCCGAACAGGTCGTGGTAGTGCTGCTCGCCGGTGCCCATGAGCACGATTTGTACGCCAAGGTCGAGGATGTGGTCGACGGTCTCGCCCAGGATATCGAAACCCTTGGCATCGTTGAGCCGGGAGATAATGCCCAGGAGGGGCACGTCGGGCTCTTCGAGCAGCTTGGCCTCCCGCTGCAGAGCGGCCTTGTTCTCCCGGCGCCGGGCCAGCGTCTGGATGTCGTACTGCACGGCAATGTGCGGGTCCGTGGCGGGGTTGACGACGTCATAGTCGATGCCGTTCAGAATGCCAAAGAGCCTGTCTCGGCGGTCGCGGAGGAGGGGATCCAGCCGCTCGCCGAACTCGGGCGTCAGGATCTCCCGAGCATAGGTCTCGCTGACCGTGCTCACGATGTCGGCCCAGTAGATGCCGCGGCCCATGAGGTCTACCACCTCGTTCAGATCGGCCATCTCGGCGTGGTACAGGAAACCCCACTCGTCGAGGCCGGCGACCTCCAGCACGCGGTGGCCAAAGATGCCCTGGTAGGCCAGGTTGTGGATGGTGTACACCGTCACCGTGCGCGCAAAGAAGGGGTCGTTCTTGTAGATGGTCTCCAGCCAGTTGGGCACGATGGCCGTGTGCCAGTCGTGGCAATGGATTACGTCGGGCTGCCAATCCAGGTGCTTGAGCGCCTCCAGGGCGGCCCGGCAGAAAAAGATAAAGCGGTCGGCATCGTCGGGGTACATGTAGATGCCTTCGCGCTCAAAGTAATGGGCATTGTCCACCAGGTAGACGGGCACGTCGCTGCCGATGTGGCCCTCCAGGATGCGCGCCGGTTGGGTGGCGTGATGGTGGGGCACGTCAAAGGTGGGCACCACCTCCTGGAGCCCGAACTTCTCGGGGTCGATGCGGCCGTAGCGCGGCATGGCGACGCGCACGTCGTGCCCGAGGGCGCGCACCGCCTTGGGCAGCGAGCCGGCGACGTCGGCCAGCCCGCCCGTCTTGGCAAATGGCACCACCTCTGCGGCAAGGACCAGGATCTTCAGGGCGCTGTCGTCACCCATGGATTATTGAGCCTCCAATTCCTCTCGCACGGTCCGGTACAGCTCCGTGGCTTTCAGCTCGGCCAGGCAATAGCACGGAGCGCCCATCGTCTCGGCCAGGTTGTTGGCCAGGCCACGGTCGTAGGCCTGATGCTCCATGTTCACCACCAGGGAGTGAATGCCGGCCCTGCGGATCAGGTCCGCCACCTTCTGGGCCTCTTCCTGCGGCGGTGTGTCGGTCAGCGAAACGTTGCCGGCGCCGTCGGTGAGCAGGATCATAAGGGGCATTGCCTTGGGATGGAGCCGCAGCTCCCGGTGGAAGGTGCGATAGGCGAGCATCAGGCCCGCGGACAGCGGGGTCTTGCCGCCCACGGGCAGGTGGCGCAGGGCGCTCTGGGCCAGCTCGACGCTGGAGGTAAAGGGCAACACCAGGCGTGCCTCCTCCTTCTGAAAGACCACCAGCCCCACGCGATCGCGCTTCTGATAGGCGTCGACGAGGAGCGACATGATGGCGCCCTTGGTGGCCTCCATGCGCTGCGCGCCTGCCATGCTCCAACTGGCGTCGACGACAAACAGGATGAGATTGGAGGCGCGGCGCACGCGGACCTTTTTCTGCACGTCCCGGGGAAGGACCTGGAAGGTGCCCGGCTCGACCTGGCGCTTGGCCTGCTCCAGGGCGGCCTGGCGGATGGTGGCGTCGAGGGCGATGTCGCGAAGGTCGCCGTCCGCCGGCCGGGCATAGATATAGCGGCCGCGCTTGCGATTGGTGCGGGTCGTCGAGCGCTTGCCGGCTGCGCGGCGCGTCAGGCGATCCATGGGCGACTCGACCCGGCGCGGCCGGAAGACGTCGCCCACCGGGACGACCAGGTCTACCTGCTCACCGCCGCCCTGGCCCATGGGGTCGGCCACGTGGCCCATGAGGGGAGCGCCCGCCCCTCCCAGTTCCAGGTTTCCGGACTGGGAGGGCTCCTGGTCATCCGTCAGCTCTTTTTTTTTCCCGCGGTCGTGGAAGCCTCGACCATAGAGGCCCCCTTGTTCTTGGCGGCCTCCAGCTCCCGGCGGGCCTCGTCGAGGCGCGTCGAAAGCTCGCCCAGGCGGTTTTCGGTCTCCTGGAAGGGGAGCCGTTTCAGCCGGTGGGGCAGGGCCAGCTCGGCCGCGGCCAGGATGTCCAACTCGGTGATGGCCGCCTCTTCGGGCTGTGCCCCGTTACGGGCCAGGCGCAGGGCGGCGTGGGCCAGGGCCGCCTTGAGGATCACGATGTCGGCCCGATGCCCGTCCACCTCAAAGCTCGTGGTCAGCTCGGCGATGGTGTACAGGTCCTGTGGCTGGTAGCTGATGGTGGGCAGCGCCTCCCTGGCCCGCGCAATGTCCTGGGTCAGGTGGCGCTCGTAGGGCTCCCACTCGGCGCTGAACCCCTCCGGGTCGCTCTCGAACTGGACGGTCCGCTCCAGGATGTCGACCCTGGACTTGGACGACGTGATGCCCCGGATCTCGACGCACAGGGCAAAGCGGTCCAGGAGCTGCGGGCGCAGCTCGCCCTCCTCGGGGTTCATCGTGCCTACCAGGATGAACCGGGCCGGGTGTGTAAAAGAGATCCCCTCCCGCTCGACGACGTTGCGGCCCATGGCCGCCGAGTCGAGGAGAAGGTCCACCACGTGGTCGTCCAGGAGGTTCACCTCGTCGACGTAGAGCAGGCCCCGGTGGGCCGCCGCCAGGACGCCGGGCTCGAACTCCTTGTGGCCCGTCTTGAGGGCGATCTCGATGTCGAGGGTGCCCACCACCCGGTCCTCAGTGGCGCTCACGGGCAGGTCCACGAAGCGGGTCTTCCGCCAGGCCCTGGGCAGCGTTTCCCCCTGTGCCAGGCGCTCGCGGCAGTTGTCGCACAGCCTATCGGCCTGGTTCGGGTCGCAGTTAAAGGGACATCCGGCGACGACCTCGATGTCGGGCAGCAGTGCGGCCAGGGCGCGGGCGGCCGTCGATTTCGCCGTGCCGCGCTCGCCGCGGATCAGCACGCCGCCGATGCGGGGGCTGATGGCGTTCAGGATCAACGCCGTCTTCATCGTCTCCTGGCCGACGATGGCGGTAAAGGGAAAGATTGCTGGCATGTGTTAGAAGACCTTGAAACTCTTTGTCATCGCTTTCATTGGTCGAGCTCCTTCCTCGGAGTGGTTTCCATCCGGCTAGGCGTTGGGCAAAGCCCCCAGGAGCCGCTCAACCTGTTCCAGCAAGCCTGGAACCCCGAAGGGCTTGAGCAGGTGTCCCCTGACCTCGGCCTGCTGCAACAGGTGGCGATTGGGTGGATCGCCTGCGATGAGGATCACGGGCACCGGCTCGGCGGTGTAGCGCCTCCGCAACGCACTCAAGAAGTCCAATCCTGCGGGCAGGTCAAGGTCGAGGAGAATCAGGTCGGGCCGCCCCTCTTCCAGGCGCTGCAGCCCGTGTTCCTTGCTAACGGCTTCCCGAACCTCGAACCCCAGTGCCTGCAGGTTGGCCTTGATTAGCTTGCTCAAGTGCCAGTTGTGCTCGATGACGAGCACAGAGTATACTGCCATGCCCGCATCATACCCTCAAATAAATTAGAGGGCTATTAAGGCAAGGCAACCGGCCGTTAAAAGCTTGTTAAAGTAGACGCTGCCTCTCCGTCGAGTCTGGAATCATCTTAGCACAAGGGAAAGCCGAAGTCAAAAGAGCCCGGGAACCAGACCGGATTACGCCCCCTCTTCCTTGGGCTGGTAGAACATGTAGCCGGCGCCGGGCTGGGTGAGGAGGTAGCGCGGCGCGGCCGGCTCGGGCTCCAGTTTCTGGCGCAGATAGCGAATGTAGACGCGCAGGTACTCGGTCTCTTCTCCGTACTCTGGCCCCCACACGGCGCGCAGCAGCTCGCGGTGCAGGATGACGCGGTTGGCGTTGTTTGCCAGGTAGGCGAGGAGCCGGTACTCGGTGGGCGTCAGCTTGACCGCCTCGCCGCTGACCGTCACCCGGTGCTGGGCAAAGTCGATCTCGATGGGACCGGCGACAAAGCTCAGCCGCTCCATGATCTCCTCGGGCCACTTGCTCCGCCTCAGGACGGCTTGCACCCGCATCAGCAGCTCGGTGACGGAAAAAGGCTTGGTCAGGTAGTCGTCCGCTCCCACCTCGAACCCATGGACGAGGTCCACCTGGGCGCTGCGGGCCGTGAGCATGATGACGGGCACGGCGGAAAACTCCCGGATGCGGCGACAGACGGCATAACCGTCCATCTTGGGCAGCATGAGGTCGAGGATGACGAGATCGGGTCCATGTTTCTCGACGAGCTGCAAGGCGTGCTCTCCGTCCTCGGCAGTCAACACCCTGTAGCCCGAGGACTCCAGGTTGGCCTTGACCAGTTTCAGGACGTGGGGCTCGTCGTCCACGACGAGGATGCTGGCTTTTCTGGGCATCGGTTGCTCCCTTACTCCTTGCTCGAATCCGGAAGGTAGGCAAGGGGCAGCGTGAAGGAGAACGTGCTGCCCCGCCCGACCTGGCTTTCAGCCCAGATCTCGCCGCCCTGGGCCTCGACGATGGCCTTGCAGATGGAAAGTCCCAGGCCGCTGCCGCCAACGGTGCGCGTCGAGGCGCTGTCGGCCTGGTAAAAGCGGTCAAAGATGCGCTCCAGTTGGTAGGCCTCGATGCCGATTCCCTTGTCGGCCACGCTGATCTGCACCTGCCCATCCTGAAGCTCGACGACGATGGTGACGGTGCCGCCGCCCAGGGAGTACTTGACGGCATTCTCGATGAGGTTGCGCAGGACCTGGCGGGTACGCCGGGCGTCGGCCATAATCAGGGGCAAGTGCGAAGGGACGTGCAGCATGATGCGGTGCTCCCGGGTCATCATCTGAAAGCCGGCCGCCGTCTCCTCCAGCAGGGGCAAGAGGTCGACGGGCTCGGCCTCCACTGCCAGCTCGCCCGCTTCGATGCGCGACATGTCCAGGAGGTTCCCGATGAGTTCCGAGAGGCGATCGCTTTCGGTGTCGATAATGGACAGAAACTCTCGGCGAGTGGCCTCGTCCCACTCCACGTCCTGGCGAAGCAGCGTGGTGGCGAACCCCTTGATGCTGGCCAGGGGCGTCCGCAGCTCGTGGCTCACGGTGGATAGCAGCCGCGACTTCATCTCGTCCAGCTCTTTTTCCCGGGTGATATCGTGCAGCAGGATGCCCAGGCCCAGGTGCCCGCCACCGGTCTCGTGGATGGGAAAAAAGCGGACCTGAAGGGTGGCAGCGTCCGGATGGGTCAGGGCGACCTCGACCGCGGGGGTGGCTTCCGCCTGCAGGGCGGCCTCGCGGAGCTGGACCCGAACCGCGGCCGGCTGGGCCGCCCGGGCAGCGACCTCGCCCTCCAGGGCCTCCAGGGTGCTGCCGAGGAGGTCGAGGCCGGGGATCTCCAGAATGTCGCGGGCGCAGGGATTGATGTAGGTAATCCGGTCGTGGCGGTCCACCAGGATCAGGCCATCGACAAGGCTGTTCATCACGCTGTGCAGCGTGGCCTGCCCCCGTTCGGCATCCTGGATCAGCCGGGCGTTGGCGATGGCGATGCCGATCTGGTTGCCGATGGCGGTCAGCAGTTCCTGGTCGGCCGCCGTGAACTGGCGGTGGCCGTGGCTCTGGATGCTGAGCAACCCCAGGACCTCCCCGTGGACCAGCAGGGGCAGGCGGATGCAGGAGTGGAATCCTTCGCGCAGGCAGGCCGACCGGGTGCGGGCCGGCTCCAGGGCAAGGTCGGTGCTCACCAGGACCCTGCGCGAGGCCACGGCCCGGCCGCACAGGCACTCGCCCGGAGGGATGCGCGACTCGTCGGCTACAAACTCGGGCGAGACGCCCTGGTACGTCTGCAGGACGAGCTCGCCGGTCTCTTCGTTCCGCAACATGATCTCGCCCGACTCCTCGCCGATGACATCCAGCGTGACGCTCAAGGCGCCGCGCAATATCTCGTCGAGATCCTGGGTGCAGTTTACCTGGGCAGCGATCTTGGTCAGGGCCTCAAGTTCGTCGCTGCGGGTACGTTCCGTCACCGTCTCTGTCCTCCTCAACCTCGTCCACGTGGGCCAAGTATAGCACGGTTAAGGGCAGTTGGCAAGCCGCTTTCCACCCGGCCCGAGGAAGGCTTGCAGCCCGCGCCTTGTGGTGGTAAAATAGGGCGTCCATCTGGATGCCTGAGAATAACGCCACGGGTTTGCCCGGGAAGGGGAGGAAGGCCTGGTATGACGACGCCGATGCGCCAGCAATACCTGCGCATCAAGAAGCAATACCCCGACACCATCGTGCTCTTTCGCCTGGGCGACTTTTACGAGACGTTCGACGATGACGCCAAGGTTGTCGCCAGGGTGTGCGACATTGTCCTCACGTCGCGGCCGGTGGGCAAGGACCAGCGCGTGCCCCTGGCAGGCGTGCCTTACCACTCTGTGGAGGGCTATCTCGCCCGGCTGATCCAGGCGGGCCACAAGGTGGCCATTGTCGAGCAGGTGGGCGACGTCAACGGCCGGGACCTGGTGGAGCGGGAGGTGGTGCGGGTCGTCACGCCCGGCACGGTCATCGAGCCCACGCTGCTGGACGAGCGCCGCAACAACTACCTGGTATCGGTCCTGCTGGACGGCGATCGAGCCGGCGTGGCCCTGGCCGACATCACTACCGGCGAGTTTGCGGCCACCGAGCTGGCAGGCGAGAGCGTCCTCGACCTGGTCGTGGCCGAGATCGAACGCCTGCGCCCGGCCGAGATCGTGACCCCCGAGGTGGACCGGCTGCGGCAGCGGCTCCAGCCGGGCGGCGGGCCGGGCCCTGGCGGCTGGGCCATCACCGGGCACGAGCGCTGGCCCTTTGAGCTGGAGACGGCCCGCCAGGCGCTCCTCGAGCACTTTCAGGTGCAGAGCCTCGACGGCTTTGGCCTGGCCGGGCTGCCGGCGGCCCTGCGAGCGGCGGGCGGGCTGCTGCACTACCTGGGCGAGACCCAGAGAGGCCCCCTTGGGCAGTTGTCCAGCCTGCACACCTACTCCACCGAACAGTTCATGGTCCTCGACGCCGCGACCCGCCGCAACCTGGAGCTGACCGAGAGCCTGCGCCGGGGCTCGGTGGAGGGCTCGCTCCTGGGCGTCCTGGACGTCACCGTGAGCAGCATGGGCGGCCGCCTGCTCCGCCGTTGGCTCAGCCAGCCCCTCGTCGATCTGGCCGCTCTGAACGAGCGCCTGGACCTGGTGGAGGTCTTTTACCGCGACACGCCGCTGCGCATGCGCCTTCGCGCGCTCCTCAAGGATGTGTCGGACCTGGAGCGGCTGACGAGCCGCGTGGTGCAGGGCGTGGCCCGGCCCCGCGAGCTGCTGGCCATTCAGCAGAGCCTGCTGGCCCTGGCCGCCATCCGCGACCTGTTCGGCGAGGGCGATCCGGGCCTGCCGTTCTTGCGCTCGGTGGTTGCGCTCAATCCCTGCCAGGACGTTGTCGCCCTCGTGGAGCAGGCCATCGCCGACGATCCGCCGGCCCTCCTCAGCGCCGGCGGCGTCATCCGCCCTGGCTTTTCAGCCGAGCTGGACAACATGGCCAGCGCCGCCCGAAACGCAAAAGAATGGGTGGCCAACCTGGAAAAGCAAGAGCGCGCCCGCACCGGCATCAAGAACCTGAAGGTCGGCTACAACAAGGTCTTTGGCTACTACCTGGAGATCACCAGGGCCAACGCCGAGCTGGTGCCCGAGGAGTACATCCGCAAGCAGACCCTGGTCAACGCCGAGCGCTATATCACGCCCGAGCTGAAAGAGTACGAATCGCTCATCCTCAACGCCCAGGAACGCATCGGCGAGCTGGAAAGCCACATCTATCGCCAGATCCTGGAACAGGTGGCCGCCGCGGCCGAGCGCTTGTTGGCCGTGGCCCGCGCCCTGGCCCACCTGGACGTCATCGCTGCCCTGGCCGAAGTGGCGGTCATGAACCGCTACGCGCGCCCCGAGCTGTCGGCCGGCCAGGAGCTGCGCATCGTGGCCGGGCGGCACCCCGTCGTGGAAATTGCCCAGCGGGACGAGCCCTTTGTGCCCAACGACGCCGAGCTGGGCGGGCAGGTGCGCTTGCTGGTCATCACCGGCCCCAACATGGCAGGCAAGAGCACCTACCTGCGCCAGGTGGCCCTCATCGTCCTCATGGCCCAGATCGGCTCCTTTGTGCCCGCCGACGAGGCGCGCATCGGGCTGGTGGACCGCATTTTCACGCGCATCGGCGCCCAGGACGAGATCAGCGCCGGGCAGTCGACCTTCATGGTCGAGATGATCGAGACGGCCAACCTGCTGAACCACGCCACGCCCCGCAGCCTCCTGGTGCTGGACGAGGTGGGGCGCGGCACCAGCACCTACGATGGTATTTCCATTGCCTGGGCGGTCGTGGAGCACATTCACAACCACCCGCGCCTGCGCTGCAAGACGCTCTTTGCCACCCACTATCACGAGCTGACGCAACTGGCCGACGTGCTGCCCGGCGTCGGAAATTACAACGTGGCCGTGGCCGAGGAGAAGGACAAGGTGGTGTTCTTGAGGCGCATCGTGCCGGGCGGCGCCGACCGCAGCTATGGCATCCACGTGGCACAGCTCGCCGGGCTGCCCCGGCCCGTGATCCAGCGGGCGCAAGAGATCCTGAAAGAGCTGGAGCAGGAGGCCCGGGCGCCGGGCACCAGGCCCAAGACCATCGAGGTGCGCCAGCTCTCGCTCTTTGCCGCCGGCAATCCCCTGGCGGACGAGCTGCGCCGGCTGGACGTCAGCGCCATGACGCCCCTGGAAGCCATCAACAAGCTCTACGAGCTGCAGAAAAAAGCGAACGAGACCTAGTCCGCTTCCGGCCTGTCTTGCACTGGGCCGGCATGTGTGGTATGATACAGGGCAAGGCGTGTGCGCCTTTTCACAAGTATCCGGCCAGAAGGAGGGGAACGTGCCAGAACCCAGAACCGTTCCAGACATTGTCATCGGCCGCCTGCCGATTTACTTGCGCGCGCTGGCGCACATGGAGGCGGAAGGCATCAAGATCACGGCCTCCAAGGAGCTGGCAGAGAGACTGGGGATGAGCTCGGCTCAGATCCGCAAGGACCTCTCCCATTTTGGCGAGTTTGGGAAACAGGGAATGGGCTACGACGTGGCCTATCTCCGCGACCAATTGCGCAGCATCCTGCAGCTCGACCACCCATGGGAGATGGTGTTGGTGGGAGCCGGCGACCTGGGGCACGCCATTGCCCACCACGGCGGCTTTGAGGAGTGGGGCTTTCACCTGGTCACCGTCTATGACAACAACCCGCAAAAGATCGGCCGCCGCCTGGGCAAGTTCGAGATCCGCGACGCGGCGCACCTGGCGGAGCAGGTGCGCGAGATGGGGATCAAGATCGGCATCACGGCCGTGCCGGCCGCGTCGGCCCAGGCCGTGGTGGACGAGCTGGTCCAGGGCGGCGTGCGGGCCATTCTCAATTATGCGCCCATCACGGTCACGGTGCCGGCCGACGTTCGCGTGCAGTACGTTGACCCGATCGTCTATTTGCAGCGCATGACCTTTTACCTGTAGGCCGCGCTCCCTGCGCCGGCCAGGCAGAAAAACAGAACGGGCTGCCCCTGGCTTTCGACCAGGAGCAGCCCGTTCCGCTCTCCAGCGGCCTAGTAGGCGGGCAGGCTGCGGCGGATGACCTCGTAGTTCTCCAGGGCCTTGCCGGCGCCGAGGGCTACGCAGGCGATGGGGTTGTCGGCCACGTAACAGGGAACCCCCGTTTCCTTGGTCAGCAGTTGGTGAAAGCCGCGGAGCAGGGCACCACCGCCGGTCATGACGATCCCGCGGTCGATGACGTCCGACGCCAGCTCGGGCGGGGTCTTTTCCAGGACATTCCTGACGACGCCCACGATGGTGACCAGCGGCTCGGCAATGGCCTCGGTGATCTCGCCGGAGGTGACGCGAATGGTCTTGGGCAAGCCCGACACCTGGTCGCGCCCCCGCACCTCCATGGTCAGCTCCTCGGGAAGGGGCAGGGCGCTGCCGATGGCGATCTTGACCTCCTCGGCCGTCTGCTCTCCGATCATCAAGTTGTACTTGCGCTTGACATAGCTCATGATGGCTTCGTCGATGCGGTTGCCCCCCACGCGCACCGAAGCGTACTCGACGATGCCGTTCATGGCAATGACGGCCGCTTCGCTGGTGCCCCCGCCGATGTCCACCACCAGGTTACCGGTGGGCGTGTTGACCGGCATGCCCGCGCCCAGGGCCGCCGCGAGCGGCTCGGGGATCAGGTAGGCCTCGCGTCCGCCGGCCTGGATGGCAGCATCGTGGACCGCCCGGCTTTCGACGCTCGTCACGCCCACGGGCACGCTGATAGAGATAATCGGCTTCAGCAGGCGCAGCCGGCCGGCGACCTTCTCGATGAAATAGCGTAGCATGGCTTCGGTCACCACGTAATCGGCGATGACCCCATCCCTGAGGGGACGGGCAACCTCGATGGTCTCGGGCGTGCGCCCCAGCATGGCCCGCGCTTCGTTGCCCACGGCCACAATCTTGTTGTCGTTGGTGGCGATGGCCACCACCGACGGCTCCTGCAGAATAATGCCTTTGCCCCTGACCCAAACCAGGACGTTCACCGTCCCGAGATCCACTCCAATGTGCTTTGTTAGCATCGTCTATCACCCGCTGTTTATTCCTGCCAACCAGATCAGGGGGACGGGCCGTTCCCGTCCCCGCGTGTGTGCTCCTGTGAGCCGGCCCACCGGCAGGGGTGGCTGACCGGCGCTATTCTGTATCAGGCCGCCGCATGGGCCCGCGCTGCATGCGCCTGGCGACCTTCATCCGGATGAGGGAGCGGCGCAGGGCGGCTTCGGCCTGGGCATAATCCACGTCTTCGCGGCGCACCTGGGTCATGGTCTTTTCCGCCTTGTGGCGCGCTTCTTCGGCCCGGGCGATGTCGATCTCGTCGGCCCGCTCCGCCGAGTCGGCCAGGATGATGACGTGCTGCGGGCCGACCTCCATGAAGCCTCCGCCGATGGCGATGTAGACGTCCTCCTGCCCCTCGCGCTGGATGTGCAGCTCGCCGAAGGTCAGGGCCGTCATCAACGGGGCGTGGTGCGGCAGGATGCCCAACTGGCCCTCTATGCCCGGGGCCACCACCATGGACACGTCGTCCTCAAAGACCCTGCGCTCGGCCGTCACCACCTCGCAGTGTAGCTGCGCCATTTAACCCCTCAGCTCCTGGGCACGCTGGACGGCCTCGTCGATGCCGCCCACCATGTAAAATGCCTGTTCGGGCAGGTCGTCATGGTTGCCCTCCAGGATCCCCTTGAAGCCGCGCACGGTCTCTTCCACCGTCACGTAGCGACCCTCGCGACCCGTGAACTGCTCGGCGACGAACATGGGCTGGCTGAGGAAACGCTGGATCTTGCGCGCTCGCGAGACCACCAGCTTGTCCTCTTCCGAAAGCTCGTCGATGCCCAGGATGGCAATGATGTCCTGCAGGTCGCGGTAGCGCTGCAGCACGCGCTGTACCTCGCGGGCCGTGTTATAGTGCTCGTCGCCCACCACCCGGGGGTCCAGGATTCGCGACGTGGAGCCCAGGGGATCGACCGCGGGATAGATGGCCTGGTCGGCGATGGAGCGCTCCAGGGCGATGGTCGCGTCCAGGTGGGCAAAGGTCGCCACCGGGGCGGGGTCGGTATAGTCGTCGGCGGGCACGTAGACGGCCTGCATGGACGTGATGGAGCCTTTGCGCGTGCTCACGATGCGCTCCTGGAGCTCGCCCATCTCGGTGCCCAGGGTCGGCTGGTAGCCGACGGCGCTGGGCATGCGGCCGAGCAGGGCCGACACCTCCGAGCCGGACATGACAAAGCGAAAGATGTTGTCGATAAAGAGCAGCACGTCGCGGCCCTCGTCGCGAAAGTACTCGGCCATGGTCAGGCCCGTGAGACCCACCCGCAGCCGCACGCCGGGCGGCTCGTTCATCTGGCCAAAAACCATGGCCACGCTGTTGATGACGCCCGAATCAATCATCTCGTGCCACAGGTCGTTGCCCTCGCGAGAGCGCTCGCCCACCCCCGAGAACACCGAAAAGCCCTTGTGCACCGTGGCAAAGGTGCGGATCAGCTCCTGGATGATGACCGTCTTGCCCACGCCCGCGCCGCCAAAGACGCCGGTCTTGCCGCCGCGCGTAAAGGGAGCGATGAGGTCGATGACCTTCAGTCCGGTTTCCAGGAACTCGGGCCGGGTGACCTGCTCCTCGAAGGACGGCGACGGACGGTGGATGGGATAGTACGTCTCGGCCTCGACGGGCCCCTGGTTGTCGATGGGCTCGCCGAGCACGTTAAAGATGCGGCCCAGCGTGCCCTGGCCCACCGGCACCATGATGGGCTTGCCGGTGTTGATGGCTTCCATGCCGCGCCGCAGGCCGTCGGTGGCGTCCATGGCCACGCCTCGCACCCAGTCGTCGCCCAGGTGCTGCTGCACCTCCACCACCAACCGGCCGCCATCGCGCGGGATCTCGACCGCATCATAGATCTCGGGCAGCTCGCCCGACGGAAATTCGAGGTCTACGACGGGGCCCATGACCTGCATCACGCGGCCCCTGCTCTGTTGAGCCATCAGTCCTCCTCCGATAGTCGTTTGCTCTAGGCCCGCGCGCTGCTGAGAGCCTCGGCACCACCGGCGATGTCGAGCATCTCCTTGGTGATGGCTTCTTGCCGGGCACGGTTGTAGGTCAGGGTGAGAATATCCAGGAGCTCGTTGGCGTTTTCGGTCGCATTGCGCATGGCTACCATGCGGGCGCTATGCTCGCTGGCTATCGACTCCAGGATCGCCTGGTAGATCTGCAGCTCCGTGAAGCGCGGCAAGACGGTCTCCAGGATCGTGCTGGGATCGGGCTCGTAGATATACTCCACCGTGGACTCGGTCTCTTGCACCGAGCGAAATTCGGCAACGGGCGTCGAGACCGCCACGTGCAGGGCGTGCAGAGGCAGCAGTTGCCAGATGGCCGGCTGCTGTCTCAAGGTATTGATGAAATCGGTAAACGCCAAGTACACGACGTCATAGTGTCCTGAGACAAAGGAATCCATCACCGTGTGGGCAATAGCAGTGACGTCCAGGATCCGGGGCTGTGCCGGCATGTCGGTGAACTCGGCCACGATGTTCTGCTTGAGGCGCCACATGGCGTCTCGCCCGCGCTTGCCCACGGCGACAACCTCTACCGGGTAGGGCACCTCCCGGACGAATCGCGACGCCGCCAGGATCATGTTGTGGTTGTAGCTGCCGGCCAGGCCCTTGTCGGCGGTGATGAGGACCAGCCCGGCGCGGCCCACAGGCTCGCGCACGCGAAGCAATGGGTGCGCTTCCTCGTCGGCCCCCCGCTGAGCGGCCAGGTGCGTGAGGATCTCCCATGCCTTTTCGGTATAGGGCCTCGTGGCCAGAACCTGCTCCTGGGCCCGGCGCATCTTGGCCGCGGCCACCATTTGCATGGCGCGGGTCACCTGGGATATGTTCTTGACGCTCCGGATTCGGCGCCGGATCTCTCGTGTGCTGGGCAACGGGTCACTCCTCGTTCGCTGGCGGCATCCCCTACGGCTTTGGCTCCAGGATCATGGTCCGTTCTTCGCTGTAAGGGCTGATGTCCATGCCAATGGGCTTGCCGTCCTCGTCTTCGCCGGTCTTTTGTACCACCCACACCCACCAGTAGACGGTGGCCTGCCCATGCTCGGTCGAATGGTGGAATGGTGCCAGGAAAGGCACGTCGGCCAGAAACCTGCTCTCTTTGGTAAAGACGTAATCGCCGTACCACTCCTGGCCGTCGGTCATGGGCCGGCGCTCCATGTGCACGTGATAGTACTCGTCCTCGTCCAACTCGCCCACCGAGGTCCACTGCAACAGCATCGTGCTGCCCCAGGACACGGGTTGGTCCTGCGGTGGGTCCAGCAGGCTGGGAGGCGGGTAGATCATGACCCGGGTGAGAGGTGCCTCGGTCGGCACCTGGCTGACCTCGATCTGCGGCTCGGCGGTGACCCCCGACGTGGCCGGCAGGACACTCGCCTCCGTCACCGCCGGGCTCGGGGTGGCGCCGCCAGCCCGCCTGGTGGCGGTCGCCCGCGGCGTGGACGCGGACGGCACGGTGGCCGCAGGCGAGGCCTCGCTCGCCTCTTGCAGAGCCGGGGTTGACGTGACGACGACGATCCAGGGAGTCTGCGTGGGCGGCGGGTCGGTCGCCACCGGCGTTCCCCCGCAGGCTGCCAGGAGGGCAAGGCATAAGGTCAGAGCCAGGATCTGCTTCATCTCAATACGCCGCCCTGCTCTTGAAATCGCGGATCGCCTGGTTGAGGGCGGCCGTCTTTTCCTCGTCGAGCCTGGCGCCCGCCTGGACATCTTGCAGGAGGCCTGGCTGCGAGTCTCTCATGTAGCCCAGGAAGGCCTGCTCAAAGGACTTGATCTGGCGCAGCTCCACGTCGTCCAGGAACCCGTTCGTCACGGCGTACAGGACGAGAACCTGGTCGGCCAGGGACATGGGCGTGTACTGGGGCTGCTTGAGCACTTCCTGGACGCGCAGGCCGCGGTCCAACTGTCGCCGCGTCGTCTCGTCCAGATCGGAGCCAAACTGGGCAAAAGCGGCCAGCTCGCGGAAGGCGGCCATATCCAGCCGCAGCTTGCCGGCGACCTGCCTCATGACGGGCGCCTGGGCGGTGCCGCCCACCCTGGAGACCGACAGGCCGGCATTGATGGCCGGCCGGATGCCGGCGTAGAACAGGTCATTCTCCAGGTAGATCTGGCCGTCGGTGATAGAGATGACGTTGGTGGGGATGTAGGCCGAAACGTCGCCTGCCTGGGTCTCGATGATGGGCAGGGCCGTCAGCGAGCCGCCCCCGTGCTCGGGAGCCATCTTGGCCGACCGCTCCAGCAGCCGGGAGTGGAGATAGAAGACGTCGCCAGGATAGGCCTCGCGGCCGGGTGGCCGGCGGAGGAGCAGCGACACCTGGCGGTAGGCCCAGGCGTGCTTGGACAGGTCGTCGTAGACGATGAGCGCCTCCTGGCCCTGCTCCATGAACTCCTCGCCCATGGCCGTGCCCGTGTAGGGGGCAATGTACTGCAGCGTGGCCGGCTCGGAGGCGGAGGCGGTGACGACGATGGTATGCTCCATGGCGCCATACTCCTCCAGGGTCGCCACCACCTGGGCCACCTGGGCCAGCTTCTGGCCGATGGCCACATAGATGCAGATCAGGTTCTTGCCCTTCTGGTTGATGATGGTATCGAGGGCGATGGCCGTCTTGCCTGTCTGGCGGTCGCCGATGATGAGCTCGCGCTGGCCGCGGCCGATGGGGATCATGGCGTCGATGGCCTTGATGCCCGTCTGGACCGGCGTGTCCACGCTCTTGCGCGTGACGACGTTGGGCGCGATGCGCTCGATGTTGCGGTAGCGAGCGGCGGCGATGGGGCCTTTGCCGTCGACGGGTTCGCCCAGGGCGTTCACCACCCGGCCGATCATGGCGCCGCCAACCGGCACCGACACGATGCGGCCGGTCCCTTGCACCAGGTCGTCCTCCTCGATGCCGGTGTGGTCGCCCATGATAATGATGCCCACGTTGTCGGCTTCCAGGTTAAAGGCCAGCCCCATGACGCTCTCGTCGCGGCCGGGCTTTGGTGGAAATTCGACCAGCTCCATGGCCATGACGCCCGCCAGGCCGCTGGCGCGGGCAATCCCGTCGCCCACCTCCATGACAGAGCCGACGTCCACGGCCTGGAGCGGCGCTTCAAATGCTAGAATCTGCTCCTTTAGCTTCGCAGCGATATCCTGTGGCTGTAGGGCCATTCATGCCTCCTCTGGGCAGAACGCAAACGCGGCGCAGCGTGCTCTGCCGCGCCTTGCGTCTCGCGTGCCGCGTGTTATGCCGCCAGGCTCTCTCGCAGGGCGGCCAGCTTGGCGGCGACGCTGCCATCGATCACCCGGTCGCCGACGCGCAGGTAGACGCCCCCAATGAGCGATTTGTCGACCTTGTACTGGAACTCGAGATCCGGCCCAAACTGCTCCGTCAGGCGGGCTTCCATGGCCGTTCTCTCGGCATCGTTCAGGGCCACGGCCGTCACCACCTGGGCCAGCTTTCGTTCCTGGCGGCGGCTAACGAGGCGCTCGAACTCGGCCACGATGGCCCCGAGCATGTCCGTCTGCCCTGCCTCTACCAGCGTCCCCAGGAAGCCGCGGACCTGGCGGTCGAGGCCTCCTTCCACGGCCTGCTCCAGCCGCTGCAGCCTCTCGGCCGCCGGCCGGCTGCGATCCTGGACGTGGGAGCGCAGGGCGGCGTCGCGGCCCAGCGCCTGTTGCACGCTTTGGAGCTGGCGAAGCCAGGCCTCAAAGGCGAGTTCATAGATCGCGGCAGCGTAATCCTTCGGTCGGGCCTGTGTGCTCACTTCAGTTCCTCGGTTTGCTCCAGGAACTCGGCGATGAGCCGGCGCTGGCTCTGCTCGTCCAGGGTCTCGCCGAGGACCTTTTCCGAGATCGTCAGAGACAGCTCGGCCACCTGCCGGCGCAGATCGGCCATGGCCAGGTCGCGCTCGCGGGAAATCTCTTCCTTGGCCCGCTCGATCTGGGCGCGGCTCTCTTCTCGCGCCCTCTCCAGGATCTCCTGGCCGGCCCGCTCGCTGGCCTGGGTGGCCTGCGCGACGATCTCTTGCCCTTCGCGGCGCGCATCCGCCATCTGGCGCTCGAACTCTTGCTCCATCTCGGCCGCTCGCCTGGAGGCTTGCTCGGCGTCCTGGATGCCCTTATTGATCCGGGCGGACCGCTCGTCCAGCATGCGAAGCACGGGTTTGTAGGCCACAAAGTACAGAAGCAACGCCAGCAGCGTGAAGTTCACGATCTGGGAGATCAGATAACCCAGATTGATGCCTAGTGCTTCCAAGCCTGAACCTCCTTAGACGAACTTGATAATCAGCGCTACAACCAGGGCATAGATGCCGATGGCTTCCGTAAAGGCCAGGCTAAGGATCAGGGGCACAAAGATCTGCTGACTGGCTTCGGGATTGCGGCCCAGGGCTTCCATGGCCTTGGAGCCAATCATGCCCAGGCCCAAACCAGGGGCCAGCGCACCGAAGGCAATGGCGATGGCGGCAGCCAGCTGTCGTGCGGTTTCGGGATCCATGGGGTTTCCTCCTTAGATGATTGATATTTTTCAGGCGACGGCGCGCTAGTGCCCTTCGCCGTGTCCACTGACGGCAACCACGAAAAAGGCGACGCTCAGCATCATAAAGACCAGGGCCTGGACCAGCCCGACAAAGAGCTCCAGGCCAAAGAAAGGCAGCGAGACAACGTAGGGAATCAAGAAGGCCATGACTCCCAGGAGAACCTCTCCGGCAAAGATGTTGCCAAAGAGCCGGAAGGAGAACGAGACGACCTTGCCGATCTCGCTGATGGACTCGACGATGCCGATAAAGACGTCGATGATGCCCATGAAAAAGGCGGCAATGCGCCCGCCGCAGCCCAGGCCCGGCTTGCGGAAGGCGTTGAGCACGCCGCCCACGGCTATAAACTTGGACAGGTAACCGAGGCCAAGGGAGCGCAGCCCGAAATATTGGGTAAGGGCCACGGCGACGACGGCCAGGGCCAGGGTCACGTTCATGTCTGTCGTCGCCGCGCGGAACATGGGAGCCAGGATGTAGCGGTCGCCATGCGCCTCCGCGGCGGCCTCGCCCTCCTGCTCTTCTCCCTTGACCAGAATGCCCAGGCTGTGGGACTCGCTGGCCCACACCACCGGGTGCCCGTCTTCTTCGGCGTGATGGAGGACTCCCCAGCCGCCAAAGAGCGGGGTGAGCCCCAGCCAGTTGGCCGCGATGACAAAGAGAAAGATGGTCATGACGATGGGAAAGAACTTGGGCGTCCACTTGGGGCCGGCCGCACCCTCGACGAGGTTCCAGAACCCCTCGATGATCATCTCCAGGAGGCCCTGCCATCGGCCCGGAACCGTCTTCAACTTGCGGGTGATGAGCCAACTGCCCAGGACCAGCACCAGCATGGTCAGCCAGGACGACAGGAGGGTGTTGGTGATGGGAAACCCGAACAGCTCAAAGACAGGTTCGGCCGGGATCGATATTTCGGGAAGGACTACCCCGGGGAGGGACAGCAGATTCTGGACGATCAACACTACGATAACGATGGCTGCGGGCACCAGTACTTTTGGGGAGAGCAGCTTGGACACTAATCTGGTTCCTCCTCGCCGTTTGTTTCTTCTTCGTGCGCTGTTTTGTTGCCGTCTACGGCTCGAAACGTGCGCATGGCCATCCGCGCCACCCCGACCGTAGCAGCCAGAACACCCAACGTGGCACCGATCAGGATAAAGAGCGGTGCGGTGTCCAGCCTATTATCGAGCCAAATGCCGGCCAACAGGGGCAACAGGAGCGAGAACAGCATCGTCCAGCCCAGGTTCATCGCCAGACTGAGCGCTTCTTTTTTGTCCACTAGCCTCCGACTTCTTGACCCAAAGAGAACGGGCTGGCTCTGCTGCGGGTCCGAGGAACACCATCCGACACGGTTATTCCTCCCTCCCGCCTGTTGGCGGTCAATTCTACAACAAAGTGGACCAAAATGCAAGACCGCGACGCCGGAGTACAAGCCGTAGCCCCCGCTTCCCCTCGCCGGGACGAGAAGGTGCCCGGAGGGTCGCGTCCTCCCCCCGGGCACCTTTGGTCGCGATATGTGCGCCCCATGGCGCCGTCATTCTGCTAGGCGGTCAGGCCGGCCACCGTATCGGCGTCGAGCTTTTTCGCCACGGCAATAATGAGCTCCAGGGCCTGGTCATAGTCGTCGCGGCACAGGATGGCGTTGTGGCTGTGGATGTGGCGCGTCGGCACGCCGATGACCACGGTGGGCACGCCCTCGTTGTGCATGTGGATCTGGGCGCCGTCGGTCGCCCCGCCGGGCATGGACGAGAACTGCAAGGGGATGCCCAACTCGTCGGCCGTGGCGATGACCAGGTCGCGCAGGGCCAGGTTCGGGATCATGCGCGCGTCATAGACCAGGAGCGTCGGCCCGCCGCCCATCTTGACGTTGGACTCTTCCGGCTTGATGCCCGGCACGTCGCCGGCAATGTCTACCTCCAGGACGATGCCGACGTCGGGGTTGATGGCAAAGGCCGAGGTTTTGGCCCCGCGGACGCCCACCTCTTCCTGCACGGTGCCCACGGCATAGATCGTGTTGGGGTGCCCTTCGCCCGCCAGGCGCTCCAGGGCCTGGGCCGCCAGGGCGCAGCCCACGCGGTTGTCAAAGGCCTTGGACAGGTAAAAGCGCGGGTTGCTCATCACCGTGAACTCGCTCACGGGAATGATGGGATCGCCGGGGCGGACGCCCATCTCGCGCAGCTCTTCCTCCGACCGGGCACCGACGTCGATGTACATGTCCTTTTTCTCGACGACTTTTTTCCGCTCTTCGGCGTCGAGAAGGTGGGGCGGCTTGGCGCCCAACACGCCGATGACGTCTCCCTTTGCCGTCTTGATGGACACCCTGTGGCCGAGGAGCACCTGGTCCCACCAGCCGCCCAGTTGCACGAACTTGACAAAGCCCTCCTTGGTGAGCAGCGTCACCATGAAGCCGATCTCGTCCATGTGGCCGGCCAGCATCACCCGGGGGTGCTCGCCGCTGCCCTGGTGCTTGCCGATAAAGCTGCCCATCTTGTCCTGCTCGATCTGCGCCACGCCCTCCAGGTAGCGGCGCAAGATGGCCCGCACGTTGCCCTCGTAGCCGGACACTCCACTGGCTTCGGTGATCTCTTTCAGAAATTCTGCGGTTTGGTCCATGTCTGTCTCCTATTGACGATCGACCTCGTGGCTCTGGTTCAGGTCATAAGTCCCCGGATCCGGGGGTTCCTCTTTGGTCGCGTACTTGACCAGGACACCGAGCTTGACCAGGACGATGGCCCCCACGCCGAGAAGCGCCAGGAGCGCCAGGCCGCCCAGGCCCAGGGGCAGGCACAGCGACTCCATCCTACCCTCCACCAAGCAGGTTGCCCACGTCGATGTTCAGACCGCCGCTGGAGCCCTTGCCGCCGGCCTGGGGCATGAACTGGGCGACCTTTTGGGCCAGTTTGGACATGGGCATCGTCTGCAGCCAGACTTTGCCCGGGCCCCGAACGCTGGCCAGGAACAGCCCTTCGCCACCCAGGAGGATGTTGCGAAAGCCCTTGACCATGGTCACGTCAAAGTCGACGGTGGCCTCCATGGCCGCCAGGTGGCCGGTGTCCACCTTGAGTTGCTGGCCGGCCTGCAGCTCGTACTCGACCACCTCGCCGTCCACCTCGATAAAGGCCAGGCCGGGGCCGCTTATGCGCTGCATGATAAAGCCTTCGCCGCCGAACATGCCGGTACCCAGGCGCTTGCGAAAGGCCATGTCCATCTCGACGCTCTTCTCGGCGCACATGAAGGCGTCCTTCTGGACAATGATGCTCTCGCCGGGCCGCAGGTCAAAGGGGATGATCTTGCCCGGGAACTCGGAGGCAAAGGCAACCGTGCCCCGGTTGTTGTTGACAAAAAAGTCTGTGATGAACAACGACTCGCCGGACAGGGCGCGCTTGAACATCTTGCCCAGCCCGCCACCCGAATGCGTCTTCATCTCCACGTTGCCCGTCATCCACGACATGCCGCCCGACTCGGAATAGATCACCTCTCCCGGTTCCAGCTCGATGGTGACCACCTGGAGCGTTGTGCCGTCGATACGGTAGCTGATACGGCCGCGGCTGCCCTCGTACTCGCGCTGGACGTGCTCGACCTCTGTATCCAGAGGTTGCAAGTTGGGGTCCCCGGCGGGGACGGCTGCCGCCCTCAGGGTTGCTCCGCAGCTCGTGCAAAACCTGGCATTGGGTTCATTTTCGGCGCCACATTCCTGGCATCGCATAGTTCCACCTCCTGGCAATTTTGACAGGCATATTATACCACTGCTTGGCGGAAAGGCAAGGGGGCCGAATGGCCTATTGGGGCTCAAGTGGCATGGCGGGCGAGCTTGTGGCTCTTGCCTTTTGCCCGGGCATGGGGTATAATCAGCGCCGTCGGGAGGAAAAGGAGCTGCTTCCCTAGATTGGAGCACCATGAATCGAATCTACGTGGCCCTGGATCTGGAGACCACGGGCCTGGACCCCGAGCGCGATGCCATCATGGAAATTGGCGCTGTTCGGTTCCGCACGTCGCTGGACTATGGCAGCATCCAGGCCAAGGTCCTGGACACCTGGTCGACCATGGTGAACCCCGGCCGGCCCATCCCCATCCAGATCCAACAACTGACCGGCATCCGGCAAGACGAGGTCGACCACGCCCCCCGCTTTTCCCAGATCCTCAACGACCTGCGCCGCTTCGTGGGCGGTTATGCCATCGTCGGCCACAACGTGCAGTTTGACCTGCGCTTCTTGCGCACGCACGGCCTGTCGCTTTCCAACCCGGCCCTCGACACCTTTGAGCTGGCCGGCATCCTGGTTCCCCACTCGGATCGCTACAGCCTGACGCGCCTGGGCAAGGATTTCGGGCTGTCGGACCGCTGCCACCACCGCGCCCTGGACGACGCCCTGGCTGCCCAGGATCTGTTTGTGGCCCTCATGGGCCACGCCGCCGAGCTGCCCCGGCCCATCCTGCAAGAGATCGGCCGCCTGGCCGCCAAGCTGGATTGGTCGTTGAAAGAGATCTTTCGCACGGTGGAGAAAAGCCAGGCGCGCGCGGCCTTTAGCGGCGCCATTGGCCAGCAACTGGCGGCCCAGCTCCGCACCGCCGAGGACGTCCTGGGGCCCCTCTTTGCCACCGAGGGCGAGGACGAGGAAGAGCTGGTGCCCGCTGCCCGTCCCCGGGCCGTGGACATCGACAGCCTGGCGGCCATGCTGGAGGAGGGCGGCCAGGTGGCCCGTCACTTTCCCGGCTTTGAGCACCGGCCCCAACAGGTAGAGATGCTGCGGGCCGTGGCCACGGCCCTGAACGAGCAGCAACATCTCCTGGTGGAAGCCGGCACGGGCACCGGCAAGAGCCTGGCCTACCTCCTGCCGGCCATCAAATTTGCCCACGAGAACGGCGAGCGCGTGGTCGTCTCGACCAACACCATCAACCTGCAAGACCAGCTCTTTTTAAAAGACACCCCCGACCTGCAGCGCATCCTGCCCTTCGAGTTCCGGGCGGCGGTGCTCAAGGGGCGGAACAACTATCTCTGCCAGCGGCGCCTGGCAGCCCTGCGGCAGACGGGCGTCAACTCCACGGAAGAGATGCGCATGCTGGCCAAGGTCCTGGCCTGGCTGCCCAGCACTCAGACGGGGGAGCGGGGTGAGCTGTTCATGCCCGACCCACAGGAGCAGGCCCTGTGGACCAAGATCTCGTCGGACAGTGAGACGTGCACTGCCGAGCGCTGCCGCGTCCGAGAGCGGGGGCGCTGCTTTTTTTACCGGGCGCGGCGCGCCGCCGAGCGGGCCCACCTGGTCATTGTGAACCATGCCCTGCTGCTGTCGGACGTGGCCGTCGACCGTTATGGGGCTCGCGTGCTGCCCGACTATCGCTACCTCATCGTCGACGAGGCGCATCACCTGGAGAACAGCGTCACGCGCCAGTTGAGCTTTGAGGGGGACCAGCGGACGCTGGAGCGCACCCTGAACGAGCTTGCCCGGCCCGTGGGCGTGCGGCGCTACACCGGCTTCCTGGCCGACCTCCTGTCCCGCTGCCGCGGCGCCCTGCCGCCCGAGCAGTGGGCGACCCTCGAGGGCCACGTGAGCCAGATCCAGCGGCACGTCGAGGCGGCGGTGACCAACGTCTATGCCTTCTTTAACGTCCTGGGCAGCTTCTTGAAGGAGCACGGCAGCGGCCGCGGCGACTATGACCAGCGCCTGCGGCTGACCAGCGGCCTGCGCGTGCAGCCAGCCTGGAGCGAGGTGGAGGTCACGTGGGAGAACCTGAACCTTCAGCTCCTCCGCATCATCGATCAATTGGACCAACTCTGCCGGGGGCTGGAGGAATTGGAGGGCTACGACGTGACCGACCTGGAGGGCTTGACCCAGGACTGCGCCGGCCACCTGGCCCAACTGCGCGACGCCCGCGACCAGATCAATGCCTGCATCGCCGAGCCTTCCCGCCACCAGATCTACTGGGCGACCGTCTCCAGCCGGGACGAGCGCGTCACGCTCCACGCCGCCCCCCTGCACGTCGGCAACCTCGTGGAGGAGCACCTGTTTCACAACAAGCGCTCCGTCATCCTGACCTCGGCCACGCTGACCACCGACGAGCAGTTTGACTATATCCGCCAGCGGCTGAACGCCTGGGAGGCCGACGAGCTTACCGTGGGCTCGCCCTTTGACTACAAGAACTCGACGCTGCTCTACCTGCCCACCGATATCCCCGAGCCCAACCAGCCCAATTATCAGAAGATGGTCGACGAGGCCCTGGTGGAGCTGTGCCGGGCCGCCCAGGGCCGCACCCTGGTGCTGTTTACCTCCTACTACCAGCTCCGCAACTCGGCCCGGAACATCAGCCGGGTCCTGGGCAACGACGGCATTACAGTCCTGGAGCAGGGTTCGGGCACGTCGCGGGCACAGCTCCTGGAGAGCTTTCGGACCAACGAGAAGTCGGTGCTCATGGGCACCCGGAGCTTCTGGGAAGGCATCGACGTCGTCGGCCCGGCTCTGAGCGTCCTGGTCCTCGCCCGCCTGCCCTTTTCCGTGCCCGACGATCCCATCTTTGCCGCCCGGTCCGAGACCTTTGACGATCCCTTTGGCGAGTTTGCCATCCCGGAGACGATCTTGCGCTTCCGCCAGGGATTCGGGCGCCTCATCCGCACCAAGACCGACCGGGGTGTGGTGGTCATCCTCGACAAACGAGTCCTGACCAAGTCGTATGGCCCCATGTTCCTCAACTCGCTGCCCGAGTGCACCCGGGTGCGGGCGTCGCTGGACCGGCTGGGCGAGGCGACCCGGCGCTGGTTGGCCAACGACTGGCCCCGCTCCCCCTCCGAGCCATGACCCAATCCTGTCGTAGCGACGCACGGCTTCGAGCCCCGCTGTGCCCCTGGAGGGTCGCCGCCCGGTGAGCCGACCTCTCTGGTTCGTCGCCATCCTCAAGGCGGCCTTTCCCGGCCGCTTTTTCCTGGCACGCGCCACGCGGCTGCCGCTGCTCGGCGCCTTCATGGACCGCCTGCTCTTCCACGGCGACCGGGTGATCTACCTGTCCCGCGACAACGTGGTGCCGGTCGACGAGAGCGTCGCCCCTGCCGGCTCGATGGCCCTGCCATCGCAGGTGGTGGAGCGCTTTATTGAGGAGGCCAGCACGCTGTGGGTCATGGACCGCTGCCTGTGCCGCGACGCCGCCGGCTGCCAGGATTATCCCATCGACCTGGGCTGCCTCTTCCTGGGCGACGCGGCGGCGGGCATCAACCCCGCCCTTGGCCATCCCGTCAGCCGCGAGGAGGCCCTGGCCCACACACGCCGCTGCCGCGACGCGGGCCTGGTGCACATGGTGGGCCGCAACAAGCTGGACACCCTCTGGCTGGGGGTCGGGCCGGGACAGAAGCTGCTGACCATCTGCCACTGCTGCCCCTGCTGCTGCCTGTGGCGCGTCCTGCCCCACCTCGCGCCCGAGATTTCGTCCAGGGTCACGGCCATGCCGGGGGTATCGGTGCGGGTCGGGCCGGACTGTACGGGCTGCGGGGCGTGCGCCCACGTCTGTTTCGTCGACGCCATCACCATGTCCGGCAGCCGGGCCGTCATCGGCGAGGGCTGCCGCGGCTGCGGCCGCTGCGTCGAAGCCTGCCCCCAGGGGGCCATCGAGCTGACCCTGGATGGGCCGGTCATCGAACGGGTGACGGCGGCCATCGCCGCGGTGGTGGACGTTTCCCCCTCACCCTGACGCGCCTGGCGTCCCAATCGCCTAGCCGGCGCGGCCGGTGATATAGTCCTCGGTCAGTTTCTCCGACGGGGCGGTAAAGATCTTTTCCGTGGGACCGTACTCGATGAGCTCTCCCAGCCAGAAGAACCCGGTCCAGTCGGAGGCGCGGGCGGCCTGCTGCATGTTGTGGGTGACGATGACGATGGTATAGTCGTCGGCCAGGCGGCGCATCAGCTCCTCAATGGACAACGTGGCCTCCGGGTCCAGCGCCGAGGCCGGCTCGTCCATGAGAATGACCTCGGGCTCGACGGCCAGGACGCGGGCGATGCACAGCCGCTGCTGCTGGCCCGAGTTCAGCTCGAGGGCCGGAGCCTTGAGGTTGCTCTTGATCTCTTCCCATAGGGTGGCGCCCTGCAGGCTCTCGCGCACGATGTCGTCCAGGCTGCGCCTCTTGTGCAGGCCCAGGACGCGGGGGCCAAAGGCGACGTTGTCGTACACCGACTGGGGGAAGGGGTTGGGCCGCTGGAAGACCATGCCCACCCGCTGCCGCAGGGTCACGACGTCGAAGGAGGGGGCATAGATATCCTGGCCGTCGAGGAGCACGGTGCCCGTGACGCGGGCGCTGGGGATGGTGTCGTTCATGCGGTTCAGGCAGCGCAGGAAGGTGCTCTTGCCGCAGCCGGAGGGGCCGATGAGGGCCGTGATCTGCCGCCCCTTGATGGTCACGGTGATGCCCTTCAGGGCCTCAAAGTCGCCGTAAAAGAGGTGCAGGTCGCTGACGCTCATCTTTTCGGCATCGGGCACGGCGTTCCCTCCACGGTCTTCTTGTCAAGGATTGTAACAGAGATGTGGGGGTGGATGCAAGTTGGTGGGTGGGGGTTGCGGCGGGCAAGAGCGACGGCATAAGTTGCATCCTAACCCAGGGATGATATAATCGAACCGGTTACGACGTCATGCCCGGGTAGGTAGGATGAAGCACAACGTGGGGAGGAGAATAGGAGCCCTACTGGCCCTGGCTCTGCTCGCCGTCCAGGTTGGCTGCGGGCCCGCGGGCGATGGGGGGGCGACGCCGGCTCCAGGCGCGGCGGCTACCATCGACAACAAGGGCTCGGACACCATGGTCAACCTGGCCCTGGCATGGGCGGAGGCCTACGGGCGGCTGCACCCGGAGGTGCAAATCGCCGTCACCGGCGGCGGCTCGGGGACGGGGATCGCGGCGCTCATCAACGGCACCGTGGACCTGGCCAACGCCTCGCGCGAGATCTCGGAGGACGAGCGCGCCCAGGCGCGGGCCAACGGCATCGAGCCGGTGGAGCACGTCGTGGCCGGCGACGCCATCGCCATCGTCGTCCACCCCAGCAACCCGGTGGACGCTTTGACCATCCCCCAGATCTCGGACATTTACGCGGGCAAGATCACGAACTGGCAGGAGGTGGGCGGCGAGGACCGGCCCATCGTGCTCCTGTCGCGCGAGTCCAACAGCGGCACCCACGTCTATTTCCTTGAGGAGGTGCTGCGCGGCGGGCGAGAGGACGACGACACCCTCTTCTCGCCCGACACGCTGCTCATGCCCTCGTCGGAGGGTATCTCGGCCGAGGTGCGCCAGAACCCCAATGCCATCGGCTACGACGGGCTGGGGTACGTCACCCACGACCAGAAGGTGGTGGCCGTGGCGCCCACGACGGGGGCGGCGCCGGTCATGCCCTCCATCGAGACGGTGCGCGACGAGAGCTATCCCATCGCCCGCGGGCTGTTCACCTACACTGCCGGCGAGCCGGGGGGCCCCGTCCGCGCCTACCTGGACTGGATCCTTGGCGCCGAGGGGCAGGCCATCGTGCGCGAGCTGGGGTTCGTGCCCATCGAAGACGAATCCGGCGGCTGACGCCGGGGGAAGGATTGTCCATGCGAGGAGCGCGCCAGCGCGAGTTCCTGACCGAGACGCTGATCCGGGCAGCGGGCTTTTCGGCGATCTTGTTCGTGGTGCTCATCTTTGCCTTTCTGCTGCGAGAGGGAGCGCCGGCCTTCTGGGAGGTCTCCTTGCCGAACCTCTTTGGCCGGCGCTGGTACCCCAACGAGGAGCTATACGGCACCCTGCCGCTGATCCTCGGCTCGCTGCTGGTGACAGCGGGGGCGGTGGTCATGGCCCTGCCCCTGGGCCTGGCGGCGGCCATCTTTGTCCGCGAGCTGGCGCCCGACTGGCTGCGCGAGATCCTGAAGCCCCTCATCGAGGTGCTGGCCGGCATCCCGTCCGTCGTCCTGGGGTTCCTGGGGATGGTCGCCGTGGCGCCCCTGGTGCGCGAGACGCTGAACGTGCCCACCGGCCTGACGGCCTTTACCGGGTCGCTGATGCTGGCCTACATGGCCCTGCCGACCATCATCAGCGTCGCCGAAGACGCCATCGACGCTGTGCCCAAGGACTACCGGGACGGCGCCCTGGCCCTGGGTGCCACTCACTGGCAGACCATCTGGCGGGTGGTGCTGCCCGCCGCCCGCTCGGGAGTGATCATTGCCGTCATGCTGGGCATCGGCCGGGCCATCGGCGAGACCATGGCCGTCATGATGGTGACGGGCAACGCAGCGCGCATCCCCTCGGAGCTGATGGCCCTGTTCATGCCCGCGCGGACGATGACGGCCACCATCGCCGCCGAGATGGGCGAGGTGGCCCAGGGCGGCACCCACTATCACGTCCTGTTTGCCGTGGGCATTTTGCTCTTTGTGGTGACCTTTGTCATCAATGCCGTCGCCTCTTTCGTGGTCATCAAGGGCGGGCCGCGCCGTGGCGGGCGGCTAATGGGCTAGGGAGATGGATCGCTCGACAGGAAGGCTGCCATGTCCGCCCAGGTAACGCAAAAGATCGCCTTTGGGCTGCTGACGCTCATGGCCGTGGTCGTGGTCGTGCCCATCGTGCTGGTCGTGGGCTATATCGTCGTGCAGGGGCTGGGAGCGATTAGCTGGGAGTTCCTCGCCGACTTTCCGCGGAACGGCATGAAGGAGGGCGGCATCCTGCCGGCCATCATCGGCACG
>DAOUHB010000142.1:0-57433 GCA_034428935.1 Anaerolineae bacterium | reverse complement strand
TCGTCGCACTACTGCTCTTTGCCCTGGTGGCCATTCTGGCGGCCTGCGGCGGAGAGCCCGAGCCGGCCGCGACTGCAGTAGAGCCCGCGGCCACCACGGCACCCCAGTCTACCACGGCACCAGCGCCTACCGATACTCCCGTTCCACCCCCCACCGACGTGCCCGAACCAACGGCCGAAACGTCTGTCGAAGAGCCGGCCGAGGAAGCAGCAGGCCTGAACCTGGAGGATCTGTCGTCCGCGTCGGACCTGACCAGCTACCGTGCCACGATGACCATGAAGGTCTCGGGGACCCAGGGCGGCGAGGCAGTCGACAGCAGCCTGGAGTTTCTCATGGAGTACACGAGCGACCCGCAGGCACAGCACATCCAGATGACCGGCCAGGGTTTGGAGGGGGTAGACCCCGGGGGTGCCATCGATATGTACCAGGTCGAGGGCACCACTTACGTCCAGTTTGGCGACCAATGGCTAAGCATGCCCAGCACCGATGAAATGTCGGCCGATATGGGGCTCATCGAGCCCGATGACCTCCTCGACGACACCTGTGGCTGGAAGCAGCAACGCGATACCGACTACGAGGGCATCGAGACGCTGCACTTTACGCTGTCCACCGAGGATGCAAAGGAATGCATGACCTCCAAGGTGTGGGGCGAGGTCGGCGACATCACAGAGGCCAGCGGCGAGCTGTACGTGGCCAAAGATGGCAACTATATCGTCCACATGGAGATGGTCCTGGTGGGAACTGACCTCGAGGCCGATATGGGAGCCGAAGAACAGGTTCTGGACGACGGGCGCATGGAAATCACCTTTGATATGCGCGATGTGAACCAGCCCTTCACCATCGAGATCCCTGAAGAGGCCCTGGCCAGCGGCCAGATGCCGGAGGATCTGCCCATTCCGGAGGACGCGGAAGAGGTGAGCAATGCCTTTGGCATGATCACCTACAACACGGCGCAGACGCCGGCCGAGATTAGCGACTACTACAAGGCCCAGATGCCGGCCAACGGCTGGACCGAGGTCAGCGCTGAAGAGTTTTCGGGCATGTTCATGCTCCAATACTCCAAGGAAGGGCGCACCGCCAACGTAACCATCAACGCCGACGATTCGGGCAAGACGTCGGTGTTGATCATGATCGAGGAGCCGGAGAGCTAGTCGAGCGAGTCGCATCGAGAGGAGGCCGGGAGCACTGATGGGTGTGTCCCGGCCTCTTGCGAATGCCCCCCCTTGCCCGCCGGCCTGGCGCCGGGATCAAGAGATCCGTGCGAGCGCGCACGGAACAGTCTGAGCAATCGAGGCAGGTGGCATGGAGATTCTCGACGAGGGCCAGGGAGAGCTGTTGGGCTGGCACGACCCCGACGAAAATCGTGCCTGGGTGCGCGACCACAAACCGCGCGGCCTCACGGACAAACGCATGTCCGTCCACGATGCCGTCCGGCTGTTTGTCCACGACGGTGCCTACGTCGCCCTGGGCGGCTTTGGTCACATCCGCACCCCCATGGCGCTGCTCTACGAGATCATTCGCCAGGGGCGGCGCGACCTGGCAATAGCCGGCAAGACCGCTGTACACGACATCGACATTCTCATCGGCGGGGGCTGCGTGAGCAAGGTCGAGTGTGCCTACTCCTTCGGGCACGAGATGCGTGGTCTGTCACCATGCGGGCGCCGGGCGGTGGAAAGCGGCCAGGTCCAGGTGGTGGCCGAGATCTCGAACGCCGGCTACCAGTGGCGTTTCCTGGCGGGCATGATGGGCGTTCCCTTTGTCCCGTCTCGCAACTTATTGGGCACCGACACGTTTGCCAAGAGTGCCTGCAAGATAGCCCGCGATCCCTGGTCGGGCAAGCCTGTGGTCCTCATCCCCGCTGCCTACCCCGACGTGGCCTTGCTGCACGTGCCCCGCTGCGACTGCTACGGCAACGCCCAGATCGACGGCATCCTGGTCGAGGACTTTGAGCTGGCCCGCGCGGCCCGCCGGGTCATTCTCACCACGGAAGAAGTGGTGGACGAAGAGCAGATCCGCAGCAACCCGCGCCTGACCGCTATCCCCTACTACGTGGTCGATGCCGTGTGCCACATTCCCTTTGGCGCCCATCCCGCCCAGATGCCCTATCAGTACTTTTTCGACGAAGAGCACATCGCCGAGTGGCTGCGCATGAGCAAGACGGAAGAGGGCACACGGGAGTACATGGAGCGCTACGTCCTGGGCGTTTCCGGCCCTGATGAATACCTGGAGCGCGTGGGTGGCCTGGCGCGAATGCAAGTCTTGCAGCAGCTCGAGGAGGGCCGGCTGCCGCTGATGTAAGAGGAGGAACCTTGGGCGCTTTTACGCTGACCGAGTTGCTGGCCTGCGTGGCATCCCGGCTCCTGGAGGACAACCGCTCTGTCTTTGTCGGCACGGGCCTGCCCATGATTGCCGCCCTGCTGGCCCAACGCACCCACGCGCCGCGTCTGCTGATCATCTTTGAAGCGGGCGGGGTCGGCCCGCGGATCCCGTCCCTGCCTGTTTCGGTGGGCGATGCCCGCACCTTTCACCAGGCCGTCCTGGCCTCCAGCATGCACGACGTCATGTCGGCCTGCTGCGCAGGCTACATCGACTATGGCTTTCTGGGAGGGGCCGCCGTCGACGGCTACGGCAACCTGAATACCACCATCTTTGGCGACTGGCAACGACCCAAGGTGCGACTGCCAGGCTCGGGGGGAGCCAACGACATCGGCTCGTTTTGCTGGCGCACGATCTATCTCATGCGCAACCAGAGTACGCGCACATTCATGCAGAAACTGCCCTTTGTCACCACCCCCGGCTACCTCGACGGCCCGGGCGCCCGGGAGCGCGTCGGTTTGCCGGCAGGCTGCGGGCCCTATCGCGTCATCAGCCAGTTGGGCGTCTATGGCTTTGACGAGGACAGCAAACGCATGATGCTCCTGGCACGCCACCCGGGCGTGACGGTGGACGAGATCCAGGCCAACAGCGAGTTCCCCATCCTCGTGCCTGCCGACGTGCCCGAGAGCGAGCCGCCCACGGCCGAAGAGCAGCGCGTTTTGCACGAGATCGATCCCTCGGGTCTGGTCCTCGGCAAGTAGACGCCGGCGTTCACCTGGTAAGCCTGGCCTGGAGAAATCCTTCACTTGCCCTTTGTCCCGCTTTCGGGTATAATCCCTGGCAGAAGGCGAGACGGCAAGGACGCCGGATCGTTTGTACTGGCCTCGTCGCTCTCGCCTCAGCGGGGAGAGCGTTTTCTTTTTTTACCACAGAAAGAGGGGAGTGAACGATGAAGGTACTGATCACTCACGACGAGCTTTGCATCGGTTGCCGCCTGTGCGAAGACGTCTGTTCCCAGGCCTGGTTCAAGGAGATCGACAACCGCAAGTCGTCAATTCGCATCTCCAGCCTGGGGAACGCCGAATGGGACCTCGCCGTCTGCAGCCAATGCGGCGAATGCATCCAGGTCTGCCCCACGCAGGCGTTATCCCGCGACAAATCCGGTGTAGTGCGCGTCAACAAGAAGCTGTGCGTGGGCTGCCTCTCGTGTGTGGGCTTTTGCCCCAATCTGACCATGTACTATCACGAAGACAACCTGGAACCCTTCAAGTGCATCTCCTGTGGCCTGTGCGCCAAGGAGTGCCCCACGGGTGCCATCGTGATAGAAACCCTGCCGGACTAGGAGGCCGCAATGAACAAAGTGGAGATCAGCAAGGAACGACTGGAAGAACTCAGGGCCGGCCATCGCGTGCTGGCCGAGCTGCGCTACGAGCCGTCCCAGGTCGAAAAGGGCTATGCCGGCCAGACGCTGCACGTCGACGTCTCGAAGAACACCATCACCCTCAAGCCCGTCGACGAGAAGATGAAAAGGACCTTTATCGGTGGCCGGGGGTTTGACCTCTGGCTGCTGTGGAACGCGGTCAACGGCAACACCCGCTGGGACAGCCCCGAGAACGAGGTCGTCATCGCGGCCGGGCCCATCGGCGGCATCACCCAGTACCCGGGCACCGGCAAGTCCATTGCCGTCAGCATTTCTCCCCTTACCGGCAGCGTGGTGGACAGCAACGTCGGTGGCTATTATGGACCCCTCCTCAAGTTCTCGGGTATGGACGCCATAGAAGTGCAGGGCATCGCCCAGGAAGAAGTCATCGTCTTTGTCGACGGCAACGAGGGAGTGATCCAGATCATCGCCGCGCCCCACGAGGCGGTCAACAGCAACGAGCTGGCTGAAGAGGTGGTGGCTCTCTGGGGCAACACGCCCGCCGAAAAGCAGGGCATCTCGTCCGTCTCAGCCGGCCTCGGTGCCGAGCACACCCTCATCGGCTGCCTCAATTTCAGCTTCTACGATCCGCGCCGTCAGGTAACGCGCCTGAAACAGGCCGGGCGGGGAGGCATTGGCACGGTGCTGCGCAAGAAAAAGGTCAAGGCCCTGGTGGTCAAGTATGAAGGGGTCTCGGGCGACAGCAACCAGCCCGAGGACCTGGCAAGCATCCAGGAGGCCGGGTCCAGGATGCACCGCGAGATCTACAAGCAGGATCCCATCATGTATCAGATGCGCGTCGATGGGACCAACCACCTGCAAAAGATCATGAACGACTATGATATCCTGCCGGTGCACAATTTCCGCTACGGCAGCCACCCCGAAGCGGACAAGATATACTCTCCCCACTTTCAAAAATACTTTGACTACAGCGGCCCCGACGGCTGTTGGTACGGCTGCACCATGGCCTGCGCCAAGTTTGCCCGCGGGCTAGAGCTACGCAGTGGGCCGTTCAAGGGCCAGAAGGTCTGCGTCGATGGCCCCGAGTACGAGACCGTGGCCGGCATCGGCGCGAACTGTGGCATCTGGGACGCTGAGGCCGTCCTGGAGGCCAACTTCTATTGCGATGCCTACGGCATCGACACGATCTCCTTCGCCACGGCCGTGGCCTTTGCCATGGAGTGCTTCGAAGAGGGCATTCTGAACCCCGAGATCACCGGCGGCCTGGCGCTGAACTTTGGCAACGCCGATGCCATGCTCGAAGCCCTGCACCAGATGGCCCGCGGTGAAGGCTTTGGCACCGTCATCGGCCAGGGCATCCGCCGCATGAAAAAGCTCTTTGCCGAAAAGTACGGCGGCGATCCGCATTTTCTGCAGGACATTGGCATGGAGGCCAAGGGCCTGGAGTACAGTGAGTATGTGACCAAGGAATCGCTGGCCCAGCAGGCCGGGTACGGCCTGGCCAACAAGGGCCCGCAGCACGACGAGGCCTGGCTGATCTTTATGGACGCCGTCAACAACCAGATTCCGACCTTTGCCGACAAGGCGGAGGCTCTTCACTACTTCCCCATGTGGCGCACCTGGTTCGGGCTCAACGGCCTGTGCAAGCTGCCCTGGAACGACGTCGAGCCGGCCGACAACCGGACCCGCTATTCGGGTCTGGACGCGGCCAAGGTGCCGGAGCACACGGAAAACTATGTGACGCTTTTCAAGGGAATGACCGGCCGCAAGGACGTCCAGAGCGGCGAGGATCTGGTCCGCATGTCCGAGGCCGTCTACAACTTCCAGCGGCTGTTCAACCTGAAAATGGGCTTTGGCACCCGCGAGCACGACGCCATCCCCTACCGTTCCATGGGACCGGTCACCGACGTTGAGTACGAGAGCCGCGCCGAGCGCTACGACGAGCAGTTGCAGACGCTGGTGGGCATCGACCCCACCGGTATGTCCACGACCGAAAAGCGCCTGGCCCTGCGGCGCCACCGCGAGGGCGAGTACGAAAAGCTCATCGACGCCGTCTACACGCGGCGGGGATGGAATGCAAATGGCATTCCCACCCTGGAGACGGTACGTGCCCTGGGGATTGACTTCCCGGACATCGTGGCGCTGGTGGAAAAGCACGGAGGCTAGGATCGCAGGCTCGGCAGGACCATGATCCGCGTCAACGACAAGTGGGACGTGCCCTGGCACGAAGGCATGACGGTGCACGACGTCCTGGCGGCGTGCAACTTTACCGTCCACTACGTGGCCGTGTCCATTAACGGCGTCATGGTGCCGCCTGAGCAACATGGCCTGCACCCGGTGGCCGACGGCGACCGGGTGCAGGTGATCCACATCATCGGTGGTGGGTAGGCCATGCGCCTGCTGTCGTGGAACGTAAACGGGCTGCGCTCCATCGTGCGCAACGGCTTCTGGGAATGGCTCCAGGCCGACTCTCCCGACGTGCTTTGCCTCCAGGAAATACGCATCCAGCCCGAACAGCTTACGGAGGAGATGCGCCTCGCCGGGGGCTACCACGTCGCCTGGAACTGCGGCCAACGCAAGGGTTACAGCGGCGTGGCCACCCTCAGCCGGGAGCGGCCCCTGGCCGTCCAGCATGGCTTTGGCGAGGGGCGCTTTGACGACGAAGGCCGCGTCCTGCTGACCGAGCACCCGGGATTCACGCTGGTGAACGCCTACTTTCCCAGCGGACAGCGCGGCCACGAGCGCGTGCAGTTCAAGCTCGAATTCTACGAGGCGCTCCTGGCCTACTGCCAGGATCTCGTGCGCCAGGGAAAGCGGCTGGTCATCTGCGGCGACCTGAACACCGCGCACCAGCCCATCGACCTGGCCCGGCCCACCCAGAACAAGAAAACGTCCGGCTTCTTGCCGGAGGAACGCGAGACCCTGGACCGCTGGCTGCAGAGCGGCTTTGTAGACGTCTTTCGCCACCTGCACCCCGAGGCCAGGGAATACACCTGGTGGAGCAACCTGCACAATGCCCGCTCGCGAAACGTCGGCTGGCGCATCGACTATTTCCTTGTGACAGAGGACCTGCTGTCAGCCGTGGGCGGCGCGTCCATTCGCAGCGATGTGGCGGGCTCTGATCACTGCCCGGTGGAGCTGTGCCTGGACCTGGCTTCCGAAGCGTCCTATGCCAGCGCGTCACCGGTGAGCATCGACGAGGAGGAACCGGCATGAACGAGGTCAAGCTGGCCGTCATCGGCGGCTCGGGCGTGTACGACATTGAGGCCTTGACCGACGTGGAAGAGAGGCACGTGACCACTCCCTATGGCGACCCGTCGGATCGGATCGTCATCGGCAGCCTGTCGGACATGCGCATCGCCTTCTTGCCCCGCCATGGCCGGGGCCACAGGCTGACGCCCGGCGAAGTGCCCTACCGCGCCAACATCTGGGCTCTCAAAAGCCTGGGCGTAGAGCGGATCATCTCGGTCAGTGCCTGCGGCAGCATGAAGGAAAAATACCAGCCGCGGCACGTGGTCATCCCCGATCAGATTTATGACAACACCAGGCACCGCACCTACAGCTTTTTCGGCGATGGCCTGGTGGCCCACCTGTCTTTCGCCGAGCCGTTCTGCCCTCACCTGAGAGGCCTCGCAGCCGAGGCAGTCCGCAAGGCCGGAGGCACGGTACACGAGGGGGGCACGTTCATCACCATCGAAGGGCCCCGCTTTAGCACGCGAGGCGAAAGCCTGGTCTATCGTTCCTGGGGCGTGGACATCATCGGGATGACGGCCGTGCCCGAGGCCCAGTTGGCCCGCGAGGCCGAGATCTGCTACGCGACCATCGCCCACGTCACCGATTACGACGTCTGGCACGAGGAGGAAGAAGCGGTCAACGTCGAGATGCTCATCGCCAACCTGATGGCCAACGCTGCGCTGACCAAGCGCAGCATTGCCGAGCTCGTCCCGCTCCTCGGCAACGAGCGGCCCTGCGACTGCGGTCAGGCCCTCGCGACGGCCTTTATCACCCGGCGGGACCTGATCCCCCAGGCCAAGATCGAGGAACTCGGGCCCATCGTCGCTCGATACTTCTAGAAACGCCGGTTACACGGCGGTTACACGACGGTCACCCGGCGCTGCGTGGCGGCTGCCAGCCGCTCGGGCACCACGGCAACGCCGATGCCCGGGCCGGTGGGCACGGTCATGGTGCTGTCGTCGTTCACCACAAACTCGGGCTCCACGATGTCGCGGTGGAAATAGCGGGCGCTGGCCGATATATCGCCTGGCAGGGTAAAGCCCGGCAGGCTGGCCAGGGCCACGTTGTGGGCGCGGCCGATGCCGGTCTCCAGCATGCCCCCACACCACACCGGCCAGCCGTTCTCGCGGCACAGGTCGTGGATGGCACGGGCCACGGTCAGCCCTCCCACGCGCCCCGGCTTGATGTTCACGATGCGCCCGCTGCCCAGGGCCACGGCGGCGCGGGCGGCCGCCAGCGAGGGCACGCTCTCGTCCAGGCAGATGGGCGTGCGCAGCCGGCGCTGCAGCTCCGCGTGGTCCACCAGGTCGTCGTAGGGAAGCGGCTGCTCGATCATTAGCAGATCGTGCTCGTCCAGGGCCGCCAGGCGGTCCGCGTCGGCCAGGGTGTAGGCCGAGTTGGCATCGACCATGAGGGGCACGTCGGGAAAGCGCTCGCGAACCTGGCGCACGACGTCCACGTCCCAGCCGGGCTTGATCTTGCACTTGATGCGGTTGTAGCCCTGCGCCTGGTACTCCTCGATGCGATCCAGGAGGGCCGGCACCGAGGCCTGGACGCCGATGCTGACCCCTACGGCCACACGCTCGCGCGTGCCCCCCAGGAGCTGGGCAATGGAACACCCCTGAGCCTGGCCCAACAGGTCCCACACTGCGGCCTCCAGGCCCATCTTGGCCAGGTGGTGGCCCCGCACGGGCGCCATGAGGCGCGCGGCATCGTCCGGCGACGACATCTCCTGGCCGGCCACCCGCGGCCCCAGGAAGTCGCGGAGCACGTGCCAGCAGGTCTCGACCGTCTCATACTCGTACCAGGGCCCCACCGACGTGGCGGCCTCGCCCCAGCCCATCAATCCCCCTCCGCGCACGGCGACGATGACCGTGTCGCGCGCATCTTCCCGGCCAAAGCTCGTCTCAAAAGGCTGCACCAGCGGCAGCCGCACGTGGTACAACTCCACACGATCGACCTTGATCATGACGCCTCCTTATCGCGTTCCAGATCGCGTTCCAGGACGTAATAGGCCCGCCCGCCCGGGGCACTGCGCAGCCAGACCATCTCGACGGCCACGTAGCCGGCCGCGAAGCAGGCCTCCAGGGCCTCGCGCGTGGCCAGGCGCCAGGCGAGGGCCAACTCGGGGTCGGCTGACTTCACAGCCTGGTAATTGGCCGGGATCTCGACACCCAGCCGCGCCTCCCCGGTATCCAGGTTCAGTCTGCCGGGGGCCCGGAGCCCGGCGGTCGTCTCCACGCCGTGCACGGCCCAGGCGCCAGGTTCGGAGACCCCGGTCCCTCCCCGGCGGGCCAGGCGCTCGGTAACGCGCCGGCTGTCGAGCCACCAATCCACCTGAAAGCGGTCCGAGGGCAGGCCGGCGTTCAGCCCGTCGGTCATGGGACCATAGAGATCCCGCAGGTAGGTGCGGCACACGGCGCCCAGCTTGGCAATGTTCAGGTGGGCGTTGCGGACCTCCAGGGGGTCGTAGGTCCAGCAGATACGGTCCAGGCCCTGGGCCAGGACGGCTTCCCTCTGGGCACACTTGAGCTGCCAGCCGATCCCCTGGCCCTGAAGGTCTGGGGCGACGGCCATCATGTGCGAGTAATGATATCGCTGGCCTTCGCGGGCCAGGCCCGGAAAGCCAAAGACGAACCCGACGACCCTGCTGCCGTCAAAGGCCGCCAGGATCAAGCCGCCCGCCTTCTGGCCGGCGACCAGGAGGTGCAGGGGGACCACCTCCCGATAATCGGGCATGCGCCATGCGTGGAACTGCAGCTCCTCGCAGGCTCGGAACTCGTCTATCGTCTGCACATTCCGGATCTCGACCATCATCCCCATCGATGCCTGCCTGTTCAGAAAGACACGTACTCGTCCCGCACCAGGCCCGTCTTGTCTACGCCGAGGACGTCCAACAGCGCGGAGATCATCTCGGCCTTTTGCACGGCATCCTGCTTGCTCCAGGTGCGCGCCTTGATCTCCAGGTAGAGGTCGTCGGACGCCGGCTGGGTGAGGCGGTCCAGGTTCAGGGCAAAGTCCACGCCCTGGTACTTGATGCGCCAGCGCCGCCGTAGCTTGTCCACCCGCTTCTCGTCCTGGGGCTGGAAATACTCGCGGTAAAAGCGCAGGCTGCGGTCGGCGTCGGCCGTAAAGCGCGACCGGGAAAGAAGGACCGAGTCGGCATACTCCCGCTCGCTCATCGGCCCTCGCAGAGTCAGGCTGTAGAGGGGCCGCACCTCCAGCCCGCGATCCAGCAAATAGTCCTCGCGATAGCGAACCTGCCCGGCCTCCTGATCGCCAAAGAAAAAGTAGGTGTCGTACTGCTTGCGCTCGCTGGGCTTGATGACCATGACCTCGGGGCAGTGCTCGAAGGCGTGGAGGAGGGAGGCCTCGTCGGGGACGCGGGCCTTGACCTGCACTTCGTAGGTCTCGCCCCAATGAAGGGCACCCAGGGCCACGAGCTTGTCCAGCAGGCTCTGCTCGCGGCGGGCCAGGAAGGCCCCCACCTGCCCGGCGATGCGCTGGGCTTCGGTGCGCACCTGGACCTCGTCCAGAGTCAGCAGATCGCGGTTGCGCATCAACCACCGCCCGTCCACCAGCACGTGCTCTACGTCGTGGGCCTTGGCGGCATAGACGAGCTGCGAGTAGACGTTGTTGCCCGACAGCTCGAAGCGGGGGACGTTATGCACCGCATCGAGGCGCACCACGACCAGGTCGGCCCGCTTTCCGGGCTCCAGCGAGCCGGTGATGTCGTCCAGCCCCAACGCCCGCGCTCCCTCGATGGTCGCCATCGCCAGGGCCCGGGAGGCCGGGACGACCGTCGGATCCTGGGTCAGCCCCTTGGGCAGGAGGGCCGCCAGGCGCATCTCCTCGAACATGTCCTGGTCGTTGTTGCTGGCCTGGCCGTCCGTGCCGATGCCCACCGCCAGCCCGGCGTTCTGCATGCCTACCACGTCGGCCAGGCCGCTGGCCAGCTTCAGGTTGCTGGTGGGGTTGTGGGCCACGCCCACGCCATGCCGCGCCATGATCTCGCGATCCTGTTTGGTGACGTGCACGCAGTGGGCCGCCAACACCCTGGCCTTGAGGACGCCGAGGCGTTCCAGCACCTCCACGGGCGAGGCGCCGAACAGCGACTGGGTCTCTTCCACGCCGCCCGCCGTCTCGGCAATGTGGATGAGGAACGGCACGTCGTGCTCCAGGGCGAGTTGCGCTGCGGCCTCCAACAGCTCGGTGGTGCTCGATTCCGGAGCGTGGGGACCCACGGCCGGCGTGACGAGGGGGTGATCCTTCCAGGCCTCGATAAAGGCCCGGCAGCGAGCCAGGCTCTCATCATAGCTTTCGGCGTCGGGGGTGGGCCACTTCATGATCGTCTCGGCACAGATGGCCCGCATGCCGGCTTCGGCCGCGCTCTGGGCCACGTCGGCCTCGTAGTAGTACATGTCGGCAAAGGTGGTGACGCCAGAGCGGATCATCTCGGCACAGGACAGCAGCGTGCCCCAGCGGCAGAATTCCGGGCTGACGAACTCGCGCTCCACGGGCAGCATGTAGCCAAAGAGCCACACGTCGAGGCGCAAGTCGTCGGCCAGGCCGCGGAGCAGGCTCATGGGAACGTGGGCGTGGGCGTTGATGAGCCCCGGCATGATGGCCGCGCCCTCGCAGTCCACCACCTCGGGGGCCTGCCAGCCGGCCAGGACGTCATCGGCCGGCCCAACGGCCACGATTTCGCGCCCCCGAATGGCAACAGCGCCCCGGGCAAACAGATCTCCCGGGGCGTTCATGGTCACAACCACGCCGTTGGCCAGGATCAGGTCAGCAGGGTTGACTGTCATTTTGCACTCCTTTCCGGCCGGCCAGCGGCCGGGCCGTCAAACCAGGGGCGACAGTGCACCCTGAAAGCAGGTGCCAGGCCTCGCTGTCACGACATTCAAGCACCAGCAAGGCCCGGACTAGACGTCGAAATCGTCGTCCTCATCTTCCCAGAGCTCTTCCTCTTCTTCCCAGTCCTCTTCCTCTTCTTCCTCGTAGAGATCGTCCTCGTCTTCATCGGACCAGTCGAGCTCGTCTTCCTCTTCTTCTTCCAGGGCCAGGTCACCGATGTCCTGGAAGGTCAGGCAGCCGGCGTCCGGCTCGTATTCGATTTCCTCGGACGTGCAGACGCTGTCCTCCCAGAAGAGGCAGTTCGAGGCACGACAGATAATGTGGGTCATTCCCAATCCTCCCCTTTGGCTTCCAGGTATAGCTCCTCCAGCAGATCAACCACGCCCCGGGCGTCGTCCAGGGCGAACTGCGGGACCGGCAGGTCGATGGGGTAATCGGCCAGGATGCCAATGAGCTCCTCGGGCCGGCACAACAGCTCGGTACCTTTCTCCTTGCGAGTGACCTCCAGCTTGGGCCGGTCGCCCCCCTTGTACCCTTCGGTGATGACGATGTCGACGTCGCCCAACAGGGAGACGATCTCGTCCAGGCTCATCTCGGCCTGCAACCGGCGTACCACGGCCAGCTTGTCCACGCCCGCGATTGCCACCGCGTCGCTGCCCGCCCGGGCGTGGCGCCAGGAGTCCTTGCCCGGCTGGTCGACGTCAAAGGCGTGGCGGTGGTGCTTGACCGTGCCCACCTTGTAGCCGCGCCGCTTCAGCTCGCGGATGATGGGTTCGAGGGCCGTGGTCTTGCCCACGCCCGAGCGGCCGACCATGGAAACGACGGGCACGCCCTTGCCCCGGGTCATGGGTTCATGCCCTCGGGCCAGTCGAGCATCTGCACCACCACCTCGGTGCCGGCGTCCACGCGCAGGATCCCCTCATGCACGATGGCCAGGCCGTTGGCCTTGGCCATGGAGGTCAGCACGCCCGAGCCCTGCTCTCCCGTGGTACGGGCGTGGTAGCCGTCAGGACGCCGGGCGACAACGACGCGGATAAAGCCCCGGCGCCCACTGTTGGTCAGGGGCTCGTCCAGGATGGCCCGCACGGTGGGCTTGTCGAGGTCTTGATGGCCCAGCATCTTCAGGATCGCCGGGCGGGCGAACTGCTCGAAGGAAACCATGGCCGACACCGGGTTACCCGGCAGGCCAATGAGGGGTACGCCGCCGGGCAGGAGGCCAAAGGCCAGGGGCTTGCCCGGCTTCATGTTCACCTGCCAGAACTGCATCTCGCCCTCGGTGCCCAGCACGTCCTTGACGACGTCATAGTCACCCACGGAGACGCCGCCCGACGTGAGGAACAGGTCGGCGCCTTGCTCCAGGCCCTGCCGTATCTTGTCCGTCAGGTCGGCCCGGGTGTCGCGGGCGATGCCCAGGCGGATGGGGACGCCGCCGGTGCGGGTCACCAGGGCGGCATTGGTGTACTCGTTGGAGTTGCGTATCTTGCCGGGAGCCAGGGGCTTGTGGATCTCTAGCAGCTCGTCGCCGGTGGCCAGGATGGCCACGCGGGGCCGCCGGTGCACAAGCACCGTCTCCCGCCCCAGGGAGGCCAGGACGCCGATCTCCTGGGGGCGAATCACGCGGCCGGCGGCCATGGCCACCTCTCCCCGGCGAATGTCCTCGCCCGCCGGGCGAGTGTTGTCCCGTGAGTGGACGGCGCGGCGCACGTCGATCTCGGATGCCGGCTCTTCCAGGCGCGCCTCTTTCGACCGATCCATGTCGCCGGTGTCTTCGAAGGGCACCACGGCATCGGCACCGTCGGGCAGGGGCGCTCCGGTCATGATCCGGATGGCGGTGCCGGGCTCTACGCGGCCGCTGCTCACGTAGCCGGCTGCGACGCTGCCGGTCACCGCCAACCGCATGGGCGACTCGGGCGAGGCGCCGGCAACGTCGGCCGCGCGCACGGCATAGCCATCCATGGCCGAATTGTCGAAAGGCGGAATGTCGATGTCGGAAACGACCTCTTCGGCCAGGACCCGGCCCAGGGCGTCGAGGATCGCGACGCGCTCTGGGTTCAGGGGGCGTACGTGGCTCAATATCTCGGCCAGGGCTTCTTCTACACTAATCAAGTGGCCGTAGCTCCTTTTCTCTGGATCGGGCGACATTGTACTGCAAAAGTACCGGGGCGGCAAGTATCGCCCGACTGAACGCCGCCCCGGCAGGGGGGCTCCCGCTTGTTATTCGCGCTCCACCGCCTGCCGTGCGGCGCGCAGGTTGCCCCACGGTGCGGTGATGGGGGTCACGCAGCCCGTGCCCAGGATAAAGCGCCGGCTGTCCGTCTGATCGAAGGCATCCCTCGCCTCCCGGTAGACGTCGGCCGGCTTGCCGCGGAGCATGGTCTCCCACTGGCGCAAGCCTCCCAGGACCGCTCCCGCGAAGCGGCCCTGGCCCTCGTGCAGGGAGGGGGGCGTCTCGCGGTCGTGCCAGTTGATGACCTGCACCGGGTAATCGGCCAGCAGATCAAACATCACGCGGTTGCCGTGCAGGTGGAGCACGTTGAGCCACAACCCCTCCGCGGCGGCCAGGACGCGCCGGTCGTAGGGCACGCCAAACTCGGCGTACTCGGCTTCGGAGAGCAGCTCGTAGCTCGCGTGTTGGGTGGCGATAAAGATGCCGGCGATGCCCCGCCCGCGCGCTGCCCGGACAAATGCCTCGGTGGTCGCCGTAATGGTCTCCAGGCCGGCCTTGACCGCCTCGGGCTCTTCACGCAGTTGGGCAAGCAAGTTCTGCTTGCCCACCAGGTTCTTGGCCTGGGAGAGTGGGTTAAAGATCGTCTGGATAAAGGGCACATCCTCGCCCACGGCGGCGTGGATGGCCTCCAGGCAGCGCAACTGGGCAGCGAGGGCGCCCTGTTCGGGGTCCAGCGGTCGCAGTGCCTGCCAGTCGCCAGGCCCCTCCACCGGCTGGCGGACGTACTCCCGCGTGCCCTCCTGGTTGCCCAGCCACTCGTCCTCCACGCCCCAATCGCGGACGCAAAAGCTGCTGGCGGGCGTGACCTTGATGAAATCGAAATCGTACTGGCGCTGAAAGGCCACCGTCGACGCCGCCAGGTCCAGGGGCGCCTGATCGTCGCCGGGGAAGTGGCGCCAGAGGGCCACCGGCACCCGGTCCGTCTCCTCGCCACGGATAACCGCTTCCAACCGCTCGCGTTTGCTCATGTCTGCCATTGTCAACCCTCCTGCTGCCATTTTGCCACAGACCAGCGATTCGCGCAAGGGCAAGGCGCGGTGACATGCCAACCGTCCTACCCCTCGCCTTGCCAGATCCCATCCCCAATGCTATAATCCCCCTATCCCGAGCGGAGGAGCGCCATGAGCCTGCAAATCGGCATCGTCGGCCTGCCCAACGTGGGCAAGAGCACGTTGTTCAACGCCCTGACCAGGGCCGGCGCAGCCGTGGCCAGCTACCCCTTCACGACCATCGAGCCCAACGTGGGCATCGTCGAGGTGCCGGATCCCCGGCTCCACGACGTGGCGGCCATCGTCCAGCCCGACGAGGTCAAACCCACGACCATCGAGTTCGTGGACATTGCCGGGCTCGTCGCCGGGGCGCACAAGGGCGAGGGACTGGGCAACCAGTTCCTGGGCCATATCCGCAACGTCGATGCCGTCGCACTGGTGGTGCGCTGCTTCGAGGACCCGGACGTGGCCCACGTGACCGCCGAGCTCGATCCCCTGGCCGACGCGGAGGTCCTGGACCTGGAGCTGATGCTGGCCGACCTGGGCACCGTGGAGCGGCGCGAGGAAAAGGCCCGCTCGGCGGCCAAGGCCCAGCCCAAGGAGCACGCCGCCGAGCTGGAGCTGCTGGCCCGGGTGCGGGAGCACCTGGCGAGGGGCTCCCTTGCGGCCTTGCTGCCCCTCACGCCGAAAGAGGCCGAGATGCTGGTGCCCCTCAACCTGCTCACCGCCAAGCCCCGCCTCTACGTGGCCAACGTGGGCGAAGACGCCCTACCCGAGGGCGGGCCGCTGGCCGCCCACGTGATCCGCCGTGCCGAGGCGGAGGGCGCCCAGGCTGTGGTCATCTGCGCCGCGTGCGAGGCCGACCTGGCCGACTGGGCCCCGGAGGAGGCGGCCGAGTATCGGGCCGAGCTGGGCCTGGAGGCTTCCGGGCTGGAACGGCTGATCACCGCCAGCTACCGGCTGCTGGACCTGGTCACCTTTTTCACCGCCACCGGCACCAACGTGGTACGCGCCTGGACCCTGCGCCGCGGGCAGACCGTCTACGAGGCGGCGGGCAAGATCCACACCGACATGCAGCGCGGTTTCATCCGGGCCGAGGTGGTGGCCCACGCCGACCTGGTCCGCGTGGGCGACTTTGCCCGGGCCCGCGAGCATGGGCTGCTCCGGCTGGAGGGGCGCGACTACCAGGTGCAGGATGGCGACGTGGTTCACATTCGCTTTTCGCCACCCCGTTAAGCGTGTTTGCCAAATCGTCATGATTATGATATAGTTGCGGGCGTTGCGCAGAGGGCAACGTCCCTCTTCTTTCCGCTTGCGGCGTGGACCGCAGGCAATCCCGTGGAAAGGAGGTAAAAATGAGGGAATACGAGTTGTACCTGGTCATCGACGGCAACATCGAAGAGGAAGAGGTAACAGCCACGCTCGACCGCGCCAGCCAGCTCATCGCAGTGGGCGATGGCGAAAGCGCGGGCCAGGTGAGCAAGGTCGATTCAAGAGGTAAGCGACGCCTGGCCTATCCCATCGACAAGAAGCTCGAAGGCCAGGATTTTGTCCTGACCTTCCAGACTGCACCCCAGGCTCTCCCCGAGCTTGAGCGTGCCCTCAAGCTGGATGAGCAAGTCTTGCGTTACCTGATCGTGCGCCTCGACGAAGATTAATATTTCAGCGGGAACAGGCTACGGGTTCGGAATGAAGGAGTTGCGGGCTATGGCGCGGGGTATGAACAAGGTAATGATCATCGGCTACGTGGAGCGGGAACCGGAGACTCGGCACACGAGCAAGGGCCTGCCTGTGGCATCCTTCAGCCTTTCGACCAGTCGGCGTTGGACGACAAACGCAGGCGAAAGCCGCGAGGCGAGCGAGTGGTTCAACGTGGTGGCCTGGGGTAACCTGGCCGACGTGGCAAGCCGGGTGCTCCACAGCGACCAACGAGTCTATGCCGAAGGCCACTTGCAGACCCGAAGCTGGGAGGACGCAGACGGTCAGCGGCACGTCCGCACCGAGGTCGTGGCCAGCAAGTTGATCCCCATGGATCGACGGAGCGACGGGCCTGAGGCGGACGAGCCGTGCGATGAAAGCGAGGAGACGCCGCACTGTCTGAACCGGGTGATGGTCATCGGCAACCTGGGGCGCGACCCGGAAATGCGATACACACCCGACGGGCAGGCGGTGACGTCCTTCAGCCTGGCCGCCACCCGCACCTGGACTTTGACCAATGGCGGGCGCCGCGACACGACCGAGTGGTTCAACGTCGTGTCGTGGGGCAGCCTGGCCGAGATCTGCAACCAATACCTGTCCAAGGGGCGCCGCGTCTATGTCGAGGGCGAGTTGCGCACCCGCGGATGGGAACAACCCGACGGCCGCAAGCACTTTCGCACCGAGCTGGTGGCCAACGAGATGATCATGTTGGGGCCTCGCCCCAGGAACAGGGGAGCAGAGCTTGACCCCGGACAAATACAAGACGAATCTCCTCTCTAGGCGCTGGGCCGTGGTGGGGAGGATGTGCAAGGTTTTATAGAGAGGGTTTTACCATGAGCAGTGACGATCGAAGTGAACGAAGGGGCGGAGGCGACCGCCGCCGCTTTCAACGACGGCGCAAGGTATGCGCCTTTTGCCTGGAAAAGGCCAAGACCATCGACTACAAGGACATTTCCATGCTGCGCCGCTACGTGACCGAGCGCGGCAAGATCCGTTCCCGCCGCAAGACGGGCACCTGTGCCAAGCACCAGCGCCGGTTGGCAGTGGCCATCAAGCGAGCACGACATCTGGCCCTGCTCCCCTTCACCGCCGAACAGATCCGGCGATACTAAGGTCGAGACGGGCCGCGACCCGGCCCGTCCTGGAGAGAGCCAGATGGGCAAGTCAAACGTGAGACGGTCAAAACCCGTCCAACCAAAGCAGCAGACGAAAAAGCAGATCGCCTTTGGCCGCAAAGAGGCCAGGCAGAGGCGCATCATTCTGCTGTCCATCGGCGCTTTGGCCCTTGTCATCCTGCTGATCCTGGTGTTCGGCGTGATACAGGAATTGGTCCTTGCGCCATCCCAACCCGTTGCCATCGTCAACGGAAACAAGATCCGGACGGACGACTACCAGGACCTCGTCACCTATCAGCGCTACAACCAGTACGTGACCATCAGCAACATGCAGGCCGGCCTGGATCAGCTTCAGACAGGAGAACAGCAGGAGGGTAACGAGTTTCTCGTCTCCTTCTACCAACAGCAGATCAGCCAGATGCAGGCGCAGTTGAGCACGATTCCCCAGTCGGCCCTGGAGGAGCTCATTGACGATGCACTCATCCGGGAAAAGGCCGAAGCGGAGGGGATCACCGTCACCGCCGCCGACGTCGAGGAGAGCCTGCAAACAGACCTGAGGAGCGCTTTTGCCCAGACCCAGCCGGTCACCGGCACCGAGGAGCTGCCCACACCCACACCTGTCCCCCAAGAGGACGTGGACCAGCTGTACGACACCATCCTGGGCAACATCACCATCTCGGACAAGAGCTTTCGCCTCATCGTGCAGCGCAGCCTGCTCCGCGAGAAGGTGCAGGAGCTGCTGGCGAGCGAAGTGGTGAGCACCGGCCTGGTGGTCCATTCCCAGCTCATCAAAACCGAGACGGAAGAAGAAGCAGTGGCGGCCATGGAGCGCATTGAAGGCGGCGAGGAGTTTGCCGTCGTGGCCACCGAGGTGTCGACCGACACGACGACGGCCGAGCAGGGCGGAGACTTGGGCTGGGTAACAACAGGCCAGCTCTCAGCACGCTACGGGCAGGCCCTGGAGGATCAGGTGTTTGCCCTCTCGCCCGGCGAGATGAGCATCGTCGAGAGCAACGAGACGTTCTACGTCGTCCAGGTTCTGGAGCGCGACGAAAACGGCCCCCTGCCCGAAGCGGTTCTGGACCAACGGCGCAGCAGCGCCCTGACCGATTGGCTGGCGGAACGCAAGGCCTCGCCGGACGTCGAGATCGAGCGGCTCCTGAAGGACGATCAGATCCCGTCCGATCCCTTTGTGACGAGCGCAGGCTTCTAGAGCGGACGTACATCACAAGCAGAAGCAAAACGGCCGGGAACACCTCCCGGCCGTTTGTTGCGTTTCCCGTCAGTCCAGCTCTTGCAGGCGTGGCAGGCTGGGCGTGGGGCGGTGGCTCGCCTCGCGGTTGACCTCAATGACGTTGGGCAGGCGCTCGATCTTGTCCAGGATACTCACCAGTTGGTTAAAGTTGGTGATCTCCAGGGTCGCGGTCAGGGTTGCCAGGTTGGTCTTGGCCACCGAGACCGAGTTGACCTCGCGCATGTTGATCCCTTCCTCGGCAATGACCGTGGCAATGTCGCGCAGCAACCCGTCGCGGTCCCAGGCGCGCACCTTGATGACTACGGGGTAGATGCGGTCCCGCCCGGTGCCCCAATCCACCTCGATCAACCGCTCGACCTCGCCCTTGCTCGTGCGGATGAGGATGTTGGGGCAGTCCCACTTGTGGATCGTGACGCCGCGCCCGCGCGTGACATAGCCCACGATGGGGCTGGGATCGTCCGGGTCGGGCTTGCAGCACTGGGCGATCTGGGTCAGGAGGTCGCCCACGCCCTTGACGCGAATGCCCTCGGGCGTGATGGCCACGGAGGTCTCTTCCTCTTCGGGAAAGACCTCCTGGCTGCGCAGCTCTTGCAGGATGCGGGCCGCCACGCGCTGCGAGTTTAGATCGCCAAAGCCGATGGCCGCGTAAAAGTCATCGACGTTCTTGTAGTCGTACAGGTGGGCGATGTCCTGCATGCGGATGCCGTCGGCCAGGTTGAGGCGTTTTAGCTCACGGCGAAGCTGTTCCCGGCCAAAGGCAATGTTCTCCTCGCGGTTCTGCTGCCGGAACCAGCGCCGGATCTTTTGCTTGCTGCGGGCCGACCGCGCGTAGCCCAGGTCGGGGCGCAGCCAATCGCGGCTTGGGCCGCCCCGCTTGGCGGTAATGATCTCGACCTGGTCGCCGCTCTTGAGCTTGTGGGTCAGGGGCACCAGGTGCCCGTTTACCCGCGCCCCGCGGCAGCGGTGGCCCACCTCGGTGTGGATGTAATAGGCAAAGTCGATGGGCGTCGAGCCGGCCGGCAGGTCCAGGACCTTGCCCTTGGGGCTAAAGACGTACACCCGGTCGTCCAGGAGGTCGCTCTTGATGGTATCGACAAACTCCCGGGCGTCCTCCACATCGGTGCGCCAATCCATGAGGGAGCGCAGCCAGGCCACCTTGTTCTCAAAGGCCGCGTCGCGCCGCACCCCTTCCTTGTAACGCCAGTGCGAGGCGATGCCCAGCTCGGCGCGCCGGTGCATCTCCCGCGTCCGGATCTGGGCCTCGACGGTCTTGCCCTGCGGCCCCACCACGGCGGTGTGAAGCGACTGGTACATGTTGTCCTTGGGTGTGGCGATGAAATCGTCGAACTGGCCCGGGATTGGCTTCCAGAGGGAGTGGACGATGCCCAGGGCCGCGTAGCAGTCCTGGACGTTATCAACCACCACCCGGAGCCCGCGCACGTCATAGATCTGGTCGAACTCGACGTCCTTGCGCAGCATCTTGCGATAGATGCTGTAGATGTGCTTTGGCCGGCCCTCCACCTCGGCGGCGATGCCTTCCAACCGCAGCCGCGCCTGCAGCTCGGCCGTGACGTGATTGATGTAATTCTCTCGCTCCTCGCGGCGCTCGTCTATCATGTCGGCGATGTGGTGGTAGGTCTCCGGGTCAAAGTGCCGCAGACCCAGATCCTCCAGCTCCCACTTCATCTGCCAGATCCCCAGGCGGTTGGCCAGCGGAGCATAGATCTCCAGGGTCTCGCGCGCAATCCGCTCCCGGCGATCGGCGGGCAGCGAGGCCAAAGTTCGCATGTTGTGCAGACGGTCGGCCAGCTTGATGAGCACGACGCGCACGTCGTCCACCATGGCCAGGAACATCTTGCGCAGGCTCTCGGCCTCCTGCGCCTCGACGTCGCCGCCGCCCATTTTGCTCATGGTGTCGATGTAGGCCAGCTTGGTCACACCATCGACCAGCCGCGCCACCTCTTCGTCAAAGCGGGTGCGCAGGTCGGCAACCGTCCAATCCGTATCCTCGACAATGTCGTGCAAAAGCCCCGCCGCCACGGCGTGATGATCCAGCCCCAACTCCGCCAGCATGCGGGCGACCTCAATGCAATGGCGCACGTAGGGCTCGCCCGAAGCCCGTGTTTGCCCGTCATGGGCAATGAGGGCCTGCTCGTAAGCCCTCTGCACCAGATCGAGCTCTGGCCCGCCGAACTTTTCCTCAGCCCAGGCCAGCGATTGATCCTCCACCACCTTGATACCCGCTGTTCCCATCTCTAGCATTTGACAGAAGTATACCCGAAAATCGATTTTTGCGCAACCAGCCAGAACAATTCACTTGACCTGTCGCCTCGATGAGGGTATACTTTTGTGATGCAAGCAAAAAGAGGACGTTTGACATGCGCGTGATAGCTGGCAGCGCCAAGGGAACCCCGCTCCAGGCGGTACCTGGCAGCGGCACCCGCCCCATCTCTGACCGGGTCAAGGAGTCGTTGTTCAATATCCTGGCCGCAGAGGTGGAAGGTGCCCGCGTGCTCGATCTCTTTGCCGGCACAGGCAGCGTGGGCATCGAGGCCCTCAGCCGCGGGGCCGAGCAAGCTACCTTTGTCGAAAAGCACCCCAAGGCAGTGGCCGTCATCCGCGCCAACCTGCAGCGAACGCACCTGCAAGCCCGAGGGACCGTCGTGCAGAACGACGTTTTCAAGTACCTGGCCGGCCCGCCCACCCCCTTTGACCTCGTCTACATCGCGCCGCCGCAATACCAGGGGCTGTGGCTCAAAACACTGCTCGCCATCGACGCCAATCCCGCCTGGCTGGAACCGGCAGGCCTCGTCGTGGTCCAGATCTTTCCCAAGGAGTTGGAGGCCGCCAGCCTGGCCTTACTGGAGATGACCGACCAGAGGCAGTACGGCAGCACCCTCCTGTGTTTCTACGAGCCCCGGGAGACGGCCGGGTAAGCGTCTCTCCCCTTGCGCTTTTGTCTTGCATCGAGTATAATGGAGCCGTCACCCGTTCCTGGCGGGTGAGAACGGTTGGTCTTGAAACATGCAATACTGGATTACAGGTGTTCAATGTCATCGGAAATAGTCGAATTTGAGGAACTGCTGGAGCGGATCCTGAGCAATACAGGCGCCATCCCCTTTTCTCAGCTATACGCGCTGTCCGATCTCTCTCGGGAAAGGCTGCCCGCCTTTGCCGTGGCGTGGGAGATCCTCAATGCCCCTGACCGCAGGCGGTTGATCCATGCCCTGGTCGAGCTGGCCGAGGCCAGCTTCCAGGTGAATTACGACGCCATTTTTCGCCATACCCTGTCCGATCCCGATCCCGAGGTTCGGGCCGCGGCCATCGATGGGTTGTGGGAAAACGAAGAAATACCGCTTATCGGCCGCTTTATCACAGCCCTGCGCTCCGACCCTGAACCGCAGGTTCGAGCCGCGGCCGCGACAGCTCTTGGCCGTTTCGTCCTGGCGGGAGAGCTGGAGAGGATCGACCCGGCCATTCAGAACCGGATCATGACCGAGCTGTTGACCATCATCCACCTGGATGGAGAGAGCCTGGAGGTGCGACGGCGCGCTCTGGAGTCGGCCGGCTACTCCTGTACGCCCGAAACCATCGAGGCGCTGGATATTGCCTACTACGAGGGCGACGAAGCGCTGCGACTGAGCTCCATCGTCGCCATGGGCCGGAGCTGCGACCGGCGCTGGCAGGACCTGGTCCTGGTCGAGCTGGAGAGCTCCTCGCCAGCGATGCGCTACGAGGCTGCTCTGGCCGCGGGCGAGCTCATGCTTCGCCCCGCGGTGCCCATCCTCGCCCGGCTGATGCAAGATCACGATCCCCAGGTGCGCGACGCCACGATCTGGGCCCTGGGCCAGATCGGCGGCCCGCAGTCCAAGCGGCTGCTGGTGGAAGCCTACGAGAGAGCCGACGAGGATACCAGGGCCGTCGTGGAAGAAGCACTGGCCGAACACGCCCTCTCGGAGGGCAAGATCGAGTTCCCGCTCTATGCCATCGAAGACAAGGACGAGGACGAAGAAGACCTCGATTGGGACCAGGAGATCGATCAGGGGATCGACCTGGAGGACTCGAGCCCCGGCGAGGAGGACCTCGAGGATTGGTAGGCTAACAATCCTCGCGCCCACCTGCCGGAGCGCGAAACTGTTGGGCTTGACACCGCCCTGATTCGCCTGGCTGCCCGGCACGACCCCGGTCGTCTCGCCGGACAGCCTCCTTTGGCCCAGCGCCAAGAGAGCCATGCCGAAAAAGATCTTTGTCATCGGGCACAAGAACCCCGACACCGATTCCATCGTCTCGGCCATCGCCTATGCAGAGCTGCTGCGGCTCGAAGGGGTCGACGGCGTTGTCGCCGCCCGCCAGGGCGAGGTACGCCCCGAAACGCTCCACCTCCTGGAGCGCTTTGGACAGACTCCGCCTGTTCTCGTGGACGATGTCCGGCCGCGGGCCGCCGACGTGATGGCCACGAACGTCATCATGGCCTCACCCGAGGAGTCGGCCTACTGCATCGGACGTCAGTTGCGCGAGCGTCGCATCCGCGCCATGCCGCTGGTCAACGAGAAGGGGCATCTGGCCGGCCTGATTGCCGTTGAGGACTTTGCCGCCATCCTGCTCACCGGGCTGGAGCGCGACCAGATGGACCAGATCCACCTGGACGTGGGCAACGTTGTGGAGACCTTGGGCGGCCGGCTTATCGTCGAGGCCCGGGGCCGCCACCTGCGCGATAAGGTGATGGTCGCCGCCATGGACCTGGAGACGGTTCGCCGCCGGGTAGAGCCGGACATCATGATCGTCCTGGGCGACCGCGAGAACGCCCAGCGCGTGGCCATCGAGGAGAATGTCGGGGCCCTCGTCGTCACAGGCGATCTGCCCATCTCGGACGAGATCGTGGCCCTGGCCCGGCAAAAGAACGTCACGCTCATCTCCTCGCCGCACCACACCTTCACCACGGTCCGGCTGCTGAATCTCAGCACCCCCATCGCGCACATCATGCGTCGCGACGTGCTCACGGCATCGCCTGAGGACCTGCTGGACCAACTGCGGAACAAGCTGGCGCAGCAGCGGACCATTCCCGTGCTGGACGAAGACGGGCGCGTCGTGGGGGTTGTCTCCCGGAGCGACCTCATCAACCCCGTCCGCCATGGGGTGTACCTGGTGGACCACAACGAGCGGAGCCAGACCGTGGACGGGCTCGACGAGGCAGAGTTGCTGGGCATCGTCGACCATCATCGCATCGCCGACATCCAGTCGGCGGCGCCTATCCTCTTTCGCAACGAGATCGTGGGCTCTACCAGCACCATCATCGCCGGGCTGTACGACGAAGCCGATATCCCCGTCCCGCCGCCCATCGCCGGCATCCTGTTGGGCGGGCTGATCTCCGACACGGTCCTGTTCCGCTCGCCCACCAGCACGCCCCGCGACCGCCGTGTGGCCGCCGAGCTGGCCCGGCTCACGCAGGTGGACCCGGAAGAGCTGGGCCGCGAGCTTTTTGCCGTGGCCTCAGACCTCTCGAAGCGCAGCCCGCGCGAGATCCTGACCACCGACTTCAAGGAGTTTCGCATCGACGACCTGCCCTTTGCCGTGGGGTACATGGAGACCCTGTACAAGGGGCACGTGGATGCCATTCGTGAGGACCTGCTGGACCAGATGAAGGTCCTGCGGGCCGAGAGGGCTTACGTGTCCCTGTTGTTCATGGTGGTCGACATTGCCCACAGCCAGACCGAAATACTCATCGCCGGGATGGAGCGAGAGGTGGCCGAGGCGTTGGGAGAGCGCCTGGTCTCGCCCCACTCGGTGATCGTCGGCGGCGTCATGTCGCGCAAGAAGCAGGTGGTACCCATCTTGCCCCGCCTGGCACGCCGTACGGCGGGACGAGTCTAAGGGCGGAAAGAAGGAGCATGGATAGAGCAGAGCAAGACGATCGAGTTCGCAGGCTGACAAACGAGGGTGCCCGGCTGTTGGAGCAGGGCAAGGCCCAGGAGGCCGCTCCCCTATTCCAGCAGGCCCTGGAGATGGAGCCTCAGTACGTGCCGGCCCTCATCAATCTTGGCGGTGCCTTTGTCATGTCCGGCCAGCACCGGGAAGCCATCGCCCCCCTGGAGGCCGCTCGGGAAGAAGAGCCCGACAACCCCATGATCTGGATTAACCTGGGCGCCGCCTACCTCGGCAATCCGGTGGTGGCCACGCCCGAGCAACAAATGCGCGCTATCGGGGCCTTTGAGCGGGCCCTGGAGCTGGATGCCACGGCGCCCAACGTACACTACAATCTGGGCCTGATCTTTGTCGATCGCGGCGACGACGACCTGGCAGTGGCTGCCTTCCGGCAGGCGCTGGAGGTGAATCCCCTTGATCACGACGCGCGCACCTGGCTGCGCAAGCTGGGACAGGAGGAGCAGGGAGGAGGCAATGGTTGAGGAGAGCGGCGTACCTGGCCGGGGCCTGACGGCCGCGGCCCTCATCGGGGGTGTTTTGTTTCTGGCAGGCGGCCTCATCTTCTTGTGTGCCGCCGTGGACAACCTGGCCAGGATGCCCATCTCCCTGGCACTCCTGGTCATTGGCGCGGGCCTGGCCGCCTGGGCCGGCACCCGCCTCCGGCAGGCGCGCCGTCTCTCGGCCGGCGTCCTGGACGACCGCATCGTGGGTCTGGCCGGGCGCAACGATGCCGAAGTCACCCTGGCCCAGGTCGTCGACGAGCTGCGCGTGCCCGACGAGGCCGCGCGCGCGGCCCTCGCCCGCCTGGAAGCCAACGGCCTGAGCTACCAGGAGCGCCGGGAGGGGCGGACGGTCTATCTCTTTCCCGGCCTGAAGGAGAGCAAGGTCGTGCGGCGGTGCGCCTATTGCGGCAATGAGTACAGCGTGCGCGAGCCACTGCACAAGTGCCCCAACTGCGGCGGCCAGCTGGAGATCGTCAAGACATGATGGCGACGATCTATACCGTGGGCCATAGCAATCACGAGCCCGAGCGTTTTGTGGCCCTCCTGCGGCAGCACGGCATCGAGCAGATCGTCGACGTGCGCAGCAGCCCGTATAGCCGCTACGTCCCTCAGGCCAACCGCTCGGCGCTGGCCTTGACCCTCCACGAGGCCGGCATCGCCTATCACTGGCTTGGCGACCGGTTGGGCGGCAAGCCGGGCGGCCAGGTGGCCGATTACGACGCGCTGCGGGACGGGGCTCCATTCCAGCAAGGCGTCGACGAACTCCTGGAGATGGCTGCCCGGGCACGGACCGCCATCATGTGCGCCGAAGGCGACCACCGCCAATGCCACCGGCACCGGCTGATCACCCCCGCCCTTCTCGAGCGGGAAGCCGAGGTGATCCACATCCAGCCCGACGGTTCCCTGGTGCAGGAAGGCCAGGAACCCCGGCAGCTCAGCCTTTTCTAGCTCGTACACAGGGAGGCCAGGCCAATGCCTACCGTCTGCACCATCGGCACCACTCAGAAGAGCCTGGAGCAGTTCATCCGCCTGCTCCAGGGTGCCGGCGTCGACGCCGTCGTCGACGTTCGCTTGCGCAACACCTCGCAGTTGGCCGGCTTTGCCAAGCGCGACGACCTGGCTTTTCTTCTCACCGAAGGGTTTGGCATCCAGTACGAACACCGGCCCGACCTGGCGCCCACGGCCGAGATCATGGACGCCTACAAGGCCGGCCGGGACTGGCCCGCCTACGAGCGGGAATTCCTCGCTCTTCTGGCTCAGCGAGGCACAGAAGAGATTGGCCACGAGCTACTGGCCCGGTACCGCTGTCCCTGCCTCCTATGCGCAGAACCCCAGCCACACCGCTGCCATCGCCGTCTCGTCGCCGAATGGTGGGCCAGGCACATCCCTGGCCTGGAGGTCGTGCACCTGGTGTGACGTTTCGTCCGGGGGCGCGCCGGCTCCTGCCGGAAACCGTGGAGACACCGATGTCTGTACAAGAAGTGCTGCTGCTGGCCGTCACCAAGATGCTGTCTGGCGTGTGCGTTGCCGGCATGACCACAGAGCCCGACAGGGTAACCGGGCTGCGGTGGGTGCGCCCCGTCCGGGAGCACGGCAACATCCTCCTCGGCGACATCACCACCGCCGAGGGCACCGTGCTCCGGCCCTTTGACGTCGTCGCCCTCAACATGCTGCTGGCGCGGCCGAACCCGCCCCACGCCGAAGACTGGATCTGTGACCTGACGCGCACCCGGCCCTGCGTCAACCGCCGGCTGGAGGGAGAGCGGCGGGCGGCGTTCCTGCAAAAGTACTGTGACTGCGACCCGTGCCAGGTTCTCGACCGGCAGGAACGCTCCCTGTGCCTGTTCAAACCGGACTGGGTTCAGGGCTGCTACAAGCTCGACCCCTACACCGGCCAGTTCCAGGCCCGGCTCTCCTTCGGGCTATATGGCCGCTGCTACCGTGGCTCTTATGCCCGGGGCGGCCTGTCGGTCACCGACCTCAAGTGGCGCGCCCTGGGGCGGGCCTGGCTCCCGGCCGAGGGTGGCGGGCTGGACTTTGACGCGGGAGACCTGGAAGCGCGTTTTGGCATCCGCGAGATCTATTTGGCCGTCGGCCTGACCCGCTCCTACAGGGGGGCCTTCTGGCCCATGATCATCGGCGTCCACACCCTGCCCGACTACGAGGCGACTGTGGATTATGACAACCTATAAACACACCCGAGCGAGATACATATGTTGAAGGCGAACCCATGACAGCCATAGGACAGCACGCGCCCCACGACGGATTGCTCTCCGAGCTTGGCCTCAACGCGGCCAGAGTTGCCTTGCTCCCCTCAAGAGTGCGCCGCTCCCTCGTCGCCTACCTCATCCGCTGGGGGCACGAGGCGGAGGCCCACGACTGCTTGCAGGCCATCCTGCAGGCCCATGACCCCCAGGTGAGCGTCTATGACGACCTGGCCCGCCTCTACGTCAAGATGGGCCAGGCACAGCGCGCCCTGGAGATCATGCGCTTGCGCCAGGAGCTCAAGCGCTCAAACTCGGCGGCGGCCCTGGAGGCGCGAACTCACCTGGTCGCAGGCAACCTGGCCGCGGCGCAGGCCATCGCCCGCACCCTGGCTGAGCAAGCTCCCGACAACCTGCTGACCTGGAGCCTCCAGGTGGACGTCTGCCTGGCAGCGGGCGACCTGGAGGGCGTTGAAGCAGCCCTGGCGCGAGGAGAAGCCCTGAAGCCCGAGGGCACGGCTACGGCCCAGGGGACGGCCCGGTTGTGGGCGGCACGGGGCGACGGCGAAAAGGCACTACTCTGGGCGCGGACCGCCGTATCGCGGGCCAACCGCGACGGGCACCCGCCGTCGGTCGAGCTGATGCGCCTGCTGGAAGGGCTGCACCGCGCCGCGGGACAGGTCGCCCAGGCGGAGGCCATCGACGCCGAGCTGCGCGCACGCCGGGAGAGCGAGTGGGAGACGGTGCGCCTGGCCGTGGGCGCTTCCCCCAGCCCTGTGGTCCTCGACGCGGTAGCCAGCGCCCCGGCGCGGCCGGCCCCCGAGCCGGTGACGGTGACGGCCAAGGAAGCGGGCCGGTTGCAAGAGAAGCTGCGGCAGCATTTCGGCCACGACGCGTTCCGCCCGGGCCAGGCAGAGACCATCGCCGCCGTGCTGCGAGGCGAGAGCGTCCTCGCGGTGATGCCTACCGGGGCGGGCAAGTCGCTCTGCTACCAGTTGGCCTCGGCCTTGCTCCCCGGCACCACGTTGGTCATCTCGCCCCTCATCGCCCTGATGAAAGACCAGCTCGACGGCCTGCCGCCCGGCATGGAACAGCGCGCCACCGCGCTCAACAGCACCCTGGACGGCACCGAGCTGGAGGCGCGCCTGGCCGGCGCAGCCGCCGGCCGCTACAGCCTGGTGTACGCCGCGCCCGAGCGCCTGCGCCAGCGCCCATTCCTGCACGCCCTCAAACGTGCCGGCGTCTCGCTCCTTGTCGTGGACGAGGTGCACTGTGTCTCCCTGTGGGGTCATGATTTTCGCCCCGACTATCGCTTTATCGCCCAGGCCTGGCAGGAGCTCGGCGGCCCCCGCATCCTGGGCATGACCGCCACTGCCACTCCCCGGGTGCAGGACGACGTTCAGGCGGCACTGGGCAGCATGCGCCTGGTCACGACGGGCACCCACCGCCCGAACCTGCACCTGGAGGCCCGCCGCTTTGCCAACGAGGCGGAAAAGAGGGAGGCGCTGGCCATCGTCTGCCGCCAGCACCAGGGGAGTGGCATCGTGTACGCCACCTCCCGGGAAAAGTGCGAGGACCTGGCTGCCCTGCTGAGGCGGCGGGGCGTCGAGGCCATTCATTACCACGCCGGTATCGCCGAGCGGGCCGCGGCCCAGGACAGGTTCATGTCGGGCGAGGCCCGCGTGGTGGTGGCCACCGTGGCCTTTGGCATGGGTGTCGACAAAAGCGACGTGAGGTTCATCGTCCACTACAACCCGCCCAAGGCCCTGGAGAACTATTACCAGGAAGCAGGTCGCGCCGGTCGCGACGGCCAGCCCGCCCGATGTGTCCTTTTTCACAGCACGGGCGACTGGACCAACCTGCGGCGCTGGGCGCGCCAGGGCGGCCTGGGCATCGACCTCTTGCGCCGGACCTATGCCGCCGTCCGGGCCCGCCTCCGCGGGCAACAGGCCGGCATCGTGACCGCCGCCGACCTGGAACGGGACCTGGGCGTCGACGAGACCCGGGTGCGGGTGGCGGTCCACTTTTTGGAGAACGCCGGGCTGGTATGGCGGGGCTTTGACCTGCCCCGCACCGCGACCCTCGTTCTGCGCCAGGAGCCGGGCCCGTCCGCGGGCCGGGACGAGGACCTGGCCCGCTTTGTGGAGGTGGCCCGGCTGCGCCCCGGGCAGACGCTGGCCCGGGATCTGGCGGGGCTGGCCCGCGAGGCGGGTCACGACGCCTCGCTGGCGTCCCTCCTGGACCCGCGCCACATCGAGGGGCGCTTGCTGGCCTGGGCCGACGCCGGCTGGCTCGAGTACCGGGGTGTAGGCCGCGACATGCTCCTGGCGCTGCCTCCTTCGCCGGCCGACTCGCGCGAGCGGGTGGCGGCCATGGTGGCCGACTATGACGCCGGCCAGGAGGCCCGCATCGCCGAGATGCGCGCCTACGCCTACAGCCAGGCCTGCCGCCACGGCACCATCAGCGTCTATTTCGGCGGCCCCGGGATGGAGGGCTGCCAGGCCTGCGACAACTGCCGGGGAGCGGCCGCCAGGTCCCGGACACAGGCTCCCCTGCCCGTGGCCCAAGCCCCGGCCCCGACGAAAAGCGCGCCGCTGCGCACCCCCGGCCGGCAGCCGGGCGACCCGGCCAGGCTGATCCTCCAGGGCGTGGCGCAGGTGCCATACCCCATGGGCCGCAGCGGCCTGGCCCGCGCCCTCCAGGGGGCGAGCAGCAGCAGGCTAAAGGTCGATCGTTTTCCACTGTTTGGCGCCCTGGCCAACCTGACCCAGAAGGGCATCATGGACCTGGCCGACGAGCTCCTGATCAAGGGCTTCCTGGAGCAGTTCGAGCAAAACGGCTACCCCATGCTGCGCCTGACGCCCGAGGGAGAGGCGCTGGTGGCAGAGCCACCGGCAGAGCCCGAGGCGGCGCCGGTAGGGGCAGAAGCTCCGGCGGCCCAGTCCGAGGGTGACGCCGGCCTGTTCGAGCGGCTGCGGGCCTGGCGGCTGGCCACGGCCCGAGAGATGGGCAAGCCGCCCTACGTCGTCTGCCACGACAGCACCCTGCGCGACATTGCTGCCGCCCGGCCCTGCTCGCCGGCGGAGCTGGAGGCAATCAAGGGAATCGGGCCACAGCGGATGGCGGCCTACGGGGAACAGATCTTGTCGGTGGTGAGGGGCGAACAGGGGTAGAGGGCTGCCGTAGAGGCAGGCACGCCTGGCGAGGCAGAGCGCCCGGCATCCCGCCTGTACCCCTGTCAGACATGCCGCTCCTCGCCCACGATCTGTCCATCCTGGAGAACCAGGGTACGATCGGTGGCCGCGGCAACCTGGGGATCGTGGGTCACCAGGATAAAGGTCTGGCCGTCGCTCCGGTTTAGCTCGCGGAGCAGAGCCACGATGCCGGCGGCCGTCTGCGTGTCCAGCTCACCGGTGGGCTCGTCGGCCAGGATGATGGCCGGCCGGTTGATGAGAGCCCGAGCCAGGGCCACGCGCTGCTGCTCGCCCCCCGACAGCTCCATGGGGCGGTGGGGGAGCCGGTTGCCGAGGCCCACGCGTTCCAATAGTTCCGTCGCCCGCCGTCGTCCCTCGCGGGGCGACAGGCGACTGTAGCGCAGGGGCAGCATCACGTTCTCCAGGGCTGTCAGGTGCGACAGCAGATTAAAGGTCTGGAACACAAAGCCGACCTTTTCTCGGCGGATGGCCGGCAGGAGGCGGTGGGCCAGGGCCGACACCTCTACACCGTCCAGCCACACCGCACCGCCGCTGGGCCGGTCCAGGCAGCCGAGCAGGTGCAAGAGCGTGCTCTTGCCGCTACCGCTGCGGCCCACGATGGATACAAAGTCGCGCCGCTCCACAACCAGCTCCACGCCGCGCAGGGCGTGGACCTCGGTGGCGCCCAGGCGATAGACGCGGCTCAGGGCGCGCGTCTCCACGACAATGTCCCGGTTTTCAGCCCGGGATGTGCTGTCACGGGCCATCATCCTACTCCTCGCCAAAGTCGAGCCGAACCGTCATACCCCAGCGCAGCGCTGCAACCAGCGCGGGCGGCTGCCCTGACTGCTCCCGGTTCAGAGTCACGACCACGGTGTAAAAGGGGTCGGCCCCGGCGCCGGCCCGCTTGGCCCGGGCGTCGATGGACTTGACGGTGCCGGCCAACTTCTCGCCCTCGAAGGCGGGGAACGACAGCTCTACGGCCTGTCCGGGCACGATGCGTGTAGCTACCCACTCGTCCACGTCCACAGTCTCCACCTGCCAGTTGAGATCGGCCAGGGTGAGAAATAGGCTGTTGCTCACCATCTGCCCGGCTGCCGCCTCCAGGGTCATCACCGTTCCGGCAAAGGGGGCACGCAGAATGGCTGTCTCCAGCGCCGCGTTTGCCCGCGACAATTGCATCTCGGCCTCCGACAGGCTGGCCCGGGCAGCGGCCAGGTCGGCCTCGCCGGTCGTCTCTTGTGCCTGGGCGAGGGCAGATTCGGCGTTGCGAACGCGGCTGCGGGCGGCGGCCCGGTCAGCCGCCGAAGGGCCTTCCCGCGTGGCGGCCAGGTGCGCCTCGGCTGCCGCAACGCGCGCCTGGGCTGCCTTCAGCTCGGCGGCCGTGGCCTTGCCCTCGGCCAGCGCCAGGGCCGCTCGGGCAGCTTCGTGGTCGATGGTGGCCTGCTGCAGGGCAAGCGACTGGGGCGACATGGCCACGTCGGGGCGGGCCTGGACCTGGTCATATGCCGCCTGGGCCCGCTGCAAGGCGATCGTTGCCTTGTCGAGCTGGGCCTGTGCCTGAGCCACCGCCGCCGGGTCGGGCAGGGCGCGCAGGCGGGCCAGATCCGCCTCGGCAGCAGCTACGTCCGCCTGGGCAGCGGTCAGGTCCGCCGCCGTGGGACCGGCCTGCAATGCCTCCAGCGCCGCTTCGGCCGCCTCGAGCTCGGCTTGAACGGCAGCGATCGCTACCGAATCCGGCGGCTCCTGCAGGTGGGCCAGGTTGGCCTGGTGCATGGTGACGGCGTCGCCGGCAGCACGCACGGCCAGGTCCAGATCCTTCGTGCTCAACCTGGCAAGGACGTCGCCCGCCTGGACCTGCTGGCCGGCGCTTACCGGTACCTCAGCCAGCACCCCGCCGCCGACAAAACCTAGCTCCGCCCAGCGGGCCGGGACGACCTCGCCCTGGGCGCGCAGCCGGGGTCGGGCCGCCGTGCCCCCAGGGGTTGGCCTGGTCGCCTGGCCCTGCCGCACCAGGTTTGCAGCCAACTGGCCGCCGCCCACGCACGCGGCGGCAGCCAGGACGATCAGGATCACGACGATGACGATCAATCTTCGGGCTCGCACTTGGCCTCCTCACCCACAGCTCGGTGGGCTCTACTCGCTGCGCAGGGCCTGGATGGGGTCGAGGCGCGAGGCGCGCCAGGCAGGGTACAGGCCGGCGATCATCCCCAGGAACGCGGTAAAAACCAGGACGGCGATGGCCAGCCGGGGCGTCACAAGCAGCAGCCTCACGTCCATGGCATGCCGCGTGAACGCGTTGACCCCCATGGCCACCAGCCAGGCGGCGACCAGGCCCAGTGCACCGCCCATCAGTCCGAACCAGCCCGCCTCCTCCACGATCTCTGCCAGCACGTCTCGGTCACTGGCACCCACCGCCTTCTTCAGCCCGATCTCGCGGCTGCGCTCCATGACGGCCATGACCATGGTATTCATCACCGACAGCCCGCCCACCAACAACCCCAGGCTGACGTACAACACAAGGATCAGGGAAAAGAGAAGCGTCGCCTGCCGAAGGTCCCGGGCAGCCACCTCGGCCGTTTCAGTTTGCCATTCGGGCATGGCCTCCTCGATGCGTGCGGCAACCTCCTGTGCTTTGGCGCCGGGGGCGACCAGGGCCGTCAGCTCCAAATAGGGGCCAAGCTCGGGCTCCAGCGCCCGCAGCGCGGCCATGGTGACGAAAGCATGCGCCTCGTAGTCCGTGGGGAGCTGTGTGTGGGACTCGGCCCAGATGCCGACCACGAGCAGGTCCCGGTCCCGCACAGTCAACACGTCGCCGACGTCCAGCCCCAGGCCCTCGGCCAGGTCCGGGCCGAGGACCACCTCGTGCAGGCTATCAGGGGCCAGGAACCGTCCCCGCTCGATCCTGGCCTCGTACGGCACGCTGAAGCCAAACTCGGGCTCGGGTGCGTCCAGTCCCTGGAGGTAGGACGGCGTGCCGAATAGGCCGGGCAAGCTCTCCCTATCGTCAAAGAGGCGGCCGCCGGAGGCCGTGATCACCACCCCGCGTACGCCCTCCATCCGCTCCAGGTGCCGGACGGCTGTGGCGTGGTTCACCACCGACTGTCGTGCAGGGTACAACCACACCCGATCCTGTGTGGCGACAACAGCGGCGTTGGTATACCCGTTCAGCACCTCGGCCAGGCTCAAAGCCAGGGTCAGGATGAGAATGCCCGCGCTGATGCCGCCGCCCGTCAGCAGCCAGCGCGCCCGGCGGCCGGCCAGGTAGATCAGCCGTTTCAGCCCCGTCTCGGCATAAGGTACGCCCGGCGCATCGTGCAGCGCCCGCACCGGGTCCTCGAGCGCTGCCCGCCAGGCGGGATAGACGCCCGACAGCGCGCCCAGCAAGGTGGTAAAGGCCACGCTTCCGAGACCCAGGCGTGGCGTCAAGGTCAGCAGCTTCAATCCCCAGGCCTCGTGGGTAAACTGGTTAACGCCCAGGATCAGGCACCAGGCCAGCAGCACTCCGAGCCCGCCGCCCAGCAAGCCCAGCGTGCTCGCTTCCAGCAGAAACTCCCGGACAATGTCGCCGGCGCCGGCGCCCAGCGCCTTTTTCAGGCCGATCTCGTGCCGGCGCTCGCGGACGCTCATGAGCATGGTGTTGACCACGATCAAGGTGCCGGTCAGCAGGGCCAGCCCGCCGCTCGCCGCGACAATGGCCGCGAGCAGGCCCTGGTCCCGGCGCGTCTCGTTCATCCGCTGCTCGGGTGTCTGGACATGGATGCCGGGCACCGCGTCCTCGATCCGCGCTGCCAGCGCGGCAGCGTCCTGGCCGGGTTCGGGGATGACGTACAGGGTTTGTAGATTGTCCGCCGGCAGGTGCAGCAGGTTGCGCAGCGCCTCGTAATCGACGTAGGCATAGCGCGCGTTACTGCCCAGCCGTGGCCGCTCCAGGATGCCGGTCACGACAAAGGGCCGGCCTCGAATCCCTACGGTGTCGCCCACGTCCCAGCCGCGAACCGATGCCAGATCAAAATCGAGGAGGACCTCGTTCGTTGCACCACGGGCCGGCCAGCGCCCGCGGTGCAGGGAGGCATCGTGGGGCGCCAGGCTGCGCTCCAGGCCGGGGATATCGCTGTCGACAGCCATCAGGGCCTCTACCGTAAAGGCAAACCCTGTCTCTTGCTTTTCTTCGGGCGGGATCAGGTCGGCCCACAGCGAGGTCAGTGTGCCCGCCACCCCGGGCACGTGACGGATGGCCCGGCGAACAGCGGGGGTCAAATGCCGTTCCCAGGTCGAGGGCCGGACCTCGAACATGCTCAGGGCGGCCGCCTCTTGCTGATCGAGGGAGACGTTGACGGCCTCGCCCAGGCTGCCCAGCAAGGTGAGCGCCAGGATGCCCACCGACAACCCGGAGAGGGTCAGCAGTGTGCGAGCCCGGTGGCGGAACAGATGGCTCAGGATCTCGGCGATTAGCAGGCCCATCAGGCTTCACTCCAGCCCAAGCATAACTATCTTGGGTATAGGAGCGGATTATAGCACACCCCGGCAGACCTGTCAAGACCCGCTCTTGGTTTTTTCAACGGGCAAAATCACGCAAGAGGTGACCGGCACGCTACACAAGGTGATACGGCCCGCCCGTAATAGGAGGGGTACAAGGAGCTTTTCGATACACACCGGGCCGACGGGGCAAGCCAGGGATCAGCGGACAGGGATCAGAAGTCGGGGAGCAGGGAAGCGGCCATGTCCTTCCAGTCCCGGGATTGACCTCGCGCCCGGGCAGCGGCGGCGGTTTCGGCAGGCAGCCGGGCAACGTGGGCGGCAAGGGATCGCTCTACCACGTCGTGGAACCAGCGGGAGTTGGCCACAAAGCCGTAGCGAGAGGCGCAGGCATAGACCTCTACGGCCCGCTCAACCGCCCCCTCCTCGGCCAGGAGAAGCGCGGCAGCAGGCAACGCGTACATGACGGCCATGAAGGCGCCCAGGCCAACGCCGGTCTGCAAGGCCTGGAGCACCGACTGCTGCGCCAGGGCCGGGTTGCTTGCCCGCAGCGCCGCCAGGCCCAGGGGCCCCAGGACCCAGGCCCGGTTTTCGGGGTGCTTGATCTCGGAGAAAATGTCGGCAGCCCCCTGCAAGGTGGCGAGGGCATCGGGGCCATTGCCCCGCACCAGCGCCACCATGCCGTTCGTTAGCAGGGCAAAGCCCTCGCCCCAGCGGTGCTTGTTCTCGTGGGTGATGGTCGCTCCCCGCAGCGCGTCCTCCCGCGCCTCGTCGTAGCGTCCCAGGTGTGCCCTTGCCTCGGCCAGGAACAGGATCAGGATCGCCACCCCGTAGCTCTGCCCCAGGTCGTCATAGATGGCAGAGCTGCTCTCCAGCATGGCCAGGCCGTCCTCGAATTGGCCACGGCGAACCAGGACCTCGCCCAGGCTCTTGATGGCATGGGCCACCCGGCTCCAGTCGTCCAGCTCGCGGAAAATGCCCAGGCTCTCCCGCAAGAGACCCTCGGCCTCGTCCAGGTGGCCCTGCACCCAGCAGATGACACCCAGGCTCACCATGGCGTCCGCCATGCCCCTCCGGTCACCCAGTTGCTGGCGGATGGCCCGGCTCCTCTCGCAAAGGCGCCGGGCTTTGTCATACTGGCCCAGGTGCTCTGCGATCCAGCCCAGGTAGGCCAGGGCGCGAGCCAGTCCCCAACGATCGCCCACCTCTTCGTACCGGGCAACGGCCTCTTCGTAGCTCTTTTTCGCCCGCAGAGGGTCGGGGTCAAAGTAGCGCTCCAGGCGGGCGCGGTGGATGACGGCCAGGGCCAGCTCGTTACGCACGTCGTGCCCCTCCTCTTCCAGGTCGCGCAACAGCCTCGTGCCCTGGCGGGCGGCGCGCAGCGCCGGCCGCTTGCGGCCCATCTCCACGTGAAAGTGGCTCCACAGGATCAGGAGCCTGGCCCGCAGCCGCCGCGCCTCGGCAGAATCCATCCCCTCCAGGCTCGTGGCGGCCGGGCCGATGGCCGCCTCCCCTTCTTCGTGGCGCAGCCGCCAGGTGTGGTACAGCCAGATGCCGTCCACGGCCCGCGCCAGGTGGGCCACGTGTCTCCGCGTCACCGCCCAATGCCAGGCCGCCCGCCCGTTCTCCATCTCCAGGTCCAGCTCACGCATCGCCTGCTGCTGGCCCTCACCCCTCAGCTTGGCGGCCCACCGCTCCAGCTCCGCGCAGTAGTAGGCGCTGTGGATGTCGCGCACGGCCTGCCCCCGCTCGGCAACCTGGTCCAGTCGCTCGGCGGCGTACTGGCGCAACAGCTCGTGGAGCTCGTATCGGCCGGGAATGGGCGCGATGACCAGCGACTTGGTTACGAGCGACATCAGGTCGCGCAGCTCGGCGCCGCACACCTCCCACGCCGCCTCGCGCGTGAATCCCCGGCGGAACACCGAAAGAGCAGCGAACACCTCCCGCTCCCGCTCGTCGAGCAGCCGCCACGAGTGATCAAAAACGGCCCGGATGCTGCGCTGCCGCTCGGGCACGTCCCGCAGGCCAGTCTCCAGGAAGTCGAGGCTGCGCTGGATCTCGGCAGCGATCTCGGCCGGTGTTAGCACCTCGATCCAGGCCGCGGCGAGGAGCAGGCCCAGGGGCATGCCCTCGACCAGCCGGCAGATGTGGGCCACATGGGGCAGGTCCACGTCGCCCATCTCGAAGCCGGGCCGCACCTGCCGCGCTCCCTGCAGAAAAAGCTCCACCGCGCTGTAGCCATGGAGGGGTTCCTCGGCGTCCGCTACGGCGGCCCTGGCGGGCAGCTCGGGCGGCACGCGCAGCCCGGCGAGGGGATAGACGTGCTCGCCCTGAACCTTGAGGCTGGCCCGGGACGTCACCAGGAGCTTGACGCCGGGCGCCGCCGCGAGGAGTCCGGTCAGAAAACCCAGGGAGTCGCTCCCGTCCGCCAGCAGGTGCTCAAAGTTGTCCAGGACCAACAAGAGCTGCCGCTGTCGCACATAGTCAAGCAACTGCGCCCGCGGCGCCGCCCGGATGCGGCCCTCCGCATCGGTGTGGAACGAATAGCCCAGCGCCTCTGCCACCGCCGACACGACCGCATCGGCCGTTTCAAAGGGCGCCAGGGAGACGAAAAAGACCCCGTGCCGGTAGCCGGGGGGCGACGCCTCGGCCAGTTCCGCCGCGACCTGCAGCGCCAGCCGTGTCTTGCCGATGCCGCCGGGGCCCAGCAGGGTGAGCAGCCGGCACCCGGGGTCGTTCAGCAGGTCGTGGATCTCGGCCATCTCCCCGCGCCGCCCGACAAAGGGGGTGGGCTGCGCGGGCAGGTTGTGGCGGGCCGGCCGCGCGGCCCTCGTTTCCGGCACCAGGGCCGGAGGTGGGCCGGGCTCTGCGGCAGGCCTGGTGCGGATCTCCTCGTACAGGGCCGTCGTCTCGGGCGAGGGCCCCAGGCCCAGCTCGACCTCGAGGATGCGCGCGCATTCCTGGTACTGGCGCAGGGCGGCCGAGCGCTGACCATCCCGGGCATACAGCTCCATGAGGAGCCGGTGGGCCGGCTCGTGCAGTGGGTCCAGCGACAACCAGCGGCGGGCGTGGAGCAGGGCAGCGTCCTGGATTCCCCGGGCGCTGTGCCCCCGGGCCAGGCGCTCCAGCGCCGAGGCCAGGTCCCGGCGCAGCTCCTCGGCCTGGAAGAACTGCCAATCGTCGTACGCGGCGCTGTCGCGCAGGCCATAGCCCGCCATGAAATCGCCGCGATAGAGAGCAGCAGCCGCTTCCAGGTCCTCCAGGCAGCGGGGACACACCTCCTCTCGGGGATGGGCGTGGCCTTCCCAGGCGCGCACCAGGCGCTGAAACTCGGCCACGTCCAGCCAGAGATCGGCCTGCGGGTCGATGCCCACCATCTGGCCGTCCACCGCCAGCCCTTCCCCTTCCAGGGCGCTCCGCAGCAAAGAGAGGTTGCGGCGCAGGATGGCCCTCGCCCGGGAGGGCTCCATCTCGGGCCACAGCAGGGCGACGAGGGTCTCACGCGTGGAGCCGGCGCCCTCGTTCCTCAGCCGCGAAACGGCCAGGTAAGCGACGAGGGCCAGGATCTTGCGCGTATCGAACCGGAGCGGCACGCCGTCGCGTTCCAGGCGAGGCGGGCCAAGAAGGAACAACGCGAGCCTGGGCATAGAACTGCTCTCCTGCCCTGATTATACAGGGAGCGGGTCAGGATGCAAGTTGCACGCACTGCCTTGCCGGTGTGTGCCCTGGTGTCACCCACCTGCCGTTGTTGTCGTACGTAACGCTTTTCTAAACGCCTGCCACAACCTTCCCGTCACGCGGGCCTGCTAAACTACGAGCGACCATTGGATGCTGCTCCGGGCCGGCGCCTGGACGAGCAGCAGGAAACAGGACCGTGGAGGCAAAGAGATGTATCACATAGCACCGCCAACCGTGATGTGCGACCTGGTGAGGCCGGATGACCGGCGTAGGTCGACGAGGGGCAGGCAGGCTGCCGCCGTGGCGCGGCGCCGCCGGCCGAGCTGGTGGCGGGCCGTCAGGGCCAGGCGTGCCCAGCCGGTAGCCAGCGCCAAGGAGCGGTGTGCCGGCGGTTCGTCCCTGGCCGGTTGCGATCCGCTCTGCCCGTAGGGGTAGGGGCCTGCGGACGGCCGTAGGCCGAACCGTCCCTGGCTACGACCACCTGTAGCGACTCCATGTCGTTCTCGTGGCAGCCGTCCGCGGTCCTCACTTTTCGTGTTTCGCCAGGAAGCGCATGATGTCTGACGGCGGCCGCCGGGCCCGGATGGCAGCCGCCATAAACTGCATGGGCGCGTCGATGTGGGTGAAAAAGGCCTTGTACCCCTCACACAAATGGTTCAGCCGCCCTTGCTTGCCAGGCGTGGACAAGGTGCGATCCTTCGGACAGCCCCCGTTACAGGCAAAGCGCACCGGGCAGGCCTGGCAGACAGGAGGGAGTGCCTCCCGCTTGGCCTCTCCGAAGCGCTGCTGCCTGGCCGATCGCACCATGTTGACCAGGGGCACGTCCTGGATGTTGCCCAGCCTGTGTGCCGGCTCGACAAAGTGATCGCAGGCGTACAGGTCGCCGTTGTGCTCCATGGCCATGGCCTGGCCGCAGGTCTCCTGAAAGACGCACAGGCTTGGCGGCTGGCCCAGCCAGGCCGCCAGCGCCACGTCAAAGCTCTGCACAAAGACGCGCCCGACGTCGTGCCGCACCCATTCGTCGAATACGGCGATCAAAAAGTCGCCGTATTGCCTGCCGGTCACCGAGCGCCCGGTCACCCGGATGGCCTTTTGCGACCCGCTTCCCCTTTCTCGCTCGACGATGGGGATGAACTGCATGAACTCGGCCCCTACCTCGTCACGCAAGAAGCGGTAGACGCGCAGCGGATGCCCGGCGTTGGCGGCGTGCACGCAGACCAGGACGTTATAGTCTACCGCGTGCTTTTTCAGGAGGGCCAGCCCGGCCATTACCCGCTGAAAGGTCGGCCCGCCTCCCTTGTCCACCCGGTAGTCGTCGTGCAGCTCCTGGGGTCCGTCCAGGCTGACGCCCACCAGGAAGCGATGCCGCTTGAAAAAGCGGCACCAGGCCTCGTCGAGGAGCACAGCGTTGGTCTGGAACGCGTTGTCGATGCGCATGCCCGGCTTGCGGTACTGCTGCTGCAAGGCCACGGCACGCTGGAAAAAGTCCAGGCCCATCAACGCCGGCTCGCCGCCCTGCCAGGCGAAGGTGACCTCGGGCACCTCCTGGGCCTCGATGTACTGGCGCGTGAACTCGGCCAGCACCTCGTCTGACATGCGGAACTGACTGCCCGGGTAGAGCTTTTCCTTGGCCAGGTAGTAGCAGTAACCACAATCCAGGTTGCAGATGGGCCCCCGCGGCTTGAGCATGACGTGAAAAGCGAGGGGAGCCACCTGCTTTTCAGGATGCGAGGTCACTCTTCACCTGCTTCCACAGATCGCCGGTACTCCTCTTGCAGGCCCAGCCGCTCGAACTGCTCGGGCGGCGCGTCATTCTCCACCATCAGGCGGATGAGGAGCTGGATCATGCGGGCTTCCACCTCCGGATCGTGGAGCGGACGTTCCTGGCGGGGGTCGGCCGCCAGGTCAAAGAGCAGCGTGCCAAAGGGATGGGCCTTGATCCAGGGGCGGGCCTCGATCTTGCGCGCGGATGATAGTACAGCGCACGAGACACCGTGGAAGCGGACACACCCGCCGCTCGGGCAACGTCCTTGAGAGAAACCGACTTTGGCACTTACCTCCCCCGCTACGTCAAGGACCGCCTGAATGCCACGTTTGAGCGCAGAGAAATTACGGTCTGCGCAAACGTTTGCACAATTGTAGCAGGCAAACCCCGTGGTGTCAAGGAAAGATTGGAAGGGGTTGTGTATGCTCTTCGCAAGAGATACACTCTCTGCCGGGCGACCGTGGCATCGCGAGCACGTTATCAGCCCATGCCCAAACTGATTGACATTTTCGGAAATAGCAAGTATAATCCCATATATCCGACCTTGTGGCTTTTGACGGACAAATGGAGGAACGTACGATGATTATCGGCAAAGTTGGTCGACGCGGACAACTGACGGTTCCTCGATCCGTTCGCCGTTCGCTCAACCTGGAGGAGGGCGATCGGATTGCCTTTATCCAACAGGGAGACCAGGTCATTCTGCAGCCTCTGACGAGTACGTTGCTCGACCTGCGAGGCAGCATTCCTGTAACCCAGCCGCAGGATTTTGACGCCATCCGTGAACAGGTGGTCCGGGAACGGGGCAGAAAGGCAGCCCAACGTGGAGCCTGAGCGCCTCTTTGCGGGCACCGACCTGTTCCTCCGCTTCCTGACCGACGACGTCCCCTCTCAGGCGGATGCCATTGAGGAACTCCTCTACCGGGCCTCTGCCGGCGAGGTCGTCCTGGTGGTGAACAGCATGGTCATCGCCGAGATCGTATGGACGCTGGAATCGTACTATGGCCAGTCACGCGACAGCATCAGGGACAAGGTTTTGGCCATCCTCAACACCCCGGGCATGGAGACGGCGGAGGCGGATCTTCTTTTGCAGGCCGTGTACTGGTATGCCGACAAGAACGCGGACTTCTCCGATGCCTTCAACGCTGCCTGGCTGGCAGCCCAGGGGCTGAGGGCTGCCGTCACCCTTGACCACGAACACTATGCCGGGCTGGAAGGGGTCAGCGCACAGGTGCTCGGAAAGTGAGCGGCAAAACCGGCGACCATCGACCGCACCGGGATGAGCTTGGGGGATGGCAAGAGCAGACCGAATATACCGACGTGGAAGGACCACAGGGCTCCAGCCGCATACAGAGGCGAAGGGGTGAGCTGTCACTTCGGAGGCTGATCTCGCGGGATGAAAGGCTGGCATGAACCAACAAATCACCGGAAGCCAACGCTACACCCTATGGTTAACCGTCGTCGGCGTCGTCACCGTCTGCCTGACGATCGTGATCGCCGAGATCGTTCAGAATTCGGCGGCCGAATCCCGGGCCAGGGCTCGAGTCGTGGGGCGCTACCGGCTGAGGCTCCCGGGCGATTACCAGGGCGATTACCAGCCAACGGACGCTCGGGAGAGCGCTACCGAATATTGGCTCAGTCTGAATCAGAACGGCACGGTCCAGCTCGAACAGGAGGACGTCGGCACCGGCAAGGTGGCCCTCGTCGCGCAGGGGATGTGGAAGCCTGATGGCGATGGTGTCAGGCTAGAGATCGAGGAGTTTTACGGCAGGCAACTCTCAAAAAGCAGCGAGATTCACTACAAGATGAAAGATGGCTTTCCGGTCGTTGCCGCCGTTGCCCCCGGCGATGCTCTCTACATGCTGAAGAATACACGCTTCACCATGGGTGCCGGCGAACGGCATCCACTGGTGCAAGAGCTGCACCGCCGGCTGGCCAGCGTTGGCTGGCTCGGCTACAAAGATCCTGACCACGACCTCTACGCCGAGGAGACGCGCAAGGCAGTCGTCGCCTTTCAGCTATCGCAGGGGCTGCACCCGAGCGGCGAGGTGGACGAGGCGACCTGGGAGCTTCTGGGCGACCCCAACCCGCCGCTGCCCACGCCTACCCCGCTTCCCTCTGCCATAGACGTCATGGGTACGGAGGGCCTGGCGGAGCTGCTGAACCTGCCAACCTATACGGAAGACGGCCGGCCCATCGTCTACCTGACCTTTGACGATGGTCCCAGCGAGTATACACAACAGGTGCTCGACCTGCTGGCCAGGTACGATGCCAGGGCCACCTTTTTTGTCGTGGGCGAGCAAGTCGAGTTCTTCCCTGGCGCACTTCGCATGGAATTGCAGGCCGGCCACACGGTGGGTAACCACTCCTACGATCACGCGTCGCTGGCCGGGCTCAGCCAGGAGGCATTCCTGTCCCAGATCGGCCGGACAGAACAGGCGATTGTCAACGCCGCGGGAGACCTGTCCACGCACGAGAACAATGCCCGCTACTTGCGCCCTCCCTATGGGCTCGCCGACGACACTGCCTTGCTGTACTCGGCCGCCCTGAATTACGACATCGTTCTGTGGGACGTGGATCCCCAGGATTGGCGGCGCCCGGGTGCACGCGCCATCTCGGACTATATCCTGAGCAACATCTTTCCCGGGGTGGTCGTCCTCATGCACGACGGCGGCGGCGACTGCACGCAGTCAGTCCAGGCCCTGGCGACCGTCCTGAGCGAGCTCAGCGCGCAACACTACGCCTTCCATCGCATCGTCCTTCCCTGAGAAGACGGTGTACGGCACAGAAATCCAATCCCCCTCGCTCAAAAAGCACTCAGGACCAGGATGGCCATCCCGCCGAGCATGTACATCGCGGCGTACTTGAACAATCCGAACGCGACCTGCTCCGACTGTAGGCGAAAAGTCGCAAGGGCCAACAGGAGCAGCCCGTGGTCAGCACGGCGAGCAGGCGCAGGTAGCCGGCGCTCAGGCCGATGAGGATGCTGGCCCAACCGATGCAAAGCGAGGCCAATAAAGTCGAACCCTCTTGAGCACGATCACTCCTGCCGGGCACAGCGAAAGCCCACGCCCGGACCGTAGTACATGGGTGGGGCACTGTTGCGCACCCAGACGCGCAGGTCCCTGGCATAGCTGTCCTTCGAGCCGCCGCGCATGAATCGGTCGCTCAAGCCGGGGATGACGTCGCCGGTCCACTGCCAGACGTTCCCGGCCATGTCATACAGGCCATAGGGACTCGCGGCGTTGTAGGTCATCAGGCGCTCATGGGTCTCGCCGCCGTAGAAACCAACCGGTGTCGTGCGGGAGCCAAAATTCGACATGTCCTCAAAAGGGTCGCGGCTGTTGTAAAAGTTTGCGTGGTTAGGAGTGAGCTCGCCGCCCCAGGGATAGGGGCGCCCATCTGTGCCGCGTGCCGCCTTCTCCCACTCCATCTCGGTCGGCAAGCGCCAGCCGTGATAAGAGCAATAAGCGCGGGCGCCAAACCAGGTGACATTCGTCATGGGATGGTTTTGCCAGCCACTCTTGACGGCAAACATCTGGCCATCGAAGGTAAAGCGCGACGCCGGATCGTCCAGGGGGACGAGCGGATAGTCACCCGGGTCGATGCGCAGTTCGTGATTGAGGCCGCCATAACTATCGCCGGGATAAGGACCCATCACAGCCTTCGCGCCGATCTCCACGGCCCCGTCGGCCACCGCCGCGTTGAGGAACTCCACGTACGAGGCGACGGTGACATCCGTGACGAGGATCTCGTAGTCGTAATCGATGGTGACGGGGCCGGCTTCTTGCCCCGAGAGAAACACGCCTGCCGGCACCCGCGCCCAGGCGCTCGGGTCCACGCCTGTTTCAAAGGTCGGGACGGGCGCATCCCGATCCGCGGCACCACACGCGACCAGAAGAGCCGCAGCCACGATCAAGGACGGGACGAGACGCTTCACCTGGCCACCTCCGTAGAGATCTCCTGAGCGGCTTCTTCCGCCCATCGCCCCTTCGATCTGAACAGGTCAACCAGGCGCCAGGCCATGACCATTGCCAGGACGACCAGCAGCATCCCCAGCCCGAAATCGACCGCCAACGTGGCGGCGGTGACCAGCGGCTGCTGGGCGGCCTCGGAAATGAAAAGGCGCTTGGTCTCCAGGACGGTCACGGCTGCAAAGGCCAGGTCGGAAAGTAGGATGATGCTCCAGCCGTACCACCTGCGAAGCTTGCCGCTGAGGCCGATCATGTCGCCATAGTAGAGGAGAATGATGGTGGCGACGATGGCCGCAAGGACGTGCCAGTGGCCGGTTAGCTCGATGCGCTCCTCGCGGGCCGGCCACATCCGAAAGATCTCGTCCAGGCGAACGGCGTACAAGATCCCCACACCGCTCACGGTCAAGTTCATGAAGACCATCTGCCACAGCGGTCCGAAGCGCAGCGGGTCGCGGAGCAGCGCCCCGATTTTCTGCCCCAAGGTGGCCCTCGGGAGGCCGGCGATGCCCTCCCGGATCAAATGGTCCCAGCCATAAATGACCAACATCAGCGCCCCGAGCATGGCCGGAGTCGCCCCGACATAGATGACCATGTGCGCGATGGGCTCCAGCGGGGTGACCACGCCCCACACACCCAGGTTCAGCACAAGGGTGCCCAGGATGATCAGCGGCATGGCGATCTTTTGCAGGATGCCGCGAAAGCCTAACCAGCGCCCGATGATAAGCGTCAGCATGACGGCGATGAGCGCCAGCATGATGTGCAGGTGGCCGATGATCGAGTACTCCATCGTCGTCTTCTGCGGCAAGCGGATGATGTCTTCGGCCAGAAAAGCTGTGAAACCGTTGCCAAAGTAGGAGCCGGGGACGGCCCCAAAGGCCGCCGAGATGACGGTAGTCGCGGCGGTCGTGAAAAAGGCCAGGCGCTCCAGATCCAACCCCCCACGGGTGCGGGCATGGGCGGGGTCGGGCTGGTAGTAGGCCCTATCCCAGGGCCAGAGGGCAATGGTCAGCAAGACACCGGCCAGGAAGACGAGGGTCAGCCCGGCGATGTACAGCCCGTGAAACGCCCAGTTGTGACCCCAATAGGCAAACGCCAGCCCAAAGACCGCCGCCAGCCAGTAGCCGGCGGTCATCAACAGGCGCACCGCGCGTCGGTAGAACGGCCGCATCGCCAGCAGACCGGTGATCATGTAGGTCTCGATGGCGACGATGGCCATGGCGATGGAGTGATAGAGGATGATGATGCGGCCCTCGCGCTCCGCCGGATCGAGGTCCATGCGAAGGCCGCGCACGACGGCGCCGCCCACGCCCAGATCGGCCAGCGGACCGGACAGCGTTCCGAAGAGGGCGGTCTCGAGGGCTATGACGGCGATGGCCACCAGGATCAGGCCCCTGGTCGTGCCAAACAGGTATCGCAAGCGTGCCCGAAACCAGTTTGCCACGACAGGATGGCCCTCGTTGCCTGCCGGTCTGCCCACGGTCAGGTACCCGTCGGGGCCGGGGTTGCCGGTGCGCGTGGTTGTGTTGCTGCAGGCGGGCCCGATTCCGCCACCTTGAGCCAGAGCCTCGGCCAGGCGAACAGCACCACCAGCACCAGGCAGATGATGGGGGCCAGGGCAAAGAGCGAGAACCTCCCCAGTGCTCCGCCGGTCTCGATGGCCAGGGGAATGCCCACCACAAGCTCGGCCGTGCCGGCGACCAGGCCGACGACGCGCGTCCATTCCCGGGGCTCGATGACAACGCCCACCGTCACCACGGCCCACCCAACCGTTGCGGCCCAGTGCAGCTTTTGCACGAGGCTAAAGAGCGGGGTGCCGATGGTAATGATCCGGCTGGTGCTGGCAACACCGTTCATCCAGCAGGTGATATACGCCATGCCGGCAACGAGCCCCAGCAGGGTACGGGACCAGGAGACCTCTCCCACGACCCTGACGAGCAAAAAGTAGAGCACCAGGTAGGGCCAGAAGAGGGGGAAGTAGACAGGCGGCAGACCCGCTGCCATGAAGGGCACGTTGACGAACCAACTCCCCAGCAGTGCCAGGACCACACCGACCACCGACAGGAAGAACGCCCAGTTCCGGCGGGTCAGGAATCCGTAAGCACTGACGGCGAACAGCACGCCGCCGAGGAGTCCCAGGTCGGCCATGAGGGGATGAATCGTCTCCAGCAGGATCTCGCAACCCGGCTCCGCGGAGGGCGTGTTCATCCCGACAAAATACCATTTCTGGAAAAGGATGAAATGGCCGATGATGCCCATCAGGGCGCCAACGAGGGCCAGTGCTGCTCCAAGCAAATGCCGCTTGTTCATTCTCGTCTCCTTTCCGGTCCTTATGGCTCGCCAGGGCCGTAATGGCACGAGCAGCCCTTGTAATAGGGCTCATCACCATGATCGGCCACGTACACGACTGTGCCAGGTTCGATCGTCAAGTCGCAATCATCCAGAAACGTAGGCTGCCCCTCCCAGGGATAGACCTGCACGTTGCAGGTCACGTATATCGTTCCGCTCCAGGTGTCATTACACAGCGGTCCCTCCACGATCCTGTCTACGAGCACGGTCTTGCCCCCGATCTCCACCGGGCCGGCCGTCGAACACGGCAGGGGCGTAGGCAGCAGTTCCGGAGGCACCGTTAGGTAGTGGGGCGTGCCAGCCGGGCGCGGACAAAAAGGCGGTTCGTTGGCGGGTGCGTCCTTCCCCCCGCACGAAGCGCAGAACACGATCAATAATGCCAGCCAGCAGAGCAGGTGTCTTTTCATCATGGACCTCGGCTACAATGACGGCATATCTCCCATGTCGGGAGCAAGCCGGCTTGCCATGTTCAATATAGCACAATCTCGGTCGGAAGTCTTGAACTTTTGGCAACTCGCAGAACCGAGGGACGGGATTTGCCCGAGGCATCGGACTATGATACACTGCTTCCTACAGCACCATTTGAATGAAGGACGGTCAGATCTATGAAGACCCTGGAAGAGTGGTTGCGCGCCCTCCCAATCTTTGCCGCGCTGGACGAGGGCGAACGGGAACTCCTGGTGAGGCAGTCCCTCACGCGCGAGCTGCAGCGAGGAGAGGTTCTGGCGCTGCAGGGCGACGTGTGGCCCTACCTGCTCCTGGTTGGCAAGGGGCGGATCGATGCGGTCAAAGCGTCCAGCCAGGGACGCAGCCTGCTGGTCACGACCTTGAGCGCAGGGGAGCTATTCTGGGGGCCGGCCTTTTTCCAGGAAGGCGCTTCGCTGCCGGCATCGCTGGAAGCACACGGCCGAACGCGCGTGCACATCTGGCCGCGGCAGGCCATCGAGCCGCTGCTGCTTGCCCGGGCGAGCATCTTGTGGGAAATGTGCTGCCTGATGATCCAGCGCATGCAGCGAGCCAGCACGGTTGTGGAGGAGCTGGCCTTTCAGCCCGTAGCCGGCCGCCTGGCGCGCCTGTTGGTAGCTGTCTCTGCCGGCCGAGAGGAAGAGGCGATTCCACGGAGTGTCACACTGGACGAGATTGCGGCACGCATTGGGACGACGCGAGAGGTGGCGTGCCGCTTTCTTCACCGTTTCGCCGAGGAGGGCTTGATCGACATCACGCGCAGCGAGTTCGTCGTCCACGACCAACGCCGGCTGGAGGAACTGGCCAGGCAGGTCAAAGGGTAAGCCTGTTGTCGGCCGCCTTCCGGCGGCACCCTCGTTAGCCACACTTCATGGGCTAGAGTATTCGTAGCCTACACCCCTATGGACATCAGCTATCAACTTATGGCCCTTCGCGTTGGGGTGAATCCCATCCGATTGAAGGTATTCCGCTGGCGTCCGGCGGTCGCCATTGGGCCCATTAAGGACTTTGTAGGTGGGAACCACGTGGACTCGATGCTTTTCGGCAGCCTGGATGAGATGATCACGCCACACTTCGTAAGCGTGGCGCTTTAGCAGGGCCAGGCTGCCATCCTCCTCCCACGCGGTAACCATGGGAGGCGGAATCCCGATTTCGGCGATGAGTATCAGGGTTTGGGCCGGACTTGCCAACGCTACGATCTCGGACAGGAGCAGGTCAAATCCCTCCTGCATTCGATCCGTCATTTCGCGAAGACAATCCAGGTCAGCCTCGCCCGCACGCGGGTAGCAGGGCCCCCCTCTGCCCAGGCCGACGGCGCGCAACAAATCATGCGACCCCAGCCATATCGTGATAACGTCGGCGTTTCGCAGGTCATCGCGTAGCGCCTCATTGCTTTGCACCACCTCTACCCAGTCCGCGACCATGCGACGGCTACTCGTGGCGTAGCTATGGACGTTCACCGTCACTCCAAGGTCTTGCTCAATGAAACCCGCGTAGACCTGGACATAGGAATCCGCTGAAGGTACACCTGCCCCCGCCGCTGTGGAATCGCCCAAAGCCACGAGATCCCAAATTGTCTCGCCGCGTTCAGCAATCCGAGTGGCAGCGTGCTGCGGTCCCGTCGTTTGTGCCTCGTTGTTCGCAGCCGGGGAACACCCCGATATCCCAGATCCCGATGTTAGAAGAATCCCGAGCAGCAGTATGCGCAATCGGGCCGGTATATGACTGTTTCTCATGATCCGGCTCCTTCAAACTGAGCAGACGACCAGGAACCAACGTGGCAGCTATGATAATCCTTCTAGACTTTTACCCACCCCGACGCCGAGGCGCCTGGCGAGCATGGTGGACGGAACGACAAAGCGGGCGATGAGCGATAGAGGTGGGGGTATTGCCCTTTGGTTATGCCGCCCCACGACTCACCATGAGCGTGGGGGAAACGCCCGGGACTGGCCTTCTATCAACGGCGGGGCGCTAGAGCCACGATCTCCAAGGCAGAGTTTGAGCCGCCTGGCCAGCGCCAGGGCGAGTCAATGATAAGACAAGTCCTTAGCTCATCGCTTTGGTCACAAGCTTGCGAATCTTGGCCTCTGCGTCGGGGGTCAACTCCTTCAACGCGAAGGAGGTGGGCCACATGGCACCTTCGTCGAGGTTCGCCACGGCGTTGAAGCCGAACGTCGCGTACCTCTCGTTGAACTTGGACGCAGCTGTGAAGAAGCAGACGACCTTGCCGTCCTCGTTGGCATACGCGGGCATCCCGTACCAGGTTTTCGGCATGAGGGATGGCGCGGTGTCCTGGACAATCTCATGGATCCGCTTGGCCATGGAGCGATCCGGTTCCGGCATCTCGGCGATCTTCTCGAGGAGGGCGCTCTCTCCCTTCGCTCTGTCCTTCCCGGCGCGCTCTTCCGCCTTCAGCTCTTTGGCGCGCTCCTTCATCGCAGCTCGTTCCTCTTCCGAGAATCCCTTGGACTTCTCGCGGGTCTTGGTATCGTTCTTTGGGCTCATGGAAACCTCCTGATACTGACTTGGTTGAAAACCTCGGCGCAGTTCGAGTGCAGAGAGGCTATAGGATCACATACGCCACCCTTAGTATATACCCAGCTGAAACCTTTGTCAAGTTAGCATCATACAAATCAAATTAATGTCCTTTGTTCAAAGCCCCGTCAGGGGCTACGATCAGCGGTATCTGGGTTAGCCACGTGCCGAATACCATTTCAACACGCGCAAGGCCCGAAGCGTGATCCACCGGCTCGGCCGGCCCTCGCCCTCGTCCATCTCGACAGGCATCACGCCGGGATATTGGGTCTCCAGCAGCCAACGGCCGTCGTCGCCCTGCTTGGACGCGAGCAGGTCGATCGCCTCGGCCACGCGCTCGTCCGACTTGACGCCGGCGCTGCGCAGGTACTCGAGCCCCCGCAGAACGTCATAGTGCCACCACGTAGGGAAGGCAAAGCGCGTCCACGCGGCGCCGCCCTTGCGATCTCGGTCAATCACCTCGCCGGTCGATCGCCGGCGGAAGAGGCGGCGCTCGAGGAGGTACTCCTGTCCACGGAGACGGGCCTCGGTCACCTCCGGGATTCCTCCGCCCGCCCGTTCGTGCTCGAGCAGAGCCTCCAGCACGCAAATCGTGGTGTTGAACGACGAACGCGTGGAGCCGTTGACGGCCTCGCAGTTCCAGCCGCCGTCGGGCAACTGCTCACCGAGCAGCCGGTCGACGATGCCCTGGACGTCCTGGCGGAAGTAGGCGCCGACCGAGCCCACCTGCCCGTTGATGCACGGCTCGACCTCGCCCTCAAAGAAGGCATTGTTGTCACATTCCTCCGGGCCACTTCCCTGCCACGTCACCCGGTCCCGGACGAGGCCCACCGCCCGGCGTGCCTGTTCGCTCGCAGGATCCAAGCCCAGCTCTCGCAACAGCATGAGGACGTGCATCGTGGAGTCCCACCCGCGATTCCACGCCGCGCCGCCCCACCGCCCGTCGGCCGCCTGGAGGGCGAGCAGCCGCGCGCCCCAGCCCTCAGTGGCAACCCGCGCGCGCTCGGCCGCGACCTCGTCCGCGGGCGCATCGGTCAGGTCGTGCATGACTTGCCAGCGGATGGACGGGTCAGAATTAAGCAGCCAGTCTATGACCGAGTTATTTCGCCTTGAGACTTGCCGTTTGGATGGAACGGTTCCCATCTGCTGGTCCTCCGTGATTTGATAAAAGGAACGATGTTGGCGGCCTGACGGCCTCGAGATGAGCCGCCCGGCCAGCGCTTCGATACTACCGCGAAAAGGCTACGTCGGCGCTGGTCGGGTCAGCTCCCTCGAGCGCTTGGGCGCCTTCTGCCCTAAGAGCCGGCCTGCCCGGCGACGTTCACCATCCAATTCACGCCGAATCGATCCGTGCACATCCCGAACGTGTCACCCCAGGGCGCCTTCTCCAGGGGCATCACGATCTGGCCGCCCGTCGAAAGCTTCTCGAAATAAGACCTCAGTTCTCTCTCGTTGTCACCGCTGAGCGACATGCTGATGCTCGCGCCGGGATGGTATTCCATCTCGTTCGGTGTATCGGCAGCCATGAAGGTGATGCCATTTTCGGCTTCCAGCATGGCATGCATGATCTTGTCGCCTTCGCTGGGGTCATCCGAGGCATGGAACTCCTTGAACGTATTCATTGTCAATTTCCCGCCAAAGACCGAGCGATAGAATTCCATCGCCTGGCGGGCATTGTCCTTGAAGCTCAGGTACGGATTGAGTCTGGTTTGCATTTTTCCTCCATCAGTATGGGATTCAAACGAAGCCGCCTGGCCGATGCGCGCTGAGCGGCACCGCTGATCTATTACAGGCGCCATCCGCTCCAGCGAGTCGCCAGACAGCCAAAAGGTAGGTTACGCCTCGTCGAACGCCTTCTGGAGATCCGCGATGACGAGCTTTTTCATTTTGAGCATTGCGTTGGTGGCGGCCAAAGCCTTCTTCCTGTCCGGGTCACCCAGGAGGTCGCCCATTTGCTTGGGAACGATCTGCCAGGACAACCCGAACCTGTCCTTGAGCCAGCCACATGCCTCGGCCTCGGGAACCGCGGACAGCCTGTTCCAGAAATAGTCGACCTCCTCTTGGTCCTCACACTCCACGTAGAACGACACTGCCTCGTTGAACTTGAAGATCGGGCCTCCGTCCAGGGCCATGAAGCGCTGGCCGCCTAGCTCAAAGATGGCGGTGATTACCTTGCCCTCCAGCTCCTCGCCCCCAGGAACCTCCATGCCTTTCTCGTAGCGCGTGATGCTAATGATCCTGGAGTCGGGTCGCTTGTGGGGTGAGCCGTTAAAGACAGAGACGTAAAAGTTGACAGCTTCTTCGGTTTCCTTGTCGAACCACAGCGATGGCACAATCTGCTGAGTATCACTCATCCTGCTGACCTCCTGATTGCTAATCTACCACTGGCGTGGTGTGGCCGCCTGACTTTGGAATAGACCGAACAATTCCGGCCTATCTACCGGCTTCCTGGACTGAATGGGTTCGGTTCCCTTCGCGGCAAATGTCACTTCCAGGAGTCCTCAGCCATTCGCCAGGCAACCGCACGTGAACAAGTTTTGCGCCAGTGCAGGTCTGTGAGTATATACCCAGCCAGAGACTTTGTCAAATTAGCATCATGTAAATGACGCAAAGTTCGATTTTTCTCCCGGTCCCGGCCGAGCGGCGATCAGAGGGGGTCATCCAGTGTGTACAACAATATCAATGCGGCAACACTGGCAACCTCGATCAGGCGTGGGGTGCAACGAGTTGTTGGGCGCAGCCCTTTTGCGCCAGTACGAATAGGTAGCCGATTCACTCGCTCAAGGGTGCGCCACTGCTCGTACGAATCGTCGAACCTCGGCGTTGAACGCGGCAGGTGCCTCCACATTCGCCAGATGACCTACGCCCGGGATCACCGCGAGCTCCGCAGTTGGGATCTGCGCGCGAAGGTCTTTTGCGATGTGAAGTGGCGAGCGCTCGTCCAGCTCTCCGTACAACAGAAGAGCTGGTACGCGGATTTGAGGCAGGACATCCCGTAGGTCGGCCTCGGCCATCGAATGCGCGATTGCCCGATATCCGCCCGGGTGGACGAGCCCACTGTTATCGGCCGCCATGCTCATCACTTCCTCGATCAGCTCTGGCGTCGCCGCGGTACTAAAGACACCGGGCCATCCCTTCGACAACTCCTCCCGGGGAAGGTCTGCCTCGGCGAGGACGCTCCTGTGTCGGACCGCGACCTCCTCAGGCGGCAGTGAACCCGCCCACCCTGCGTATGCAGAGGCAAGAATCAGCGACGCAGGAACAGCGGAGTGTCTACGATAGAACTCTAGCGCCACAGAACTACCCCAGGACAACCCAAGAACGTGCGGATAGTCCACGTTCAATTCATGTAACCAGGCCGACAGTGCGTCCGCGAACTCGGCTAGCCGCCACGTTTCTGGAACGTCCGTGGAATGGCCACAACCCGGCGCGTCCCAAGCGAGCACCGTGAACTCGTCGGCAAGGCCTTCCAACTGCCGTGTCCATGCGCGGCTGTCTTCAACGCCGCCGTGCAGCAGCACGAGCGGGGGTCCAGAACCGGCCTGTCGGTACGCGATCCGAAGGCCCGATACCTCGGTCTCTCGTCTATCCATGATGACAATATCATACACCCGACATCCTCTTCCGTCAAGCGAGGAATTCAGGCCTTGGCCTGCACGTGTGGTTCTATACGGACGACGAGGAGTGCTGTATCGCTCGCTTCCCTGTCCCTGTCCGGCACACTGTCGTATGGTTCCACTGCCGCGGTTTCACGGAGTGGCGGCTGGCTACACGGCCGACCTGTTGGTAGAGGAGGGCGCTTGGCGCCGGCTGCCGCCCCCCTGCCTCTACCGGCCAGCGCCCGGGTCTCGGGAGTCAGCCGCTCGACGATGGGGATGAATTGCAGCGCCCGCCTGGCATCTAAAGCCAGCCTCGGAGGTTGGCCGTCATGGCGGCGTCGGCTGCCTCCAGCAGGGCCGCCAGCTCGGCCGCCAGGGCCGGCTCCGATTCGATGAGGCTGTACGATTCGGTCGGGTCCGTATGGAGGTTAAAGAGGAACGGCCCCTGGCGCAGGGGCCAATAGGCAGCGTTATCAGTGGTGTAACGACGGTAGTATTTCCACTCCTGCCGGCGCAGACCTACCAGATTCCGTATATCGTAGAACAATAGCGTGTCGTGCAGCGACGCCGATGCGCCGGTCAGGAGGGGTAAAAGGTCCCGCCCATCGACGATGCGGTCCTGGGGCAGCGGGACGCCGGCAAGCTGCAGGCAGGTGGGGAACAGGTCCAGGTTCATGGCCGGCTCTGGCGTGCTGGTGCCAGGGGGGATGACGCCCGGCCATCTGGCGAGGAAAGGGACGCGGAAGCCACCTTCAAAGATGTGCAACTTTCTCCCCCTGGCCGGACCGGGATCGCCTTGCCACCAGGGGCCGTTGTCACTGCTCAACATCACGAGCGTCTTACCCGCCAATCCCAGCGCGTCGAGTGTATCCAGGATCTGGCCCACGCTCCAGTCCACCTCGTTAACGGCGTCCCCATAGAGCCCTGCCCTTGACCGGCCCCGGAATCTGTCCGAGGCGTGGATGGGCTCGTGGGGCATGACGTGGGCCAGGTAGATAAAGAACGGCACGTCCCTGTGGGCGCGGATAAAGGCCAGCGCCTCGCGGGTCAGATCTTGGGTCAGGAGGTTCTGATCGGCCGGCGCCGGAATGGCAACCTGGTCGTCTCGGTAGATGGCGTAGGGCTGGTCGTCGTTGCTCCACAGCGCCCCATAGAACGAGTCAAAGCCCCTGTCATTGGGCAGATGGCCGCGTCTGCTGCCCAGGTGCCATTTCCCCACAAGCCCGGTCCGGTATCCCCGGCGCTGAAGCACCTCCGGTAGAAGCACCTCGTCGCCGGGAATGCCGGTCATGCTGTAGGAGTAGCGACCCAGAACGTCCATGACCAGGTTCATGGCGTCGTGGGTGGAGAAGAGAGGGTTGGTCATCAGGGTTCGAACGGGGTAGCGACCGGTCAACAGCCCGGCCCGCGAAGGAGTGCATACCGAGGCCGAGGCGTAAAAGGTGGTCAGGCGGGCGCCCTCGGAGGCCATGCGCTCCGTGTTGGGCGTGTCGACTGCCGGCGCATCCACGTCGCCATGGCCGAGATCGTCGGCCAGAATGAGGACGATGTTAGGCAAGGCCCCGGGAACGGAGGCGGGCTGGACACCGTCGAGGTATGTCCGGGCCCGGGCCGGTTGCAGGTCACGACCGTGGTGATTGTAGGCCTGGCGGAATCCGGCACCTCCGGCGACCAGGACCCCACCCGCGATGGCGGCCCGCTTTAGAAGACTGCGACGGCTGATGCCCCTCACTCCTGGATCGGTCACAGGCTGCTCCCAATCCTCTTGGTGCGCTCCATTGTTAGCACTTCTCTTTTCAGTTATTGACGACGACCTGATTCTATACGCTACATGCTTCTCTGTCAAGCGGAGCAGTCAGCCGATGAGCGGGCGGTCCCCAGGCTGTAAAGACTCACCTTCGGCCCATCGTGGTGGCGATGTCGACCTCATTGCCTGCCGCGTCGGCCAGCGTCCACCACGAGGGCGCGAACTCGTCACGTACCATCCGGCCGCCCGCAGCCAGAGCCGCCTCGACGCGAGCCTCCGCCTGCTCGTAGGGCACCCATATCGCAACGTGGATCGCACCGCCGCCGTCTGGGCGCGGCTCATCCATTTCCTCGAACCAGAACGGAGCGCCCCGACGGTGCGGATCGACGAGATCCTCCTCTGGGCTGTCGGGGCGAGGCTCATACCCCAGCGCGGCCCGCCAGAACGGCATCACCGCAACGACATCGGTGGCGCCCGGAATAACAAGGAGGCTCTGGACTGCCATCGGATCGGCGGAAAGGCCCAACCGTCGGGCGACTGCCGAGATCTGACGGGCGATCTCCACGTCGCGCAGGCTCATGCCCCAGTACTCGTCGGTGGTTGTAAGCAGGCGCACAGTCACACCGTCCTGCCTCAAGTCAATGTCGGGGAAGTGGTCATCGATGTCCGGCAGCTCGCTGATCGCCTGCACAAGGCGGGCGCTTGATGCCAACGAGCCGGTTCGAAAGAACGCGGTAGCGCCGTCACACAGGACGCGCCAATCCGCGACGCCCTCAGATTCATGGAACTGATTCGGGCTGATGTGGTCACTCATCGTGGTCTCCTCATCACCGGTATCGTTCTGTTACGTGTGGCTGGTTTGGCACTCACTCCTCAGGGACAACGGCCACCGCCTCGATCTCGACGAGGAAATCCGGACTGGCCAGTCCTGCGACAAATAGCCCCGTGACAGTCGGCGGGTTGGGCCGCTCGCCCCAGGCACGCTGGAACGCTTCAAAGCCTGGCAGGAGCGACTGGCCTTGGACAATGTACACGTTCCACTTGATGACGTGTTCCAGCCTGGCCCCGCCCGCCGCCAGCGCGGCTTCCACGTTCCTGAGCACCTGTTCGGTTTGGGCTTTGATGTCCCCCTTGCCAACGATCTCGCCCGCGGCGTTCACGGCGTTCTGGCCGCCAACATAGACAGTCCTGACGTTGCCGGTCACCACGACGGCCTGACTGTAGGCCGGATTCTTGTGCAAGCTATCCGGGTTGAGGTGTTGCACGCTTCCCTTCATAGTAGAGCCTCCCGTCTTTTGGTCTGGCTTGCTGCATTCGGCGATCGTACCGCCAACCGGTGCCGATGCAACAAGAGCGAGTCTCAGAACGAATGCATGAGAGCAAGTTCGGCAGATTGCATTAGCCTGCGATTTAGCTCAAAGAGCGCAACACGGTTCGAATCCCAGGTGAGTTGCCTGTCGGCCTGGTCGTATTGAAGCCACTGATATCGCTCATGCTCATGTGACAAACGGATTGCCAAACCGGTTGCGAGTACTGCAAATGAGTGTTCAGTTATGACGTGCACTTCCTCTGGCCAGGGAGCAGCTGGAAATGCTGTGCGTGGTATTGAAGCCTTCGCATCAAGTTTGATCCAATCCGCTTCGGACGCCTCAATCGACGCTTCTTCCCTGGCTTCTCTTTGTGCAGTAGCGAAAGGCGTTTCATCATCCTCACCGCCACCGGCGATAAATTGGCACATTGATGAACCGCGGCGATAGAAGACAGCGAATTCAAGCACACCATTCCGCCAGCGGTATGGTATGGTCAGGGTATTGTATGGTGCTCGCGGCATAGCTCTCACCTACCCAGCTATTGCGTCGCCCGAACTGGTTTGGCCTATCTGCCTTGGTGCATATACTGAACAGGCTCAGTATAGCACACCCCGGGCATTGACGCCGAATTCCCGGTCGC
>DAOUHB010000141.1:0-14363 GCA_034428935.1 Anaerolineae bacterium | reverse complement strand
ATGCGCCCGGTCATGATGGCGTCGTTGAGCGGACGGAAGGAGCCGCGGTAGTAGCCACCCTGCATGTAGCGCAAGTATTCGTGAGAAAAGCCCGCCACCAGCGGCGCGGTCACGTTGGGGATATAGACCTTCTCGGTCTTGCTGCGGTTGGGATAATTGTCGATGCCGGCCTTGACGATCTCCTTGGCGATTTCCAGCGCCCGGTGCTCGTCAAACTGCATGTGGATGGCACCCTTGATCTTGGCCTTGCGGGAGGTGGTGATGAGCTTGGTGTGATAACTCGCGGCCACCGGCGCCAGCGCCTGCATGATGCACTGGATGTCAACCACCATGGCTTCGACGACGCCCGTGGCGATGGCCAACTCCTGGCTCAGGAAATTGCCAGCGGTCTTGACTCCCTGGCGCATCAGGGTCTCGTTGGCGGTGCAGCAGATGCCCGTCAGGTTGATGCCCGCAGCGCCCTTGCTCTTGGCGTACTCGATCATCTCCGGGTCCTGGCAGGCCATCAGAATGAGCTCTGACAGCAGCGGCTCGTGCCCGTGGATGATAATGTTCACCTGGTCCTCGTCCAGGCTGCCCAGGTTGACCTCGCTGCTGAGAGGAACCGGGGTGCCAAAGAGGATGTCGGTGATGTCGGTGGAGATCATGGAGCCGCCCCAGCCGTCGGCCAGCGCCGTTCGCAGGGCATGATCCAGGATGTGCTCCGCATCCTGGTCGTTGCCGACGTGGGTGCGGTGCAAGGTTTCGACAATCTCGCGGTCGACGCCTCGCGGCGCAACGTCCTGCTCTTTCCAGATCTGCTGGCGCTTTTTCGGTGCGCGCTCCAGGAATTTGAGCGTGCCCCGCTGCTGGCCAAACTGGGAAAGAGCCGCTTCGGCAACATCCTTGGCAATGTCGTTGGTCTCGCGCCCCTCCACGGGGATGTCGAAAAACGCGGCGACCTCCACCAGCTTGGCCACATCGCGGATGCGATAATCGGGAGCGTGCCCTTCGGCCACGGCCAGGAGCGCCAGGGTCATGTCGCGCCCGTGGTCCGAGTGGGCGGCTGCACCGGCGGCGATCTGCCTGGCAAGGTTGCGGGCGGCGACGGTGTCGACGGTGGCGCCGCAGATGCCGGCCTTGGTCTTGCCCACCAGGCGGCAGGGCCCCATGGCACAGATCTTGCAGCAGACGCCGTCGCTGCCAATGGGGCAGGGTTTGGTGCTCTCGGCACGGTCAAAGGCGGTCTCGATGCCCTTTTCGTGCGCGATCTCGAGCAATTCCTGCACCGCAACGTCGGCGGTTACCTTTGAGTAGTCTGACATGTGCTTTACCTTCCTTCTAAGGTTTTACCGCGGCCACGACGGGCCGTGGCCTTTAGTACTTGCGGTGGTCGCCCGACATCTCCAGGTCGCGCATGTCGGTCTCGGTGATGCGCTCCTGGAAGCGGAACCAGTCGGAGCCGTCGCTCTTGCGGTCGGGGTAAACTGGAATGGAAGGCGCTTTGGAAATCTCGTACCCGGCCTGGGCTAGTGCGCCCTTCAGGGTTTCGGGGTTAACGCTGGCCGGATCATACTTGATCAGCACGTCCTTGTACATGGCACTGGCCAGAACCTCTTCCACACCGGTCACGCGGCCCAGGGCTTCTCGCACCGCCAGAACGTGGTGGTCTGCCCACATAGCCGGAACGCTAAAGGTTACTTTCTCCATGCAATTACCTCCTTTGGTAGAACCTGCTTGCCAAACCGCCAGGAAACACAGCCATTATAGCACAGGGCACCAGAACATTGCAAACCTGGCTGCCTGGTTAGTTGCACACGTAAGTTGTTAAGCGATTCGAAAGATGGGGAGGGTATCACGCACCCTCCCCATCTCTGAACATCAGTCTTGTTTCAGCTCCACCAGGTTTCCTGGCTAGAACAATCCAACCACTCGGCCGGTTTCCAGGTCGATGTCTACGTCCGTAAAGGCCGGGCGGGTGGGCAGTCCGGGCATCGTGCGCATCGTGCCGCACAGCGGATAGAGGAAGCCGGCGCCCACGCTGGCCCGGATGTCGGTGATGGGCAGGTTCCAGTCTCGCGGAGCGCCCTTGACCGCCGGGTCGTGGGTGAACGACAGGTGCGTCTTGGCCATGCACATCGGGAGATTGCTCAGGCCCATCTTGGTAAAGGCCGCGATCTTGGCTTCCACCTCGGGCGTGTAGCTGACGGACCCCGCGCGATAGATCTCGCGGGCGATGGTCTCCATCTTGTCCTTGATCGACATCTCGTCGGGATACAGGAACTTGAAGTTGCTGGGCTTGTCGCAGGCCTTGACGACTGCCTCGGCCAGGGCGGCGCCACCCTTTGCGCCATCGGCCCAGACGGTGCTCTCCACTGCGTCCTCGGCACCCGTCTCCTGGGCGCGCTTGCGGATGAGCTGGATCTCGGCGTCGGTGTCGTCCTTGAAGCGGTTGATGGCGACGACGACGGGCACGCCGAACTTCAGGGCGTTCTCGATGTGCTGCAAGAGGTTGGGCAGGCCCTTCTCCAGGAGCTCCAGGTTCTCGGCGGTGTAGGCCTTGTCCAGGGGCTTGCCGGCGACGACCTTGGGGCCACCGCCGTGCATCTTGAGGGCGCGCACCGTGCAGACCAGGACCACGCAGTTGGGGATCAGACCGCTGTAGCGGCACTTGATGTTAAAGAACTTTTCCATGCCGCAGTCGGCACCAAAGCCCGACTCGGTGACAACGTAGCCATCCTCGCCCATCAGCTTGAGGGCAATGCGGTCGGCCAGGATGGAACTGTTGCCCTGGGCGATGTTGGCAAAGGGCCCGCAGTGCACAAACGCGGGGCTGCCCGACAGGGTCTGCATCAGGTTGGGCATGATGGCTTCTTTGAGGAGGACGGTCATCGCGCCGGCCACGTTCAGGTCCTCGGCGGTGATGGGCTCGCCCTTCTTGTTGGTGCCGATGATGATCCGGCCCATGCGATCCCGCAGGTCGGCCAGGTCGCAGCAGAGGGCCAGGGCGGCCATGATCTCGGAGGCAACGCTGATGTCATAGCCCGTCTGGCGCGGCGTTCCGTCGTTGATCGTCCCCAGGCCAACGATGATGTTGCGCAACGAAGCATCGCTAACGTCCACGATCCGGCGCCACTGGATGCTGTAGGGATCGATGTCCAGGCGGAACATGCGCTCCTTGTCCTCGGCGCTCAGATCGGAAGGTTTCTCGGACTGGATGCCCAGCTTGTCCAGGCGCTTGCGCATCGACGGTGTGTATTCGTCGTTGGGGGCCAGGGCCCTGGCCAGAAAGTTTGTGCTCCAGCGGAGCTCCTTGGTCAGGCGGTTGTCAATGGCGGCTGCCAGGAGGTTGTGAGCAGCGCTCACGGCGTGAATGTCGCCGGTCAGGTGGAGGTTAAAGTCCTCCATGGACACGATCTGGGCGTATCCGCCGCCGGCCGCTCCACCCTTGATGCCAAAGGTCGGTCCCTGGGAGGGCTGGCGAATACAGGTCATGACCTTCTTGCCGATGTAGTCGAGCCCCTGGCTGACGCCGATGGTGGTCACCGTCTTGCCTTCGCCGAGGGGCGTGGGGGTGATGGCCGTGACATCGATGTACTTGCCGTTGGGTCGATCCGCCAGGCGGTCCAGGACGTCGAGGTGAACCTTGGCCTTGTATTTGCCATAGTAGTCCAGGTCATCCTCGGTCAGCCCCAACTGCTTGGCGACGTCGATGATGGGCCGCATCTTGGCTGCTTGAGCGATGTCGATGTCGCTCGGCACCGGTCGTTTGATGTCAACTATCATCTGTTTCCTCCTTGATCAATATTATTTCTGGCAACTCTGCCCTGGCTTCGAGCGGCGGATCTATTCTGGCAGGGATCGCAGCCGCTAGTGTACCACAGGCGATTGTGCTTGTCAAAACAAATCCGATATTTGACCGGCAGTCAGTGGCCGCACCCGGCTTAGAGCTGCCCGGAAGCATCCCAACTCTCCACCATGTGCACATATTCCGGATCTTGATAGCGGTCCAGCAGGAACCAGGGGGCATAGTCGGGCAGCTCGCCGCCGACCACGTGGGCCGCCAGGAGCTCGCCGGCGGCGCAGCCCCCCATGATGCCAAAGCCGGATAGGGCGGCAATCATGTACGCCCCTGCCACGGGCATGGGCCCGATGAGGGGCCGGTTCTCCGCGGTCTTGGCATAATAGCCCCCATCCACCACGGGCCGTGGCAGCCGGTCAAAGTAGGCGCGCAGGCCGGGGACCATGCGCGACAGGCCGCGCAACACCACCTCAAAGTAGTGAGGATCGATGGCCGGCAGCGGCAGTACCGGCTCCATTGTCTTGACGTCATAGGTCCACAGCGCGAGCTGCACCTGGCTGCCGGCGCCGCCCTCCGGCACGCCGTGGGGTCCGGGCGGGAAGGGCTCCAGGAGCCAATGGGTCTCTTCCGTTTCGGCCAGCATGGCGCGCTCCTCGTCCGACCAGGGAAGGAGTTGTGGATCGGCCCAGTAGTAGAGGGGCGCGTAGCGCGGCAGGACCCCCAGCGAGTCGGTATACGAGATCTTGGCGTGGAGCTCGCAGGAGATGGGCAGGTCAACCCCCAGCATTTGCCCCACCTGCCTGGCAAAGGGGCCGGCCGCGTTGACCAGAGTCTCGGTCTCGACCGTCTGCGTGGCGCCCTCGGTGGCGACGCGCACAGCCCGCACCCGTCCGCCGCGCACTTCCACCCCTTCGAGGCGCCCCTGGAGCAGCCGCGCACCGCGCTCGCGGGCCTGCTCCAGGAGGAGCATGCCCAGTTGCTGGGCGCTCAACCGGCCACAGCGGCGCGTGTGCAGAGCCGCCACGACGTCTTCTGTCAGGAAGGGGAAATGCTTGCGGATCAGGCCCGGATCGAGGATCAGATCGGCGCCGGTGGGCAGGTTTTCGAAGCCGGTGTCCGGCGCAGGGATGTACTCCGGGTCTCCGGGCTCGCCCCGGTGGACACGCAGGGGGCCGGCGCCCAGGGAGCAGGGCTCGGCCGCGGCCCGCTCGAAATCCGCGATGCGGCCGGGGTCGGCGGTGACAAACAGATAGCCGCGCCGGCTCAGTTGAAAGGCGTTGCCGCTCTCCCGGGCCAGCTCTTCCATCAGGTCGATGCTGCGGTTCATGAGCCGCACCATTGCATCGCCCGGCCCCGGCCACCAGTTGCGGTAGCACTCGGTGGACTTGTCGCTCGTCAGGCTCAGCGGCGCCCGCTCGTCCACGAGGAGGACGTCGCGAACGCCATGCTTCACGGCCAGGTGATAGGCCGCGCTGATGCCCGCTATGCCCGTGCCGCAGACGACCACTTGGGCGGTCATCGGCGATGGACCCTAGACCTGCAGCCTGGCAGCTTCCAGCACGTTCAGGCAGAGCATGACGTTGGTCATGGGCCCCGTGCCGCCGGGCACCGGGGTGATCATGCCCGCTACCTCGCTGGCCTCCTCATACGCCACGTCGCCGACCATTTTGCCGTCGACGTCGTTGACGCCAAAGTCGACCACGACGCCGCCGGGGCGGATCCAATCGCCCTTGACCATCTCGGCCCGGCCAACGGCCACGCACAGGATGTCGGCCGAGCGGCAGATGCCGGCGAGGTCCTTGGAGCGCGAGTGGCAGACCGTGACCGTGGCATTCTCGCGCATGAGGAGCAGGGCCATGGGCTTGCCGACGATGGCCGAGCGGCCGAGGACGACGGCGTTCTGCCCGGCAAAGGTCACGCCGCTGCGGCGCATGAGCTCCATGCCGCCCGCGGGCGTGGCCGGCACAAAGAAGGGGCCAACCCCTGCAGGCCGGCCGGCCGGCGCCGCCAGGGCCAGGCGCCCGGCATTGACCTCGTGCACGCCGTCCACATCCTTGATGGGCGATAGGGCGGCCTTGACCGCGCCCTCGTCGATGCCCTTGGGCATAGGCTCCTGGACCATGATGCCATGCACGGCGGGGTCCTCGTTCAGGCGGGCAACCATGTCCACCAATTCGGCCTGGCTGGCCGTCTCGGGCAGGATGTGGAGCTGGGCTTCCATGCCTCGCGCGGCCATGGTCTTCTTGATGGCGTTGGCATACCACACGGAGCCCGGGTCCTCACCCGCCCGGACGACGGCGATGGTGGGCGTCACGCCGGTTTTGGCCTTGAATTCGGCCACCGCCGCTTCCAGCTCGCCCTGCATCGTTTTGGCGACGGCTCTGCCGTCCAAGATCGTTGCAGTCATTCCTCGTTTCCTCCTCGCGTTTCGCTGGGGGACGGCAGCCGGCTAGAGCCTGCCTTCCACGTAGTCATAGATCTCGTCGCGCATGGCGCCCTTGCCCGCCAACAGCCCGTCCAGGTGGGCGCGCTTCTGGGCGACGAACGCCTCGTCCTTGATGCTGCCCAGGTTGATGAGGACGTTGAGGGCCGCGCTGCGCAAGGCACCTTCGGCCATGAGCACGGCCACGCCCGCGTCGCTGACGGCAAACTTGTTGCCCTTTTCGGCGGTGGGCATGCACAGGTCCATGACCTTGACCGCCGCCTCGGCGATGCGCATGGGCACGTCCGTGGCCTTCACCAGGGCGGCCTGCACCGCCTTGGTGCGCTCGGTCTTTTGCTCGTCCGTCTCGCGGGGCATCTTGGCCGCCTGGGAATAAGCGGTGTAGGCGGCCACGTCCGCCTCCAGGAGGCCAGTCAGCTCCTGGCGAAGGGCTTCCGATTGTGCGAGCAGGTCTTTCATGTCGTCCTGAACCTCGTCGTAGCCCTTCTTGCCCAGGGTCAGGTTGCAGACCATGCTGATGAGGGCGGCGCCCAGGGCACCGCTGAGGGCGGCCACGCTCCCGCCTCCAGGGGCCGGGGCATTGCTCGCCAGCTCGTCCAGAAAGTTGGTTACCGGTTTGTCAGTTAGCTTCACCTGTCGTCCTCCTTGTATGAAAATCTCGAGGCGCCCGCACCCGCCAAGAACACACGCCAAAGGCGGGTTCCTGGCGGGCAGGCCCCAGTTACGCGAATAATAGTCTTTTGGCTTTCAGAAGACTGATGGCATCGCTCAAGTGTTTGTCCAGACCCAGTGGCTTGGCGTGCAGGCCGTAGGCCACGCCCATCATCTGGGTAAAGTAAACAATGGGGATATCAAAGGTGCCGCCGAACTCGGCATTGATCTGCTTCTGCCGCGCATCCAGGTTGACGTGACACAGCGGGCAGGCGGTGACGATCATTTCGGCGCCACACTCGATGGCATTCCGCAGGATCTTGTGGCTCAGATCCAGGGCAATATCCAGGGTGCTAAGGGAGAGCGAGCCGCCGCAGCAGTCGGTCTTGTACGACCAATCCACGGCCTCGGCCCCCAGGGCCTCCATCAGGTGGTCCATGTTCATGGGGTATTCGTAGCGTTCCTCGCCGGTGACGGACGGCGGGCGGGTCAGCAGGCAGCCGTAGTAGCAGGCCACCTTCAGCCCCTTTAGCTTTCTGACCACAGGCCTGGCAGCCGCCTCGTAGCCCACTTTTTCGGTGATGGTCGTCAACAGGTTGTCCACCTGGATGCCGCCCTTGTAGTCAAAGCCGATATCGTCGGCGATGCGCTGCCGCAGCTCCGGGTCTTCTTCCACTTCCTTCATGGCGATGCGGAACCGGGAAAAGCAGGCGGCGCAGGGCATGGTCATGTAGCGGTGGCCCATCTCGTCGGCAATGGCCAGCGTCTTCATGGGCAGCTTGATGGAGCGGTAGTGGTCGGTGTTGTGGGCAGGCGACGTACCGCAGCAGACCCAGCCTTCCGGCTCGACCAGTTTGAGGCCCAGCTTTTCGGCAATGGCCTCGGTAGACATGTGGAACTCGATACCCGTAGCCTCCAGGCTGCAGCCAGGGTAATAGGACACGACCCCGCCGTCGGCCAGGGGATTCTCCCCGTTCGAGGCGCCGGCGTCGGCGGGCAAGGCAATGACCTCGGCGGCCTTCGCAGGGCGGTGGCCGTTGCGGCGTCGCCGGGCGACACTGGGCAGGAGCTTGAGCTTGCCGCCGCGGAACATCTTGAGGGCCATCTCCAGGTCGTACTTGACGAGTTGCTTGACGTCGAACTTGCCGGCCAGGAGCTCGCGGAGGTACAGCTCGGCCATCAGCCCCAGCTCCCACATGCGCCCGAACAGATCGATGCCGCGGTTGGCGGACTTGTAGAACATGGGCACGGTGGGCGCCTTGGACTTGATCCCCTTTTCCGCGGCCATGATCTCGAGGACGTCCATGATGCGCGCAATGTCGATGCCCTGGGGGCAGCGCGTGGAGCAGGTTTCGCAGGCGGCACAGATAGAGATGGTCCGCGAGTTTAGCACCATATCCGTCAGTCCAAACTGGCAGGCACGCAGTACCTGGTGCGGCGTGAGATCAAAGTAGGCTGCCACCGGGCAGCCGGCAGTGCATTTCTTGCATTGGTAGCACAGGAATACGTTCTCGCCCGAGCGATCGCGGATCTCCTGGGCAAGAGCGGTCTGCAGCATAGTAGTCATGAGCCGGCTCCCGTCAGGCAGCTTGACGAGACGGATCGTACTTCGGGCCGATCTGGGTCTGGCTGACGATGCTGTCGACAGCTTGTTCCCATTCGATGGCCATGATGTGTACGCCCGCCACGCCTTCTATTTTCTTGCATTCGTTGATAATCTCGACACATATACCAATACCCGCGGTTTCGGCGGCCTGTTGTCGCGCCTTCCGGGCCTCGGCTGCTTCCTTGGGTTCCATGGCCTTGATCTCGGCAATGGTCGGCAGGCCCTTGGTCGCGTTTTCCATGCGGGTGATGTACTCGGGATCGACCTCCATACCCGGTACCTTGGTGGCCATGTACTTGGCCCCGCCCAGGCTCTTGATGGGCGCCACACCGGCCAGGATGTAGGTCTTTTCGTGGGCGCCGAGGTCTACCACGCGCCGCATGAACTCCTGGAACTTTGGTACGTTAAAGATGATCTGGGTCTGGATGAAATCCGCACCGGCCGCGGCCTTTTTGGCCAGGCGGTAGGGACGGAACTCGAATGGGTCGGCAAAGGGGTTCGCCGCCGCCCCCAGGAAAAAGCGCGGCTCCTGCCCCTTGATCTTTTCTCCGCACTGGAAGACCTTCTGGTCGCGCATGTCGCGGACGGCCTGAAGCAGCGAGATCGAGTCCAGGTCGTGGACGTTCTTGGATTGGGGGTGGTTGCCAAAGGTCTGGTGGTCACCGGTCAGGCACAGGAGGTTCCGGCAACCCAGGGCATAGGCGCCCAGCAGGTCGCTCTGGATGGCGATCCGGTTCCGGTCGCGGCAGGTCATCTGGATGTTGGGCTCGATGCCCAACTCCATGAGCATGACTGCTACCGAAATGGAGGACATGCGGACCACGGCCGTCTGGTTGTCGGTGATGTTGACCGATTCGACGATGCCCTTCAGGAAGTTGGCCTTGTGCTCGATCTCTTTGCGGTCGGCGCTCTGGGGCGGACCCAGCTCGCCGGTAGCCACAAAGTAGCCGGCCTTCAGGGCTTTTTCCAGCTTGCTGCCAACGATGTACCCGTTTCCTGCGACGACGCTATTGTCGCTCATAGCCGTAGATCCTCCCGCACGATTTTACGCTGGCCGCCGTCGCGGCTCGTGTGCCAGTCCTTGGGCGCCCGGATCTCCAGAAGCTTGTCCAACTGGCCCAGCTCCTTGAGCCGGTGATAGATCTGATCCCAAACGCAGGGCGTCTCTCGATCGGCATAGACCTCGCAGATACCGTTTTGAGAGCCGCCGCACGGTCCGTTTAGCAGGCTCTTGGCGCAGCGGGCGATGGGGCACAGGCCACCGGTGAGGGCCAGGACGCAGTCGCCGCAGGCCTGGCAGCGCTCGGCCCACACGCCCTGCTCCGTCGGCTGGCTCAGGCCGTTGGTGTTCACCCCCGGCACCGTCAGCTTGGTCGGAAACTGCTCGTTCAGCGTCTGCACGCCGATGCCGCACGCCAGGGAGACGATAATGTCGGCGTCGGCGATATAGTCGGCGGCCAGCTCGTTGTACTCGTACTCGCACTGGCGCTGGACGGTGAACTCGCGGATCTCCTTCTCCTGGCCTTCGAGACGCGTGGCCATCCTTAGCTGCGAGGCCAGGATAGACACCTCTTTTTCGCCTCCGGCAAAGCAGACCGTGACGCAGGTGCCGCAGCCAAGGACCAATACCTTGTTCGCGGCCGAGATCAGAGATTTGATCTCTTCAAAGGGCTTTTGTTCGGCTACTATCATTCTTCAACCTCCATTGGCATGAACGGTTCAAACGCTTTATCCTTGAGCGGGTTGGGCCCCAGCCGGCGGGCCCGCTCCGTCATCTCGGATGCAATCTCGGCAAATCGTACTCCTTCGGCCGAAGAGAGAAAGAACATCTCCAGCCGCTCCGGCTCGAGGCCGACCTCGGCCAGGAGTTTTTTGGCATAGTTGACCCTTCGCTCGGCTCCCAGATTACCTTCCAGGTAATGGCATGTTCCCTTCAGTCAGCCGGCGACAAAGACAGCATCGGCCCCCTTTTCAAAGGCGCGCAGCAGGTAAATGACGTCGACCTTGCCGGTACAGGGCAAGTGCACCACCTTGACGTTGGGCGGATAGCTCAGGCGCATGGAGCCGGCCAGGTCGGCCGCCGCATACGCGCAGTAGTGGCAGGCAAAGGCCAGAACCTGAGGCTCATATTCGGACATGGCTGTCACCACCGTTCCTTCCTCAACAACCGTCCCCGTCATCTTTGTTCCCTCACGCCAGGGCCATGTCGATGGCCGCGAAGAGCGCCTCTTCTTTGGCCAGCACCTGGTCGTCGGTAAAGTGCTGCAACTGGATGGCCTTGGCCGGGCACTCGGCCGGGCAGAGGCCGCAGCCCCGGCAGGCCGCGGCCTTGATCTCGGCCGCGCCCAGGATGCCCCCCACCCCCACCAGGTTCGGGTTGATCTGCACGGCGCCAAAGGGGCAAATGCGCAGGCAGGTCAGGCAACCCGTACACTTGTTCTGGTCGACGGTGGCCACCACGCCCCCCACGTCCAATTGATCCTTCGACAGGATGCGCGCTGCCCGTGCAGCGGCGGCCCCTGCCTGGGCGATGGTCTCGTCCAGCAGCTTGGGATAGTGCGCCATGCCGGCCAGGAAGAGGCCCTCGGCCGGAAAGTCCACGGGCTGGAGCTTGACGTGGGCCTCCAGGAAAAAGCCCTCCAGGGTGCACGAGAACTTGAGCATGTCGGCCAGCTCGCGGCTGCCCTCGTTGGGAACAACGGCCGCGGAGAGCACGAGCAAGTCTGGCCTGAAAGTGATGGCCCGATCCAGGATCTCGTCGTGCACCGAGATCTGGAGCCCGTCGTCCCAGCGCACGTCGGGCCGCGTCCCCTCCCCGTAGTGTACGAACCTGACGCCCGCTTCCCGGGCCTGGCCGTACCACTCCTCCAGGAAGCCGTAGGTCCGGATGTCGCGGTTGTAAAGCACAAATACCTGGGCGTTGGGGTACTGCTTCCTGATGCGCAGGGCGTTCTTGACCGCCACCGAGCAGCAGACACGGCTGCAGTAGAAATCCGCGTGGTTGCCGTCCTCGTCCCAGGGGCCGGCACACTGCAACATGACCACGGTCCGCAGCGACGCCGGGTCGATGGCCGCCGCCTGTGCCTGCCTTCCCCCATCCTGCCAGCCGCGCAGCAATTCTTCCAGGTCGCCCTGGGTGACAATGCGGGGATGACTGCCCAGGCCGTGGGCGGAGCCGTGGTACTCGCGGCCGCCGGTAGCGACGATGGTCACACCGTGCTCGACGAGGCGCTGGGTGAGATCCGTCCGGCTGGCAACGGTGGTCTTGAAATTGCCGACGAACCCTCCCGACTTGACCACCTGGTGCCCGGTGAGCACCTCGATGGATGGATGGCTGCTCACCCGGGCGACGAGGTCGCCGAGAAAAGCCTGGACGTCGGCGCCCTCGGCGGTGACCGTCAGGGATCGGGCCTGGCCACCCAACTCGGCCTCGCGCTCGACGAGGACCACCTCGTAGCCCTGGCCCGCCAGGTTGAGGGCCGCGGTCATGCCGGCGACGCCACCGCCGATGATGAGGGCGCAGTGGCTCAGGCTCTGCTCCTCGGTGTAGAGGGGCCGCAACAGGTGCGAGCGCGCCACTGCCATGCGGGTGAGCGCCTTGGCCTTTTCCGTCGCCTCCTGGGGCCACCTGGCGTGGACCCACGAGTCCTGGTCGCGGATGTTGGCCATCTCGAACAGGTAAGGGTTCAGGCCTGCCTGGCGGATTGTATCGCGAAAGATGGGCTCGTGGGTGCGGGGCGTGCAGGAAGCCACGATGACGCGGTTCAACCCGTGTTCCTGGATCCGCTCCTGGATCAACTTCAGCGAGTCGGCGGAGCAGGTGTACATCGTGTTCTCGGCGTGGGCCACGCCGGGCAGCGTCCGGGCATAGTCGGTCACGCCGGTCACGTCCACCACGCCCGCAATGTTGCTGCCGCAGCTACAGATGAACACGCCGATGCGCGGCGTGTCGCCGGGCTGCACCTCGGTCTCGGGCGGGTATTCGGCCGGCGTCACCAGGGTGCCCCGCGCGCGGCCAATGGCTGCCAGGGCTTCGGCGGCAGCGCCGCCCGCCTGGATGACGCTATCAGGAATGTCCTTGGGCTGGGCAAAGGCGCCGCACACATAGACCCCCGGCCGCGTCGTCTCCACGGGGTGGAAGGGATTCGTCTTGCAGAAGCCGTGCTCATCCAGCGCGATGTCCGCCGCCTCGGCCAACTCGCGGGCGCCTGCCGGCTGCTCCATGCCCGTGCTGAGCACCACCAGGTCAAATTCGTCGCTGTGCCTCTGCCCGCCAGCCGTTTCGTATACCAGGCGCAAATTGTGGCTGTCGGGATCCTCGGCGATGGCCGGCACGCGAAAGCGAACGTAGCGGATGCCGTACCGTTCGCGGGCCCGCTGGTAATAGGCGTCAAAGCCTTTGCTAAAGGCCCGCATGTCCATCATAAAGACGGTACATTCGACGCCGGGCACGTGCTCTGTCGCCAGAATCGCTTCCTTGGTGGCATACATGCAGCACACGGCGCTGCAATACTCGTGCTCCCGGTCGCGAGAACCGACGCACTGCAGGAAGGCGATGCGCTTGGGCTCCTGGTGATCGGACGGACGGGCGATGTGACCGGCCGTTGGCCCCGAGGCCGAGAGCAGGCGCTCGAACTGCATGGAGGTGACCACGTTTGGATAGCGGCCGTAGCCCAGTGCCGAGTAGCGCGAGGGGTCGAAAAGCTGGTAACCGGGCGCCAAGATCACGGCGCCCACCTCCAGCGTCTCTTCGTAGGGCGCCTGGTGATGGTCGATGGCGTGGGCCTTGCAGGCCAGCACACACTGGTAGCATTCGGAGCAGAGGCCGCAGCTCAGGCAGCGAGCCGCCTCGCGGAGGGCCTGGTCCTCGCTCACGCACAGCTCCACCTCGCGAAAGTCGCCCAGCCGCTCGGCAACCGGCGCCTTGGGCGTCGCGACGCGGGGCTGCAGGTTCACCTCTCCCCTGGCGAGCTTGTCGGCGATGTCGGCCTCGTTCAGGTGGTAGGTGGGCAAGGGAAGCTGCTCGCGGGGCGTCAGCAGCGGCACCCCGCGCAGGTAGCGGTCGATGGACAGCGCTCCCCGCCGGCCGGCGGCGATGGCCTCGATGAGGGCCCCCGGTCCCGCCGCCGCATCGCCGCCGGCAAATATGCCCGGCCTGTTGGTCTCCAGGGTTTGCGCGTTCACCTTGAAGGTGCCCCACCTCGTCAGCTCCAGGCCGTGGTCGGGCGCCAGAAAGCTGATCTCGGGGGCCTGAGCGATGGCCGCTACCAGGGCGTCGCACGGAATGTCGAACTCGCTGCCCTCCACCGGGATGGGGCGGCGCCGCCCGCTGGCATCGGGCTCGCCCAGGACCATCCGGTTGCAGCGCACGCCCGAGATGCGGCCGTTTTCGGACAGGATGGCGATGGGCTGGGCCAGCACCTCCAGCTTGACGCCCTCCTCCAGGGCTTCTTCGATCTCCCAGTCGTTGGCCGGCATCTCGGCCCGGGTGCGGCGGTAGAGGAGGGTGACCTCTCGCGAGCCAAGGCGCAGCGCCGTTCGGGCCGTGTCGATGGCCGTGTTCCCGCCGCCGACGACGACCACCCGGTCGCCCAACTGGGCCTTCTGGCCCAGGGCCACCGCCCGCAGGAACGGCACGCCGTGAAAGACGCCCGCCGTCACGTCCTCGCCCTCGATGTGCAGCTTTTGCGGCTCGTGGGCACCGATGGCCAAAAAGACGGCCACAAAGCCCTGCTCAAAAAGCCCCTGGACGTCGCGCACCGCGTGGTTGAGCTGCAGGTCCACGCCCAGCTTGAGGATCTCGTCGATCTCGCGGTTCAGCACGTCGTGGGGCAGGCGATAGGCGGGAATGCCCACGCGAGCCATGCCCCCGGCCACCGGCA
>DAOUHB010000140.1:0-22621 GCA_034428935.1 Anaerolineae bacterium | reverse complement strand
AAAGTGCTAAAATCGGGGAGAAGCCGAGGGCAAATGGAGGACAGACAGGTGTCTCGGGCAATGATTTTGGGCCGGCTGGCGGGCAAGACGCCGAAGGCTGCTTTTCTCCACGTGCTGCAAGCAGATTTCAGGTTCTCTCCTATCGTTTCCAGGCAGTTGTTGGCTACAGCCAAAGAGGGGCTGGTCGAAGCCTTGCCGGCCGAGGCGCTGGAGCAGGGCGGGTGCTGAACGTCGACCGCCGGACGGCGGTGCGCGACTTTCGGGATCGAGGAGACCGAGGACAATGAGCGACTGGTCGCTGGACATCAAGGCCATGTCATGGGTGGAGCACACCTGCGAAGAGGTGGATTTTATAGTCGACGCGCTCTGCTTGCGCGGCGACGAGCGCGTCCTTGACCTGGCGTGCGGCTTTGGGAGGCATGCGCTGGAATTGGCGCGCCGAGGATATTCCGTCGTGGGGGTCGACGTCACACCCGCCTACATCGCCGATGCTCGCTCTACGGCAGGGCAGGAAAACCTGCCGGTCGAGTTCCTCCAGGCTGACGTGCGAAGCGTGGCGTTCGAAGACGAGTTCGACGTCGTGCTGAACATGGCCGACGGGGCCATTGGCTATTTTGAGACCGACAAAGAGAACCTGAAGCTGTTTGATGTCATCGGGCGCGCATTGTGCGTGGGCGGGAAGCACCTCATGGGTGTGTGCAGTGCTGCTCATGCCAGGAAACATTTCCCCAAACGACATTGGGAAGCGGGGCAGCGGTCGCTTTCCCTGGCTGACCTGCAGTGGAACGCCGATACGTCTCGCATGATCTACCAGAGCCACGTGCTCAGGTTCGGGGAAACCCTGGAGCCCATCGCCGACGACTTCCCGCCTACGGACGCCGTCGGAACCCGGCTGTACACGCTCAAAGAACTCGAGGATATTCTTCACGAACGCGGGCTCGAGATCCTGGCCGCTTATGGAGGATACGACGTCGCGATCCCGGCATCCGAGGATCATCTGATGCAAGTTGTTTGCTCGCAAAAGAAACGGAACGTCCAATACAAATAGGTGGGAAAAGCACAAGGGCCGGGACTGAGTCATGCTCAGTCCCGGCCCTTGTGCGCTCGGCTGCGAAACAAAAAGGTCGGGGCGGTCAGATTTGAACTGACGACTTCTTGGTCCCAAACCAAGCGCGCTGCCGGTCTGCGCTACGCCCCGTGGGCGATAGTATACTGCAGGTGGGGGGAAAGGTCAAACTGGAGGCGCTCCACATCGCCGCGGGAGCGTTGTCGCCGGGCCGGAGTTGTGCTATAATGGGGCCCACGATCACGTGGAAGGGAGCAACACCCTGCACACCCGCGGGAGAACCATGACAGGATACGAAGCAGTCGTGGGCATGGAGGTCCATGCCCAGTTGTTGACCCGTTCCAAGATGTTTTGCGGCTGCAGCGCCGAGGCCTTTGGCGCGCCCCCCAACAGCAACGTGTGCCCCACCTGCCTGGGATTGCCCGGCGCACTGCCGGTGGCCAACCGCCGCGCCGTGGAGCAGACCATCCTGGTGGGCCTGGCCCTCAACTGCCGCATCGCCTCCGACGCCGTCTTTGCTCGCAAGAACTATTTCTACCCCGACCTGCCCAAGGGCTACCAGATCAGCATGTTCGAGCTGCCCCTGTGCCTCGACGGCTGGCTGGAGATCGAGGACGAGGCGGGCGCGCCGCGGCGCATCCGCATCCGGCGCGTGCACCTGGAGGAGGACACGGCCAAGCTGTTTCACGCCGGCGACCACAGCCTGGTGGACCTGAACCGCGCCGGCCTGCCCCTCATCGAGATCGTCACCGAGCCCGACATCCGCACGCCCGAGGAGGCCCGCCAATACCTGACCCGCCTGCGCAGCATCCTGCGCACCCTGGGCGTCTCCACGGCCGACATGGAAAAGGGCGCCATGCGCTGCGAGGCCAACGTCTCGCTGCGGCCGGCGGGCAGCGAGGCCCTGGGCACCAAGGTGGAGGTCAAGAACCTGAACTCGTTCCGGGCCGTCAAGCAGGCCCTCGAATACGAGATCACCCGCCAGGGGCGCTGCCTGGCCGCCGGCGAGGCGGTGCGCCAGGTGACCATGGGCTGGGACGAGGCCCGGGGCCGCACCGTGGAGCAGCGGGCCAAGGAAGAGTCGGAGGACTATCGCTACTTCCCCGAGCCCGACCTGCCGCCCCTCCACGTCTCGCCCGAGTGGCTGGCCGAGATCGCCGCCGGGCTGCCCGAGCTGCCCGACGAGCGGCGCCGGCGGTTCACGGCCGACTATGGCCTGCCCGAGACCGACGCGGCCATCCTGGCCGAGGACCGCGAGGTGGCCGACTACTTTGAGGCGGCGGCCACGGCTGCCCGCCCGCGCAACGTGCCCGCCCGCAGCGTGGCCAACTGGATCGGCGGCGAGCTGTTCCGGCTGCTGAAAGAGTCGGGCAGCGACGTCGGGCAGGCTCGCGTGGCGCCGGCCGACCTGGCCGAGTTGGTCGCCCTGGTGGAGGGCGGCAAGGTGACGGCCAACAGCGGCAAGGCCGCCCTGGCGACCATGTTTGCCACGGGCAAGGGCGCGGCCGCCGTCGTCCAGGAACAGGGCCTGGCCCAGGTGTCCGACGAGGACGCGCTGGCCCGGGTGGTGGACGAGGTTCTCCTGGCCCACCCGGACGAGGTGGCCAGCTACCGCGCCGGCAAGCAGACGCTCGCCCAGTGGTTCGTCGGCCAGGTGATGCGCGCCACGCGGGGCAAGGCCAACCCGCAGGTCGTCGTGGCGCTCGTCGAGGAGAGGCTGAAGGAGTAGCCGGGCGGCCTGGTTTCCGTGGCCTGTGCTGCGAGGGCCGGTCAGACGATTCGCAATGAGGTAAGACGATGAGCGAGATCAACCCCTTCGAGATGGCGCAGGCCCAACTGGACCAGGCGGCCCGCATCATGGGCCTGGAGCCCGCCGTCCACGAGCTGCTGCGCTGGCCGCGCCGCGAGTTCCACGTTACCATGCCCGTCCGCATGGACAACGGCTCCATCAAGGTGTTCAAGGGCTTTCGCGTCCAGTACAACGACTCGCGGGGCCCCACCAAGGGCGGTCTCCGCTTTCACCCCGACGAGACCATCGACACCGTCCGCGCCCTGGCGGCCTGGATGACCTGGAAGACGGCCGTGGTGGACATTCCCCTGGGCGGCGGCAAGGGCGGCATCATCTGCAACCCCAAGGACCTGTCGGAGGGCGAGATGGAGCGCCTCAGCCGCGCCTACATCCGCGCCGTGGGCCATTACATCGGCGAAGAGACCGACGTGCCCGCCCCCGACGTCTACACCACGCCCCAGATCATGGCCTGGATGATGGACGAGTACAGCGTCATGCGCGGCTACAACGTGCCCGGGGTCATCACCGGCAAGCCCATCCCCCTGGGCGGCTCGGCGGGCCGCGGCGACGCGACGGCCCGGGGCGGCATGTGCTGCATCCGCGAGGCGGCAGGCTGCCTGGACCTCGACATGTCGGAGGCCACCGTCGCCATTCAGGGCTATGGCAACGCCGGGCAATACGCCCACAAGCTGGTGAGCGAGATGTTTGGCGCCAGGGTGGTGGCCGTGTCCGACTCGCGCGGCGGCGTCCACGCCCCCCACGGCCTGAATTTCGACGAGGTGCTGGCCTGGAAGAACCAGGAGGGGACCGTGGCCACCTATCGCTGCTGCGCCGAGGCCAGGCCGGTCAGCAACGAGGAGATCCTGGAGCTGAACGTGGACGTCCTCGTACCCGCCGCCCTGGAGAACCAGATCGGCGAGTGGAACGCCGGCCAGGTCAAGGCCCGCATCGTGGCCGAGCTGGCCAACGGCCCCACCACGCCGGCCGCCGACCAGATCCTGTACCGGAACGGGGTGTACGTCATCCCCGACTTTTTGTGCAACGCCGGCGGGGTGACGGTGTCGTACTTTGAGCAGGTGCAGAACGCCTACGACTATTACTGGGACGAGGCCGACGTGCACCAGCGCCTCGACAAGAAGATGACGGCCGCCTTTCGCGCGGTGCACCAGGCGGCCGGGGAGCACGGGGTCAACAACCGCATGGGCGCCTACGTCGTCGCCGTGGCCCGCGTGGCCGAGGCCATGAAGCTCCGGGGCTGGGTCTAAACTCGAGCCAGGGTGGGATCCAGATCAGGTGCGTCGCACGTGCAACGCACCGGGATGTAGCCGTCGATCCCCGGCCTCCTGGCCGGGTCCTCCTTTGACATTAAAAAACGGGCGCGAGTTTCCTCGCGCCCGTGTAGCTCTCTTCTTGTAGGCTTCCGAAGCCTTCTCCGGCAGCCGCTAGGGCAAAAAGCCCTGGGGGTTGCGCCGCACGCCGTTATAGATGACCTCAAAGTGCAGGTGCGGCCCGGTGGAGCGGCCCGTGTTGCCCATGGTGCCGATCTGCTGGTTCTTTTCCACCGAGTCGCCGGCCTTGACGTGGATCTTGTCCAGGTGGGCATAGCGCGTCACGTAGCCGTTGCCGTGGTCGATGAGCACCTGGTTGCCATAGCCCCACGTGTCGCGGCCGGCCAGCAGCACGTAGCCGGTGTCGGCAGCCCGGATGGGCACCCCGATGCGGTTGGCAATGTCGATGGCCTGGTGGCCGCTCCAGTACCGCTGGCTCAGGTAACCCTGCGTTGGCCAGGCGAACTTGCCCGAGCCCGTGGGCGCTCCGGCGGGCGCCTTGCCCACCTTGGTCATGGGATAGTAGTTGCTGGCCGCGGCGATGGTCACCTTCTTGCGGCCGTCGGGCAGCATGACCTGCTGGCCGGGGGTCAGCGTGTAGGGCTCTTCCAGGGCGTTGAGCTCGCTGCCCACGATCTTTTCCACGGTCGTCTCGTAGGTCTTGGCCAGCTTTTCCACCGTGTCGCCGTTCTTCACTGTGTAATAGATGCCGTCCACGGGGGGAATCACCAGCACCTGGCCCACGCTCAACAGGTCGGGCGAGCTCTCGACCTTGGGATTGGCCCACAGGACCGTCTCGGCCTTCAGGCCATAGCCCTGGGCGATGGCCCACACGTTGTCGTTGGGCTGCACCGTGTAGGTGATGACCTGCATCCGCTCGCGCTCGGTGCGCTCGGTGTGGGCGACGGGCGCGGGAAAGAGGAGCGAGGCACCGCCCGCCGTGCGAGCGACCCCCCGGTTCGTGGTCATGGTTGTGACGGTTCGGGCCCCCAGCTCGGGCGCCGGGGTGGGGGTGGGGAGGAGAAAATCCACCTCGGGCAGGCTGACCTGGGCGATGACGACCACTCCCAGGGCCAAAAAGACGACGACCAGGTGGAGGGCAATACGCCCGAAAAGCGAGCCGTCGCGAAGCCCGGCTCCGGCGGCGGTCAGGACTCGTGATAGGTGAGGCAGGAGTTGAAGGTCCGTCAGGACGCTGCGCAACGCAGACGCACAGTCCCCGGCAAGGTGCGCCGCCCGCGCTCCCTTTGCAGTCAAGTGCCAACCGTGGATTCGGGTCTTGATCGAAGAAACGGCTCTCCGGTACTTGATCCCATTTGCCACCCGCGCACCGTCCCGCGCAGGGAATTTGGACTGCGATTCGATCATGCATTCACTCCCGAAGTGGACTGCACGCCATTATTGCAGTGGGATCAGTATACCATAGAACCGCTACCCTGCCAAATCAGGGACGGCCAGGTGATAAAGCCCTTTCACCCACAAAAGGCGGCCAGGCAGCAGGCAAAACGGCCTGCCCCTTTGCCTACACTTCTCGGTTCAGGGTAGAAAGAAAGTCGGCGTTGCTGCGGGTCTTGGACAGGCGCGAAAGCACCGGCTCGACGGCGTCGGCTCCGCCACCCAGGGCATCGATCATGCGCCGCAGGGTCCATACCCGGGCCAGCGTGTCCTTGTCGAGGAGCAGCTCCTCGCGCCGCGTGCTGGAGCGCTCGATGTCGATGGCCGGGAAGAGCCGCCGGTCGGCGAGCTTGCGGTTGAGGTGCATCTCCATGTTGCCGGTGCCCTTGAACTCCTCGTAGATCACGTCGTCCATGCGGCTGCCGGTGTCGACCAGGCAAGTGGCAATGATGGTCAGGCTGCCCCCCTCCTCGATGTTCCGCGCGGCGCCGAAAAAGCGCTTGGGCGGATAGAGGGCGGCGGGGTCGATACCACCCGACAGGGTCCGGCCGCTGGGCGGCACCACCAGGTTGTAGGCCCGCGCCAGCCGGGTGATCGAGTCGGCCAGGATGACGACGTCTTGCCCGATTTCTACCAGGCGCTTGGCGCGCTCCAGGGCCATCTCGGCAACCCTGACGTGGTGCTGCACAGGCTCGTCAAACGTGGCGGCCATCACTTCGGCTTCCACCGAGCGGGCCATGTCGGTCACTTCCTCGGGCCGCTCGCCGATGAGGACGACCATGAGATGCAGGTTGGTGTGGTTAGAGGTGATGCCGTTGGCGATCTGTTTCAGGATGGTGGTCTTGCCTGCCTTGGGCGGCGAGACGATGAGCCCGCGCTGCCCGCGGCCAATGGGCGCCAGGATGTCCAGCAGGCGTGTGGACAGCGGAAACTGCCCCGACTCTAACTTGAGCTGTTCCCTGGGAAAGATGGGCGTCAGCCGATCGAACCACGGCCGGCGCTTGGCCTGCTCGGGATCCACGTTGTTGACCGCCTCGACGCGCAAGAGCCCAAAGTATTTCTCGTTCTCTTTCGGGGGTCGAACCTGCCCGATGACCGTGTCGCCCGCCCGCAGACCGAACCGCCGAATCTGCGACTGCGAGACATAGATGTCGTCGGGGCTGGGCAGCAGATCGCCCGAGCGCAGGAACCCGATGCCATCCGACACGACGTCCAGGATGCCACCACCGAAGAGCAGACCCTGGCTTTCGGCCTGGGCCTGTAGGAGGCGCATGGTCAGCTCGTGTTTCTTGAGGCGGCTAAAGCCGCTGATATCCATTTCACGTGCGAGCTCTAATAGCTCGGGCATCGTTTTGCTTTCAAGCTCAGCAATGTTCACTCTGTTCCTCCGTGCCAGACATGCTCGGCGGGTGCCAACTTCAGCCCTTGAGGGCAGTGCGGTTCGTCGGGGCAGAAGCAGAATCTGAACCGCCGATATGATCCCCGGATCATCGGGTGACCGGGTACGTTCCTTGTTTTATCGCGGGGCAGGCGATGCCCCAATGAGAGCCTCCATAACTTGACCTGCAACAACGTCCGCGGAAAGGACGTTACCTCACAGGCACTGGGTCTGCGTCTGCGGCAAGCAGCACTACTCGCAAGATGTTCGATCCATCCCAGAGCCTATCCCGTCGCCAATGTTGCGCCCGAGAAACAGCCCGTCAGTAGATCCGATGTGGCCAATGGTAAGGAGGACCTTTCAGATTTCACAGGCCAGCGGATTATAACATATAAGCGTACGGGCGTCAAGTTTTTGTGCCAAAAGTGTGACGGAATAAACCGGCACCGGGCAGCCAGCACCCGCAACCAATGTGCCGGGCTCGTCGTGCAGGCCCACGTTGCCCTGCTCGCGAGCATGCGCTAGTCAAAACGAATCTGGCTGTAGCGCATCAGCTTGTCCCAGCGATGGGTGCCTTCGATGAATCGCACAGTCCCCGACAGAGAGCGCATGACCAGGGTGTGCGTCTTGGCTCCTCCGCCAAAATAGCGAACACCTTCCAGCAATTGGCCGTCGGTGATCCCCGTCGCCGAGAAAAAGACATTGTTCCCCTGGACCAGGTCGTCGATGCCCAGGACGGTGTCGAGATCCATGCCGGCCTCGAGGGCCCCGTCCCGCTCGTCGTCGTTGCGCGGCCAGAGCTTGCACTGCATGTCTCCTCCCACGCACTTGAGGGCACACGCACTGACGACCGCCTCCGGCGAGCCGCCGATACCCATGAGGACGTCGATGCCCGTGTCGGCGATGGCGGTCATGAGGGCACCGGCTATATCGCCATCGCTGATCAGGCGGATGCGCGCTCCCACCGAGCGCACCTCCTGGATGAGCTCGTGGTGGCGAGGGCGGTCCAGGATGATGACGGTCAGGTCGTCCACGTCGCGCCGCTTGGCCCGGGCCACGCTCCGCAGGTTCACGTCCACCGGGGCGTCGATGTCGATGGTGCCCGCCGCCTCCGGGCCGACGGCGATCTTGTTCATGTACATGATGCAGTGCGGGTCATACATGGTGCCCCGCTCCGAGAGCGACACGACGGCCAGCGCCCCCGAGCGCCCCAGCGACAGGACGGTCGTGCCGTCGATGGGATCGACGGCGATGTCGACCAGGGGCGGGTTGCCGGTCCCCAGGTGCTCTCCGTTATAGAGCATGGGCGCCTCGTCCTTTTCTCCCTCGCCGATGACAATGATCCCGTCCATTTCGACCGTGTTCAGGACCAGGCGCATGGCATCCACGGCGGCCTGGTCCGAGGCCTCCTTGTTCCCCCTGCCCATCCAGCGACCGGCTGCCATCGCCGCCGCCTCGGTAACACGGGCCAGTTCCATTGCGAGGTTTCGATCAGGGCTTGCATTCATGGGCGCGCGTCTCCTGGGAATCCACGTGTGAACCTATCAGAAACTGCCTTCGGGGCCAACTTGCACTCAAGAAACTGCCCTTCTCCCGAATAGGACACCAGTATAACATACTTCTTGAAAATTGGAAAGTCTGGAAGGGCCTGGTGTGGGCAGGTGTGGCCTTTGCGCCGGAGAAGCGTCAGGCACCCGTAGCGCAAAATGTGGTATGCTGGTGCCAACCGAAGTGGGAGAAAGCATGCACGACGTAACCTGGCGCACGGGACTGACCTTCACCATACTGGCTCTCCTGGTCTTGCTCGGGTCGGGGCGGCTGGTCCAGCCGGCCGACCCGGCGCCGACGGCCATGCCCACGGGTGAAGGTACGAGGAGCGCCAGCTCCATGGCCGGCCTGTCGACGCCGGAAGCCGGAACTGACCAACCGGGGGAGTACGGCAGCGCCCCGCCTGCCGGGGCAATCCGCCCCATGCGGGCGCTCCGGCAGCCCGGAGAGCCGGCCGAGATCTGGAGATAGCCGGGAATCGAACCCGGCCGGTGCGAGTTCGTCTGCGAGGGAAAGGATGGAATCAACCGTGGCCGCCAGGCCCGAGCGCCTTGGCGGCGCCGCCGAGGTGCGCGAGAGCTCCGCAATCCGCTTTCCGGCGGCAGGGGAGAGGCGGCGCGCCTGGCCTGCGCTGCTCGGGCTGCTGCCCCGTGCCTGGCGGCGAACCGTGGTCATCCACGGTCGCCGCTACTGGCAGCCTGGCTGAGACGGCAGCTTCTTATTGGCTCTTGATGCGCATATAGTACAGCGCCGAGTCCAGGTACTCACGGGGCGACATGGCAAAGGGGAACATCCGCCGCTTGATGGCCCAGCCCTTCCACAGCTTGTAGACCAGCCAGTGCAGCCGGCTTGGCCGGCGGCGGATCAGCCGCCGGATGACCGGCAGAAGCCAGGGCAGCTCGACGCCCAGGGCAAAGAGCTTCTGTAGATTTTCGATCTGGCGCTTTTCGTCGTCGCTGCCAAAGCGGATGACCGTGTCGTCGCTCACCGAGCCCGACAGGTCGTCAAAGGAGCCCATCATCCAGCCCTCGCGATAGGCCCACTCACCCAGGGCGGTCTTCGGGTAGGGCTGGAAGAGAAAGACGTTGGCATAGGCCGGCCGGCACTGGGCATTCAGATCCAGCGTCTCAAAGTCGGTCTCCAGGCTGCCGGTGGGCAGGCCGAGCATATTGTTGGTCATGAACGCTACGCCGTGGCGGCGCAGGATCTCGGCAGCGCCCAGGATCTCCTCGCGGCTCATGTTGCGGTTGAGCACGACGTTGCGCAGGTGGTCGTTGCCCGCCTCCAGGCCAAAGCTGACGGACACGCAGCCCGCATCCTTGAAGAGGGCGATCTTTTCGTCGGTGACCAGGTTGGCCCGCACCTGGCACCAGAAGGGCAGGCCCACCTCGTCCTTGTAGCGGCCCATGAACTCCTGGAGCCAGCGGTCCTGGAGGATGAAGGTGTCGTCCATGAAGAGCACGAACCGCACGTCGTGGTGGGCAATGACCTCTTGCAGCTCCCGCAGGACATCGTCCACGCTGCGCCGGCGAAAGCGTCGCCCCTGGCCCCCATACAGGTCCGAGTAGGCCTTGTTGAAGCAAAAGGCACAATCGTAGGGGCAGCCCCGCCCGGTGATAAAGGGCTTGATCTTGGTCTGGCGGCTCTGGGCGTGGGCGGCGTAGAGCAGCTCCCTGTCGGCAAAGGGCAGGTCGTCCAGCTCCTCGCCCGTCAGCAGGGGGCGCAGCGGGTTGCGGACCACCTCGCCGTTCAGCTTGAACCACCAGTTGGCGATGGCCGGGTCGGCCAGGCGCACGGCGCCGTCTCCGTCCCGCTCCAGGGCGTTCATCAAATCCAGGGTGGCATACTCGCCCTCGCCGATGCACAGCCCGTCCACGCCCTCCCGGTCGATCATCTCCGGGAAAAAGGTGGGGTGCGGCCCGCCAAAGATGGAAAACAGGCCGGGCAGTTGGGCGCGAATGCGGCGGTTCAGCTCCAGGTACCAGGTGTGGGGCCCGGTGTAGACGGTATAGCCCACGACGTCGGGCCGCAGCCGCAGGGCAGCCTGTACCGGGTCCTCCTCGGTGGCCACCACCAGGCTGACCTGGTGGCCGGCCCGCTTCAGCAGGCTGCTGATGAGCAGGATGCCCTGGGGCTCGTTGTCGATCTCTTTGACGATGAATAGCAGGTGCAATGCCAGCTCCCCTCCGTGGACGGACCGGCGGCGGCCCGCCCCACACGGTTACGATTTGATGCGCATGAAATGCCAGGCGGCCTGCACCACCTCGCCCAGCGAGAGCTTGACGGGGTGGACCCGGTTCTTGATGGCCCATCCCTTCCACGCCTTGTTCAACAGCCAGAAAAGCCGGTTGTCGCGCGCGCGCGTCAGGCGCCGGATGAGGGGCACCAGGCGCGGCCACTCGACGCCGAGGGCGAAAAAGCGCTGCAGGATCGACAGCCCCCGCTTGTGATCGTCGTCAAAGTTCAGCACCGAGTGGTCCCAGGCCACCTCGCCGATGTCGTCAAACGTACCCACCATCCAGCCCTGCTCCCGGGTGAACTCGCCCAACTCGGTGCGGGGATAGGGCTGGAAGATAAAGGCGTGGGCGTAGGCCGGCCGCAGCCGGGCGCTCAGGTCCAGCGTCTCAAAGTCGTCCTCCAGGGTAGTGCTCGGCAGGCCGATCATGTTGGTCGTCGTCAGCCGCAGGCCGCCCTCGTGGATGAGGCGGGCGGCCTCCAGGATCTGCTCCTTGCTCATGTTCCGCTTCAGCAGCTCGTTGCGGATGCGGTCACTGCCCGCCTCCACGCCCATGCTCACCGAGTGGCAGCCGGCCTCCTTGAGGAGGCGCACCTGCTCGGCGGTCACCAGGTTGGCGCGGGTGTTGCAGAAAAAGGGCAGGCCCACCTGCCGTGGATACTCGGCGGCGAACTCGGCCAGCCAATCGGGCGACAGGACAAAGGTGTCGTCCACAAAGACGACAAATTCCAGCGGATAGTGATCCCGCACCCAGCGCACCTCGTCGATGACGTTCTGCACGCTGCGCAGGCGAAAGCGCCGGCCCTTGCCGCGATACAGCTCCGACAGGGCGTGGTTGAAGCAATAGGTGCAGTTGTAGGGGCAGCCCCGCCCGGCCAGGAAGTGCTTGATCTTGCTGCGCGCCGTGACGGGGTCCCGCTCGTAGACCAGCGCCCGGTCGGGAAAGGGCAGCGCGTCCAGGTCTTCGAGATAGGGCCGCACCGGGTTGCCGATCACCTGGCCGTCCTGGCGAAAGGACCAGTTGGCCAGGTCCAGCACCGCCTCGCGGCCGCCCTCCGCCAGCCCGTCCAGGAGGGCGACGAATGCCTCCTCGCCTTCCCCCCGGCACAGGCCATCGACGCCTTCCTCCCGGACCATCTCCGGGAAAAAGGTGGGGTGCGGCCCGCCAAAGACGGAGAACAGCCCGGGCAGCTCGGCCTTGAGGCGGCGGTTGAGGCCCAGGTAATAGCGCTGCGAGCCGGTGATGACCGAAAAGGCGGCCACGTCGGGGCGAAAGCCACGGGCCACCGCCAGGGGGTCGCCGTGGGCGGCCACGGCCAGCTCCACTTCGTGGCCGGCGGCCTTCAGGACGCTGGACAGGACCATGATCCCCTGGGGCTCGTAGTCGATCTGTTGCTCGACGAACAGGACGCGCAAGGCGAACTCCCCCTGAACTAGGCTGACCCCTGGAACGGCTAGCCGGGCACACGCGCCCGGCTTGTGCGACAAGCGCGCCCCAGTCTACCATAGGACGGTTCCCTTGACAAATCGGACCAAGGCAGTCAGCGATGGAGGGCCGGAACCACTGAAGGGATGAACAGGATGAGGCCACTGATGGCCCGTCACCGTCAGTGGCCTCATCTTCTTCAGTGGCTCAGTGGTTCCAGTGGTTCGGATCGCCTCCTACTCGGCGACGCTTAGAATCCCAAGCTGCAGGTCGCTGCCCCCCGGCAGCGGGCCCCGCCCCCAGGGCACGGGCCGGCCGTCGCGCTCGACGCGCATCAGCAGGCGGTAGTCGCCGGGGGGCGCCTCGGCGGGCAGGTGCAGGGCCGGCCACTGGGCCACGGCCTGGTCCCCTTGCCAGCGGGCGGTGGGATAGGGCCCGCCCACCGGCTCCCGGCCGAGGAGGATCTGCCGGCCGGCGCCCTCCAGGAAAAAGGAGGCCTGCCACTCGCCGCCGGCCGGTTCCCTTGCCTGCCACAGCAGGGAGAGGGGCAGCGCCTCGCCGGCGGCATAGGTCGCCCCTTCTCCGGGCGGCGTCCAGCCCACCAGGGTCAGCTCGCGAAAGCGGGCGCGGGCCACGCGGGCCAGGCCGGCATCCAGGGCGCGGCGGGGCGGCAGGGCCGGGTGGGCGGCCAGCGACACCGGCGCCAGCTCGACCCTGCCCCGCTCGGCCCCCGTCTCCGGGTCGTAGACGATCACCAGCGGCGTATACTCCCCCGGCGGCAGGCCGGCGGGCAGCGCCAGTTCGTAGGCGTCGACCACCACCTCGCCCGGCCGCCAGGCCGTGGTGGGATAGGCGCCCGCGACCGGCTCGGCGTCGGCGGCGGCCACCACCTGGCCGCCTGCGGCCAGCAGCCGGGCCGAGACCTTGAGGGGTGCGTCGAGCCCGCCGGGCGCCCGCCACCACAGGCGCAGGCGCGCCCATGCCTGCCAGTGGCCCGCGTGTTGGTGCACGCCATAGCCCAGCAGCTCCAGCCCCGGCACCGGCATGGCGTCCAGCGGGCGGGGGATAGGCGGCACCTCGTCGTCGGGCGCACCGACCCGGATGATCGTCTCCAGCTCGCCCAGGACCTCGATCATGCCCGTCACGGCGTCCAGGGCGTGGTCGCCGGCCAGGCCGGGCAGCGGCCGCGTGATATAGACGGCCGAACCCTCTTCCAGGGCGGCATCCACCGCCGCCCGCCGGTCCCCCTCGTCGTCAGCGGCCACGGTCTCCAGCCAGGGGGCGGCGCCGGCCGTCTCCTGGAAATAGCGCAGCAGGGTCATCTCGCCCAGGAGGCCGACGACGGTCACCCTCGCCTCGGGCGGGGGCTCGTCGAGGACGTAAAGCCCCCAGTCGTGCACGATCCAGCGCCGGCTGAGGTCCACATCGGGATAGGCGCGGGCGGCGATCCACAGCGGCTGGGCCACGGCGGCCACGACGAGGAGCACGCCGGCGGCCGCCTGCAGGCGGCGCAGGGCGGGGGCCGAGTCCCGGACGCGCAGCAGCCGCGTGGCATAGTCCAGGCCGGCGGCCAGCCACAGGGCCACCAGCAAAAAGGCCGGGATGAAAAACACCTCCACGTCGGGGACGCGGTAGATCAGGGCAAAGGCCACGAAGGCGACGAAGGCCAGGCCGGTGAGGGCCAGGTGGGCCACGGAACGGGCCCGGCCGGCGAGGGCGACGAGGCCGAGGATGGCCAGGGCCAGGCCCACGGGGCCGAACTGCTGCCAGAAGAGCTGCCCGTAAAAGGCGGCGTCCAGGTCGCGGGCCAGGGGATTGTCGGCCAGGAACGCGCCGTAGCTGCCGGCCGTCACCCACTGCCAGAAGCCGGCCCAGGTATTCTCGTACGTGCCGTCGAGGGAGCCCACGCTGCCGCGCAGGGGCAGGTAGAGGTAGAGGAGGAGGGGGACGGCCAGGGCCACGACGAGGAGCACGATGGGCCGGCCGGCGAGCTGCCGCCAGCGGGGCCACCCGGGGCGCTCGGGGCCCAGGAGGGCCGCGCGCCGCAGGACGCGGGGCTCGACCAGCAGGACAAAGGCCAGGAGGGCAAGCGCCAGCAGCAGGACGGTGCGGTGGTGCGCCAGGGCCAGGCCAAAGGCGCCGGCCAGGGCGTAGATGAGCGGGTGGGGCTGCAGGCGTCGCGCGGGCGGCACCGCGGGCAAGGCCCGCCGGTAGGCCGCGCCCGCCCGCCGGCCGAACCTGCGCACGCCCACGGGCAGGCGCGTCCACAGCCCCGGCCGCGGCAAGAAGAGCGGCCCCCTCCTCGCCGGGGGCGCCAGGAGGAGCGAAAAGGGCCGGACGGCCACCAGGGGCCGGCGCGCCCAGCGCAGCGCCAGCCAGAGCAGCCCGGCGACAAAGGCAGCGTGCAGGGCATAGACCTCGGCCACCACCGCCTGCGACCAGAACACGGGCGAGACGGCCAGGGCCAGGGCCCCGACCAGCGCCGGCAGGCGCCGGAGCTTGGCCGGTCGGACCAGGCGGCGGGCCACCAGGTAGACCAGGGCCACGGTCAGCGCCGCCGCCAGCGCCGACAGCAGGTTAACGCCCCAGGCCACGTTGGTCCACGGCCCCAGGCTGACCAGCCGGGCCAGAAGCGTGTAGAGCGGATAGCCCGTGGGGTGGGCGATGGCCAGGCGGTGGACCACCAGGGGAAATTCCAGGCTGTCGTCGTACAGCGCCGCCACCGAAGGGGCCATGGTCTGGAGGTAGAGGATCAGGGAGAACAGGAAGCAGCCGGCGGCAAGCAGCCAGTCCGCAGCCAGCTCCCACACGGCCTTTGCGCGCGCTCTCAGCGCTGTCATCCGGGCGTCCATCGCCGGGGTATGATACCACAGTTGAGGGGAAAGAGAAAACGGCGCGCACCCCGCCGCCGTCAGGCTCGGGTCAGCCAGCAGTCAAACGATCCGGCCCGAAATCCCCTATACTTTGAACAAGGTTTGGTCTTGCACCAGGTTTGGTGGTATAATGATATGGAAAGCTGCTTTGGGGAACGATGTGGGTTTGCCGGGAGGGCAACATGCCTGAGCTGAATCTCGATACGCTGAACTGTGTCTATTTCGCGCTGTTTTTCGTGGGCCTGGGCTATGCCATCTTTATCGTCGTCACCGGCGGCCTGGCGGAAATCGACATGCCCGACGTAAACATCGACATCCCCCACATAGACCTGCCCGGCGGCGTGGAGGTGCCCGGGGCCGACGTGCAGATAGGAGGGCCCGATCTGCCCTCCGGTGGCCTGGACGCGCCGGACGTGTCGGTGTCGCCCCTGAGCCCCATCACCCTCGCCAGCTTTGTGACGTCTTTCGGCGGCATCGGCGTGCTGGCCACCCAGTTCTTCGGGGTAGACGCCAGGATCAGCCTGCTGTGGGCCACGGGCGGCGCGCTTCTCATCTCGGCCCTCATGTTCCTCTTTTACAGTCAGGTCCTCATCCGTAGCCAGGGCTCCAGCGAGATCCGCCGCTCCGACATCGTCGGGCTGGAGGCCGAGGTGACGGTGCCCATCGGGGCCGACACGCCGGGCCAGGTGACCTATATCACCAAGTCGGGCCGCATGAGCTCTACGGCGCGCTCGGCGACGGGCAAGCCCATCCCGAGGGGCCAGTTGGTCGAGATCGTGCGGGTTGCCGGGCCCCAGGCGCTGGTCCGGCCCCTCCGCACCGAAGAAGAAAGTGAGTAGAGCTTTGCCCGGCTGGAGGGCTGCGGCCGGGTTGGAATTCAACGCTGAAAGGAGTGTAAGAAATGCTTGAAGCGATTCTTGTCGCCGTCGGCATGTTGTTCGTCTTGATCGTGCTGGCGGGGTTCTATGCCAGCCGGTACAAGAAGGTTGGCCCGAACCAGGTGCTCGTCGTTTCGGGCCGCAAGCGATCCATCGTCAACCCGGTCAGCGGCCAGAGAGAGGTCGTCGGCTTCCGGGTGGTCAAGGGAGGTGGAACGTTCATCCTCCCGGTGTTGGAGCGGGTCGATATCCTCTCCATGGAGATCCTGACCATCGAGGTGGAGGTCAGGGGTGTCTACACCGTCCAGGGCGTGCCGGTGCACGTCGACGGTGTGGCCCAGATCAAGATCAGGGGCGACGACGCGTCCATCTATACCGCCGCCGAGCAGTTCCTGTCCAAGGGGCCGGAGGGCATCGTCTACGTCGCCCACGAGACCCTGGCCGGCCACCTGCGCGCCATCCTGGGCATGCTCACCGTGGAAGAGATCTACAAGGACCGCGACGCCTTTGCCCAGAAGGTCCTGGAGGTCTCGGGCAGCGACCTGGCCAACATGGGCCTGGAGATCGTCTCCTTTGTCATCAAGGATATTCAGGACGACAAGGAGTACCTGGAGTCGCTGGGGCGCACCCGCACGGCCGAGGTCAAGCGCGACGCCGTCAAGGGTGAGGCCGAGGCGCAGCGCGACGCGACCATCGCCCAGGCGAACGCCGCCCGCGACGCCACCATCCAGTCGGCCCTGGCGCGCCAGGAGGGCGAGACGGCCAAGTACCAGGCCGAGACCAAGATCGCGTCGGCACAGAAGGACTATCGCGTCCAGAAGGCCCACTACGACGAGTCGGCCAACCGGAGCGAGGTCCAGGCCGAGCTGGCCCGCACCCTCCAGGAAAAGATCACCAACCAGGAGATCAAGGGCCAGGAGATCCAGATCGAGGTCGTCTCCAAGCAGAAGCAGATCGAGGTCCAGGAGCAAGAGGTTCAGCGCCGGACCCGGGAGCTGGAGGCGACGGTGGAAAAGCCCGCCGAGGCGGAACGCTTCCGCATCGAAACGCTGGCCAACGCGAAAAAGTTCCAGACCGAGACCGAGGCCATCGGCGAGGCGGCGGCCACCCGCGCCCGCGGCGAGGGCGAGGCCGAGGCGACCCGGGCGAGGGGTCTGGCCCAGGCCGAGGTCATCCGCGCCCAGGGCTTTGCCGAGGCCGAGGCCATGGAGAAAAAGGCGGCGGCCTGGCAGCAGTACAACCAGGCGGCCATCATCCAGCAGCTCATCGAGGCCCTGCCCGAGGTGGCGGCGGCCATCGCCCAGCCGCTGGCGCAGACCGACCGCATGGTCATCATCAACAGCGGGGACGGGGCCGGGGGCGCATCCAAGCTCACGGCCGACGTGACCAACATCATCGCCCAGGTGCCCGCCACCATCGAGGCCCTGACGGGCATCGACCTGGAGCAGGCGCTCAAGTCACTGCCGGGCATCGGCCAGAAGCCGGGGGACGGCGCGGACGAGGCCTAGTGCGTTTTCGCCATAGAGAGTTGGCGTGAGGCCGGCACCGGCAGGCCATCGTCCGGCAGCCGGCCCACGACAACGGTTCGCACCGCCCATGGGCCAGGCTCCCCGGGTTTGGGGAGCCTGGCCTCTGTTTCCATAATGCCTTGACAAATGTGGACCGCAGTGGTAGAATTTGGCCATAAAGCGATGGTCGATTATCGTTGCCCCTTCCCCTCCAGGCTGCTGCCAGAGGGGGGCCAGGGAAAGGCCAGCGCCGGGCGGCCGGCCGGCCGCCGGCACCAAGATCGTCAGTCCACGGAACACAGGCGACGAACAATCGCACGCTCAACCGTGGCGAGTACGGTTTTTCGTTCCCGGCAAGCCTTGCCCGGGACGGCCGCGCTCTCGCCGGGTAAGCTGTTCCGTTAATTGACAAAACGGGGGCAAATAGTTATAATTGGTGCACTTTTTGCGATCATCGCTCAAAGGAGAGTGTCAGTATGAGTGACGAGCTAACCGTGCCCGACGAGCTAAAGGGCAACGTCTTTATCACCAAGCTCAGCGAGCTTTACGGCTGGGGACGCAAGTACTCGCTGTGGCCCATGTTCTTTGGCGTCGCCTGTTGCGCCATCGAGTTCATGGCCGCGTCGGCGTCACGCTATGACACTGGTCGCTGGGGCATGGACCTGGCGCGGGCCTCACCCCGCCAGGCGGACCTCATCGTCATCTCGGGGACCGTGACGAAAAAGATGGCCCCCAAGATCGTGACCCTCTACAACCAGATGGCCGAGCCCAAGTACGTCATCTCCATGGGCGCCTGCGCCACGGGCGGCGGCCCCTTCAAGGAGGGCTATAACGTCGTCTCGGGCATCGACCAGTTCCTGCCGGTGGACGTCTACGTGCCCGGCTGCCCGCCCACCCCCGAGGCGCTCATTCACGCATATATGGCCGTTCACGAAAAGATCCAGCACGAGAACATCAAAGAGGTGCGCTGGTATCGCAAGGATCCCATTCCCGCCGCTCCCGTCCCCATCCTGGGCGGTCCCGACCTGGTCGATCCTCGCCTGATCGACGAACTCGGCGCCGCGGCCAACGAAATCGAGACCAAGCCTGCTTCCGAAGAGCCTGCGGAAGAGGCAGTCTGAGCTTACGACTCGAGGTAGAGAAGCATGGCAATCGATCTGCAGGCAATAGAAGCTCGCTTGAAAGAAGCGTTTCCCGGGTCCGTGGTCGACGAGGAGCGGGGTTGGTTGGTGTTGGACCCCGGCCGCCTCGTGCCCGTGGCGACGTACATCCGCGACGAGCTGGGTTTTGACTGGCTGAGCAACATCACGGCAGCGGACTATCCCGACCGGCTGGAGGTCGTCTACAACGTCTATTCCACCCGCCAGGACCTCCAGGGGCCCGGCCTGCCCTTCAAGGTCAGGCTGCCCGATCGGGAAAAGCCGTGCGTGCCCAGCATGGTTCCGGTGTGGAAGGGCGCCAACTTCCAGGAACGAGAAGTGTGGGACATGTTCGGCGTCCGGTTCGAAGGCCATCCGGATCTCCGGCGCATTCTCCTGTGGGAGGGGTTCGAGGGCTTTCCGCTGCGCAAGGATTGGCACGAGCCCTACTACGAAGAGGATCAGAAACCATTCAAGAGCCGCTGGCCGTATGCCGAGGGGCCGCAGCCCCGGTCGGCGGAGCAGCGGGTGCGCTGGCGCGCCAACCTCCAGTATCCCAAGGGCTTTGACCCCAAGGGCTGGGAGCCGGTGCCCGAGTTCGACACCATGCCCGGGTCCAAGATCGACCTGGAGGGCTTTGACACCGACCAGCTCTACCTGAACATCGGACCCCAGCACCCCAGCACCCACGGCGTGTTCCGCATGCTGGTGGGCCTGAACGGCGAGACGGTGACCAGCGTCAGCCCCATCCTGGGCCACCTGCACCGCAACCACGAAAAGATCGGCGAGCGAAACCTCTGGACGGGCAACATTCCCTTTACCGATCGCCTGGACTATATTTGCCCCATGTACAACAACTTTGGCTACGTGGTGGCCGTCGAGCGCATGATGGGCCAGGAGGTTGCCGAGCGAGCCGAGTACCTGCGCGTCATCATGGGCGAGCTGACGCGCGTCATCAACCACCTGCTGTGCATCGGCTTCATGCTCAACGATCTGGGGGCCATGTTCACGCCCATGATCTATGGCTTTACCGAGCGCGAGCACGTCCTCGACCTGTTTGAAGAGGCGTCGGGCTCGCGGATGATGGTCAACTATATGCGGTTCGGCGGCGTGGCCCGCGACGTGAGCGACGCGTGGCTGAAGCGCTGCCGGCAGGTGGTGGAGCGCCTGGACCGCAAGATCGACGAGTTCTCCACCCTGCTCACCGACAACGAGGTACTCATCGGCCGCTGCCGCGGCGTGGGCGCCATGAGCTGGCAGGAAATGGCCAACTATGCCGTCACCGGCCCCATGATCCGCTCCGCCGGCCTGAAGTACGACATCCGCCGCGTCGAGCCCTACTCCATCTATGACCGCTTTGACTTTGAGGTGCCCACCCACGAAACGGGCGACCTGTACGACCGATACCTGCAGCGTCTGGAAGAGGCGCGGGAGAGCATCAAGATCCTGAGGCAGGCGCTGGACGGCATCCCGGCCCAGGGCTCTATCCTGGCCGGTCGCAAGGCGTGGAACCCCAAGGTGCCCGAGGGCGAGATCTATAGCCGGGTCGAGCATCCCAAGGGCGAGCTTGGCTTCTACCTGGTGAGCGATGGAGGCACGAACCCCTACCGCTACCACGTGCGCCCCTCCTCGTTTATCAACCTGGGGGCGCTGGAGGCCATGTCTGTCGGCCACCTGCTGGCCGATGCCATCGTCATCCTGGGCACCATCGACATCACGCTGGGAGAGGTGGACCGCTAATGTTTGGACTGGGACTCTTGAAGGGATTGGGCGTCACCATGCGCCACTTTGTCGAGTCTTTCGTCTACGATCGCAAGCCGTGGGAGTGGCTGTTCACCGATCGTTACGACCAGGAGTGGCTGGAGAAGCGCCAGGACGTCGACGGCAAGGGCATGTTCACCCTCCAGTATCCAGAGCAAAAGCGCGTCCTGCCCGAAAATTTCCGCTATCTGCCGATGCTGGTCTACGAAGAGACCCCCGAGAACCCGCGCTGCACGGCCTGTGGCATCTGCGCCCGCGTGTGCCCGCCGCAGTGCATCTGGATCGAGCGTGCCACCGACGAGAGGGGACGGCCCAGCGCCCGGCCCGCCGGCTTCTGGATCGACGCCGTCATCTGCATGTCGTGCGGCTACTGTGCCGAGTACTGCCCCTTTGACGCCATCAAGATGAACCAGGAGTACGAGCTGGCGACAGAGAACCGCGACCGGGACATGTTCCTGGACCTGCAAGACCTGCTCGTGCCCGTGCAGTACTATGCCCAGCTCCATCCCAGCGACTATGCGGCCGAAGAGGAGGCGCGCCGGGCCAAGGAAGAGGCCAAGCGCAAGGCAGCCGAGAAGCCGGCGGCAGCCCAGAAGGCGGCCGAGGCCCCGAGCCCCGCCGGCGCCGCCCCGGCTGCCGTGCAGGACGAGGACCTGGCCCGCATCCAGGGCATCGACGAGAAGATTGCCGAGCTTCTGCGCAACGCCGGCATCAGGAGCTACGCGCAGTTGGCCGAGAGCGACCCCGAGCGCCTGCGGGCCATCGTCGCCGAGGGCAACGCCGAGCTATTGCAGGGGGTCGATCCGGCGAACTGGCCGAAGCAGGCGAAACTGGCGGCGGCGGGCAAGTGGGAAGCCCTGGGGCGCCTCCAGGAAAAGATGAAAGCCCGTGGGGAAGGCTGATGGATATGCGCCGGTCCGGAACCAGGCCCAACCTGGAGGTTGATCACGATCTCGAGCCGCGTTGATCTGCACAGCCATACAACCGCCTCCGATGGCGGACTCGCTCCCCAGGACCTCGTTGCCCGCGCCGCTTCACTGGGCATCGAGGTCTTGGCCATCACCGATCACGACACAACGACGGGCGTGCCCGCGGCCCTGGCCGCAGCGCGCCGCCTGGATATCGTCGTCGTGCCCGGCGTGGAGATCAGCGCCCTCAGCGGCCGGGAGGAGATCCACCTCCTGGGCTACTTTGTGGACGTGGAGAACGAGGAGCTTCAGGCCTTCCTGGGCCGCACCCGCGTCGCGCGCCGCGAGCGCGCCGAAAAGATGCTGGCCCGGCTGGCACAGCTCGGCCTGGCCGTAGAGTGGGAGCGCGTCGTCGAGCTGGCCGGCGAGGAGGGCTCTATCGGGCGGCCCCACGTGGCCACCAGCCTCTTGGAAGCCGGGCTCATCCACAGTTGGGATGAGGCCTTTGAGCGGTGGATCGGCCGCGGCTGCCCGGCCTACGTCGAGCGCTACAAGCTCACGCCCGAGGACGCCATCGACCTGGTACGGGCCAGCGGAGGACTGCCGGTCCTGGCGCACCCGTACATCTATACCCGCAAGGGCGAACGAAAGAAGGATCTGGACCTGAAGCACTGGCTGCCGCGCCTGGTCAGGGCCGGGCTGGCGGGCATCGAAGTCTACTATCCCAACTATCCGCGCCGCGTCAGCCGCTCTCTGCTGGAGATGGCCCTGTACTATGGGCTGATGATCAGCGGGGGGAGCGACTTTCACGGCGGGGCGATGGCCAACGGGCTGGGCAGCGTGGACGTGCCGTGGGCAGCCTGGGAAGGCCTGGAGCGGCGGCATCGCCTCTCGCCCGCCGCCCATGTAATCTGAGGACCGCATCTGCGTCTATATTTAGACCATCCGTGAAGCCGGATGGGCCTAGTCAGGTAGCTTGTCATGACTGTAAATCCAAGAACCGAATTGCTGTTTCCGCCGCACCTGATCCCGGATCTGCGCGATCTGCGGGGCGAGGAGTGGCGCAAGCTGGTGGACCGCGTGGCGGCTCTGCCCGAAACCCACGACGATACGCTGGCCTTTTGCCTGCTGATGATCCGCTTGAACGCCTGCCTGGGCTGCGTATCGGGCAGCTACCGCTTCATGCGCGGCTGTGAGCTGTGCGCCCAGCAGACCATCTCCCGTTACCAGGGAACCGACGAAGAGCTGATCGCGCTATTCGAAAAAGCAAAGGAGGATCTGGGGCGCTACGGCCAGGACCCCATCGAGCTGGTCGCCGACGTCCCGGAGCCCGAGATACCTGAATGAACCCTACCCGAATCGGCATCATCGGCGGCGGCTACGCGGGG
>DAOUHB010000139.1:0-7756 GCA_034428935.1 Anaerolineae bacterium | reverse complement strand
TACCGCTTCGATGCCCGGGTGATCATGGACGGCTTGACTCTATGGGATGGTGGGCCACTGGTCCAGCAAGGCGTAGAGATGACCGACGAAGGGCTGCTGATCTCCGGCGTCTCGGACGGCGAGCACGAGATCTCGGTCTTCTTTGCCTGCCACGGTACATGGCTGCCCCTGGCTCTTGCTGCACCGCCGATCAGGTCTGACTAGCATTTGCCGGTTAACTGCAAAGATGCTATAATGGCCTCTCGCGCGAACCTGGAGCACAGCAAACGGACAAAGGGGGCGACAGAGAGAAGCATGCACGATGTACGCTGCCGCGGCAAGGAGCGCGAGGCGATGCATCCTGGCCGTCCGCGCGATGGAGGGACCCGGCGCCCGAAGACAAGCTGGCTGCCGGCACTGCTCGCGGCGCTCCTGTTGTTCCCCGGGTCGCCAGCTCGCTCCTCAGTGTCCCGTTATGACCCAGCCGAGTCCGGTCCGGCAAGGGCCGTCGAGGTAGCGCAGGCGGAAGGCTGGCGGCTCTTGCTCCCCCTTGTGGCGCGCCCGGCACTTCGCGATCCGGATACCCGTTTTGGCATTCAGATGTACGACAGCACCGAGTCACAGGTCGCCGAAGCAGCCGCGGCAGGTGTCGGCCAGGTTCGCATTCCGCTGCTCTGGGCAGCAGTCGAACCGGCCAACACGAGCCCCAGCGAATACCAGTGGCCCGCGCTCTATGAGCGGGGCCTGGCCCGGATTGCAGCCGGCAACATGGATTTGATCCTCACCATCGAAGGCAATCCGTCCTGGGCCGCGACCACTCCCACTGGCCCTATCGACAAGGTACCTATCGGCGAGTTTGTCGAATTTGTGGTTGCCGCAGTCCAGCGGTACAGCTCCCCACCTTATGGGGTCAAACTCTGGGAATTTTACAACGAGCCGGACAACGGCGACCTACTTTGGGCCGTAAACTCGGGCCTGGGCTACTGGGGAACCGACCCTGAAGCTTATGCCGACATGCTGGCGGCGGTATACCAGCCTATCAAGCAGGTCGATCCCGAGGCGCAGGTGCTAATCGGAGGTCTGTGCTTTGATTTCTGGGAAGAAGAGGGCGGACCCTTTATAAAAGACTTCCTGGACCGCGTTCTGGAGCGTGGGGGAGGCGAGTATTTCGACGTACTGAACTTTCACTACTATCCCACGGCCTTTGCCTCCAAGTGGGATCCCTACGGCCCTGGCCTCATCGGCAAGACCAGGTTCTTGCGCTATAAGCTGGCGGCCTTTGACCTGCACAAGCCGATGATCTGCACGGAAGCGGGCGTAGAAAACGTAAACACTGGAACGGACGAAATCCAGAGCCGTTACGTGCCCATCCTCTACGTACAGGCCATGGCCGCCGATCTGCTCAGTCTATCCTGGTTTTTGCTCGTCGACCAGGATCCAGGATATTGGAAAACAGGCCTGCTGTATCCCGACCTGGCCCGCAAGCCGGCCTATTATGCCTATCAGACTATCACTGATCGGTTGGCCGAATCCATCTACCTCCGCGCTCTCACCACAGAGGAAAAGGGTACAGAGGCCATGGAAGCCTACCAGTTCCAGAGCAGTGGACAGCCCTTCACTGTGGCATGGACCAACGACGGGCTAACATACCCGCTGACCTTTTTGGCGACTCGCGTGTTGGTGGTCGACAAATACGGCACCCAGAACTGGGTGTACGATGTCGCGGACGGGCAGAAGGACGAATTGACAACGATCCTTGTCGGCTCCAGTCCTCTTTATCTTTATCCCGAGCCCTTACGGCCGCCAGGAACGGCAGGAGAAACCCGGAAAGGATGATCTCGCTGCCTGACGCGCACAGATGCAGATGAATGGGAAGCGCCGGTCTTGGTCCCTAACTTCGTCGGTACTCGTTTCAGAACGCGTCGCCCTGGTGTTAGGCATCGTGACGGTAGGCGTCCTGGTGGCGCTGTTCGGGCGTTACGGTTACGACGATCCATACATCACCTTTCGCTATGCCCGGAATCTGCTCGAGGGCAATGGTTTTGTCTATAACGTGGGGCAGCGGACGCTGAGCACCACAGCACCCCTGTACGGCCTCCTACTCGCGGTCATGGGCCTGGCCTGGCCGGATTTGCCCAGCCTGGCCAGCAGCCTCTCTGCCCTCGCCCTTGTTCTGGCCGCGGCACTCCTGGTACTCCAGGCACGGGCTCATAACGAGATGCCAGTGGGCCTGGCCGGTGGCCTGTTCCTGAGCATCGCTCCTCTGGCCGTGACGACCTTTGGATCAGAGAGTTGCCTGTACGTCGCATCGGTCTTGGCCGGTCTCTATGCCTACGATCGGTCCCGGCTGGAGGTAGCGGCCGTGACATTGGCTGCCGCAGCCATGATCCGCCCGGATGGACTCCTTGCCGCAGCAGTTTTGGCGGCCTACCATCTTTTCTCCCGCCGCATCGTTCCCTGGCGGCCAGTGATCCTGTACCTGGCGCTTACCGGCATCTGGTTCAGCGGGCTGTGGCTCTACTACGGCTCGCCCATCCCGGTGACCCTCCTGGCAAAGCAGCAGCAAGGGCTAATGGCCATTAGTCCTTCGTTCCCGGAACGGTTTGTCACCCTGGTCAGGAATTATCTTCGCATGCCCTTTGTATGGGTGCACTTTGCCCTTGCGCTTGTCGGGCTGGCGCAGATCGCCCGGAAGGCCCACCACTGGCTGCCCCTTCTGACCTGGACGGCGGCCTATTTCCTGGCCTATAGCATGCTGGGGGTGAGCGCCTACTTCTGGTACTATACTCCCCTCCTGCCCGCCATGGTCATACTCGTCGCCGAGGGTCTACGAGCCCTCGCGAGGCTGCTGGCTCGAGTTGTGTCTCGCGAGCTAGTCGTAGTGGGCACCGGCTTGCTGATCATTGTCCTTTTGTCGCCACTTTTGGGCGTGACACTGCGCGCCGCATGGTCACCTGACTCGCGACAACCACTGTACCGCGAAATTGGCGAATGGCTCGACCAAAACACGGATATCAATGCGACGGTAGGGACGTTGGAGGTGGGCATTATCGGCTACTATTCCGACCGCACCATGCTCGACTTTGCGGGATTGATCCAGCCCGATGTTGCTCAACAGCTCGGCAAGACGACCTCCTATGCTGAGCCAACCGTGTGGGCAATCCAGACAATGGCGCCCGATTACGTGATCTTGCATCGCGATGCTTTCGCTGACGTAACAAAGAGCGATTGGTTCGCTGCCAGCTATGAGCCGGTGCGCGACTTCTCAGGAGAACAGACTCTATGGATGACAGTGTATCGCGCCAGAGAAGGACAATGACCGGCCGGCGCGCCATAGCGATGGTGATGGCGGTTCTGTGGCTGGTAGCACTGATGCTCGTCATCAAGGCAGGCGTGGATCGCCTCAATGCGCCACCCTGGGGCAATGCCGTCGCCGGGGACCTGTCTCCAGAGGTGGCAGGCCCCACGCAGGTGGGCCAGGCCTGGAGGGCACCCCTCCCCGGGCTGTACAGCATCGAGCTGTTCCTGCAGCCTCCAGCTTTGCCTGCCAGGCAACCACTCACGTTTCACCTGCGGGCGGGGGTTGATGCCGGGCCGGACCTCTGGACGGCTACAATCGATCCGGAACAGATCCTCGCCGGGGTTCCCTATGCCGTCGAATTCGAGCCGCTGCGTGATTCAAAGGCCAAAACGTTCTACTTTTACCTGGAATCACCCGAGTCCGGCCCGGGCGAGGCCGTGAAGGCCGTCTATGGACCGGAATCGGAGCTGGAGGGTGGCAGTGCCTACGTGAATGGCCAGGAGGTACCGGGCAACCTGGCGTTCCAGACACACTATACCCTTCGCACGCGGGAAAAGGTCGATCTGCTCCTGGAGCGCATGGCCCTGGGGCGGCCCTACTTTCTGGGTACCAAGGGTTTTTACCTGGGCCTGGCGGTGGTCTACGGCCTGCTTCTCCTACTCCTGATCTGGCGCGTGGCGGGGAGGATTGCGTCGGAGGACAGGTAAAAGGAGCCGGAGCCTTCAATCAGGGCGCAGTTCCGTCCCCTCGCACGACGTACACGGGATCGCCAGTGAGGACGAGAGCGCCATCGATGGGGATGGGCTTGCCGTGATGATCATAGGCCAACGTTCCTTCCGGCAGCTCTACCTCCCGCGCTTGCCCATCTCGCGACCACACAACGTCCAGCAATTCCCCTCCAGCGGCCGTAATAAAGGCCAGCCCCTGCACTCCAGCGGGATAGCCTGCCGCAGGCCCGCGGTAAGAGGCACCCGCCAGAAAGGAAGCAGCCGCCTGGTAGGCATAGTATACAGGCTTGGTCTTCAGGTCGGTCATGACGAGCCCTGTGTGCCTCCAGTGCTCGTTGATCCAGGCGTAATGAATCTGGGCCACCAGCCCCAAGGACATCGCCTCGGCATAGCTGCGGGCGGCGTGGACAGCCTGCATGTCCAGGCATTCCGCCGTGGGCTCCCCGCACTGAAGTGCCGACTCGGTGTTCATCAGCGGCTTGTCTCCGTGCCCATAACGTGCCAGCAGATCGCGGATAAAGGCTACCTTGGCCGGCATCACTGTCGGCGAGCCCGGCCAGGAAGGGTTGCCCATCTGCCGGGGACCCAGATAGTGGCTATAGGCGTGGAAGCTGAGGATGTCGAAATAGTCGCCTCCCCCGCCCTCCAGGATGCCTTCCAGAAAACGAGGGTGGGTGTCGTTCCCACCCGAGGGCCGGTCCAGGAGCAGGCCGCCGTTGAGCACGAGGGCTGACGGATCCTGGGCCTTGATGGCCGGATAGGTTACCTTCAGCATCTGGGCGTACGCCCGCCCACCATAATACTCGTCGCCGGGATCCCCCCAGCAACCAAACACAGAACGAGGAGGAACAAGCCCCAGGCCCGCATCGGGCTCGTTGCCCAGCTCCCAGTAGCGTACGTGGTAGGGAGCACCGCTGTAACGGGCGACGGCCGCTTGCAGAAAGCGAGCCAGGTCCGGGAAGGCATCGTCCTTGACCGGCCCACAGAACGAGCCAGGGGCCGCCTGGGCCCATTCAGGGGTAAACTGCACCTGGGCAATGACGGTTATCCCACGCCGCGCCATTTCCTGAAGGCCGGCCTCGTCCACCACCTCCCAGTGATAGGTCGGTGGATCTGTATGCTGTGGCTCGATCCTATCCCAGTCCAGAACGCGATAGCGCACCCAACGAAGGCCGGCGTCGAGCGCCAGATCCAGCTCATTGCCGCGGGCCATCTCACCCTCCATGTGCATGCCAAAGATGGAAGCGATCGGCGTTGGATAGCGGGAAGGCGTCGGAGAGGGCACAGGACTTGAGGTGGTGCTTGGCACGGGGCTAGCCGTGGCTGAGGGGCGGGGCGTGCGGGTCGGCCGGCGAGTCGGCGAGTGCAGAGGACTGGGAGTGGCGCTCGGCGTGGGGCTGGCCGTGGCTGAGGGGCGGGGGATGCGGGTCAGGCGAGCTGTCGCACTGGGCGCGACCCCGGCCACGGCCGTCGTTGACGGAACGACGGAAGCGGTCGCCGCCGGCACCGAAGTGGAAGTTGTGCTTTGAGCACAGCCCAGCACGAGACTGAAGAGCAGTCCCGCGCTCAAGACGTACGCCATAATTGTCCGCAAAACATTCTCTCCTTCTGACCGAGACCTGAGCGAGATTATAGCACAACTGGCAGCCTGCGCCAATGGGCATGCACTGCTGGCGCGAGGACGGTAGCTCCCCACCTGTAACCACGACCGGCCTCGGATATGATCCCGCACAGCGTGCACACCAACCGCCTGGTTTTCAGGCTGCGCAGCCCATCCTTCAGTAGTTGATCCCTGTCTGGGGCAAAAGCTGCGCCATAGTGGGCAACAGCACACAGTCCGCAAGGATTTGGCATGGGGCCCGGGTCGTGGTAGGATAGTTTGCAAGAATCGCGGGAGACCAAGAGGGACAACGGCATGAAGCTCGTAATCCAGATCCCATGCTTCAACGAGGCAGAGACCCTGCCCCGTACGCTCGAGGCGTTACCGCGTACGGTGCCCGGCATCGACCAGATCAAAGTGCTGGTCATTGATGATGGGAGCACGGATGGAACAGCCGAACTGGCGGAATCACTGGGTGTCGAGCACGTGGTACGCCTCCACCGCAACCACGGTCTGACCAAGGCCTTTCTCACGGGCCTGGAGGCGGCCCTTCGTCTGGATGCCGACATCATCGTCAACACCGACGGCGACAACCAGTACCGGGGCGAGGACGTGGAGTGCCTGGTAGCGCCCATCCTGGCCGGCCAGGCGGACATTGTCGTCGGAGATCGGGGGGTTGCCAGCCTCGCCCACTTTTCTCCGCTAAAGAGGGCGCTGCAGCGGTTCGGCAGCTGGGTTGTGCAGCAGGCAGCCGGCATCCAGGTGCCCGATGCCACCAGCGGCTTCCGGGCCCTGACGCGCGACGCCGCGTTGCGCACCCTTATCCTCAGCAAGTACTCGTACACCCTGGAGTCATTGATCCAGGCTGGCGCCAGCCAGATGGCCATTACCTACGTGCCGGTCCGCACCAATCCCCAGACCCGGCCGTCGCGCCTCATGCGCAGCCTGCCCGAGTACCTGACACAGTCGAGCATCATCATCCTGCGCACCTACGGACTCTACCGGCCCTTGCGCATTTTTATGTCCCTTGGCATAGTCATGATCACGGCCGGAGTGCTCATCGGGTTGCGCTTTCTCTATTTCTTTATCACCCGGGCAGGGGCGGCCGGCAATCTGCAATCCCTCATCCTGGCGGCGATCCTGTCCATCGTCGGCTTTCAGGTGTGTCTCATTGGCCTCGTGGCCGACCTCATTCGGTTTAATCGCAAGATCATGGAAGAGACGCTCTACCGCATACGCTCCTTGGAGCTGGAGTGGGAGCAAGAGAAGAGAAAATGAGGCGCGCCCTGATTCGACTGGTCGGGCTTTTGCTCCTCCTGCCGCTGGCCGGCTGTTCCTTCTCCGGTGGCAAGCTGCTGGATGCCGAACAGCCCCTTTGGGAACAGGGCAGCGAGCTGTCGCTGGCACCTGGCAGGCCCGTGGGGCAAAGCTTTGTGGCCCAACACGGCGGTCTGGCGGGCGTCGAGTTGCTGCTGGCGGCCGATCCCGGCACCGAGCCCACGCTGACCCTGCACCTGCGCAGTGACCCTCAGTCCGCAACGGACCTGGCCACCGCCAGTTTGCAGGTGCCCGGGGGCCAGCCGCCGAGCTTTTACCGGTTCTCGTTTCCAGTCCAGGGCAATTCCCACGGCCGCTACTATTACGCATTCCTGGAGGCAGACGAGGCGGGGGCACGCGTCGCCACTGGCGGCGGCGAGGCCTACCTGAACGGTGCTGCCTATGCAGGCCACGAGCCACAGGACCGGCAACTGGCCTTCGGCCTGGCGTACGATCCGGGGCGAACCCTCCTTGACCTGCTGGGTGCGGGTATAGCCGGGCTGGGGCTGCTGCTGGCGGCCGGGCTGCTGTTTGTGGTGCCCGGTTGGGCACTCCTCAACTGCTTGATGCGCGAGCGGGACCTGAACTGGCCGGTCAGGCTGGGACTGGCGGCCGGCATCAGCCTGGCGCTCTACCCGGTGCTGCTCCTGTGGACCGACCTGGTGGGGCTGCACCTGGGCCCCCTCTACGCCTGGCTGCCGGCGGGGCTCGGCGTGGCGGCCCTGGCCTGGCAGAACCGTAGCTGGCGGCCGCAGCAGGCATGGACCGGGTTCCGGCTGTGGCTCCACTCGGAAGCCGCCTGGCCCGACCTGGCCCTGCTGTTGGTGCTCG
>DAOUHB010000138.1:0-52031 GCA_034428935.1 Anaerolineae bacterium | reverse complement strand
TGCGCCGGGGTTTGCGAACGCCGGGGGAGGCGACTATCACCTGCAGACGACGTCAGCGGCGGTGGACGCGGGATACAACGTGGGGTCGACGGTGCCCGTGGACTATGACGGGATCGCCCGGCCCCAGGGCACGGCCTTTGACATCGGCGCCTGCGAGTGCACAGGTGGAGTGCCGCCCGCCACGGTCGATCACATCTATGACAACGAGAGCAACGCCTTTTCCAGCTCTTACAAACAAGACGCCTGGGAGCGGTACGAAGAAGCCGGCGGTGAGCACTATGGCGACAGCCATGCATACAATCACCTCCTCGGCACTGGAGAGGACGTCGCCACCTGGTCGTTCTCGGTGCCCGAGCCCGGCCGCTACGCCGTCTATGCCTGGTGGTGCGGTGGCGACTGGCGCCCGGCCGACGTTCCCTACGTCGTCAACGGCTCCACCAGCTCCAGGACGCTGCGCGTCAACCAGCAGATCAACGGCGGGAAGTGGAACTTGATTGGGATCTTTGAATTCGAGACCGGTGGTTCTATCGCCGTCAAGGACGACGTCACGTCTGGCCAGGACGTCGTCGCCGACGCCGTGGGCCTGACCTACGTGGCCCCGCCCAGCAGAATGATGCCGTGGAAGCTCTATCTCTCTGTGATCCACCATTGACGGCTTCTGCACAAGAGACAGGAACCAAAGGGCCTCGAGAGAGGCCCTTTTTCTTGCTCTGGCAGCATTTCACTGTTGACAAAGGGCCAGAATGTGGTATCATACGCCTACCCGGGGTCCCCGAGCCGGCACCTTGGATGAAGCATATTCTGCGTCCCCAATTCCTTCCGGTGGACGCTGCAACCCTCGATGTGGCCAGCCACTGGCCACGGTACCGGGAGCCATGGTCAAGATACCACGCGGAGACACCCTCATCGTCTGCGGGCTCGTGCTCCTACTCGCAATTGCATCCTGTTCACCGCTGCCCACCCCTGTTCCCGGGCAGAGGCCCGAGCGGCCCCAGCCAGGAGACTATTACGTGGACGCGCTGCGGGGTTCCAATTTGAACCCCGGTACAGCGTTGGCGCCCTGGCGCACCATCCAGAAAGCGGCAGACACCGTCGTAGCCGGAAGTACCGTTCACGTCCGGGCCGGACGCTACCAGGAGCGAGTCCGGGTTACGACGCCCGGCAAGCGCGGCGCGCCCGTTATCTTTCAGGCCGTTGGCGCGGTACGGACCAGAGGGTTTACCATCCTGGCCGATGACATCACTGTGCGTGGCTTCGAGATCACGGGCACGGAGGACCTGTGGGATGACGGCGTTGGCATCTTTGTCAACGCCGGCCGCTGCGTGCTGGAGGACAACGAGATTCGTCACGCGACGCGGGGTGGCATCCTGCTCTTTGGCGAGATGGGAGAGCCGGGTAGCACCGATTGCATCGTGCGGAATAACCTGCTGGTTCGCAACGGGCTGGTGGGCATCGAGCTCCACGGCGACGACCACGTCATCGAGGGCAACGAGATCTGGGGCACGGTCCAGCATCATCCACGCTGGGCCGACCCACCCCGCTGGGTGGACGCCGATGGCATCCGCTTCTTCGGGCGTGGACATGAGATCAGGGGCAATTATATCCACGATATCAGCTACGACGACGTCCAGAACGTAAACCCCCACATCGACTGTTTCCAGACCTGGGGACCGGCGGTGGACATTGTCTTCGAGGGGAACCGCTGCGAGAACCTGGAGTACCAGGGACCGGACGAGCAGGGCAAGGGCTTCATGATCGAGTCCCAGAACGGGCTCGTGCGGGACGTTGTCATCAGGAACAATGTCATCCTGGCATTTAACCAGATCACCATCCTGGACGGCCGCCGGATCCAGATCCTCAACAATACGTTCGTCAGCGACCTGGACTTTGATCTTTCGACCCAGGTGGGAATCGGTCTCTTTCGCTCGCTGCGCGTCACGATCAAGAACAATATCTTTTACAACATCGCGAGGCCGCACCTGGCTCCCGATGCCGTGTCCGAGCGGAGCCTGGATGCCGGGTACAACAACGTCTATCGCAGCGATGGGCGCCGGCCATTGGGATCACCATCCCGAGGCGACCTGTGGGGGGTAGATCCAGAGTTTGTGGACGCTGCCGGGGGGGATTTTCGCCTGCAACTTTTGTCTCCCATGATCGATGCTGGAACGGACGTCGACGTCACCACCGATTTCGCGGGCAAGGCCCGGCCCCGGGGCGGAGGTCACGACATCGGCGCCTTCGAGTCGGTCATCGAGCTGGTCGAACCTGAAGGGGTCGGGACCTCTCCCCACACCTTCATGCCCGGCACCCCCGTTCTGCCGCTCCCTCTCTAGGGTGTTGCCGCAGGGGCGGACCCGGCAGCCACCATGTGCTGTTCTATCTCTCTCGTTCTCAAAGCCGTGTAGAACCAGTCAAATGGGACCTGATCGACGGCAACGTCGATAGACCGCTTGGCCTGGTAGCACATCATACGCAAGCCGTTTTCCGCAGGCACGCCCAGGGCGTCGGCCTGCCGCAGAAACCTGGATCGGGCCGGGTTGTAGTTGAGGTCAAAAAAGAGCCGGGCATCCTGTCCCGTGCGCAGGTCCTCCAGGGGCGAGACGTCGGCCTGTTCGCCACGCCCCAGGGGGGTGGCATTGACGATGAGGGCTGGCCGCAGGTGCGGCATATCCTCCGGCGCGACGGCGCATACCCGGCAGCCGTTGTGGCTCAGCCGGCTTTCGATGGCGTGGCTCCGGGCCTCGATGATGTCATAGAGCCATATTTTGGATATGCCCGCTGCGGCCAGGGCGGTGGCCAGGGCTCGCCCGGCGCCTCCGGCGCCATAGATGAGGGCGCTATCCAGGTCGTCCATGAGCCCTGTCGCGTGCAGGGCGTCCATGAAGCCCATGCTGTCGGTATTGTACCCCCACAGGACACCCTCTCGATTCACGACGAGGTTCACCGATCCCATGCGCCGCGTCGAGTCATCCATCTCGTCCAGGTAGTTCATGATTGCTACCTTGTGGGGAAAGGTTACGTTGCAGGCCAGGATATCGAGGGCGCGGATGCCCTGTATCGCGTTCTCCAACTCCTCGGCGGGCACCGAGTAGGGCACGTATAGGTACTTACGTCCCCAGTAGGATAACAATTGGTTGTTGAACGAGAAGGCGAGATCGGCGTGCCGAATATCCGCACCCAGAAGTCCCAGCAGACGCGTGCCAGCCTGGACACAAGTGCCCATTCTATCCAGGACCAGCGGCTTCACCGGAAGTCTTGCCACCTTGGTATCAGTCATGACTTGCCTTTCACTACGTTCAAGACCTTGCCTTTCACTTCGTTCAAGACCTTGCCTTTCACTACGTTCAAGACTTTGCCTTTCCTGCGTCTCCATGGATATATTCCTCCATCAACAGTCTCAGCTTCCCGGCCAGGACACGCATGTGCGCCGGCTCGATAACGATCCGGTTATCGCCCGTGATGGAGCCGTGGTCGCCCGGGATTGCGTGCACCGACCATTCACCCCGGGCCAGGTGCCGCCACTCCAACTGCGGATTGTCCGGGATGCCAAGGGAGCCCTGGGAGAGAAAGACGTGGATCGGACCGGAATAGGGCTGGGGGATGTAGCGCCGCAGTGCCCACACGTTGGCCACGAGCTTTAGTTTCAAGCGGACAAAAGCACTCACCTCCGCCGGGCCCTGCGGAGCGTTTCCCTCCCGCGCATAGCCTACGCGTCGAAGGAACCGGTCGTAGAGATAGCGCAGGAAACTCAGGTAGGCCTTTGGTCCCGGCCGCCAGGGGCGTGCCGGCTCCACCATGGCCAGGAGAGACACCCGCTCCCCCTGCCCCACGAGCTGCTGCGCCATCTCGTAGGCTACGACGGCGCCGAGGCAGACACCACCCAGGAAGTAGGGGCCGTGGGGCTGCACGCGCTGCATCTCCCGTACGTACAGAGAAGCGACGGCCGGAATCTGGGCCGGATTGTGGGGCCCATCCTGGAAGCCGTAGAAGGGTTGATCGGGCCCCAGGAATCGGGCCAGGTCACCCAGGTCGGTAAAGACGTTCCCCAGGTTGCCAGGCAGACAGAAGAACGGGGGCCGGGCGCCGGCTGATGGCCCGTGCGCTGCCGGGCGCTGGACGCTAACCAGGGGTGACCCCTCTCCCCCGGTAGCCGACCGCTCTGATGGGGCCCCGGATCTGTCGCGCACCACCTGGGTCAGCTCTTCGACCGTCGGGTATTGGTAGAACGTCGGCGGTGCAACCTTCTGTCCGAACTCGCGCTCGATCTCGACCAGGAGGCGCACGGCCGACATGGAGTGGCCGCCCAGGTCGAAAAAGTTGTCCCTGATACCCACCTTCTGCCGGCCCAGCACCTGCTGCCAGGCCCTCACCATTCGCCTCTCCAGCTCGTCGCGGGGCTCCAGGAGGTCGCCGTATCCGGACCCCTGGCCGGAGTCTCCGTTTCGGCCGGCGTCGTGGCCTGCCGGGTGCCCGGCCCTAGCGCCCAGGGCCATGAGGGCCTTGCGGTCCACTTTGCCGCTGGCGGTCAAGGGCAGCGCATCGACGGTGACAAAGGCGGCCGGAACCATATAGTCGGGCAGGGCCCTCAGCAGCGCCTCGCGCAGCTCGCTTCCGGAGGGGGCGCGCCCGCCGGAGGGTACGATGTAGCCCACAAGCTGCTTTTCACCGGTGCCATTTTCGGCCGTCTCGGCCGCCGCGGGGTCCGCACCCGGAACGGGCTCCAGGAGCCGGGGATCGCCGGCTCCGTTGGACTCGGCCACTACTACAGCCTCCTCGATGCCATCCACCGCCAGCAGCGCCCGCTCGATCTCGGCGACCTCGATGCGAAAGCCCCTGATCTTTACCTGGAAGTCCTTGCGCCCCCGGTACTCCAGCAGGCCGTCGGCGTGCATCAGGCCCACGTCGCCCGTCCAGTATAGCCGCTCGTCGCCGCCCTCCGGATCCGGCCGAAAGGCCGCCACGGTCAGCTCTGGCTGCCGCCAATAGCCACGGGCCAGGTACCTGCTCTTGACGACGATCTCGCCCGGCTCGCCGGGTGCGACCTCGCGGCCGGCCTCGTCGACGAGCAGGACGTGCTTGTCGGGCACGGGGTAACCGGCCGGCACCAGGTTGCCCCCCAAGGCGAGCGGCGTGTCGTGGTCCATGAAAAAGAGGCGGTAGTTGTAGGTCTCGGTGGCTCCCAGGCGATTGACGAGGATCGAGCCCGGGGCAAAGTGTGCCCGATGCAACTCTACCTCTCGCCTGGTAACCGCCTCGCTGGCCAGCACCAGCAGGCGAAGGTGCGGAAAGCGAGTTTCGCCACTGAGGGCGTCCACGAAATAGCGAAAAGGCGTCGGCACCCAATCGCAGATGGTCACCTGTTCCGCGTCGAGCCAATCTTCCAGCCCGGCGAGGCCCTGTTTCTTGACGTTCCACGGGTAGAGGGTCGCCCCGTTGAGAAGCGCACAGAAGATATCTACCATGGCCGAGGAAAAGCTGATGGAGTGAAGGAGCGTCAGACGGTCGTCGGTGGTGATGTGGAAGGCGTTGGTATAGTTCCTGATGCCGGCCAGCACGCTTCGGTGGTCGAAGGCAATCCCCTTGGGCTGCCCGGTGGAGCCCGAGGTATAGATGATGTAGGCCAGTGCCTCCGGCGGCACCTGCAGGTTGGGGTTTTCGTCCGGCAGGCCCGAGCCCTCGGCCATCGCTTCGCCCAGGTCGATGACCTGGTCGGAATGCACGCCCAGGCGGGCGGCCAGTTCGCCGGTTGCCTGCGGGCCCTCCTGGTTTTCTCCGGTCATGGCCAGAACCAGCCCGGCGCCCGAATCGCGCAGCATGTAGGCCAGCCGCTCGTCGGGATAGGCCGGGTCGAGGGTCACAAAGATGCGGCCCGCCTTCAAGACGCCAAGAATGGCGGCCACGGTGGGGGCAGCGTCCTCCACCAGGAGTGCCACCGGGGCCACATCCTTGCCACCGCGCGACTGTATGGCGTGTGCCAGCCGGTTCGCGGCGCGGTTCAGCTCGTCGTAGGTCCACTGCCGGCTTGCCGGCCCGTCGTCCTCCCGGTGGACCCTGATGGCCACCCGGGTTCCGTGCTTACGTACCTGCTCCTCGAAACGGCCCGCCAGCGACTGCTCGATCTCGTGGGGAGCAAAGAGCACGAACGTGCCCGTGGGATGGTACGCGCGCTCCCGGATCGCCTCTTGTTGTGCCAGGCCGGGGGACATGAGCTCCAGATCTCGGTTCATCTCTCGTTTCATGGTCTCACCGGCACTTCCCGGGCCAGGACGGGCTGCACGTCCGCCTCCACCTTGGGGCCGGCCAGGGGCGCGACGACCAGCACCCCGGCGCGCAGGCGGATCTCGCCTCGTTCTATGCCAGGCGAGGCTATGCCAGGCAAAGTCGCCTCTGGCTCAAGCTCGAAACCTTCCTGTCCGGCCGGCAGCGTTGGCCTGCTCTTGCCTCGCTCACGCCACCAGGCGGCAACCTCGGCCGGCAGGGCGTGCCAATATCCGCTCTTCTCCTTCACGGTCTGCAAAAAGTCGACGTACACGGCCCGGGTCCGCTCCTCCCGCAGGTAGTCGGGATGGCTGTTGAGAAGGGCCATGCCATGGTAGTTGCGTATCACCTCGAGCTTTTGTAGCCAGAGCCTGGGCGTTTCCTCGCCAAGAACGGAAGTCAGCGTGTAGTCCTGCGCCAGAGTGTAGGGCAGCTCCAGGAAGTGGCCGACCTGAAAGGGCCAGAAGCTCATGGTTCCGCCGGGCATCGGCTCGTAGGGATCGGTGTCAAAGAACGAGAGGTCGTAGTCGATCTCCAGGTCTTGCATCCACTCGGGCTGTCGATGGGTCAGGGGCGTGCGAAAGCCCCGGGCCTCGAACCGGTGTAGGTAGTCGTTGATGCGCGCCACGCGCCGGCTCCACTCGGCGTGGGAGCGGAAGAGCTTGCCGTCGTGCTTTAGCCCATGCACGCCGACCTCAAAGCCCCGTTGTCGCAGCTCGGCCAGCAACGCCTCATCGACGGGATAGCGCTGGGGCACAAAGTTGAAAGAAGAGCGAAACCCGAGGCGTTCTTCCAGGTCAGCCACGGCCCGGACGTAGGACTGTCCTTCGGCGGTTTCCACGTCGTGGGTAAGCACCAGGGCATAGGCCCGGCCGTGGGGCCAGAAGTAGCGAAACGACAGCGAATTCTTGCCCGTAGCGATCAGAATCTGCTTTGCCACCTCCCAGAGAAAGCGGGCGTAGCGGTCCTCGATGGGCCAGCCCAATTGCGACTGGTCCTGCATAGGCCGGCTTGTGAGGCGGCGGAGCATCCGGGTCACGGCGCGTGGCAGGAAGGGCTTCAGGGTATAGTAGGCGCGGCGGGTGGCGCCGAGGCGCCAGCGCTCGGGGCCGAACTGTCCCTCGCCCAGCGTCTGAAGCAGGATGGCGTCCAGGTCGTACGAGCCCGGCTCGATGGTGTCGGGCAGTTGCGGCAGCTCCAGGACGTGGACCGACCGGGCAACGGCCTGGCGCCAGTCATCGGGCGATACGACCGGTTGGCCGTTCTCCCCTGGCTCCAGGAGCCAGAATCTTGCCGGGGTGTTGGAACTCCATAGATTCACGTTCATCGGCGGATGGCTGCTCCCTTGATTCTCTCCCACATCTTGCCCAGGAGCGCCACGGTAAAGGCCGCCCCCGGCCCCGGGTCGTCCCTGGAATAAATGGCCCACATCTTCTCGCCGCGCAGCGAGCCCAGCCACTGGCCGATGGATAGCTGGCCCTTGCGCCGGTAGTCAAAGGCCGCCCTCATGTCTCGCTGCCAGTCCACCCAGATCATGTCGTCGCGGTAGGCCAGTTGTGGTTCCACCGGCTGCCGGAGGGCGTCTTGATAGGCAAGGTAGGCCAGGTCCACGCCACAGCGGGCGCCCAGGCCATCCCACATGCCAAAGCGCGTGTTGAACTCGATGAGCTTGTAGGTTCCGTCCCGGGGGTCCTTCTTGAACTCCAGGCCGCCCAACCCCTGGTAGCAACTGGCCTCGAGTAGCTGCAGGGCCGCGGCTTCGAGATCGGGATCGTGAAAGGTCCGCACGTAGCTGGCCGAGCCAAACCCCGTTGGAATGACGCGCAGCTTTCTCCCGGCAAAGATGCCCAGCGGCCTCGACTCGCGGTTGAGGTAGAAGGCGATGTAGGCCAGGCGGCTGTCTTCGCCGGGTACGACCTCCTGTACGACCAGGCGGCTATCGTGGACAGCGATGCTCCGGTAGGTTTTTACCAGGGTTGACGGATCGTGGCACAGGACGACCTTGGCCCGGCCCTGCAAAAGTCCCCGCCGCAGCATGCTGGTGAACTCGGGCGTGTGCCAGTAGGTGCTCTCCGTGGGCTTCAGGATCGCCGGGTAGCTGATCTCGGCGGCTATCTCCTCGATGCTCATCGTCCCGTTCACCGGCAACGTCCTGGGAGTGGGCAGGTTTACCCCCTGGGCTGCGGCCCGCAGGCCGTCTTTGGTGGTCAGCCTCTCCATCGTCTCGTGGTCGGGCATGACGTACTCGTAGTACCGGCTCAGAACGTCCCTGTGCCGCGAGCAGAGCAGGACGTGCATGTCGCTCAACGGAAAGAGCACGGCCCTGCCCAGGCGCTTGCCCAGGTCCACGAGAAACTGCAGGTAGGAGGCCTCATCCCGCTCAGGGTTCGGGCTCCGCACGAACCGGATATGCCGGGAGAACCTGCCTACGGCATCCGGGTGGGCGTCGACGCCATAGACGGGAATGCCGCGCGGGGCCAGGGAGCGGGCGATGTCGAGGCCCATGTGTTCGTCGAGGGGTGTCACAACTGCCGGGATTGCTTTCATCTGCCTGTTACTCCCTGTTCACGACGGCGTGCCCCCGAGGAAGGCAACGGGCCATCTGTTTTCGGTTCCTCATCCAGGCCCCCGGGCCAGGTGGGCTTGGCCTGCGTGGAGCTGGACGTGCCGGCGGGGCGCGCAGCGCCAAAGAGCCCCAACCGGCGAAAGAGCTTGTAGCCCACCTTGCTGGCGTTCAGCAGCACGGGTGCGTGCACGCAGGTGTTGCGCCCGTAGGAAACCAGCTCCCCGCCAAACTTGGCCTTGAAGTCGCGCACGCCATATTCCTCGTCCGGCTTGCCCGCGCCGCCAAAATCATACACCCGGTATCCCCGGAGGGCGGCCCACTCGAGGATGCTCCAGGTGAGGACCTCGTTGGGCACGTAGGCGCCATAGTCCCGGTCCATGCCACCGTACCAGCCGTAGGCCGTGTCCTTGTAGAGAAGCTCGACCGAACAAGCCGCCGGCCTGCCCTCCACGCGGGCCAGGGTGAAGCGGGCCATCCGGCGCGGGACCAGCAGATCGAAGGCCGCCTCGAAAAGCGAACCGTCGGCCAGGGGGACCTCGGCGGCGGCGTAGGTCTGGAGCAGCAGCTCGTAACAGTCGGCCAGACCCTGGCGGTCCCGCACCTCCTCGACCACGACGTCGCCCTTGCGCAGCGCGCGCCGGATCTGCTTGCGCGTGCGCCGGCTGATGTTTTGCAGGATCTCGTCCGGCGGGCGATCCAGGTCGACGAGATAATTCAGATGCCCTTCGTAGGTGAAACCCCGCCGGTCGAGGATCGGCTGTAGCCCGTCCAGAGGGGTGAGGTTGCGCAACTCGGTAAAGAGCAGGCGCCCATCGGTCGCTTGCCGGTAGGCCTCCATCAGGCGGTCCAGGGCCTGCTCGCCCTCGGGTCCGGGCGCGGCGATCACGCTGCCATAAACCACGGCGCGCGTCGTGAAGCGGCGGAGCGGGCCGCCGAGGATGGTCCCTGCCCCGGGCCCGATGGATACAGTGATCTCGACGGGCAGGAACAGGGCCAGGATCCGCTCTTCTCCCGGGTTGTGCTCGCCGTCCCGGTCGGCCTCGACGGCGGCCCACAAACCGGGCGTGTGCCCGGCAGCACGCTCAAACACCTGGAATATCTCGGGCGTGTGAAAGATATTTCCCTGGGGATGGTCCTCTACGAACCGGCTCCAGTTGCCCGGGTCGAGGGTTCGAACGATCCGAATTTTCATGCGCTCCTCTCTTCGGCGTCCACCGGCGCCGGGAGACGGGACGCCGCTGCGCCGGTTCCCAGGCGCTCGACCAGGTCCACGTACTCGGCGCCGATCTTGGTCCAGTTGTAGGTGCGATTGAAGGCATCGGCCCTGCGGGCCAGGGCGGCAAGGCGGCCCCGGTCGGCATAGAGCGCCTTCAACACGCTGGCCAGGTCTTCCACGCTGTTGGGAGTAAAGAGCTCGGCCATGGTGCCCTCGAAGTAGCGCTCGATGGCGGTCGTCCGGGCGGCGATGGACGGCAAGCCCAGGGCGGCATACTCCATCAGCTTGGTGGGCAGCAGCCCGTCGGTGAAGGGGTCGTCGCGGTAGGGCACGATGCCGGCATCCGCCTGGAGGATGATGGCGGGCAGCTCCTCGGCCGGGCGCAGCTCGTAGTAAAAGGCCACCCGGCCGTCCACCTTCAGCTCCCTGGCCAGGTTCCGCAGGCTCTCCATGTAGTCGCCGCGGCCGAGGATGGTGAGGTGGATGTCGGGCGCCTGGTCTTCCAGGCAGGCCATGGCGTGCAGGGCCAGGTCCAGGCCGTAGCGCTCCACGACGGCGCCGTGGTAGATCAGCCGCAGCCCGCTCCGCTGGCCCGAACCATTGGTGCTTCCGGCGCCGTTGAGGGCAGGGCCCTCGCCGTCAGGCCGCACAAAGATAGCGTCGTCGGCGACGTTCATCACCACGCTCACCTTTTCGCCGGGCACACCGCGCTCGATGAGGTTTTGGCGCCAGTGGTGACTGACGGTGATGACGTGGTCGGCAAAGCGAGTGGAGAGTCGCTCCTGGAGGCGGACCAGGCGCACCGGCAGGCTGCCCGCTCCGCGTCCAAAGCGGCCCATGTAGAACTCGGGCATCAAGTCGTGGAGATCCAGGATGAGCCTGGCACCGAGCAGCCTGGGCAGCCACCCGGCGAAGACCAAAAAGTCGGGCGGGCTATGGAGTTGGACCGTGGCGTAGGGCGTGATCAGGTGGCGCCAGGAAACCGTGACCATGGCCATGAAGAGAAAGGCGACGTATTCCAGGAACTGGGCGGCCAGTCCCCCGCGCCTGTAGCGCCGCACGGGCAGGCGGTAGATGCGGGTGCCCTTGAAGGTTTCCCGCGCCGCCTCGCCCTCTTTCCGCAGGCTGATAACGTCCACCTGGTAGCCGCGCTTGAGGAGGGCTTCGGCCTGGCGCTGCACCCGCGTCTCTCCCAGGGGATAGTAGGCGTGGACGATCATGCAGTGCCGTTTCGCGGCGCCCGGTCGCTTTCGCTCGCTGGTGATGGCGTTATTGTTCATCGTGTATCAGCTCCCAGAGTTCGGCGGATTTGACCTGCCACTCGGCGTCCAGGGCGGCCTTCAGGGCCGCCATCTCCTTGCGCAGCGTCGCTTCGTGCTGCTGCGCGTAGCGCACCCCCTGGCAAACACCCTCCGCGCTGTTGGGAATGTGGACCGTGCCCCTGGAAAAGTACTGCCGCAGGATGGGCCAGTCGGAGGTGATCAGCGGTGTGCCCAGGGAGACGGCCTCGAAGCCGCCCATGAGCAGGGTATGGTTGCGGGTGGTGAGGTCGATGATGGTCCCGGCCTGGCGCAGCAGCCCGATGTACTGATCGTAAGGTACAAAGCCGGTCAGGTGGCAGTTGTCCGGTTTCAGCGCCAGGAGGTCCGGGGTAATGCGCCGGGAGTCGCCGGTGACGTAAAAGCTGACGTCGGGCATCTGCCGCGCCGCTTCAAAGACCACGTCCAGAGGCTCGTCCAGCTCGTAGGTGCTGATGACCGCCACGTGGAAGGGCTCGTGATTCCCGTTGCCGGCCTCCTTGAGCGGGTAGGGCGAGCCGGGCGGGTAGTCGCCGGCCAGAAAGCCGATGACCACGTAAGGGACCCCCCATTGCTTGACGATGTCAGCCTGGGCCTTGTTGTGAACGATGACGGTCAGAGCGCCGCGGGCCAGGCGCCGCAGCAGCCCCAGCGCCCAGCGCCACCGGGGCGCGATAAAGGCGCTGGTGTGGGAATCGATGATGTATTGCGCGCCGTGCAGCCTGGCGTACAGGTAGACGACCAGGACGGCAAAGATGGGCGGATTCTGCACATAGACCACGTCGGGCCGCTCGCGGCGCAGCAAGCGCCACGTCTTCCACGCCTGGATGGGGTAGCGCAGGGGCGCCTGCCACAGCTTGCCCTGTTGCCCTACGACGATATAGTGGGGCTTTGTGCCAAACCGCTCGGCCAGGAGGTCCGGTCTCCGGTCGTAGCGCACCCAGGCGATAAAGCTCGTCTTTTTCACCTCGGCTCTCCCATCGAAAATACGCGGTCTCCGTTGCCGCCGGTGGGATCCGTGGCGCGGTCTCTGTCTCGCCGGCCGTCCCCGTTTCGCCGCACCAGGCCGCCCGGTTGGACCTCGTCCCACTCCACCAGGCCGACGTTTCTAAGCCAGGCGGCCGTGAACTCCAACCCGGCATCGACGCCAAAGCGCGGCCGGTAACCCAGCAATTCCTGGGCCTTCTGGGTCACGTACAGGGCATCGCGGTTGTAGAGCCCCAGGTCCTCGAGGCTCGGCGTGCCGCGGATAGACTTTTCGGCCGACAGCATGGCTTCCTTGGCGGGCCTGAATTTGCTCGCCAGCCGCCGCAATGGCTTTTCATAGCGCTTCTTGGCCAGCCGGGCAGCGCTGCGCACTGGACTCATGAGCGTGGCCCGCAGGCGCGTCCTGTTGGGCTCGATCTTGCGCAGGGGGGGTAGCCCCATGGCCGCGTTGAACCTTGCAAAGTACTCGTTCCAGGTGATGGTCTCCGGGCCGCTCAGGTTAAAGGCCTGGCCGACGGCCGCCGGGTGTCGAGCGGCCAGGAGGAGGCCTTCCACCAGGTCAGAGACGTACAACAGGTTGCAGATGCCCTGGCCATAGCCTTCGAAAACGCCCCAGTTACCCGACTGGAGCTTGGCCGCCATCTCGACAGTCCACGTGCGGCTAAAGGGACCGTAGACGATGCTCGGCCGGAGGACCGTCACGGGCAGCCCCTTCTCGACATATTCCCAGCACAACCGCTCGGCCTCGATTTTCGAGTCGGCGTATTCGATGCCTGTCGGCGTCAGGGGGTAGGTCTCGTCGACCTTGCCCCGGGGCGTGCCGTATACATCGGCGGAGCTGATGTAGACGAAACGGCCCACGCCCGCCCGCAGGGCGCCCGCCAACATGTTGCGGGTGCCCTCGATGGTGACCCGCGGAGAGCTGTAGGCGGTGTGGATCACCCGCAGCGCACCCGGATCGGCGGACTCGTCGCCGGCCATGGCGGCGTCGATCTGCTCGGGCTTCATGACATCGAGGAGGACCGGCTCCAGCCCGAACCTCGCCAACCGGACGGCCTTGGACCAACTGCGCATCCCGGCGCGGACCGGCACGCCATCGCGCAAATGGAGCGTCTCGGCGAGCCAGCCGCCGATAAAGCCATTGGCGCCTGTGATGAGAAAAGTCTCTCTAGCGGCCATGGGTCACCTCCAGGGCAGGCACGGCGGCGGGGGTCTCCAGGACCTCGTACCAGGGCATGTCAAAGCGGGTGGCGGCCCGGTAGCAGTCGTCGATGAACTCGATGGAGGGCAGGGCGTCGCGGCCAGAGACCAGCGGCCGCGCGCTGCCTTCGATGGCGTCGATGAAATTGCCGACCATGCCGTAGGCAATCTCGAGATAGGTGCGGGGCGTTGGGGGCAACTTCAGCCGCTTTTTCTGGCCACCGCTCGTCGTCAGCAGGACGCTGTCGGTGTCATAGATACCACCCTCGACGCGCGCTTTGTCGCCCACTACCTCGAAGCGGGGTGTGAACTTGCTGAGCCAGCTCAACTTGACCTCTCCGCTGCAGCTCTTGTGCTGAAAATGCACGTCGGCCACGGCTTCCGGCCCGCCAAAGGAGTCGTTCTGCGACGAGACCAGGGCGGGCTTGCCGCCCAGCCACCAGGAGAGGACGTACATGACGTGGGCGCCCCGGTCGCGCAGCACGCCGCCCGACGAGGTCCCCTGATTGAAGCGAAAGCCGGTGACGGCCTCCCAATCGAAAAGCTCGCCCACCAGGTAGCGGATGGAGCGGAGCTCGCCCAGGGTGCCGTCGTCCAGCAGCTCCTTGACCTTGACGAGGGGGGGAAATAGCCGCCGCTGGTAGTTCGCGGCCAGGATCAGGCCCCGCTCCTCGGCCAGTTCGACCATCTCCCTGGCCTTGATCGCGTTTTCGGCCAGGGGTTTCTCGGAATAGACGTGGATGCCCTCTGCCAGGAACTGCATGGCGATGGGATGGTGAAGGTGCGTCGGCACGGCAAGGATGGCGCCGTCGACGTGGGGGATGACCTCGCGATAGTCGGTGCCGGTTCTCTGCACGCCAAACTTGCTCGCCAGGAATTCGGCCCGGGCGGCATCGCGATCCACCAGGATCATGTTGGCCAGCACGTCCGGGCGCCGCGCGAGGGCCGGCAGGTAATACTGCTCGGCAATGGCGCCGCAGCCCACGATGGCCAGGCGAGGGGCGTGTTGCCCGCGGCCATTGTTGCCGGAAGGGATTGGGCTGCCGGCCTGGCCGGCGCGTCTGGTGTCCGTCATGGGTTCGTTTCCTCCAAAGGATTGGGTTGTGGCCGAGGCGCTGCCGGCGGTCGGAAGGACATGGCCTGCTCGTAGACCTCCAACCAGCGCTCTGCGATGGACTGCTTTAATTCGGCGATCCAGCGCCTGGCATTGTCGCCCATGCGGCGCCGCAGCTCGTCGTCCGATAGCAGGTGGATGATGCCGGCTGCCAGCTCTCGCTCGTCGCCCGGCGGCACGAGGATGCCCGTGGTACCGTCCTGTACGTACTCGGGCAGGCCTCCGACCTCGGAGGCGACGACCGGCTTGCCAAAGCCATAAGCGTCCAGGAGGACGCCGCTCGGCCCGGCCGAAATATAGGGCAGGGCCACCACGCTGGCACGTTGGTAAAAGGCGGGCATCTGGTCGCCGGGCACGAAACCGCGATGGACCTCGAACCGCTCCGGCTGCTCGATCATTGCCAGGCAGCGGTCCAGGTCGCTGCCATGGGAGGCGATGAGAAACCGGGCGTCGGGAACTTCGCGGTTCACCATGGGCTGGGCGCGGACAAGGTACTCCAGACCCTTGTGCCGGCGGGCGCCGCCGAAAAAGAGGACCGTGCCCGGCTCCTCGGGCACCGGCTCGGCCGACCGGCCCGTGGGGTCTGCCCAGCGAACGGCGGTGACCCGGGGGCAGAGGGGAACATAGGCCGTGTGCTCGGGTGGGATGCCATAGGCCTTCTGAATGTAGGGTACCATGCTCTGCAAGGTCACCACCAGCATGTCGGCGCCGCGGGCCATCAGGCGGTTGATGGCCATGTCCAGCCAGGGCGGCCGGGTTTCGCCCACGTTGGGCTTGGGCTGGGCATAGGTGGTCACCACCGGCAGGTCGCGGACAAGGTTGGCCAGGACGGCCAGCCAGAACTCGGTGGGGCCGATGCTGATGTGCACCAGGGTTACCCCGTCGGCGCGCATGGTACCGATGGCGCGGCGCATGACGCCCAGCGAGCGCGGGTCCCGCAGGCGCGGGTAGTGAATCAGGCGGATCCGGCACTCCCGGGGTACGAGGTTGCGCTGGTAGAAGCGTTCCGCAACCTCTCCTTCGGCCTGGGGCCCCGTATCCTCCCCCGTCGGGACCGCAACCAGCCGGGCCGCCCTGGCGAAAGAGAGGTAGAGGGAGACCTTTACGCCCGCTTCGTGCAGCACATTGGCGAGGTCCAGCATCGATTCGATGTCGGCCGCAGCGACGAGGCCGACGTGCAGGTTGGCCATTTCCTTCGTCATCGTCCGTTCCTCAAGCCAATGATCTCGTGCAGATCGGAAAATACCAGGTTCCAGTCGTAGGGCCTCGCGAACTCGATGCCCCGGGCCCCGTACTCTGCCAGGGCGCGCTCATCGCGGAACATCTCCAGGACGGCCCCGGCAAAGGCCTCGGCCGAAAAGCCCACTGCGCGGCCGGCGCCGGCCTGGAGGATGATCCTCTCTGTCTCGCCGACGCGAGTGCCCACGACGGCCAGCCCGGCGGCCATGTATTCCACCACCTTCAGGTGGAAGGCGTACTTCATCTGGTCCGTTGGCCAGAAGAGGGCGACGCCAATATCCGCCTCGGCCAGGAACTCCGGGAGCTCTTCGTAGGGCCGGTATCCCAGGAAACAGACACTGTCGCCCAGGCCCAGCCGGTCCGCCTGCTTCCGGAGGGCATGGCCGTACTCGTTCTGGTTCGGGCCGATGATAAGGAACCGAGCCGCGGGGATCTCGGCCCGCACCCGGGCAAACCCCTCCAGCGAGACGTCCAGCCCAGCCCATTCCTCAATGGACCCGGTATAGATCAGCGTGGGCGGATGCGGCTTTTTTTCCTGGGCCCGGGCAAAGACCTGGTAGTTGACCCCGTTGGGCACGACGAACGTCTCCCTGGCTCCCTGCTCCTGCCGCAACTCGGCGAGGAGGCTGCCAACCGAGATGACCCTGTCGGCGATGGACACCGAGAACCGCTCGCGCCAGGCCATGGGCAGGCGCCAATAGAGCGGCCGATCAAAGCCGGCGAAATAATCCCAATCGTCGTACACCAGGCTGTCGACGATGCCCCGCTTCTTGAGCATCCAGGCCAGGATGGCGTTATCGGGATTGCCAAAGATCCCCACGTCATAGTGGCGGCGGGCCAGCTCGCCCAGGTGAAAGTAGGCCCACACGTCCTGCAGCAGCGGATCCATGCGGTTGGGGAGCTTGTGAACCTGGAACTCGGTGCCCACCCGGGTGTCGGTCACGTTCACCGGCTCGGCCGTGTAGGTGCTGATTCCCCGCCGCAGCTTGGAAAGGGGGCTGGCCGGGTAGGGCCCGGCGTAGAACGGCCGCAGCGACACGACGTCGACCCGCCTGGCATGCTGTTCCAGGAAGCGGATAAAGTGATGGGCGCGGTGGTTTGGAGAGCGTACCAGGTCCGACCCGCCGATGTAGAGGACGTCTTTGCCGTGGTTGTCGTCCCGGTACGCGCCGTTACGGGCCATAGGCCTCTCCTTTCACTTCGTTCAAGACTTTGCCTTGCAAGGCTCCCGACGCGGCCCCACCGGCCCGGCTAGCTCCCCCGGGCGACACGGCGTCGCGGTTCTTCCACCACCACCACGTGCCCGAGGCCAGGCCTCGAAGGCGGGCGATGGGGTGCTTGAAGAAGCCGTGCTTCACGTAGCGGGCGGCGTCCACGGCCTGGGTCCGTAGCGACCAGAGGAGATAGCGCCGCAGGTGGGCCGGGGAGGCGTTGCGCGCCACAAAGATGACCTGGTTTCGCGTCAGGAAATAGTGGCGCTCGGGGCTCAGGGTGGTGCTGCCACCGCCGATGTTGCCCTTGTGCCAGATCTTGGCCTTGGGCGCGTAGACGATGCGAAAGCCGGCCTGGCGCACGCGGGCACACCAGTCGGTCTCCTCGAAATAGAGGAAAAAGTTGGGATCGTAGCCCCCTACCCGCTCGTAAACCGCGCGGCGCACCAGCAGGTAAACGTCGTCGACGAAATCATAGTCGGTGACGGTGTCGTACTGGCCGCGGTCCACCTCGCCGCCGCCGACGTGGCTGCCCGCCAGGATCATGGGATCGTTGAACCGGCCGGCGGTCTGGAGCGTGTTGGGCTTGTTGTGCCAGTAGACCTTGCCCGACACGAACCCGATGGATTCGTCCTCCTCCGCCACCCGGACCAATTCCGTGAGGGCCTGGGGATCGATGACCGTGTCGTTGTTGAGGATCAGAAAATAGTCGCCGCCGCGTTCGTAGGCAAACTGCAGCCCGGCGTTAAAGCCATCTGCGTATCCCAGGTTTTCGCCGTTCTCGACAATGCTCACGCCTGGAAACGCCTGGCGAATGGCCGCCACCGAGCCGTCGGTCGAGCCGTTGTCTACCACGACGATGTCATAGTTGGGATAGTCGAGCCCCTCCAGCGAGGCGAGACAGGCAAGGGTGTCCTCCCTGCCGTTCCAGTTGAGGGTGATGGCCCAGACTTTGGGGGCTTGGGCATTCACGATTCCTTTCACTTCGTTCAAGACCTTGCCTTTCACTTCGTTCAAGACCTTGCATCCTCCATTAGTGTAGTCTCAGCGCCTGTTTGAGCAGCGAGACGTCCTCGCGCGAGAGGACGCCCAGCAGCGCCAGGGCCGCGGCATAGATGGCCGGGGCGATGAGCAGCACGATGGCGAAAAAGTTCACCCCGAGCTGCAACGCGGAATAGACCGCCACTGCCATGAGCAGCGCGGCGACGGTTGCCGCCAGGATGCGCTTCCAGGGCAACGCCAGCCCCAGGACCCTGTGGCAGTAGATGGAATAGAAAAAGAAACCGACGGCCGTGGGCGCCACGACGGCAATGGCCGCGCCGATGATCCCCATGAGGGGGACCAGGGTAAAGCCCAGCAGGGCGTACAGGCCGGCAAAAAGGCCTTCCGACACCATAAAGAACTTTTCCCTGCCCGTGGCAATCAGCAGGTTGCCGTTGACGTGGCCCACGAAGCCAAAGATGGGCTGCCAGGCCAGGATCTGGAGGACCGGCACCGATTCCTCGAACCCTTCGCCAAAGACCAGCGGAATGAGCCGGCCGGCCGTCAGGAACGTGCCCACGGAGACTGCCAACCCCAGGATCAACAGGTAGGTGAACGACTTCTGGTAGGTGGTCTGGAGGGCGCCCGCTGACCGCTGGGAGTAGCGCGAGAAGACGGGAAAGACCGCCCGCATAAAGACGGCCGGGATGAGCATGGCCATGCCGATGAGTGTGCTGGGCGACGCGAACCAGCCCACGTTCTCGATGGTGCTGGTGGCCGACAGGATGAGCGTGTTGAGCTGCGAGTGGGCCAGGGGATAGACCGACACCACGGCAAAGGGCAAGGCCATGATGAGCAACCTCCTGGCCAGCCCCAGGTCCACCTGAAACCGGAAGGGAAGCCCGCGGCGCCGCAGCAGCGCAAAGGTCAGAACCATCTCCACTATATTGGCCAGGGCAGTGACGCCGACGATGACGATGAGACTGTATTGCAGCGCAATGGCCAGCAGGCTCAAACCGATATTGACCAGGTCCCGCACCACGCGGATCAGGAGGTTGTACTCCATGACCTCGAAGGCCTGATAGACGGCCAGGCCAACGTCGGTGAAGGCCTTGACCACGAAGGCAAAGCCATAGATGTAGGTGATGATCGACAGCTCGGCCGGGTAGCCAAAGGCTTGCACCAGTCCCCAGAGCCCCAGGCTAAAGAGGATCGACAGGAACAGCCGCAAGAAGGCGACGTTGCTAACGTAGGAGGCCGCCTTTTGCCTTGCCCCGGCGACGTCCCGGACCATAAGTTGCTCGAAGCCAAAGGTGACCAGCACGTAAAGGATCGTCACCAGGGCCTGGGCCGTCGAGATCTTGCCCATCCCCTCGGCCTGGATGTAGCGCACCAGGACGGCAAAGTAGACGACCCGCAGCACCTGGGAGATGCCCTCGGCCACGAGAAGAGACGTTGTGTTTTTGGCGATGGTCCTAACGTTGCTCATCCTGTTCGATCCCGCCGCCAGCCATAGGCTGTGTTCTTTCACTACGTTCAAGACTTGATCTAAAAGATTCTCGGTCCTTGTCCAGCGTCTTGAGCACCCGCGCCGGAACGCCGGTCACCACGGTATAGGCCGGCACGTCGCCGACGACCACGGCGCCGGCAGCCACGACGGCACACTCTCCCACGGTGATCCCGTGCAGCAGGGTGCAGCCGGCACCCAGGTAGGCGCCGCGCCGGATGCGCACCGGGGCTTCCCTGGGGGCCAGGCTGCCCGCCCCCAGGGGGCTGTGGCCGACGTCCAGGTGAGTGAGGATTGTGACCCTCATGGAGATGGTCACGCGGTCCTCGATCTCGATGGGCTGCCGCAGATCGAGGAACACGTCCTTGCCCACGTGGCACTGCTCTCCGACACGCAGGTGCGCATAGCTCTTCAGCGCGTTGTGCACGATGAGGGGCGCGTGCAGATTCGAGCCCTGGCCGATGCGGGCGCCAAAGCGCCGCAGCAGCCAGGTTGCCTGCTCCGGCCGGCACTGCAGCAGCAGGTTATCGATGCCCTCGATGCCCCACAGGCGGTAGGCGAGCATCGCGCGCCATTGGAAAGCCGCGCCCGACGCGTTCACGAGGGCCCGCCTGCCAAGGGATGCTCCCCGGCGGACCAGCCGCTTTGGCATGTGCATCAGGCTCAACTTTCCCGGCGCAGGTTGCGCCTTGGTCGCTAGCTTTTGCTGCAAAAGCTCCGTACCCCCCGCACGACGCGTTCCACGTCCCAGTCGGTCATGCCCGGGTAGAGCGGCAGGGTAACCAGCCTCTGCCAGACCCTCTCGGTGACCGGCACATCGGCCCGAAAGCCGCGGTACATGCTGTATAGGTGGTTTGGCATGTAGTGAACGCCTGTCGAGATGTTGCGGTCGCGCAGGTAGGCGATGAGCTGATCGCGCCGGTCCAGCTTGATGACATAGTTGTGGAAGGCGCTCTGGGCATAGCTCTTTTCCACCGGGGTCTCCAGGCACTCCAGGTCGGCGAATCGCTCGTTGTAGTAGGCCACGATCTCTCCCCGGCGAGCATTGGCGCGGTCCAGCTTTTCCAGTTGCACCAGGCCGATGGCTGCCGTGATGTCGTTCATGTGATACTTCCAGCCAAGCTCCTGGACGGTATAGTACCACGAATACTTCTGGTCGATCTCGGAGCGGTCCCAGGTGTCCTTGTCGATGCCCACCCAGCGGAGCCGCCGGAGCCGCGCGTCGTACTCCGGGTCCGAAAAGGTCAGCATTCCCCCGTCGCCCGTGGCCAGGTTCTTGACGGCGTGAAAGCTAAATGAGCCGAGGTTTCCCAGGGATCCCAGCTTGCGCCCCTTGTAGGTTCCGCCAGCGCCGTGGGCCACGTCCTCCAGAACCGGGATGCCCCGCTCCTCCGCCAGGTCCAGGATGGTGTCCATGTCGCAGGCGTGGCCGCCATAGTGCACGACGACGATGGCCCGGGTGCGGTCCGTCAGGTTGGCCTCTATGGACCTGGGATCGATGTTCAGGGTGTCGGGCTCGATGTCGGCAAAGACCGGCTCGGCGTTGTTGTAGAGGACGGCGTGGTTCGTCGAGACAAAGGTCATGGGCGTCGTGATGACCTCGCCGCCAGAGACGTTCAGAACCGCGAGCCCCAGGTGAAGGGCGGCAGTCGCCGAGTTCAGGGCGACGGCGTAAGGAACCCCAACGTAGCGGGCGAAACGCTCTTCGAACTGGGTCGTCTTGGGACCCAGGCCGATCCACGCGCTGTCAAAGACCTCTTTGACGGCTTTCAGCTCTTCCTTGTCATACCACGGCCGAAAGACCGGGATCAATGGTTCTTCCCGGCTTTTGTCCGTCCCAATTGTGTCCATGGCAGTAGTGGCATGTATTCGAGTGCTCACGTAGATTCTCCTTTCACTACGTTCAAGACTTTGCCTTTCACTTCGTTCAAGACTTTGCCTTTCACTTCGTTCAAGACTTCGCCTTCCGAGATTTCTTGATCAGGGCCCCCGTCCAGCAACAGGATGGAGGTGGTCAGTCCCAGGGTCACGCCCATAATCGCCAGGCTGCCTGGCTGTAGAAACGAGGGCGCCACAAAATTGGCCATCAAGAGGCCCACGTACGCCACCAGCGATCCCAGGGCGACGCCGCGCAAGAGTGGGTGCGACACGCGTTTCCAGCCTTGCCTTTCACTTCGTTCAAGACCTCGAAAGCCCTGGCGTAGGAACGCGGCCGAGAACCAGAGAAACGAGACCAGGCCGGCGATGCCGGTTTTCAGCCAGATGCCCAGGTAGGCATTGTGGATAAAGTGACGCAGGGTGATGGGCTCTCCCTCATAAAAGGCCGGCCGGTAGGGGTTGTAGAGCCCCGTGCCCAGGATCGGATTCTCCTGCAACCTCTGAAACGCGAATTGCATCTCTTCCCACCGGGAAAAGAGGTTCTCCTCTCGCGTCAGGATTTCGCTGGAGAACATGCGCTCCAGCCTCCCAACATAGGCCGCGGCGTACTGGGTGATGAGGGTGGACGTGTCGAACACCAGGGCCAGGAACACCAGCACCACAGCCAGCGACACGGTCAGTCGCAGGAGCATCTGGATCAGGTTGCGGCGCTGCTCGCTGCCCAGCAACAAGGCCAGCAGGCCAAAGCTGACGGTGCCGGCGATGAGCAAGTTGCGGGCCAGGGTAGAGAACAGGGCAGTGGCCAGCACGAGCATGATGGCCCATTGCAGCCACCCCCAGTCGTGAACGCCGCGCGAGGCTCTCTCCCGGCCGCTGCGCGTGGCCACGTAGCCGGCGAGCATCAACAGGCCAACGTACACCGCCGAAAACCCGGGGTGAAAGATGCGCACGACGCCTTCCACGTCCAGGGTCCAGTCGTCGGCCAGGATGCCGGGCTGTATCGTGGACTGCAGGAGCATCGAGACGGCCATAAGGACCGCGACGCCCATGACACCTATCGACAGCCGCACCAATTGGCGGCGCGTCCGCACGAGGGTGGTGATGGGGAAGAAGGCCAGGTAGTAGGCCAGGGTGCGCGCCTCGTAGGTGGCGTAACGAAAGTTTACCCCGAAGAGGAACACGGCCGTTGCCAGGCCGCCCAGCACCGCGAGGTAGAACAGAGCCATAGGCAGGTCCAGGCGGCTTCTTCTGTACGGAAAGTCCTTTTCCATGATGACCCGCAGGGCGGTCACGAACAACAGCCAGAACAGCAGCAGGTCGGACACCTGGAAGCGGCCCACGAACAGGTCCACAAAGATGTTGAACCGGCTTGGGATCAGTTGCGAGGCCAGGGCCAGCATCAGCACGACGATCGCTTCGGGATAGCGGAATACCAGGAGGGCCACCAGGATCCCGACGACGCCCATGAGGACGGGCACCGGGCCAGTGAGCAGGACGGCCACGCCCAGGAGGGCTCCCGCCACCAGTGCGGCGACAACAGCCCCCACGGTCCACGGCCACGCCGCCGAGGAAAAAACGGGCAAGACGCTGGAATCCTGGGCCGCACGCCCGACGATTCGGCTCAACATGGCTCTTTCTGACCCCTGTCCACCTAGGCCAATGGCTCTTCGCGGCCCTGGTCGGCCCGCTGCGTGTTGCCGGTAAAGGCGGCTTCCTGCGGTATGCTGCGCCTTTCACTTCGTTCAAGACCTTGCCTTTCACTTCGTTCAAGACCTTGGGTGACGACGGGGCGAGAGACCGCGCGCTGGCTGTTGGTGCCCGCGGGTTTGCGCGCTCGCTCGTAGTGTCGGTAGTGGCGCAGGTCCTTGGTGCGCTCCGCCCAGTTCACGACGACTCCGAGGAGCCTGGCCTGCACGCCCGCGAGCTGTTCGATGGCCGCTTCTATCGAGTCGCGCTTGGTCTGTGCCCGGCCCACTGTCAGCAACACGCCGTCCACCAGCGGCGCCAGGAGTGTCGCGTCGGCCACGGCCAGGACGGGCGGCGAGTCGAGGAGGATCACGTCAAAGGGGGCAGCAAGCTCCTCGAACAGGCTGGGCATGCCCGCCGAGTTGAGCAACTGTGCCGGGTTCGGGTGCGGCGTGCCACTGGTGAGAACCCATACCCCCGGTGTCCTGGTCGTCTGGACGGCTTCCTTGACCGTCCACTCCTGGCTGAGGACGTTGCTGAGGCCAACCTTGTTGCTCACGTCCAGGATCTGGTGCATGATCGGCCGGCGCAGATTGGCATCGACGACGACGACACGGCGACCCGCGTTGGCCAGGGCCTGGGCGAGATTGGCCACGATGGCCGACTTGCCCTCGCCCGGCTCGGGACTGGTGATCAGAATGGACCGCAGGCCGTCGGCCTGGACGCGGGCCTCGAGCTTGGCCTGCAGGCGATGGTAGGCCTCCTGGGCCGGGATGGCATCGCCGAGGAACACGTGGGCCGGTCCCTTGCGAACGTAAGGAATGCGCCCCAGGGTGGGCAGGGCCGTGAGTTCCTCGATCTCGTCGGTTGACTGGACGCGGGTGTCCAGCCGCTCAAACAGGAATGCCAGGCCGGCGCCGGCAACCAGGCCGACGAGGCCGCCCAAGATTAGGTTGGTCATCCAGTTCGGCTTGGACGGTTCCCGCGGCAAGATCGCAGGCTCGACGATGGTCAGCGCGTTGGTCCGCAGCTCTTCGGCCACCCGGGTTCGCTCGTACTGCTGCAGCAGGGCCGTGTAGACCTCCTGCTTGAGGTCGACCGCGCGGCTGAGGGCAGCGACGCGAGCCGAGTCGGCCGGTGACGAACCGACGGCCTCGACGTAGGCCAGTTGGGCCTGGTTCAGTTCGTCCTCGGCCTGGGTCAACTGCTCGCTCAGGATGTCTTGCGCCGTCCGGCCACCCCCGGCATAGTCCTCACTACGGGCCACGAGGATCTGGGCCAGGCCGTTGGCCACGGCTGTCACCTGCGCCGGGTCAGCCCCCTCCACGTTAATCTGCATCAACTCGGTGTCAGAGACGACCTGGGCGCTGATGCTGGGCAGGTTCGCCAGGTTGAGCTGTTGGGCCAGCTCTTGCAGCACCGGCTGGCTGGTGGCCAGTTGAGAATACGTATTCATCAACCGCTCGGTGTAGGCGATGTCATAGTCCACCCAGTCCACGGAGCCCCTGGCCGCCGTGTATACGCGCAGCCTGGTCGAGGCTTCGTATTGTGGGGTGACGAGAAGCATGCCCACCAGCACGACAAGTACAGTCGCGATGGTCGTCGCCAAGATGAGCCACTTTCTTTGCCACAGTATGGCAGGATAGCTTTTTTCCACTCTTCTCTCCCTTTACCACCAGAGCAAGATTCGAACATCCTCGCCAGAGAGACGAGTCAACATTCGAGCACCGACGCCGCCACGTACTCGATCTGTTCCGCGGTCATTCCGGGAAACATGGGCAGCGACAGGATCTCGTTGCAGATCTGTTCGGTCACCGGGAACTGGCCCTGGCGAAAGCCGTTGCCGGCGTAGAAGGGTTGCAGGTGGATCGGCACCGGATAGTGAATGGCTGTGCCGACCCCCCGCTCCTGCAGATGCGCCTGGAGCCGGTCGCGCTGGGGCGATCGAACCACGTAGACGTGATAGACGTGCGTCGCCCCGGGTGTCTCCACGGGGATCAGGAGGTCGCTCCCCTGAAGCTTTTCCCGGTAGAGGGCCGCGTTGCGACGGCGTGCCTCTGTCCAGCCGTCCAGGTAGCGCAACTTGATGCGCAGGACGGCAGCCTGCAGCGTATCCAGGCGGTGGTTAAACGGCGGCAGCTCGTGGTGGTACTTTTTTCGCTGGCCGACGTTGCGCATCGCCCGGACCTGGTCGGCGGCGTTGGCGTCGTTCGTGACAAGCATTCCCGCGTCACCCGCCGCCCCCAGGTTCTTGGTCGGATAAAAACTAAAGGCCGCGGCGTGCCCCAGGCAGCCGACACGCCGCCCCTTGTAGGTCGCGCCGTGGGCCTGGCTGGCGTCTTCGATGACCACCAGGCCGCGCTCCTCGGCCAGTTGCATAATGCCGTCCATGTTGGCCGGCAGGCCGTAGAGGTGCACCGGGATGATTGCCCGCGTGTGAGGCGTGATGGCTGCTTCCAGCTTGGAGACGTCCAGGTTGTAGCTTTGCTCCTCCACATCCACCAGGACCGGGGTGGCGCCCACAAAGCTCACGGCCGCAGCCGTGGCGATAAACGTGTGGCTGGGCACGATCACTTCGTCGCCGGGGCCGATGCCAAACGCGCGCAGGCCGAGCTCCAGTGCGGACAGACCGCTGTCCACCCCCACGGCGTATTGCGAGCCACAGTAGGCGGCAAAGTCTTGCTCGAAGGAATCCACCTCCTGGCCCAAGACAAAGTCGCCCCGCGTCAACACGCCCCGGATGGCCTCGTCCAGCTCCTGGATGAGGTCCTGGTGTAGAGCTTGTAGGTCGACAAATGGCACTCGCATTGTCAGCTCCTTTCCAAGGCGCCCAGGCCGTCGGGCGTTGTCCCCAGGCCAGCGCTACGGCCTCGCTCGGCCAACTGGTACGAGCACATTACCTCTTCCACCGCCTTTTGCGGCCGCGCCGGGCTGCCGTAGGCGACGGTAAAGGGCGGAATGTCGCGCGTAACAACGCTTCCCGCCCCCACCATGGCTCCCTCTCCGACGACGACGCCAGGCAGGAGGGTGACGTTGATCCCGATCCGGGCGCCCTTCTTGATAGTCGGTCCTTTCAAGTGGTGGGCGCACAGGGGATGGGGATCGTTGGCGACCATCACCCCCGGCGCAAGGAACACGTCGTCTTCAAGGATGGTGAACTGGGCGACGTAGACGTTGCAGTGGATCTTGACCCCGTCGCCGATCTGGCAGCCATAGTCGATGGTCGAGCTGTTCCAGATGTTGAGGTTGTCGCCGATGACGTTTTCTTCGCGTATTACGACATTGTGTCCCGTCTCCAGGCCGGCACCGATGGTCGATCCCGCATACAGGACCGTTCCTGAGCGAATCCTCGCCCGGGGTCCGATGCGCAATACCTGGCTCTCGATCTTGCGGCCGGTCAGATAGCCCAGGATGGCGCCGCGATCGACCTGGTGCCCCTCGCCGAGGAAAACGGCCTCGGCGAGGGGCGCAGAGTCCCAGTCTCGATGGAGCGGGTCGCCGGTTGGATATGTAGAGAAGGATGTGTCGTTCAAGATTGCTCCTTTTTCCTATGCTTCGGCTGTCGCGAAGGATTCGACCTGTTCCTCCCCAAGCTGCCAGGCGTCCGGCTGCCTGCCGTCAGAGCCCGGGGCGGTCTCGTACCAGGTCAGAAATTCCGGGATACCCCCGCGCCGAAGCGATCGCTCGGCGGCCTCCAGGACGCGCACGACTTTTAACCCCACCCGCCCGTCGCTCTGCGGTGCTTTCTCTTCGAGGATGCTCTGTAGGAAGTGCTGGCATTCTTCCTTCAGCGGCTCGGCCATGCGAATGGCCGGGCTTACCACATCGCCATGGCGGTAACTGAACTGGAACTCGTGGTAGGTGTCGGCGTAGGATGGAGTCTCCACGCCCTTGTCATAGATCTTGAGCTTTTCCACGGGCTCCACATCGTCGTACACGACCATCTTTTTACTGCCGACCACGGTGATGCGCCGGACCTTTGAGGGGTCGAGCCAGCTCACGCGCACGTGGGCCAGCACGTTGTCCTCGAACTCGAGGTTCAGGTAGGCGATATCGTGCTTGCCCGGCACAACACATTCCGCGCCCTGGGCGCTAACCTTGAGGGGCTCTTTGCCCAGGATGTAATTCAGGATCGAGATGTCGTGGGGGGCCAGATCCCACAACACGTTCAGGTCCGGTTGGAAGAGGCCAAGGTTTACCCGCACGGCATCCAGGTAATGGATCTTGCCCAGTTCGCCGCTACTTATGATCCGGCGCAGCTCGCGAACGGCCGGGTTGTACTCGAACGTGTGGCCCACCATCAACGTCAAGTTCTTTCGGTCTGCGATTTCGATCAGTTCTTCAGCATCGCGGCTGTTCAGTGCCAGCGGTTTCTCCACCAGGACGTGCAGGCCGTGTTGCAGGCAGTCACGAGCTATGGAAAAGTGGGTGGTCGGGGGAGTCGCCACCACAACCGCATCCAGGTTCATAGAGAACAGCTCCCAATAGTCGTCCGTCACGTGGACGGTGGGGTATAACGACTTGACATGCGCAAGACGGTCCTGTCGCAGATCGGCCACGGCCGCCAGGCTTGACTCGGGCAAAGAGACAAAGTTCCTGATCAGGTTCGGCCCCCAATAACCAGAGCCGATGACGCCGACATTAAGCTTTTTCATGTCCACCTTCCTAGATTCCTCTACACCGCCCCTCTGCTGCGCAGGACGGCAAGCGGTGTCTGTGCGAGGAGTTTCACGTCCAGCCAGAATGACTGGTGTCCAATGTAGTCGATGTCCATCTTGACCATCTCGTCAAAGTCCACGGAACTGCGTGCCGACACCTGCCACGGCCCGGTTATGCCGGGGGTGGCCTCCAGGCGCTTGCGGTGCCAGGGCTGATATGCTTCCACTTCGTAGGGCAGCGCCGGTCTGGGCCCCACCAGCGACATATCGCCCTTGAGCACGCTCCAGAACTGGGGCAACTCATCCAGGCTGCTCTTGCGCAGGAACGCACCGAGGCGCGTCACCCGCGGATCGTTGAGAAGCTTGCGCACATCGGTGTCCGCGCCCTGCACGGCTGCCATGGCCTCGCGATCGTTGCGGATAAACGCCTGTACGTAGGCGCGGTGCACATCGGCGCTGGCGTCCTGCTTCATTGTCCGGAACTTGTGGAAGTCAAAGGTGCTCACTTCCCACCGGACCTCACTGCCGGTGCCCTGGCCGTTGCTCCGATTTACGCGGCGCAGCCCCACACGCTTTTGTGTAAAAATCGCCGGCCCCGGCGAGTCGAGCTTGATCAAGGCTGCGATGAGCAGCATAAACGGCGATAGAATCAGGAGGGCCATCGCAGCCACTACGACGTCCAAGGACCGTTTTGCCGAAAAGTATAGCCTTCGTTGGTCGCGCTTCTCTGCAATCGACAGCACATAGTTATAGCTGGACGAAGACAACTCGCTAGCCATGCCTTACTCGCGCCTTTCTCTATGATTTTCTGCCACCGATAGCTATGGAGGGCAAATGGGTGGATCTTGGCTCGGGGGTTCGTCTGCGAATTCCGCGAGCTGTGGGCAAATGACAGGTCAAGGAACCGGTGTTTACCTGCGGTAGTTTTCTGTTCCTCGCCCTGACCTACCAGGCTCTATTCGGGAGACGTTCATCCAGTGCTCCCGACACCTACTGGCCCCAGCCGCGTCTCGTCAACCTTTCTTTGAAAGTTCCAAGTATTCCGCCTACTTGAGCCAGGGCCCGGTTCGCACCAAAGGCGTACCTTGCCCCTAACCTTCAGCAGGATAGGCAACGTCAGTATAGGTACGGAAGGTAAATTGCTGGTAAACAACGCGTTTAAATAGCGTTGGAGAATGTGTTGACCTTGGTTTAAGAACCCGGCACCTGAAAACGGTACCCAAAGCCACGCTCCGTGAGGATGTATCGTGGTTCATTGGCTTCCTCCTCAATCTTGCGGCGCAGGCGATGCACGTAAACCTTCAGGTAGTCGGTTTGGTCCATGTATTCCCAACCCCACACCTGGCTCAGCAGGTTTTGTTGGGTGAGGATGCGCCCGGGATTGTCCAGGAAGTAATTCAGGAGCTTGTACTCGGTGGCCGACAGCCTTACCGTCTGCCGGTCGACGATGAGAGAGTGGGTCAACCGGTCTACGGCCAACCTATCGTCGATGTGCACCACCGGCTCGGCAGCGAACGGGCGTTGGCAGCGGCGAAGGTTGGCCCGCATGCGGGCCTTGATCTCGCCCATTCTGAAGGGCTTGGTGATGTAATCGTCGGCGCCCAATTCCAGGCCGCGGATCACGTCCTGCTCCCGGCCGAGGGCGCTGATGATAATGATGGGCACGTCGGAGAACTCCCGGATGCGGCGGCAGATCTCCCAACCGTCGATCTCGGGCAGCATCAAGTCCAGCAACACGAGGTCCACCGGTTGGTCCTGCAGAATATCCAGGCCTGTCAGGCCGTCCTGCGCGTAAAGGGTCTTGTACCCACCAGGGGTCAAGGCGTCATGCATCATTTGTCCCATGTCCTGGTCGTCGTCGATTAACAAAATGGTGGCACTCATGGTCGTCCAATTCTTGTTTCTCATCTGTTTCCTGGCCCTGGTACGGACGTATCACGGCATAACAACCGGGCCGTGCGTCCTGGTGCCGCGCGCCTGAAAGGGTGCGGCCAAGAACGTAACCGATTCTGCTTGTTCTGTTCGGATGATGGATTGTACTGTGACGCCAGTGATCTTGAGCGAGGCGGCAGTGCTACGCTAGTCTTGCGGCGCTGCTGTAGAGCTCGGGCTACCCCGAGGAATGAGGGACAGCAGCACGATTATTATAGCACATGTGATGAGGTCCGTCAACCGCCTGGATGACGTAAAAGACAAGTTGCGCTCGATAACATCTGTGGTATAATGAGCGGGAGTCATAGGCCAGCGAGAAAAACAAGGTGAGCTACCAAGAGACGGACTCAAGCGAATTGAACAGTCGATTGCTGGGCGTGGTCTACAAGGTCAACGCGGCGACGGGCTTCCAGGAGGCGCTGCGAGTTCTGGTGGAGCAGGCGGCGGCGCTGTTGCCGTGCGATGGGACGGCGGCAATGTGGCTGGCCGGCGACCACCTGGAGGTGCTGGCGGTCCACGGCACCACTGCCCCCCTACAGGGCCTCACCCTCCCCGCGGGCCAGATAGGCAATTCCCGCGCCGCGCTGGACAGTGGCCGGCCGGCGTTGGTGGATGATACGAGCCTCGACCCGGCCTGGCAAGAAGTGCCCGGCGAGGAGAAGGTCAGGACGTGGCTGGGCGTGCCCCTCATCGCAGGGGAATGGACCCTGGGGCTGCTGGAATGGACCGCCCTGGAGCCTGGAGCCTTCCACGCGGAGCACACCCACCTGGCCGCCGAGGCTGCCCGCCACGCCGCTCCTATCCTCTATCGAGCACAATTGCTGGACGACGCCTGCCGGCGCGTCCGCGAGCACGAGGCACCCCACGCCCGCGCCGCGTCGGCAAGCCTGGACCCGGGAGCCGAGCTGCAGCCCGTGGTCCGCGAGGCTTCGGACTTTGCCGAGGCGCGGCATGCTTTTGTCTTCCTCCTGGCCGAGAGCAGCAGCCGCCTGCAATGCGTCGCCGCTACGGGCGAGCAGCGCGAGCAGCTTCTGAAGGCCAGCTTGCGGGGCGATGGCACCCTGGGTGGCTGGCGCGTGCCCATCGCCCGCGCGTCCGAAGGCCTCAACGCGGGCAAGACGGACCGCGAGGTGATGCTCGGGCTGGGGATCGAGCACACGTTGATCTTGCCGCTGCGGGTGTCGGGCGAGCAGGTGGGCATGTTGGGCGTCGGGGAGCATCGCCGGGGCGGGAGCTTTGGTCGGGATGCCATGCGCCTGATGACCCACCTGGCCAGCCAGGCATCCCTCATCGTCGAGCGGATCTACCAGCAGCGCCCACCCAGCGAGCCCTACGACTATGAGACGGTATTCCGCGCCTCTCCCCTGGGCATTGCCGTGCTGTCGGTGACGGGCGACGTCCTCTTCTGTAACCCGGTGCTGGAAGGCCTCCTCTCCAGGGCTAACCGCAGCCTGGTGGGCCGCAACCTGGCCGACCTGCTGGCGGGCGGTGACGGGCAGCACGTGGTGCGGGCCCTGGAAGAGGTGGCTATCAGCGGGTCGCGCCGCCAGGTGGATGCGCGCGCCCGCTCCGAGCAGGGCGACCATCGCTACCTGCGCTTCTCCCTGTCGCCCGCCAGCATCGCCCGGGGTGGCGGCGACAGCCTCGTGGCCATCGTCGAGGACGTCACCCCGCTCAAGATCCTGGAGCGGGAACGCGTCGAGCACCTGCGCCAGCTCCGCGAAAAGCATGCCCAGCTCCAGGACCTGGATCAGCTCAAGTCGCGGTTTGTGTCCAACGTGTCTCACGAGCTGCGCACGCCGCTGGCCGTCATCAAGCTGTATGCGACGCTGGCCCGCAAGGGCCGTCCCGAAAAACAGCAGCACTACCTGCAGACCATCGAGCAAGAGACCCACCGCCTGGAGACCATGGTGGAGAATATTCTCGATCTGACGCGCATGGACCGCCACGCCCTGCGCGTCAATCCCGAGCTAGTGGAGCCGGAAGAGATCATCGGGCAGATCCTGCAGGTTTACCAGGAGACCGCCCAGAAGCGGGCCATCGAGCTGCGAAATCACGTCCGAGGGCCGCTGCCCTCCATCTGGGCCGACAAGAACCACCTGATCCAGATGCTTACCAACCTGGTGGACAATGCGCTCAAGTACACGCCCCGGGGCGGGCAGGTGTGGGTGGCCGCGCGCGAGTTGGATTCGGATCCGGCTGGGGCGGGAACCCTGGAGATCGCCGTGGGCGACACGGGCGTGGGGATCCCCCAGGAAGAGCAGCAGCAGGTATTCGAGCGCTTTTACCGGGGAAGCAACAACGCGCCCGGCACGACGGGCACCGGGCTGGGCCTGGCCATTGTGCGCGAGCTGATGGTGCAACACGGCGGGTCCGTGACACTCAAGAGCCGCGAGGGCGAGGGCAGCATCTTTGCCCTCGAGTTCCCGCTGTACGACGGCCAGGAGCTCGAGGAAGAGGATGAGGACTGAATGGCAACAGGGGGAGAGACGGCCATGCGCGAGCTGAAACTCATTATCGTGGACGATCATGCTATCTTTCGCGAGGGACTGCGCGCCCTGCTGGACATGGAAGAAGACTTTCAGGTCATCGGCGAGGCCAGCCACGGCGCCGAGGCGGTGGCAATGGTGGCCGAAGAGCCGCCGGACGTCATCCTTCTGGATCTACACCTGCCCGACGGCCTTGGCTCGGACTTTTGCCGGGAGTTGCTTGGGGTCAGCCCCCAGTCCCGGGTCCTGATCCTTTCGGCCTACGATGACGACCAGGAGATCAGTGCGGCCCTCATCGCCGGCGCCTCGGGCTATGTACTGAAAACCGTGGGCGGCGAGCGCCTGGCCGACAACATCCGCTCTGTCTCGCGGGGCGAGGTGCTGCTGGCGCCGACGGTGGCGGCCAAGGTCGTGCGCCAGTTGAGCCGCCTTCGGGAAGAGGCCACCAAGCAGGAAGAGGCCCTGGACGGCCTGACGCCACGCGAGCGGGAGGTCTTTTTCCTGGCCAGCCGGGGCTTGAGAAACTCCGAGATCGCGGAAGAGCTTTATCTCAGCGAAAAGACGATCAAGACCCACCTGCGCAACATCTATAACAAGCTCAACCTGACCAGCAAGGCCGAGCTACGCCTCTTTGCCGTCCGCATGGGCCTGGTTCCCGACGCCAAGGCCTGAGGCCGTGCAGGGGGCAGGCCCACTGCCCGGGCCGGGGTAGACCGGCCTGGCGCGGTGGTACTATGCCGTACACCGTAAGTTCAAAAATCTACCTCCCCACATCCTCCCCTGGGGGGATGTGCGACACAACCTTCCTGTGCTATCATGGCGTCATGGTCCAGGGCATGAAGGCAACGATAGGCAAGCAAAGGGTCACGGGCATGGCGAAGGACAGGGAGAGCATCTTGGTGCTTGGCCGGAGTATTCGGCTCATGGAGGGCGTAGCCGACCTGCTACAGGTGGTCGGCTATCCCGTCGAAGTGTCCTCCAGTTGGGCCGAGACCGAGTACGCAATGCACGATGCGAGTCCGCCCGATCTGGTCATTGTTGACCTCTCCAGCGCTGCGGCCGATGCCTATGCCCTGGCCAGGCAGATCCGCGGCAGACCCGGCTGGTCGAACGTCCCCATCCTGTTCGTCAGCTTTTCCGGCGACGATCGCATTCGCGACCTGGAGCACAAGAGCCGCAAGAATGGTGAAAAGGGCCTGTACTTCTATGCTCACACGCTGTTGAGCATGGACGAGCTTCTGTCCAAGGTTCGCAGCTGCCTCGCTTGACCCCCGTCAAGACCTCAAACCGCAACGACGCCCGTTTGAATCCCCGCGCCGGGCGTCACGCTGCTCCGGCGGCACTGGGCTTGAGAGCAGCATAGACGGCCCAGTGCACCGGCGTCGGAACGCCGGTTTCGCGGCCACAGCGCACCACCGTGCCGCTCATGGCTTCCAGTTCCAGGCGCCGCCCGGCTTCCAGGTCGGCCAGCATGGAGGGCTTGGTGCCAGGGGCAAAGCCTGCCGTGATCTGAAGGGCGTTGTCCACGGCGCCATCCGGCAGGTCTACCCCGCGCGCATGGGCCAGGGCCTCGATCTCGAGGAGGGCCTGGGTGTACAACTGCCGGGTTTCGGCCGTGGCCAGCACCGGGCCCATGGGCTGGCGGGCCAGGCAGCAGATGCCGCCGATGGAGGCGATAAACAGGAATTTCTCCCAGAGGGCCACGTCGATCCGCGGGGTGAGGGCGACCTCCGCCCCGGTGGCGGCCAGCACGTCGCGCACGGCCTCGGCCCTGGCCGTAATCGTGCCGTCACACTCGCCCAGGGTGATGCGTCGCAGGGGGCTCACCTGGCGGATGACGCCCGGGGCCGCGACGCTCGACGAGATGTGGGTCATCCCGCCCAGGACGTTACCATCACCCAGGACGGCGGCCAGCCTCTCGGCGGCGTCCAGCCCGTTGAGGAGGGGCAACACGGACGTGTTCGGGCCGACGAGGGGCCGCGCTGCCTGTGCCGCCTGTTCCAGGTCGTAGGTCTTGACCGCGACCAGCACCAGGTCCACGGGACCGACCCGGGCAGGATCGTCCGTGGCCTGGACCGGCGCCAGGTGCAGGTCGCCGTGGACGCTCTGTACCTGCAAGCCATGCTCGCGCATGGCGGCCAGGTGGGCGCCCCGGGCGATAAACGTCACGTCGTTCCCGCAGGATGCGAGCAGCGCGCCGTAATAGCCGCCCACGCCGCCTGACCCCAGGATGGCGACTTTCATTCCAGCCATGAGAGCACTCCTCTTTGTGTTCGTTGCCATCGATAACGATGGCCGTCTACAGGGGCGCCGTGGCGACAAAGCGGCCGCGCCCGGGCTGGCCCACGAACTGCCCGTTCCGGACAATGACCTCGCCCCGCGAGATCACGATAACCGGGTAGCCGCGGACCTCCCAACCCTCGTAAGGGGTATAGTCCACGTTCTGGTGAAGCGCCCGATGTGACAGGACCGCGCGCTTCTCGGGGTCGAACAGCACGACGTCGGCATCGGCGCCGGTGGCGAGGGTGCCCTTGCGCGGGGCCAGGCCAAAGCGCCGTGCGGGCTCGGTGCAGCAGGCGTCCACCCAGCGCCGGAGCGACAGGCGGCCGGTCCGCACGCCGTGGCTGTACATGAGCGCCAGTCGTGTCTCGATGCCCGGCGCGCCGCCGGGAATCCGGCTGAAATCATCGCGCCCGCGCACTTTTTGGGTCTCGAAGAAAAAGGGGCAATGGTCTGTGGCCACGGTGTCGATCTCGCCGGCTGCCAGCCCGGCCCACAGGGCGTCTCGGTCGGCGGCTGTGCGTGGCGGCGGAGCCATGACGAGCTTGGCCGCCTCAAAGCCCGGCTGGCGGTAGGCGCCCTCGTCCAGGAGCAGGTATTGGGGGCAGGTCTCCACCCAGACCGTCTGGCCGCGCCTCCGGGCCGCCCGGACCTCTTCCAGCCCCAGGGCGCAGGAGAGGTGCGCCACGACCACCGGCGTACCGGCCACGTGTGCCAGGGCCAGGAGCCGGTGGACGGCCTCCGCCTCCATCACCGCGGGCCGGGTGGTGGGATGGTTCTGGGGGCCGGTGTGCCCCTCGGCCAGGGCGCGGGCCACCAGGTAGGCAATGGCGTGGTGGTTTTCGGCATGGACCAGCGCCCGGCCGCCGCACTCGCCCAGCCTTGCCAGGGCGCGCAGCAGACCGCCGTCGTCCAGGCGCAGGCGGTCGTAAGCCATGTAGAGTTTGTAGCTGGCCGCCCCGGCGGCGATGCAGTCCGGCACCTGGGCCAGCGTCTCGTCGTCGGCGCGGGAAAGGGTCATGTGCAGGCCATAGTCGACGGCCACCTTGCCCTCGGCTTCGGCGCGGCGGGCCAGGAGGGCATCTACGAGAGGCTGTTGGGGACCGGGCTCTGCAAAGTCCAGGATCGTCGTCGTGCCGCCGTGGGCGGCGGCCACCGTGCCTGTGGCAAAGTCGTCGCTTGAGCAGAACTCGCCCACGGGCATCTGCAAGTGGACGTGCTCGTCCACGGCCCCGGGCAGCACCAGGAGGCCCCGCGCGTCTATGGTCTCGGCGCCTTGCAGCCCCACGCCCAGGGCGGCGATCCTTCCGCCTGTGATACCCAGGTCGGCGGCGCCGGTGGTCTCTGCGGTCACGACGGTGCCGTTGGCTATGACCAGGTCGAACATGCGCAGGTCCTCCTGGCGGCTACTATACCCCAGTACGCCCCGGCTGTCAACCACACCTGTGCCCGAGCAATTTGACAAGATTGGTCCACTATGCTACACTGCCTCGTACCCCCTCCCCCGAGGGGAGGGCTCGGGGGTAAAGATGAGTGACGAATACACGCAAAGCATTGTGAACCGCCTGAAGAGCATCGAAGGCCACGTTCGTGGCGTCCAGCGCATGCTGGAAGAAGGTGCCTACTGCATGGATATCATCAACCAGAACCTGGCCGTGCAGCGTGCCCTGGAGAAGGTGAACCGACTCATCCTCGAGCGGCACCTGCAAACCTGCGTTACCACCGCCATTCGTGGCGACGATCTGGCCGAGCGCGAGCGGGTGATCGACGAGATCCTGTCCGTGTTCGAGACCACCGGCAAGATGTAGAGTCCGAAAAAGGAGGGTTCTATGAAGACCGTTACGCTGAGCATTCCGGGCATCAGTTGCAACCACTGCGTCATGACCGTCAAGAGAGAGACGGGGTTTGTGGACGGCGCCGAGTTTGTGACCGGCGACGTGGAGGGCAAGGCGGCCACCTTCCAGGTGCGCGACGACGACGCCCTGGCTGCCTTGAAAAAGACCCTGGCCGAGGCTGGCTATCCCCCTGCCTGATGGATAAGAAGCAGATCAGCCTGCCCGTCACGGGCATGACCTGCGCCAACTGCTCGCTGACCATCGAGCGGAACCTTCGACGCATGGAAGGCGTGGAGGAGGCGGCGGTCAACCTCGCCACGGAAAAGGCGGCAGTCATCTACGATCCGTCGGTCGTCAAAGAGACGGACTTTCTTGCGCTCATCCGGGACATCGGGTATGATGTAGCGACGGCCAAGGCCGACCTGCCCGTGACGGGCATGACGTGCGCCAACTGCGCTGCGACCATCGAGCGGACCTTGAAGCGGCTGGATGGCGTGGTAGCGGCGAACGTGAACCTTGCCAATGAGCGTGCTCACGTGGAGTACCTGCCGGGCGTCACCAGCCTGGCGGCCATCCAGGGTGCCATCCGCGACGCCGGCTATGACGTGGTCGTCGCCGGCGAAGGCGAAAGCGTCGAGGATGTGGAGCGGGCCGCGCGCGAGGCCGAGATCCGGGACCAGACACGCAAGTTCTGGGTCGGCGTCGCCCTGGCGTTGCCGCTCTTCCTGGTGAGCATGGCCCGCGACTTCGGGTTGCTGGGTATGTGGGCCCACCAGCCGTGGGTGAACTGGGTCTTTTTAGCCCTGGCTACGCCGGTGCAGTTCTACGTCGGTTGGGACTATTACGTCGGCGGCTTTAAAAGCTTGCGGGCTGGCTCGGCCAACATGGATGTACTGGTGGCCATGGGCTCCTCGGCGGCGTACTTTTACAGCCTGGCGGTCTTGCTCTTCCCCGCCCTGGGCGACCACGTCTATTTCGAGACGTCGGCCCTGATCATCACCTTGATCAAACTGGGCAAAATGCTGGAGGCGCGGGCCAAGGGGCGTACCTCGGAGGCCATCAAGAAGCTCATGGGCCTCCGGCCGAAAACGGCGCGCGTCATCCGCCCCGGCAGCGAGGAAGAGATCGAGGTGCCGGTGGAGGCCGTGGTCCTGGGCGACCTGGTGGTCGTCCGGCCGGGCGAGCGGATGCCCGTGGATGGTGTCGTCGTGGAGGGGCGTTCGGCTGTTGACGAGTCGATGCTGACCGGCGAAAGCTTGCCGGTGGACAAAAAGCCCGGCGACGAGATCGTCGGCGGGACCATTAACAAACAAGGCCTGTTGAAATTCGAGGCCACGCGGGTCGGGGCCCAGACCGCCCTGGCCCAGATTGTCCGCCTGGTCGAAGAAGCCCAGGGCTCGAAGGCGCCCATCCAGCGCCTGGCCGATCGTGTCTCGGGAGTCTTTGTGCCCATCGTCATTGCCATCGCCACACTAACGTTCCTGGCCTGGCTCCTCATCGGCGGCGTCGGCTTTACGCAGAGCATGATCTACATGGTCGCCGTCCTGGTCATTGCCTGCCCCTGTGCCCTGGGGCTGGCCACGCCGACGGCCATCATGGTCGGCACGGGTCGCGGAGCCGAGCTGGGCGTCCTGTTCAAGAACAGCGAGGCCCTGGAGAGGGCCCACGAGTTGACGACCGTGATCCTGGACAAGACGGGGACGATTACCCGGGGCCAGCCGGCGGTCACGGACGTGGAGGCCATCGACGCGGATGCCATGCCCGGTTCGCAAATTCTTGCCCTGGCTGCCTCCGCCGAGCGTGGCTCGGAGCACCCGTTAGGGCAGGCCATCGTTCAGGCGGCCCGCGAGGCGGGCCTGGCGCTGGCCGAGCCGGAGCGGTTCGAAGCCGTGGCCGGGAAGGGGGTCTCCGCCGTGGTCGACGGCGCCGAGGTGCTGGTGGGCACCAGGCGGCTCCTGGAAGACCGGGGCCTCGCACTGAACGGGCTGGAGGATTCGTTGCTCCGGCTGGAGGAAGAGGCCAAGACGGCCATGCTCGTTTCTCGCGAGGGCGAGGCCCTGGGCGTGGTGGCCGTGGCCGATACGCTGAAAGAAGGATCGATAGAGGCCATCCGCCAGATGCAAGCCCTCGGGCTGGAAGTGGTCATGATTACCGGCGACAATCGCGCCACAGCCGAGGCCGTGGCACGGCAGCTCGCCCTGGCCGGCGAGGCGGGAACGGGCGGCCTGCCGGTGCGCGTGGTGGCCGAGGTCCTGCCGGGCGACAAGGCCGCCCAGGTGCGCGCCCTCCAGGAAGAGGGACGCGTAGTGGGCATGGTCGGCGACGGAATCAACGACGCGCCGGCCCTGGCCCAGGCGGACGTGGGCATTGCCATCGGAACGGGGACGGACGTGGCCATGGCGGCCGCGGACGTGACGCTCATGAGCGGCGATCTGCGTGGGGTGGCGCGGGCCATTGCCCTGAGCCGGGCGACGATGCGCACCATCAAGCAGAATCTCTTCTGGGCGTTTTTCTACAACGTCATCCTCATCCCGCTGGCCGCCGGCGTCTTTTATCCGTTGCTGGGGCTGCGGCTGCACCCGGTGCTGGCCGCCGCGGCGATGGCCTTTAGCAGCATCTTTGTGGTCAGCAACTCGCTCCGGCTGCGTGGCAGGCGCATCGTAGAGACCTGACCCGGACGGATCAATAAGGCCCCCCAACCGGCCTGTGCGCACGGCCACGCGGGAGCAGAGAGGCTAATACCCGAATTTCGAGTGAGGGGAAGTTGATGAGCAAAAGGCATGGTTGGACTATCGTCGTAGCCCTTGCAGCCCTGGTGGCTCTGCTGGTGGCCGCCTGCGGCCCTGAGATGGCCACTCCTACGGCCGGTGCTCCGGCCGCCACGGCGGTGGGCGTGGAGACCGTGGAGGAAGCGGCGCCCGCAACACCCGGGGCGGGCGAGTCGCTGTATAGCGACTTGCCCAAGGACCCGGACAACTGGCGAGCCCTGGGCGCGCCCGATGCCCCGGTGACCATCGTCGAGTATTCGGACTTCCAGTGACCGTACTGCGCAGTGTACGTCCGTGAGACGTTCCCGCAGATTGCCAGCAACTATATTCAGAACGGTCAGGTTCGTTACGAGTTCCGGCACTACCCGCTCTTTTCCATCCATCCCCAGGCGGAGCTGGCTGCCCAGGCGACCGAGTGTGCCGGCGAGCAGGGCGGCTTCTGGGAGATGCACGACGAGTTGTTCAACACCCAGGAAGAGTGGTCGGGGTCGGCGGCGGCCGGGGACACGTTCAAGGCCCTGGCCGGAGACCTGGGCCTGGAGCAGGCCCAGTTCGACGCCTGCCTTGACGGTGGCAAGTACGCGGAGCAAGTACAGGCCGACTATGCCGAAGGGGTCGGCGTCGGCGTCTCGGGCACGCCCGGCTTTCGCATCAACGGCACCGAGCTTTCGGGGGCGCAGCCCTTTGCCGCCTTCCAGAAGCAGATCGAGTACTTTTTGGCAGGAGGCGTGGCTCCCACCCTGGAGGTGGCTGCGGACAGCTACCGCAGCATGGGTGAGGCCGACGCGCCGGTGGTCGTCACCGAGTTCTCCGATTATCAGTGCACAACGTGCGCCGAGCTGGAACATGAACTGATCGCGCGCTACGTGGACACGGGCGAGGTGCGCTTTGTCTTTCGCCATTACCCCGTCGCCCAGATCCATCCCTACGCGACCCAGGCGGCCCAGGCGGCCGTGTGCGCCGGAGAGCAGGACAGCTACTGGGAGATGCACAACAGGCTCTTTGCCGGTCAGGGCGAGTGGTCGGAGGCAGCTGAGGATCCCCGGGTCGCCTTCGAGGGCTATGCCCAGGAGATCGGGTTAGACGGGGCCACTTTTACAGAGTGCCTGAACTCTGAAGAATCGGCAGTCGTCGTGCAGGGCGACGTCATGACCGCCGAGTCGCTGGGACTCAACCTGAGCGCCGAGCCGACCTTCCTGGTCAATGATCTGCCCGTCCGCGGCGGGCAGCCGATCGGGGTGCTAGGGCAGGTGATCGAATACCTGGCAGCCGGGGAGCAGACGCCCGAGATCGTCCCGACGGACGGTAACTGGCGGGTGGTGGGTGACGTGCAGACGGCCAGGGCTGCCATGCTGGCCTTCGTGGACTATGCCAGGCCGGAGTCGGCAGAGCACGCCCTGAACGTGCTGCCCGGGCTCCGCGAGCAGTACATCGAGACCGGCAAGCTGATCTATGTCCTGCACCCGTGGCTGGACAGCGCGGATGGGCCGGGCGTGGAGGCGGCCATCGCCGCCGAGTGCGCCGCCGCCCAGGACAGGGCCTGGGAGATGCACGACCTGCTCTTCGAAAACCAGGCAGAGTGGACAGTATCCGGCGACCTGGAGGATACCTTGGAGGGGTACGCCACGTCGTTGGACCTGGATGGGGATCAATTCGCGGAGTGCATGGTGTCGGCCGCAGCCCTGACCAGGGCCCAGGGCGGAACGGTGGTGGGCGCCATGATCGGCGTGCCCATGGCCCCCGCCTATGTCTTTAACAACGGCCAATCCCTTGCAGGCGATTCTGCCCTCGAGGACTTTCAGGCCATACTCGACTCCATGGTCGGCCAATAGGAGCTGAGGTGCGAAACGGGACGTCGAAGCAATGAAGCAAGCAGGCATAGTCCTGATTCTGGGATTTTTGGTTCTGATAAGCGGGGGCCTGGCCCCCGCAGGGGCCCAGGAAACGCCAGAGTTGGCGGTCCTGAGCATCGCTCTCTGGCCCGAGTTCGACCGGCCCGAGATGCTGGTCATCTACCAGGGGGCTCTGACGGCCGAAACGCCGCTGCCGGCCGCCGTCGAGGTCCGCATCCCGGCGCGCGTGGGCCGGCCCACGGCCATGGCCTACCTGTCGGAGGCCGGTGAGCGGCTGAACCAGCAGTACACCACGCGCATCGATGGGGAAACCCTGGTGGTCTCGTTCCAGTTGGCGGCCCCGGGTTTCCAGTTGGAGTACTATGACGATCTTCCGGTCTCGCCCGATGGACAGCGGGAATTTGCCTTTGCCTACACCGCGGACTATGCCATCGGGGAGCTGTCGGTCGAGTTCCAGGTGCCGCCCACGGCGGAGAACCTGGCCGTCGAGCCGGCGGAAGGCACGTCCCAGGCCGGCACCGATGGCCTCCAGTATCATCGCATCGACGTGGGCTCCATGGGGGCCGGCGAAGCCCTGGCCTGGACCTTTCGCTACGATAAGGACAATGACGCGCTGACAAATCCGGCGCCGAGCCAGCCAGACCAGCCAGCACCGCAGGCCGCGGTGCCCGGGAGCACGGGCGGCGGCGCTGGTAACTCGGCGGTGTTGACCTTTGTCGTTGCCTTTGTGGCGCTCCTGGCCGTAGGGGGTGCGGCGTTCTGGCTGGGGCGCAGCACCCGGCCGCCGGCGGGCAATGCCCTCTCCGACCGTTCCGGGCCCAGTCCGTCCGGCAGGCGGCAGGCCCTGGACGTTGCCTTCTGTTACAAGTGCGGCGCCGAGCTTCGGCCCGACGCCGAGTATTGCCAGACGTGCGGCGCGCCTGTACGCTATTAAAGCCGCGCCCAACCTTCTGAGGAGGGAGAAATGTCTTCGACGACGAAATTTCTGGTGGGTGGCGTCGTTGTCGCCCTGGTTATCGGCCTGCTTATTGCCACCAGCTTTTCGGGCTCGACCAGTGACTATTTGACCATCTCCGAAGTAAAAGCGCTGGACGCCGAACAGGTGCGTGACTCGCGCGTGTCGGGTGCCATCGTGGCCAACTCGGTGGAGTGGAACACCCGCGAGCTGCACCTGACTTTCCAGATCGAGGACGAGACGGGCACGCTGCCCATCTCGTACCACGGACCGCAGCCCGACATGCTGGTCGATGCCGTCGAAGCCGTTGCCATTGGCAAGTACAATCACGAGGCCGGGGTCTTTGAGGCCAACGATCTGCTGATGAAGTGCCCGTCCAAGTACGAGGAAAAGGAATAGTGGCTGGCGGCGGGCTCGGTGGGCTGTAGAATCTGCAACGCTGCCATCTAGGGGGGATATCGTGGTCCTGGCGGACATAGGCTATGGTGCTCTGTGGGTGACATTGGCCGCGGCGCTCTGGGCGGCCCTGGCGTCGGTTGTCGGGGTGCGGGGACGGCGGCCGGAGTTGGTGGCCAGCGCGCGCAATGCGCTGTTGGCGACTGCGGTTCTGTCGACGATTTCGTCGGTGCTCCTGCTGGTGCTGCTCTTTCGCCACGAATTCGTGGTGCGCTACGTCTACGAGCACGTCAGCACCTATCTGAAGCCCGAGTACATCCTGGCCGCGTTCTGGGCGGGCCAGGAGGGCTCCCAGTTGCTTTGGCTGTGGATGCTGGCGCTGTTTACCGGGGTCCTGGTCCTGCGGCGGCCGACCTGGGACGCCCACCTGCGGCCGTATGCCATGGGTGTGTTGGCCCTCACCCAGGCATTCTTTGCCCTCTTGCTCATCGTCCTCACCAATCCTTTTGAGGTGCTGCCCCTGGTGCCCGTCGAGGGTGTGAGCCTTAATCCACTGCTCCAGAACTTCTGGATGGTCATTCACCCGCCCATCATTTTTGCCGCCTATGCTCTCTGGACCATCCCCTTTGCCTATGCCTTCGCGGCCCTGGTGACGGGGCAGTTGGACGCCACCTGGCTGCGCGGCGTGCGGCGCTGGACGCTGGCGGCCTGGGCGTCGCTGGGCGTGGGAATCCTGGTCGGTGCCTGGTGGGCCTACCTGGAGCTGGGCTGGGGCGGCTACTGGGGCTGGGATCCGGTTGAGAATTCGTCGCTGATTCCCTGGCTGGTGGCCACCGCCCTGGTCCATTCGGCCATTATCCAGGAGCGCCGCGACATGTTCCGCGCCTGGAACGTCTTCCTGGCCGCCCTCACCTTTGTGCTGACCATCTTTGCCACGTTTGTCACCCGCTCGGGCCTCATCCAGTCGGTGCACGCCTTTGCCCAGTCGCCCATCGGCTATTACTACCTGGCCTACATGCTCCTCATCCTGGCCGCAACGGTGGGCTTGATGATCGCCCGCCGCGAGGAGCTCCAGGGAGAGGGCCAGTTGGGCGACCTGCTCTCGCGGGAGTTTGTCTTCCTGCTGACCAACCTGCTCTTCCTGGGCACGGCCGGGGCAGTGCTCCTGGGCACCCTGTGGCCGACCTTTACCGAGGCGGTGCGCGGCGTGGCCAGCTCCCTGGGTCCCGAGAACTATAACCGGTTCATGGGTCCCCTGGGCCTGCTCCTGGTGCTCCTGGTGGGGATCTGTCCCCTGGTGGATTGGCGGCGGATCGATGCCGAGAAGCTGCTGCGCAGCCTGTGGGTGCAGGCGTTGGTGGCCGTCGTCACCGCCGTGCTCCTGATCCTGCTGGGCATTCGCGAGCTGTGGGCCGTGATCTCGTTCTCGGTGACAGCCTTTGTGGCGGCCACTATTATCATCCAGATGGGCGTCGGCATCCGGGCGCGCATGCGCTCGGCGGGCGAGAACGTCCTGGTGGCCGCGGGCCGCGCCGTGCGCAACAACAGGCGGCGCTATGGCGGGCAGCTCATCCACTTTTCTATCCTGCTCATCGTCGCCGGCATCACCGGCTCTCAGGCGTACCAGGCCGAGGTCCAGGTGGCGTTGGCGGCCGGCGAATCGGTCGAGGTTGAGGGATACACCTTGACCTACACTGACTACGCGTACCGCCAGGTCGAGGAAGCGGGCAACAAGATCCGCAACCAGGCCGTGCTGGACGTCTACCGCGGCGGGCGAAAGGTGGCCACCGTGCGGCCTGAGCGGAACCTGCACAGCAACGTCGACGGCGCGGTGACCGAGGTCGCCCTGCGGTCGAATTTGAGGGAGGATCTGTACGTCGTCCTGGCGAGCCTGGAGCCCGACGGGCTGGCGGCTTTCCAGGTGTTGGTCAATCGCATGGTCGTCTGGCTGTGGATCGGCGGCGTGGTGCTCATCATCGGCACGCTCGTAGCGGCCTGGCCGGGGCAGACCCGGGGGAGGCGAGCATGAGCCTGGTTGTCTTTGTCCTGATGGCGGCGCTGACCGCCATGGCCATCGCCTATCCTCTCCTCAAGCCGGGTGTCGCGGCACAGCCCGAGGCGCGCGTCAGCGACGCACAGATTGACAGGGCTGTGCAGCGGCTGAGAGGGGCAAGGAAGCGCAGCGCCGGCCCGGCCTGCCCTACCTGCGGCGCGCCCTATCAGCCTGGCGATCGCTTCTGCGTGCGCTGCGGGCAGGCGCTGCCCCGGCAAGAAGCTGCTCCCACCCCGGTACTGGAACGGGTTTGCCCTTCGTGTGGCGCGGCATTGCGCCCCGATGACCTGTTCTGTGCGCGCTGCGGGCACCACCTCTCGGCGCCCGGCGGGGATGGGGGCCTGGAAGAGGTGCAGTCATGAGTGGACGTCAGCACGCCGGGGCGCGAACCCTGATCCTGGCGAGTTTGCTGCTGGCCCTGGTCCTGGTGGTGCCCCTGCAGGCGCTGGAGGTAGGCATCCTCGAGGGCGAGGTGGTGAACGAAACGCCCGGCGGCCCCACGCCCGGCGAAGGCCTGGCCGTCACGTTGCACACTCTGCGCAACGGCAACGAACTCGAGACGTGGGAGACGACCACCGACGCCGAGGGGCGCTTTCGCTTCGAGGGCCTGGATCGGGACCCGGCCCTGGAGTACTGGGTCGAGGCCGTCTACGAGGACGCCCCATACAGCAGCGCCATGCCGGTCCAGTTCGAGGCCGATGCCGAAACGATCACCGCCACCATCCCCGTCTACGAAAGCTCTGACGACGACTCGGCCGTGCGCTTGAACTCGGTCCACGTCATCGCCGAGTCCTTTGGCCAGGTACTGCGCATCTCCGAGATCCACATGTTCAGCAACGACGGCGACCGGACCTTTGCCGGCAGCGGCCAGGGCCCAAGCCCCGGGACGACGGTGTTTATCCCGCTGCCCGCCAATGCCGTCGGCGTGGCCTTTAGCGAAGAGGATCCGGCCGGCCGCTACGTCGAGGCCGAGGGCGGCGTGTGGGATACGGAGCCCGTGACACCGGGGTCGGACACGTCCCTTGTCTTTTTGTCATATCATTTGATGGTCGCCAACCAGGCGGCAGCGCTGGAGCGCAGCTTTGCCTACCCGGTCACCGCCTTCAACATCCTCGCCACCCAGCCGGGCCTGACCCTGCAAAGCGGGCAGCTCATCGACCAGGGCACCCAGTCGTTTCAGGGCCGCGATTATGCGTTTTTCGTCGCCAACGACCTGCAGGCGGGTGAGAAGTTGCTCCTGAACTTTGTCGTCGACGAGGCAGCGGCCGCCAGCTCTGCCATGCCCGAGGCCGAAAGCCAGGCGGCTCCGGCGACCACTCAGCCGGCAGGCGAGGGGCAGCAGGGGCTGTTGCGCACCATGGGCATCGTGCTGGTCTGCCTGGCCCTGGGGGCCGGGGTGGTCTATCCGCTGGCCATCAAGCGCCCGCGTGCCGCCGTGCCTGTTGCCGCCGCACCGGCCCTGTCCGACCCACGGCGCCGGCGACTCCTGGAGGAGCTGGCCGACCTGGAAGACGCTCACGAGGAGGGCCGCCTGGACGAGGCGGATTATGAGCAGCGGCGCGCCCAGATCTACGAGTCGCTGCGATCGGACTGACATGCCAGAGAGCAGCCGGGGAGCAGGTTCCAGCGTGGATAGGCCGCCCGCCATCGACGTGCGCAAGGTGACCAAGGCCTTTGGTCACCAGGTCGCCCTCCGTGGGGTTGATCTGCAGGTGGGAGAGGGCGAGTTTCTCACCCTCTTTGGCCCCAACGGCGCGGGCAAGACGACCCTCATCCGCATCATCGCCTCGCTGGCGCGGCCCAGCTCGGGCGAGGTCCGGCTGCGCGGCCAGGACCTGGGACGGGCGGCCATCGCCCTGCGTCGTGACCTGGGCTTGATCTCGCACAACCCGCTGCTCTACGGCGATCTGACGGCCGAGGAGAACCTGCGCTTTTTCGCCCGCATGTACAACCTGCCCCGGGCCGGGGAGCGCATCCAGGCCGTCCTGGAGCAGGTTGGCCTCCTGGCGCGCCGGCGTGACCCGGTGCGCGGTTTTTCCCGGGGCATGGTGCAGCGGCTGACCATCGCCCGCGCCATCCTCCACGATCCGGCCATCATGCTCCTCGACGAGCCCTACACCGGGCTTGATCTACAAGCGGCCGACATGCTGAGGGCGGTTCTCCAGGACCTGGCCGCCTCCAACCGGACGGTCATCCTGACGACCCACAACCTGGAGCAGGGGCTGGAAATGTGCGACCGGGCGGCTATCCTGCACAGGGGCAGGCTTGCCTGGCAGGGGGCGAGGGACGGCGTTGACCTGGTGGCCATGAAGAACATCTATCGCGACGTGACCGCGCCCGGGTGAGCAATGGACTACTTGGCCAAGATCGCCGCCATCGTCTGGAAGGACATTGTCGCGGAGCTGCGTACCAAAGAGATGTTCAGCGCCATGTTTGTCTTTGCGGTGCTGGTCGTCGTCATCTTTCACTTTGCCTTCGACCTGCGGGTTACGGGCGAGGGCGTGCGCGAGGTGGCCCCGGGGGCGCTGTGGGTAGCCTTTGCCTTTGCCGGCATCCTGGGACTCAACCGCGCCTTTGTCGCCGAGCGAGACCGCGGCTGCCTAGAAGGCCTGCTCCTGGCGCCCGTGGATCACACGGCCATCTACTTTGGCAAGATGCTGTCCACGGTCCTGTTCATGCTGGTGGTCGAGATCGTGACGCTGCCGGTGTTTACCGCCTTTTTCGGCGTAAACCTGTTCGACCTGCGGCTCGTGGTCGTTGTTCTCCTGGGCACTCTGGGCTTTGCCGGGGTCGGGACCATCCTCTCGGCCATGACGGCCCAGACCCGGGCGCGAGAAGTGCTGCTGCCGATCTTGCTCCTGCCGGTGGCCGCACCGGTCCTCATCGCTGCCGTCAAGGCAACGGCGGGCATCCTGGACGGCCTGCCCACGACCGAGATCGCGCGCTGGCTGCAGCTCCTGCTGGCCTTTGACGTGATCTTTCCCGCCGCGGCATTCATGACCTTTGATTACGTGGTGAAGGAATGAGCGCGGAAACCTATTCCGTCGCCAAGACGTATGGGGTATGCACATGAAACGACACAATGCTGTGATCCTGGTTGGATTGACGGCGCTCAGCGCCGTGCTGGTCATGGTGGCCCTCTACCTGGCGCTCCTGGGCGCTCCCGAGGCCAACCTCCAGAGCGAGACGGGGCGCTACGCGCAGCGCATCATCTATTTTCACATCGCCACTGCCTGGGTCGGTTTCCTGGCCTTTTTCGTGACCTTTGTGGCGGGCATTGGCTACCTGCGGACGGGGGAACGGAGCTGGGATATCGTGGCCCTCTCCTCGGGCGAGATCGGCACGGTCTTTATGCTGGGCGTGTTGATCAGCGGCTCGATCTGGGCCAAGCCCGCCTGGGGTGTGTGGTGGGTGTGGGACGAGCGGCTGACCATCTCGCTCATCCAGTTCCTGGTGTACGTCGGCTACCTGATGCTGCGCAGCGCCGTCGAAGATCCGGCGCGCAGGGCGCGCTTTGCGGCCGTCTATGGCATCGTGGCCTTTATCTCGGTGCCAATCAACTTTATCGCCATTCGCCTGTGGCGAACCCAGCACCCGCTGATGTTTGGCACCGAAGAGGGAGGGCTGGGGCCGAACATGATGTTCGCCTTCTTTTTCAGCCTGATCACCTTTACGATCTGGTACATCACACTCATGGGGCATCGCATCCGCCTGGAGCGGCTGCGGGACGACGTCGAACATTTGAAGGAGCGGCTCGCCGGCTAGCGAGCCCCTTCAGGGAAAGACAACGATTAGGAGGAACGATGGAATACATGGTAGCGGCCTATGCCGTCTTGTGGGCCATTTCCTTTGGGTTGGTGGTGAGCATCATGGTGCGGCAGCAGCGCATTCGCACGGAGCTGGAAACGCTGCGCCTGATGCTGGAGGATGAGCCGCGCCGGGAGCAGGAGCGCTAGTTGCCCGGAACCGGAGCCGTCGCGGCACCCTGGCCGCCAGTTAACTGAGAAGAGAACGGGAGCGGAGCGAACCGGATGGAAGCACAGAACGTGACCCTGCCCCTTGCCTTTCTGGCCGGGCTGTTGTCCTTTCTCTCGCCCTGCGTGCTGCCCCTGGTGCCGGCCTATATGGGCTACCTGGGAGGCACGGCCGTCATGGGCAGCGTGGATGCAGGGCGCCGGGACGTGGCCCGGACCTTCTTGCACGCCCTGTTCTTTGTCGTCGGCTTTGGCGCGGTCTTTGTGTTGCTGGGCGCCTCGGCGACGTTCCTGGGGCGCGTGCTCCGCGACTACTCGCTGCTCTTGCAACGCGTGGGCGGCGTGCTGTTGGTGGTCTTTGGCATGCGCCTGCTGGCAGCCGGCTGGGACCGCAAGAAGTGGACGGCGGCGGCGGTGATCGTGGGCCTTCTGACCCTGCTCCTGAGCAACAGCTTTCCCTTGCAGCGCACCGGCGAGGCCCTGCTCATGGTGGCGGTGGTGCTGGCCGGGGCGGGTTTTGCGCCGGCCATCCAGATCGGATTGTCGGTCCTGGCCGCCGCGCTCAACTTTCTCTCGAGCTATGACGCCCTGGTGCCCAACCTGGTGACCAGCCTGCTCATCGGCCTGCTCGTCTATTTCTTTAGCCGGGCCGACTTTTTCTACGGCGAGAAAAAGCTGGAGATACAACACACCGGCCAATCGGGCTACCCGCGGTCGGCGCTTTTTGGCGTCGTCTTTGCCGCCGGCTGGACGCCGTGCGTGGGCCCCATCCTCACCGGCATCCTGGTGGTGGCCAGCCAACTGGACACGGTGGGGCAGGGCATCGTGCTCCTGACCGCCTATTCCCTGGGGCTGGGAATTCCCTTCCTGCTCCTGGGCCTGGCCTTCGGACCGCTGTCTCGCTGGCTGCGCAAGGCGAACCGCTACCTGGGTGTGGTCTCGATGGTGAGCGGCGCCCTGCTCGTGCTCATGGGCGTGCTCATCTTTGGCAACAGCCTGAGCTTTCTGGCCCAGTACGGCACCTTCCTCGATATCGAGCTGTAGGGCCGCCTGCCGTCCGATGGAAAGGAGAGCTTCCGTGGCCAAGATTCGGTTGGTATTCGCCTCGTTGCTCCTCGGCTCGCTGCTTCTGGCCTGTGGCGGGGCGGAGTCGGGGGCCAAAGCGGGTATCAGCGAGGGAAACCGGGCCCCCAATTTTCGACTCAAGACGCTGGATGGGCAGGACGTTTCTCTGGAGGACTATCGGGGGAGCGTCGTCCTGGTCAATTTCTGGGCCACGTGGTGCGGGCCGTGCGTGGAAGAAATCCCGGCCCTGGAAGCGGCCTATCGAGCCAGGCAGGGCGATGGCTTTGTGGTGCTGGGCGTCAACTTCCAGGAAACGCCCCAGGAGATCTTGCCTTACGTTCAAGCCCTGGACGTGAGCTATCCCATCCTGTTGGATACGAACGGCCAGGTGATGAAGACCTTTCGCGCCCCGGGGCTGCCTCTTTCGCTGCTCCTGGATCGCGAGGGCGTGATTCAGGTGAGGCACACCGGGTTGCTGAACGGCACCCAACTGGCCAAATACATGGCAACGATGTTGCCCTAGGAGTTCGAGTGCAGTGGAAGAAAAGCAGGTTCGCCATGCATCCAAGCCGGTGACCGGCCGCACCCGCGACGCGGTCATCCTGGCCGACAAGGCGATCTTTCGGTTGGCCAAGCACTGGCTGCTTCTGGCCAACGTGTTTTGGGGTCTGTACGTCGGGCTGCCGTTCCTGGCGCCCTTGATGATGAACGCCGGCTGGACCACGCCGGCGAGGATTATCTATCTCATTTATCGCCCGGCATGCCACCAGCGGCCGGAACGCTCCTATTTCATCGGCGGACCGCAGGCGGTGTACACGCCCGAGGAGCTGGCCGCCGGCGGGGTGGACCTGAGCGCCCTGTCCCGCGACATCGGCAACGAGGAGATCGGGTGGAAGGTGGCCTTTTGCGAGCGCGACGTGGCCATCTATGGCAGCATCCTCCTCGCCGGGCTGGCATACGGCGGCCTGCGCCTGGGCCTGAAGAACAGGACCCGGGGCAGAGAGATGTGGAAGATGCCCTTCCGCCTGTTCATCCTCTTTGCTGTGCCCATGGGCATCGATGGTGTGGCGCAGCTCTTCACGTCCTACGAGAGCACCTGGGTCACGCGCAGCCTCACCGGCGCGATCTTTGGAATCGGCGCCGTCTTTTTCGCCTATCCCTACCTGGAGGAGGGCATGGCCGACGTGCGCCACACCGTGAACCGGAAGCTGCACCTGGAATAGGAGACCCCCGGGCGGTTGGCCATGTTGCAGGGAGGCAGCTTGGGTGTAATCTGGATCGTCCTCGTGGCCCTGGTCGCCGCGGGCCTGGGCTTCCGGTCATTGTGGCGCGCCATGGGCAGGCTGCGTGCCCCGGTCAGTGTGGAGGGGGCCTTCCTGTGGTGGGCGCTTTGGCGTCACGGGAGGCAAAAGCCCGCTCGCTCCACGACGCGCCCCACCACCAGGCCGGCAAGAGCGTGGCATCTCTTACCGGCCGGAAGGAGAGAACGATCCGGTGACTTTGGACGAGTTCTTGTCCGGATACGAGGAGGCACGGCCGATTTTCGACGCCCTGCGTGCCGAAATAGAAGCCCTGGGCCCCGTCGACATGCGCGTGACCAGGAGCCAGGTGGCGTTCCGGAGGCGCCGGCCATTTGCCTGAGCCTGGGTGCCGGCCCGGTACCTGGGCCGCGGCGCCCCCCTGGTACTCACCCTGTCCTTCGATCGTCGCGACAGCTCGCCCCGCTGGAAAGAAATCGTCGAGCCGGCGCCGGGGCGGTTTACCCACCACCTGGAGCTGCGCGCCGCGTCCGACATCGACGGCGAGGTGCGGGCCTGGCTGCGGGCGGCCTGGGAGGCCGCGGCGTAGCCGGCCTCACATGGCGAACATCAGCGCCCGTAGCACGTCCAGGTAGTTCTCCGTCTCTAGCTGCACGGTGAGGTCGTCCACGCGCCGGGCGCCCGGATAAAAGCCAAAGGTGTAGGCCTTGGCGTGGTCCCGGTACGCCAGCTCCAGTACAAAGCGCCGGGGGAGCGCGACGAGGGCCCGGAGGGCCCCTTCGCAGGCGGCCACCACCTCGGCGGTCATTTGCTCGCGAAAAGGAGCATAGTCGCCCTTGGACAGCTGGGTTTCGTCCCAATGGGTTGTCCCCGTCACCCCTTCGATGTCTGCACTGATGTAAACCTTCATTGCTCGCTCCTGGGCCGTGGCCGGCCATGTACTGGATAGGAGGCATTATACAGCACCCGGCCGGCTTTGGACAATCCGCCGGCGACGAGGGGAGCCCCCGCCTTTGTGCTCTGCGGCGGCGACCCGCCCGGCCGCCTCGGTCAGTTTCGTGCGCTCCCATTTCGTGGTATACTGTGTGCCACGCGCCCCGTTTCCATTGGGGGCGACGCATGGGGGGAATAGCATGGAGATCCAGAAGTCGGCGCAGGCCATCGTGGACAACGTGGCCAGGGTAATCGTGGGCAAGGACGACGTCATCGAGCTGTGCCTGGTGGCCCTGCTGTGCGAGGGACACATCCTGCTGGAGGACGTGCCGGGCATCGGCAAGACGACCCTGGCCAAGGCCCTGGCCCGCAGCGTGGGCTGCACCTTCAAGCGTATCCAGTTCACACCCGACCTGTTGCCCAGCGACGTCACCGGCGTC
>DAOUHB010000137.1:0-15943 GCA_034428935.1 Anaerolineae bacterium | reverse complement strand
CTTGGTGAAGGATTTGGGTTAAAATTGGCCCATTTCGCCGCTGACCCGTCACCTGTTAGGGCCCGCCCCCCTTTCCCCTGGTCTCCAGTATACCATTGAGATGGAAGCTGGTCAACTGTCGCGAGGTCTGCATCACCAATCCTCGATATGCCGCACGCCCGGCCGCCTCGCACCCTCCCGCCCGGCGCCAGGCTGGCCGTCCTGCCCGCCTGCGGCCTCCGGGCAGTCTGCCCCGGGGCCTTCCCGGCGGTGGCGAGCTTTTTCGACGGGCAGCAGCCGGCATAGCACCCGCCACGACGCTTCCCCCCCGCCTGGTTGCAGGCAGCCCGCCCCTGTCCGTCCCCTGTCCATTCCTGTGCCGCGCACCAGTGGGCATCCCGCCCATAGGTACACACTGCACCATTATGCTGGACATTTGACAAGTAAAATGGACGTGTGCTATAATACCATTGCTACCCTGCGGATGGGATTGCGAAACTGAGGAAGGATATCCGTCTTTGTTCAGTTTGGCTGCAGCACGGCTGCAGCCTTTATTGTTTAAGAGGAGGTGCCGACGGAAAACGACACGTTCGGGGATCATGTGCGGGCTGCCGCCAGGGCAGGAATCGTCAACACGCGGGCATTGACCAGCTAAAAAACAATGAACGGAGGAACAAAGGTGGAAAAAGAAATCCTTGCAACCATGATGGCCATGACAGCCAACATCGAGTACAGCACCAGTGACCGAATCGAGGCACTGACCAAGGGACACGGGATGCTCAACCTGGCAGCCCTGTGCTCCGCCAACGCGATGACCTGGGAAATCCTCCAGGGCCGCGACATCAAGATTTCGGATGCCAACCTGCATCAACTCCCCCTCGACCACGTGGTCGAAGTGGGCGTGAATGCCGCCATCGAGGCCGGCGCGGACAAGGCCAACGCCGCCTTGATCACCGCCACCCTGCTGCTCATCGCCGGGACCGACTCGCGCGCCGGCGTTCCGGCGGGCAACCGCAAGCTGGGTGCCATGGCCAGGATGAAGGCCGGCGCGGACCGCGCCGGTGTGACGGCCATTCCGACCTCCAAGCTGACCAACAAGCTGTCCGGCTTTGCCGCCGTCAGTGGCCTGTACGACGCCATGATGGCCGGCGAGGTGGTGCGCGTCGACGGCGCCGACGTCCCGGCCTTTGTGGCCGGTGGCGCGCCCATGGGCCACAGCGTCCTGGGCGAGGACATGGTCTACATCGACCTGGCGACCAAGGGTACCAAGGTGGCCGTCGATGCCATGATGAAGGCCTACCGGGGGGCCGGCATTATGCCCAGCCCCATCCAGTGCGCCATGCTGGCCGCCGCCGCCGTCCTGGAGGTCATCAACCCCGACGGCATGATTGCCGCCGAAGAGGGCGAGTTCTTTGTCCAGGGAACCGGCTACATGGTTGGCAAAGGCGCGGCCGAGGCCGCGGGCCTGCCGCCCAAGCTGCACCTGCGCGGCATCAACAAGGAATACGACACCGCTTCCTTTATCGGCGGCATGGGCATGGTCCTCAAGGACGTGGGCGCTCCGACGGTCATCGGCATGATGACGGTTAACGAGCTCCTGGCGGCCTTTGCCGAGAGCCCGATGATCGGCGCCGGCTTTGGCGGCGGCCCGGTCAACCCGCCCCTGGCCCACCTGGCGGCCGACTGCGCCATCTCCATGAACGCCCTCATCGCCAATGGCGGCGACGTGGACAAGGTTGCGGATTGCATCCGTGAGGTCAAGATGACCCAGTGGATCGACGGCGAGATCGCGGCCTATTCCACCAACACCGTCGCCCGCAAGGCGGAGCAGGTTCGCCGCGGACCCGTGACCGAAGCCATCATCAAGGGCACCGACGGCATCCGGGCCAATGCCCTCTACCGCCGGGCCAGGTTCGCCTACGACGAGCTTTCGGCCGGCAAGAGCCTGGAGGATGTGGCCCGCGCCCTGGACGCGCAGCGCCAAGCCAAGGTCGAGGAGAACGCCGGCAAGGTCCTCAGCGGCTTCTTTGGCAAGGACATCACCATCAAGTACACCAAGCTCGAGGGCGGAGCGCGCCGCGACCATCCCTTTGCCCAGAGCTTCTGGGGCTTTGACGCCAACATCGACTGCGTCGTGACCGTGGACGGCACCGAGTTCAAATTCGAGGGCCTCAGCCACAAGGTCATCCCCGACGCCGTCCTTAACAAGAGGTCCGAGCTTTCGCTGCCCATCACCGTCGCCGCGGCCGTGGCCCAGGAGCTGATGTACGTCGGCTGCTGCACCATCGACGCCGTGGTTCCCGCCGTGGTGTCGGTCGCCATGGGCAAGTACACCGTCAAGGAGGCGGGCAAGAAGGCCGAAAAGGGCGCTTGCATCACCTGCTCCATTCCGGGAGCCAAGGACACGGCGCGCCAGGTCGGCCGCGCCGTCGAGCGGATCATGCAGGACCTGCAGGTGTAGGCCGTCTTTTCTGCCCAACGCCTGGCACTGCCCGGGTATCCGGCAGGGGCACGACCACCTCGTGCCCCTGCCTTACCCGGGCCGGACCTGGGAGTCAAACAATGCTCCTTTTGGCCAACGTAGACGATGTTTCCGGTGAGCTCATTCCCCACGCCATCGATGGGCTGATGGCCCGCGGGGCTTGCAGCGTCCACGTCGTTCAGGCAATCACCAAGAAGGGTCGCATGGAATTTCTCTTCCTGGTGGACACCAAGCAAGAGTTCGTGGACGACATGGCGAGCTATCTTGCCCTGGAGCTGGGCACGCTGGGGGTGCGCGTCTTTGACCCGGAACACATCAAGTTCGATTACCGCTTCTGCAGCGTGCGCCTCACCGTGCGGGGCAGCGACCACGTCGAGGTGCTGGTACGCGTCAAACAACTGCTGGACCACGATGGTCAGGTCCTATCCCTCAAGGCCGAGGCGGAGGACCTGCGGGCCGCCCTTCTCGCCCTGGAGGAAGCGGCGCCCCATCTGTCGTTCAAGGGGCTCAAGCGCCTCGTGGAACAGGTCGCCCAAGATCGAGCAGATTCCCGGTATCAAGATGTGCACGCACAATACCTTGGAGGTTCTCATGAAGAAAATCCTACTACAACTGGATAGCGATCCTTATGCCAGCGTCTTTGACGCCGTCACGGCCTACGACGCCGGCGCCGACCTCGTGCTTCAATATGCGGGCGTCACACCCGACGCCGCCCTCAACCTCGTCTACGGCGCCATCTTTACCCGTGGCATCGAGGATCTGAAAAACACGGCAGTCTTTGTCGGAGGCTCGAGCGTCGAGACAGGCGAAAAGCTGCTCAAGGTGGTCAAGAAGGCCTATCTCGGACCCCTGCAGGTTTCCGCCATGTTGGACGCCAACGGCTGCAACACAACCGCCGCCGCGGCGGTCGCCAAGATCGTTTCGCGGGGAGATCTGGCCGGCAAGAAGGTCGTCGTCATGGCCGGGACGGGTCCGGTTGGCCTGCGGGCCGCCGCCCTGCTGGCCCAGGAGGGCGCCCAGGTCGTCGTCTCCTCGCGCAAGCTGGACCGCGCCGAGGCGGCCTGTGTCTCTATCCAGGAGCGCTTTGGCCTGGAGGTCGGCGCGGGCGCGGCCTTTGACGAGGACTCGACCCGGGCTCTCCTCGAGGGCGCATACGCCGTCCTCTGCACCGGCGCCGCCGGCATTACCCTGGTGCCGGAATCGGTGTGGGTCGAACATCCCACCCTGGCCGTGCTTGCCGACGTGAACGCGGTGCCCCCCCTGGGCGTCGAAGGCATCAAGCCCGGCTGGGACGGCAAAGAAAAACATGGCAAGGTGCTCTTTGGCGCCCTGGGCATCGGCGGCCTGAAGATGAAGATCCACCGTGCCAGCGTGGCGCGCCTCTTTGACCAGAACGACCTCGTCCTCGACGCCGAGGAGGTCTATGGCATCGCCAGGGAACTGATCAAGTAGCGAATGTCCACCCTCATCGTCGGTTTGAGCACCCGCGCCGTCGCCGAGTCGGCGGTTCGCGGCGGTCACCCCATCGTCACCCTCGACTACTTTGGCGACCGTGACCAGGCAGCCCTGGCCCGGAACCTGTCCCTCATGCGCGACTTTCGCCTGCCCTTCAGCGCGGGCGGGTTGCTGAGGGCCAGTCGACAGGTCAACTGCCGCCAGGTGCTCTATATCTCGAACCTGGAGAACCATCCCGACGTGGTGGGCGAGCTGTCGCGCGAGCGATGCCTGCTGGGCAATCCCCCGGCGGTGTTGCGGCGCGTGCGAGATTGGGGGACGCTCCGGGCCTATTGTCGCCGGAGCGGCCTCTCCTTCCCGGCGACGGTGCTGGCCGGCGAGGAGCTGGACGGCGACCCCGTCGGTCCCTGGCTCGTCAAGCCTGTACGGAGTGGAGGGGGACATGGCATCCGGTCCTGGCGGGGCGAGCCCCTGGACGGCGACCACTTCTTGCAGCGCTGGCTGCCGGGCCGGCCGGCTTCGGCCGCCTTTGTGGCCGACGGGCGGCATGCCGTCGTCCTGGGCCTGACGGAACAGCTCATCGGCCGGCAGGAGCTGGGTGCCCGGGGCATGGCCTGGTGTGGGAACATCCTGCCCCTGTCGCTGCCTGCCGGGCAACGCGGGGCGGTCCTGCTGGCCGTGGACTCCCTGGTGCAGCAGCTTGCAAGCGAGTTCGAGCTGCGGGGCCTCAACGGCGTCGACCTGGTCATCTCTGACGACCTGCAGGTCCACCTGCTGGAGGTCAATCCGCGCTATACCGCCTCCATGGAGCTGGTCGAGGAGGCCTACGGGCTGAACATGTTCTCCCTTCACCTCGACGCCATGGCGGGACGCTTGCCCGGCTGGAGCCTGGCGAGCCTGGCGGATACGACGTGGCACGGCAAGGGCATCGTCTACGCCCGCCAGGACGTGACCATACCGGATACGGAGGCGTGGCGTGCCGGGAGCCGGCGGGATATCCCCTACACCGGCGATCGGGTAGGGGCGGGCCGGCCCATCTGCACGGTCCTGGCCGAGGGCCCGGATCGAGAGAGTTGCTGGCAGGATCTGATCGACCGCGCCACGTCGGTGCGGCGAGAGGTTGGAGACAGACTGGAGGCATAGGTTGAGGGGCGACTTTACTTTGATTACGGGGCGCACCCGGGCGCAGGGTGATGGCCTCCACCAGGGCAGGGATTCGGCAGCCTACCGGGCGGCCACCTCCCTGGTGGAGATGAATGACGACGATATGGCCGAGTTTGGCCTCAAGGAGGGCGACGTCGTAACCGTCTCGACGCCGGCCGGCCAGGTGGCCGTGCCCGTCCGGCCGGGAGACCTGCCCCGTGGGATGCTGTTCATGCCCATGGGCCCGCCGGCCAATCTCCTCGTGGGCGGCGAGACCGAGAGCACGGGCATGCCCTCCTACAAGGGGCAAAGAGCGGAGGTCGAGACACGGTGAGCACGGGAATCGAGAACACGGTAATCGAGAACGTGGTCTGTACCTTTTGTGGCTGCCTGTGCGACGACCTGGTGGTCGAGGTGGATGGCGGGCGCGTGGCCAAGCTCAGAAGGGCCTGCAGCAACGGCAGGGGCCTGTTCGCGCACTATGACCCGGCGCCTGTCCAGCCCACGGTGGACGGCCGGGAGGTCGGCTGGCAGGAGGCGGTTGCCGAGGCGGCCCGCATCCTCGACCAGGCCGACTGCCCCCTCATCTACGGCCTTAGCTCGACGGCCAGCGAGGCGCAGCGCAAGGCCATCGCCCTGGCCGACAAGCTGGGCGCCATGATCGACACCACGTCGTCCGTCTGCCACGGCCCCACGGGCCTGGCCATGCAGGCGGTGGGCGAGCCAACCTGCACCCTGGGCGAGGTGCGCAACCGCGCCGACCTGGTCATCTTCTGGGGTTGCAATCCGGCCGAAAGCCACGTGCGCCACTTTAGCCGCTATTCGGTCATGCCCAAGGGCATGCTCACGCCCAACGGCAAGCGCGACAGGACCGTCGTCGTCGTGGACGTGCGTCCCACGGGCAGCACGCGGGCGGCGGACCTGTTCCTGCAGATAGAGCCCGGGAGGGATTACGAAGTTCTGACTGCCTTGCGCGCCCTTGTCAGGGGTCGCCAGGTTGCCGCCGAGACGGTGGGCGGCCTGCCCGTGTCCGAGCTGCAGGCGCTGGCCGAGCGGATGAAGGGCTGCCGGTTCGGCGTGGTCCACATGGGCATGGGGTTGACCCAGACGGGTGGCCGCGACCTGAACGTGAGCGAGCTCTTTTCCCTCGTCGCCGAGCTGAACCAGTATACCCGCTTTTCCGTCATCCCCATGCGCGGCCACGGCAACGTCACCGGCGCCGACCAGGTCATGGCCTGGCAGACGGGCTATCCCTTTGCCGTCAGTTTTGCCCGGGGCTATCCCCGCTACGGGCCGGGCGAGTTTTCGACCGTGGACCTGCTGGCACGCGGCGAGGCGGATGCCATCCTGGTCATCTCCTCCGACCCCGCGGCCCATCTGCCCCGGGCGGCGGTCCGGCACCTGGCCACGATCCCAACCATCGTCCTGGACCCCATGCCGACGCTGACCGGCAAGACGGCCGGCGTGGTCCTGCCCACGGCGTGCTACGGCCTGGATGCGCCGGGCACGGCGTATCGCATGGACGCGGTGCCGCTGCGGCTGAGGCCGGTGCTGCCCCGGCAGCGCCCGACCGACGAAGAGGTTCTGGACCAGATTATCGAGGCGGTGCAGCCATGTTAGGAATTCTGAACGGCCGGGTATACGATCCCGCCCACGGGATCGAGAACCAGGTTCAAGACATCTGGATCAAGGACGGGCGTATCGTCGACCCCGGCGAGGTGGACCGGCAAAAGGCACGGATCATCGATGCCAGCGGCCTGGTGGTCATGGCCGGCGGCGTGGACGTCCACAGCCACATCGTCGGGTCCAAGGTGAACGCCGGGCGCAAATTCTGCCCCGAAGACCACTACGATCACGTCCGCGCGCGCAGTTCCTTCACGCGCTCTGGCGTGGGCTATACCACGCCCACGACCTTTGTCACCGGCTACCTCTACGCCGAGATGGGCTACACGACCGTCATGGAGGCCGCCACCGCCCCGCTGGTGGCCCGGCACACCCACGAGGAGCTGGAAGATACGCCCCTGCTCGACAAGGGCATCTTTGTCACCATGGGCAACAACCACTTTATCATGCGGGCCATCCAGGCAGGGGAGTGGGAGCGGGCGCGGGACTACGTGGGGTGGCTTTTTGAGGCCACCCGGGGGTATGCCATCAAGGTGGTGAACCCCGGCGGCGTCGAGAACTGGAAGTGGGGCAAGAACGTGTCGGCCCTCGACGACGACGTTATCGGCTTTAACGTCACCCCACGCCAGATCGTCCAGACGCTGTGCCGGATCAACGACGACCTGGGCCTGCCCCACGTGCCCCACATCCACGGCCTGCGCCTGGGCCAGGCGGGCAATGCCGCCACCATGGTGGAAATGATCGAGGCCCTGGAGGGCCGCCGGGCGCACTTTTGCCACCTCCAGTTCCTGAGCTACGACGGCGAGGGCGGGCGCATGCGCTCGGGCGCCGAGCGGGTGGCCGCGGCCGTCAACAGCCACGCCAACGTCACGGTGGACGTCGGGCAGGTGGTGTTCGGCCCGGCGACGACCATGACCTCCGATGGGCCCCTGCAGCACCGGCTGCACCAACTGACGGGCCACAAGTGGCTGAACGACGACGTCGAGGGCGAGGCCGGGGGCGGCGTCGTGCCCATGGCCTACCAGGCGCGCAACCCGATCAATGCCGTCCAATGGCTGACGGGCATGGAGCTGTTCCTGCTCATCGACGATCCGTGGCGCGTGTACCTGACCACCGACCATCCCAATGGCGGCCCCTTCTTCCGCTATCCCCAGGTCATCAAGCTCCTCATGGATCGCGACTACCGGGCCGAGATGATGGCCACGATCAACCCGCGGGCGCGCAAGGGCGCCCTGCTGGCCGACCTGGACCGCGAGTACTCGCTGTACGACATCGCCATCGTCACCCGCGCGGGCACCGCCCGGGCCCTGGGGCTCAAGAACAAGGGGCACCTGGGCATCGGCGCCGACGCCGACGTGACGATCTATGAGCCGCTGGACGACCCGGAGGCCATGTTCTCCCGGCCCCGCTACGTCGTCAAGGGCGGAGAGGTGGTGGTGCAGGACGGCGAGCTGCTCCAGGAACGGCCCGGCCGCACCCTCTACGTCCGGCCCGACTATGACCCCGGCATCCGCCCGGCCATCAAGAAGCATTTTGAGGAGACCTATACCATCGCTTTCGAGAACTATCCCGTGCAAGACGACTATCTGCACCACGGCGAGGTCATACCATGCACATAAACGGCGTCGAGATCGAAGACACCTTTGCCGAGGGGTTCAAGATGTGGGGGGCGCGGCTGATCATCACCGCCCTCAACGCCGAGTGGGCCCACACAGCCGCCCAGGTGACCACCGGTTTCGCCACCTCGGTCATCGGCTGTGGCTGCGAGGCCGGAATCGAGGGCCATCTGGCGCCCGACCAGACGCCCGACGGCAGGCCGGGGGTCAGCGTTCTCTTTTTCGTCTCGTCCAGCAAGGCCATGGAAAAGCTGTTGCTGCTGCGCGTTGGGCAGGGGATCATGACCTGCCCGACGACTGCCTGCTACAACGGCCTGGAAAGCGACGTGCGCTGCAAGGTCGGCGGCGGGCTGCGCTACTTTGGCGACGGCTTCCAGGCCAGCAAGCTCCTGGACGGCAGGCGGCTGTGGCGCATCCCGGTCATGGAGGGCGAGTTTGTCATCGACGAGTCGTTCGGCATGGCCAAGGGCGTGGGCGGCGGCAACTTCTTGGTGCTGGGCGACAGCGTCGAGGCCACCCTGGCCGCCACCGAGGCGGCCGTCGCGGCCATGAGGCAGGTGCCGGCGGTCATCCTGCCCTTCCCCGGCGGCATCGTCCGCAGCGGAAGCAAGGTCGGGTCCAGGTACAAGTTCCTCTCGGCGTCCACCAACACCGCCTACTGCCCCACCCTCCGGGCCCAGGTGGACTCGGACCTGCCCGAGGGTGTGAACTCGGTTCTGGAGGTCGTCATCGACGGCCTGAGCGAAGAGGCCGTGCGCCAGGCCATGCGCGTCGGCATCGAAGCAGCGTGCCGGCCGGGCATCGTGCGCATCACGGCCGGCAACTACGGTGGCAAGCTGGGCCAGTTCCAGATCCACCTTCGGGAGTTGTGCTCATGAGTAGAACATGTCTCAGGCTGCTCGAGCCCGTCACATTGCCTGTCGAGGCCGACGCCCTATCGCCCGACCGCCTGGCCGGCCTGGGCCAGGCCGAGGTGGCGGCCCTGCCGCTCCTCGTCGGCCGCAGGCACCGCTGCGTGGGCGATCTGTTTGCCGTGGAAGGCGACGGAGCCGACGATATCCTGCTGGAAGGCGACCTCAGCCACGTGAAGCGCATCGGCCAGGGCATGACCCGGGGCCGGATCGAGATCCACGGCAACGTGGGCATGCACCTTGGCTGCGACATGCGCGGCGGCGAGATCCACGTCCACGGCGAAGTGGGCGCCTGGGCGGCCGCCCGGATGGCCGGCGGCACCCTCTGGGTCCACGGCGACGCCGGCCCGATGCTGGGCGCGCCCTACAGCGGCGAGACCCGTGGCATGCGCGGCGGCCTCGTCGTCGTCGAGGGCAACGCCGGCTCCCGGGCCGGCGAGCGGATGCGCCGCGGGCTCATCGTCGTCGGCGGCGACACCGGCGAGCTGGCCGGCGCGCGGATGATCGCCGGCTCTATCGTCGTCCTGGGCCGCCTGGGCGGGCGCCCGGGGGCCGGCATGAAGCGCGGCACCATCGTGGCGCTCGGCGGCCTGAAGGATGGCTTGCTGCCCACCTTTGACTACGCCTGCACCTACCAGCCGGTCTTCTTGCGGCCCTACCTGCGGCGCCTGCAGGCCCTGGGCCTGCCCATCAGCCAGGAGCACATCGACGCGGTCTACCGGCGCATAACCGGCGACGCCAATACCATCGGCAAGGGAGAGATATTGGTCTATGCTTAGCCTGAACCAGCGTGCCCTCGGGATCGTGCAGCAGATGATCCAGGACGCAAAAGCCCTGGACGTGGCCGTGTCCACCCTGGACAACGGGACCGTGGTCGTCGATGCGGGCATCGACGTGCCCGGCTCCCTGGAAGCGGGCCTCCTCTTTGCCCGCGTCTGCCTCGGCGGGCTGGGCACCGTCGACTTTTGCCAGTTGCCCTTTGGCGACGCCTGGCTGCCCGGCGTCACCGTCTCGGTGAGCCATCCGGTGGTGGCCTGCATGGCCTCGCAATATGCCGGCTGGGCGGTCAAGGCCGGCGGCTTTTTCGCCATGGCCTCGGGGCCGGCCCGGGCGCTCTATGCCGGCGAGGCGTTGTTCGAGCACCTGGCCTATCGCGACCAGTCGAGCGTGGCCGTCCTCGCCCTCGAAGGGCGCGACCTGCCCCCCGTGGCGGCGGCCGACAAGGTGGCCCGGAAGTGCGGCGTTGCCCCCGACCAGCTCTACCTGCTCATCGCGCCCACCGCCAGCCTCGCCGGCTCGGTGCAGGTGGCGGCCCGCGTGGTCGAAACCGGCCTGCACAAGATGCACGAGGTGGGCTTTGACATAAATACGGTGATCTCGGGCATCGGCACCTGCCCCCTGGCCTCCCTGGCCCGCAAGGACCTGCAGGCCATCGGCCGCACCAACGACGCCGTTCTATACGGCGGGCGGGCCTGGTACACCGTGCGGACCGACGACGCCCGCGTAGAGGAGGTCATCGAGCGCCTGCCTTCTTGCTCTTCCCGCGACCATGGCACCCTCTTTTACGACCTCTTCAAGAGGTACGACGGCGACTTTTACAAGATCGATCCGCTGCTCTTCAGCCCCGCCGAGGTGTATGTCAACAACGCCACCAGCGGCCGCACGTTCCAGGCGGGCGCCGTTGCCCCGGATCTGATCCGGGCGTCGCTCCTGGCTCAATGAACGTCGGCATCCTGGGCCAGCGCGGGGGCTGGCACACCACGGCGCTCCAGGAGGCTTGGGCCCGGCGCGGCATCGAGGCGGCGGTGTTGCCGGTCACGCGCCTTACCGCCCGCCTGTCCCACGGGCCCGTCCTGTCGGCCGGCGACGAGGCGCTGGACCGCCTCGACGTGCTCCTGGTGCGCGCCATCCCCGGCGGCTCCCTGGAGCAGGTCATCTTTCGCATGGATGCCCTGTCGCGCCTGGAGGCGGCCGGGGTCCGCGTCGTCAACCCGGCCCGGGTCATCGAGCGGACCGTGGACAAGTACTATACCTCCTGGCTGCTGGAGCAAGCCGGCCTGCCCACCCCACGCACCGTCGTGGCCGAGCAGTTCGAGGACGCCCTCCTCGCCTTCGAGGCGCTGGGGGGCGACGTTGTTCTCAAGCCCATCTTTGGCTCCGAGGGGCGCGGCATGGTGCGCCTCACCGACGCCGACGTGGCCTACCGCGCCTTTCGGGCGCTGGAGCTGGGCCGCTACGTCTACTACCTGCAAGAGTACCTGCCCCACGGCCAGTGCGACATCCGCGTCCTGGTCATGGACGGCAGGGTGGAGGCCGCCATGGAGCGCTTTGGCAACGGCTGGAAGACCAACGTCTCGCAGGGGGCGCAAGTCCGGCCCCTGGAGGTGGACGACGGCCTGGAGGCCCTGGCTTTGCGCGCCGCCGCGGCCGTGGGCACCGAATACGGCGGCGTCGACATCCTGCCCCTGGAAGACGGCTCCTACAGCGTCATCGAGGTCAACGGCATCCCCGGCTGGCGCGGCCTGCAACGGGCCACGGGCATCAACCTGGCCGACCGCCTCGTAGATTACGTCCTGGCAGGTATCCCATGAGACCCATGGAAGCAGATCGCATCACCTGGTCGGTGCACATTGCCTGCCTGTTCGAGGTGTCGGCCGACAAGCCGGGCAACGTCACCTGGGGCAAGGACTTCTGGGACACTCGCTTTGTCGACTTTATGGCCAGCGCCATCGCCGTGGGGCCGGCCTTTCGCAATGCCGCAGAAACGCCCGTGGGCGAGATCATTTACCAGGCGGTGCACGACACGAGCCGGCTGGCCAACACCAACACCAACCTGGGCATGATCCTTCTTCTCGCACCCCTGGCCCGCGCAGCCGCGCTGGGACATCCCGGGGGACTGCGCGAGGGGGTACGAGGCGTGCTGGCCGGCCTGACGGTCGAGGATGCCCGCCATGCCTTCCATGCCATCCGCCTCGCCGCACCCGGCGGCCTGGGCCAGGCGGGCCGCTACGACGTGCGCCAGCAGGACGTGGACATCACGCTTCTCCAGGCCATGGAGCTGGCCCAGGAGCGGGACACCATCGCCCTCGAGTACGTCACCGACTTTGCCCTCACCTTCGAGCTTGGCTACTCGTCACTGGCGCGCTTCTGGGACGAGGGGCACGGCTTTTCCGACTCGGTCGTCCAGACCTATCTCACCATCCTGGCCCAGGTGCCCGATACCCTCATCGTCCGCAAGAAAGGTTGGGAAGCCGCCCGGGAGGTCTCTCGGCAGGCCGGGGCGGTCCTGGACGCGGGGGGCGCCTTTACCGAGGACGGCCGGCGGGCCCTTCGGGAGTTCGACGGCGCCATCCGCGACCCGCGGCACCGCTTCAACCCCGGCACCACGGCCGACCTCGTCGCCGCCACTCTTTTTGTGTTCCTCACGGAAGGCAAGGGCCTGGAGAGCTTTCCCGATCTCCTGGCTCGGTGGTGAGAGCATGCAGATCTTGGCCGGTCAACCTGCCGTTATGGAGGGCCGAGGCCACCAGGACCCCGTGCGCCCCCAGGTGCGAAAGCTGATGCAGATCGCCCAGGTCCCGCACGCCGCCGCCGGCGACGAGATTCAGCTCCGGGAAAGCGGCCCGCGCCGCTTCCAGCAGCGACCGGTCGGGCCCGCTTCCGGTGCCCACCCGGTCCAGGGCCAGGAGGATGACGTGGGTCCAGCCGCCGTCCCGCAGGCGCGCCAGCAGCGCCAGGGGCGGCATGGCCCGCAGCTCCGGGCAGCGCGACAGGACCCGCCCCTCCTTCATGTCGAGGCTAAAGACCAGGCCCCCGGCGGGGATGGCGGCCCGGATGGCATCGAGGCTCGCCACCGACCTGATCGTCTCGGAGCCCACCACGACGCGATGGACGCCGGCCGCGAACCAGGCGGGGATGGCCTCGGCGGTCTCCAGGCCGGCATCCACCCAGGGGCGCGCCGGGATGGCCCTCGCCAGCTCCTGGATCTCTGCCCTGTGATCGCCCCTGCCCTCGATGGCGTCCAGGTCGGCGATGTACAGGGCATCGCAGCCCGTCTCGGCCCACAGCGCGCGGGCCACGTCCGGGGGCGCGCATGACGGTGTCAGCACGCTCTTTATGGGCTGATAGCGGGCGCGGTCGCCCTGGATGCCCTGCACAACCTGGCCGCCCATCAGGTCGAGTACCGGTATGATTCGCATGGATTGCCCTCACATTCTCGTTCACGAATACGTCTGCGGCGGCGGCTGGCCCGCGCCCGACCTGCCTGCCGGCCTGGCGGCCGAGGGCCTGGCGATGCTGCGGGCCGTGTTGTCCGATCTGGAGGCCTGGGGCCGGGCCCGCGTTACCACCACCCTCGACACCCGCCTGCACGCCGGCCTGCCTGCCCACCGGCTGGTCCCCCTCGAGCCCGCCCGGCACGAGGCCACGCTGCAAGCGCTGGCCCTCGAATGCGACGCCGCCCTCGTCATTGCCCCGGAGAGTGGCGGCACCCTGGCCCGGCTCGCCCGGCAGTTCGAGTCGCTGGGCGTGCCCTTGTTGGGCGCCGGCTCCGGCGCCGTGTCCGCCGCCGCCGACAAGTGGCAATGTTACCAGCTTTGCCGGAAAAACGCAATTCCCACCCCCGACACCCGCCTTGTGACCCGGCGGGACGCCGTCGAGCGGTCCCTGGGCCTCGACCTGCCCTGGGTGGTCAAGCCCCGGGACGGCGCCGCTGCCGAGGGGGTGGGCCTGGTGGACGGCCCCGCGTCCCTCTCCCGGTCGCCGGCCCTCGCCCGCAACGGCTCCGGCGAATGCCTGCTCCAGGCCTACGTCCCCGGCGTGCACGCCAGCGTCTCCTTGCTCACCAACGGCCGGGAATCGTTGGCCCTGAGCCTGAACGAGCAGAGGATCGAGGCCGGCGCCGCGTTTGCCTACCGCGGCGGCCGGATCCCGTTGCACCATCCCCTGGAGGAGCGGGCCATGGCCCTGGCGTGCCGGGCTGTGGACCTCATCCCCGGGCTGCGGGGTTACCTGGGGGTCGACCTGGTCATGACCCCCGACGAATGTTATCTCCTCGACGTCAATCCCCGCATCACGACGTCGTACGTGGGGCTCCGCCGCGTCGTCGACCTGAACCTCGCGGCAGCCATCTGGGACTGCTGCCGGGCGGGGCGGCTGCCGGACGGGGTGACGCTGACGGGGACGGTGGCATTTGACAAGGATGGCACCCTTGGCTGAGGTCGTCGGTTGGGACGTTGGGGGCGCGCACACCAAGGCCGTGTGGCTGCCGGGCGGCAGCCTGGAGCGGGCACGCTCGGCCTCCAGGGTGCTCGAAATCTGGCGGGCGGGCGACGAGCTGCCCGCTGTGCTGGGCAACGTGTTCGCCTCGCTGGGGGCCGGCAGGCCCGACGCCATGGCGGTGACCATGACCGCCGAGCTGGCCGACGTCTTTGAGTCCAAGCGCCAGGGGGTCCTCTTTGTCCTGAACGCCCTGCGGACCAGCTTCCCCGACGTGGAGATCTGGCTCCTTGGCCTGGACCGGAAGCTCCACACGCTGGAGGCGGCCATGCGGCGCCCCACCCTGTTCGCGGCGGCCAACTGGCTGGCCAGCGCCCTGTTCGTCGCCGGCCGGGTGCCCGATTGCCTCCTGGTGGACGCCGGCAGCACCACGACGGACGTCATCCCCATCCGTGAGGGCCGCGTGCTGGCCGAGGGAAGCACCGACGTTGAGCGCCTGGCGGCGGGCGAGCTGGTCTATACCGGCGTCGTCCGCACCAACCCCAACACCATCGCCGCCCGGGTTCCGATCCGCGGCAGGCCCTGCCCCGTGGCGGCCGAGAGCTTCTCCATGATGGCCGACGTCTACACGCTCCTCGGGATGTTGTCGCCCGGCGACTATGGCGTGCCCGCCGCCGACGGCGGACCCAAAACCGTCGCGGGTGCCGAGCGGCGCCTGGCGCGGCTGGTGTGTGCCGACGTCGATACCCTGGGCTCCGGCGAGCTCCACGGCCTGGCCCGCTATCTCCACGAGAAGCAGCTCCAGCAGGTGCTGGAGGCCATGTACCAGGTGCGCTCTCGCCTGCCCGGCGACGACCTGCCCCTCCTTGCCGTCGGCTCGGGGCGATTCCTGGCTGTGGAGGCCGGCCGCCGGCTGGGCCTGCCCCTGGTCGCCCTGGACGTTCCGTCCGCCATCCTCCCGGTGCTGCCCTGCCTGGGCGTTGCCGCCCTCCTGGAACGACACCTGGAACGGCGAGGTCCTGAGCGCAGCGAAGGGCAGGGTCCTGAGCGCAGCGAAGGAGGAGGCGCATGATCCAGGCAGTCGTAAAGGTCGGCGGCAGCCTCTGCCGGGGCGATGGCCTCCCGGCCCTCGGCCAGGCGCCATTCCCTCCTGGTGGTGCCGGGCGGCGGCCAGGACCGGAGGTTCCGCCTGGGCGACAGCACCGCCCACTGGATGGCCATCCTGGGCATGGACCAGTACGGCTGGCTGCTGGCTGACCAGGTTCCGGGGGGCGAGCCGGTGCGCAGCCTGGCCGCGGCGCGCGACGTGGCGGGGGCCGGGCGCGTGCCCATTTTGCTCCCCTGGGCGCTGCTGTACGCCGCCGATCCGTTGCGCCACACGTGGGACGTCACGTCCGATTCCATCGCGGCCTGGGTCGCCGGGCGGGCCCGGGCGCCGCTCCTGGCCCTCCTCAAGGACGTCGACGGTGTGCTCGACGGCCCGCCGGCGGCGGGCGGTGCCCGCTTGCGAGGGAGCG
>DAOUHB010000136.1:0-16908 GCA_034428935.1 Anaerolineae bacterium | reverse complement strand
AGCTGCGCCACAAGGACCTGGTCGAGCGCTGGTACGAAGAGGTGGTCTACCAGGACTTTTAATCATCCGGACGAGACCGGGTCTCAACGCCCCGAAGCCCGGTCTCCCTGTAACCCGAGGCCGGCCCGGCAGCGTGGCTGCCAGGCCGGCCTCGTGCGTTGGCGGCTGCGAATGAATTCGCAGCCTGAAATCGGAAACGCGTTGGAAACGCGTTCGGCACGGTGGCGAGTGCCCAGCACCAGGACTCCCCCCTGGCCCGGACGGCCACCCTGGCACCGCCCGCCACACTTGCGCCCCCTGGCGCTGCCCGCCAGGGCAAGTGTGCGCGCAGTGCAGGTGGGGCAGGTGGGACGGGCGACTTGTCGGGGCCAGGACGTCTTCCCTGCAAGCCTCCCCCGACAAATCGGGGACTCCATCTCGCGCTACCCGGGACTCCCCGACTTGTCGGGGTCGAGCCGTCTCCCCTGCAAGCTTCCCCCGACAAGTGATACTGTTGGTTTATTAACCAAAACTGTTGATGCTGGCCTCGAATCGGCTGCCTGTTCAAGGTAGGACACCTGAAGATCCTGGCGTTTACCAATGAAATTAGGACGATTCTGGGTGTCTTGCGCCGCCGAATTGACAAAGACTGGCTGAACGCTCGTATGTTTTCTAGTCAAAGGTTAATAAACCAACAGTATCACAAGTCGGGGACTCCACCTCGCGCTACCCGGACTTCCTGGCCTTTCGGGGCGCGCCGCGTCTCTCCCCCCTTCCCTCGCAGGGAAGGGGGGTCGGGGGGGTTAGGTCCACCCCGGCGCCATCTCCCCCAGCTGCCCCAGCAGCCCGCTCAAATCCGCCTCTTCGATGACCAGGTGGGCGGCGGCGCGCAGCCGCTCGGAAGGGGCGTTGATGGCCACGCCCAGGCGCACCAGGGGAAACATGTCGGCGTCGGAGGTGCCGTCGCCGACGGCCAGGCAGTCCTCGGGGGGCACGCCCAGCTCGGCCTGGACCCGGGCCACGATCTCGCCCTTGCCGCCTTCCCGCACCACGGTGCGGGCCTGGCCGCTGACCAGCCCGTCGCGAAAGAGGACCTGGTTGGCATAGGCGCGGTCGATGCCCAGTTCCCGCTGCACCATCCCGGCGTGGACGTCCAGGCCGGTGCTCACCAGGACGAGGCGAACCCCTGCCTGCTTTAGCGCCGCCACCGTCTCGCGGGCGCCGGGCAGGTAGGGGTTCCGTTGCAACAGGTCTTCCATGGCTGCGCGGCTGGTGCCCTTCCACAGGCCCACGTCCAGGTGCAGCCACTCGTCAAAGTCGATCTCGCCCGCCAGCCCCCGGGCCAGGTAGGCCTGGCACGCCTCCCAGGTACCCAGGCAGCGGTGCAGGTAGACGTAAGGGTCCCGCTCCCGCTTGAGCGTGCCGTCGAGATCGAAAAAGGCCAGGCGCAGCGGCATCAGGCGGTCGTGGGCCAGGCCCGCAGAAACTCGACCAGGAGGCGCACGCCAAAGCCGGTGCCGCCCTTGGCCAGGTGCGGCGGCCGCTTGGGCGTGCCGGGCCGCTCCTCAAAGGTCATGCCGGCGATGTCCAGGTGCGCCCAGGGATAGCCTTCGGCGAACTGCTTGAGGAACATGGCCGACGTGCCGACGCCGCCCTGGCGCCCGCCACTGTTGGCCAGATCGGCCGTCAGGCTCTCGATCCTGTCCAGGTAGTCGTCGTACAGTGGCATGGGCCACAGGCGCTCGCCGCTGGCCTCGGCGGCGGCCCGCAGGCGCTCCATCAAGCCGTCGTCGGTGCCGAACAGGCCGGCGGCCACCCCCTGCCCCAGGGCCACGACACAGGCGCCCGTCAGCGTCGCCAGGTCGACCACCGCCCTGGGCTCGAAGCGGCCGGCGTAGGCCAGGGCGTCGGCCAGGACCAGGCGCCCCTCGGCGTCGGTGCTGATGACCTCGATGGTCTTGCCGTTCATCGCCGCCAGCACGTCCCCCGGCTTGTAGGCCCGGGCGCCGGGCATGTTCTCCGTGGCCGGCACCAGGCCCACTACGTGCAGCGGCAGGTCGAGCTGCCCCACGGCCAGCATGGTGGCCAGCACCGCGGCCGCGCCGCCCATGTCGCCCCGCATGCGATCCATGTTCTCCACGGGCTTTAGCGAGATGCCGCCCGTGTCAAAGGTGATCCCCTTGCCGACCAGCACCACCGTGTCCAGGTCGGTCTGGTCCGGGTTGTACTCCAGCACGACGAAAACCGCCGGCTCGTCGCTGCCCTGGGCCACGCCCAGGAAGGCGCCCATCTTCAGCTCGGCGGCGTCTTCTTCGGTGAGCACCTGGCAGCGCATGTTGTCAAACTCGCTGGCGATCTCGATGGCCACCTCGGCCAGGTCCGTGGGCGTCGCATAGTTCGCCGGCCGGTTCACCAGGTCGCGCGCCAGGCAGGCCGCTTCCGCGACCACCTGGCCCACCTGCGCACCGGCCTCCACCGCCGCCACCTGGGCCGCATCGCGCTGCACCAGGGTAAAGGTCCCGGGGTCGGCCCGGTCGACCTCCTTGTTCTTGAGCTCCTGGTAGCGGTACAGGCCCAGGATCGTCCCCTCCACCGTGGCCTGGGCAGCGGCCTGCGGCTCCATCCCTCCGACGCCGGCGCCGTGGACGATGCTCGAGAACGAGGCGACGCCCAGGTCGCGGGCCTTTTTCGCCGCCGCGGCCGCCACCTCGCGGATGGTCTGCAGGCCAAAGCCGTCCTGCGGCCCCAGCCCCACCACCAAGACGCGAGGCGCGGGGATGGCCCCCCGCGAGTAAAAGACCGCGACCTCGCCCTTCTTGCCGCGCACGTCGCCCGAGGCGATGGCCTCGCCAATGGCGCCGCCCAGGGCCTGGTCCACGGCCCCCGTGGCGCCGCCCGGGTCGGTGACGCCTTCAAAGAGATTCACGACGATGAGGGCGTCTTCCTGTTCCTGGATGGAACCGGCAACAACCTGGATCTCCACTTCTCTTCTCCTTTCGCCGCGCCGGAGGCCGTGCGGGACAGGCGGTCAGCCTGTCCTGCCCTCGACCAGGGGCAACAGCTCGTCTCCCAGTATCGCCAGGGCCCGCTCCAGGCGGGCCTGATTTTCCGGACGGTTGAGCCACAGGCTGGCGCCCGATGGGTGGGGCAGGGGCAACACCAACCGCCCATCGACCGAGAACCTGGCTCCGACGGCCTCGTCCAGGCGCACCTTCCGGCCCAGCACGGTCTCGATGGCCAGCCCGCCGACGGCCAGGATGACCCGGGGCCGGACGAGGGCCAGCTCGCGCTCGAGAAAGGGCCGGCACAGCTTCTGTTCCGCGGCGCTGGGCTTGCGGTCGCCCTTGCCCCTGGGGTGCTTGCCCGGATAGCACTTGGTGACGGCCGTCATATAGTAGCGGCGGCGGAACTCGTCCTCGTCCAGGCCGGCCCGGGCGAGCCATTGGAAGAGGCGAGTGCCCGACGACGCGTTAAAGGGCCGCTTGACCTGCGCCTCGGTGATGCCGGGCGCCTGCCCAATGAGCATCAGCGGGGCGGGCGCCGGCCCTGAGAAAATGGCCCCGGGCACGATGTCGTAGCCGGCCACCAGGCAGGCGCGGCAGGCGCGCATCTCGGCCTGGAGGGCGGCCCACCGCCCATGGCTCATTCTTCCTCGTCGACGATGCGGATGGTGGTCACCAGCTCGCTGCAGACGCTGGCCGCCACCGAGCAGTAGCTCTTCTCGGCCAGGCGCACGGCGTCTTCCACGGCCTTTCGTTTCAGCCCCTTGCCACGCACGCACCATTCGATCTCGATCTTCTCGATGCACCAGGGCGGATCGGGCGCGTTGTGCTTGACGATGTTGGCCTCGACGCCGGAGAACTTCTGGCGCTTTTTCTCCAGGATGCTCACCACGTCGATCCCGGCGCAGGCGGCCAGCGAGGCGAGGAGCAAATCGGGGGGCTTGAAGCCCTGCCCGTCCTTGTCGGTGACCACCACGTGGCCCGCTTCGTCGGCGGACAGGAATTGCCCGCCGCCCGTCCACTTGACCTGTACACCCGGCATTGTACCTCCCCTATCACCGCCCCCGGCCGGGGCCGGGAGGCGATTCGCGTAGTATTCTGTAAGACGAACTCGTGCCTGGCCGTCTCCCTGCCGGAGGCCCCATGCGCCCCTACTACGGAGTGAAAAGGGCCATGCCGACGCCGAGGGCCTCCAGGGCTTCCTGGGCATAGTAGCGCACCAGGTAGCTGGGATCCTGAAGGACGCCAAACAGGGGGCCGATGGCTTCCTTTGACTTGATGCGGCCCAGGGCGCGAACGGCCAGAAGCCGCGCGTGGGGCTCGGGCGACGCCAGGCTGGCGGCCAGCGTCTCGACCGCCCCCTCGCCGATGAGGCTGAGGGCGTCGGCGGCGATGCTGGCCACAAAGGCACTGGAATCGCTCAGGCGCGTCGCCAGGGCGGGCGCCGCCGAAGCATCGCGGATGCGACCCAGGGCAAGGGCGGCGCAGGCGCGCAGGTCGGGGTCATTGTCGTCCAATACCTCCTTCAGCGCTACCACCGCCTCCCGCCCTCCGATCTCGGCCAGGGCCCGGGTTGCCCACCAGCGGCAATCGCTGTCGCCTGTCCCCAGCATGGCGACCAGGGATGTGGCCCCCCGAGAACCAAAGCGGGCCAGCGCGTGCACCGCTGCTTCCCGGCTTTCGTCGTCGGCGCTGGCCAGGATCTCGAGCAGTTCATCCAATTCTTTTTCTTCCACGTCGATCCTCTCGGCTTGTAACTCGCTGCCAAACCACTCCCTCGTGGGCAAGGCCGGCACGTGGAACAGGTGTGCCGCGCACTTGCAGTCGGAAGCGCCCATCCCGGCAGCTACGACACGTGCGTCCTGGAGGGCGCGCAAGCGCTCAGCCCAGTCGCACTCCAGCCTGTCGCCAGACGTTCTTGCCCAGGCCCCGGCCCACGTGGCGACTTCTCGCACGTAATCGACGTGCCACTGCAGCCTCTTGCCGTCGCCGGCCTTGCGCCAGTGGCGCCTGATCCGGGCGTGCAGCCCACCGGGCCCTCGGGCACTGCCCACGTACAGGTACCAACCGGCGGGGAACAGGAACTCGCCCAGTCGCCCGACGCGGATGCGGCGCGCCGAACCCAGCCAGAAGGCAAGCACGTACGTCCCGCCTATTATACTTGGTTTCGGCGACATTGCAAGGAAAGAACGAGTTAAAAATCTCCGGCTTCGCCCGTGCCGGACTGGACCTGGAGTCGGGCGGCGAGGACCTGGGCCGCCGCGGCCAGATTGCGAAGCTCGCCCGAGATGCGTTCCGCCTCGGCGGCGCTCACTGCCAGGCCTGGCGCCTGGCCCACCTGGGCGGGCGCGCCCGGGTCGGCCGGGTGGCTCTCCTCGCGGAGGTGCTCCACGAGGCGGGCGTTGCTCAGCGCCACGCCGGCGAACCCGGCCAGCAAGCCCAGGAGGTAGCGATCGTTCTCGCTCAGCGATTGCTCGTCCTTGGCATCGACGGCCAGGACGCCTGTGACCGTTTCGGCGGCGCGGATGGGCACGGCCAGCCGCACCGCCTGGCCCCCCTGCCCGCCGTCCCGCTCGGCCAGGGCGACGCGCCCGGTCTGGGCCGCCTGGACGGCAAGGGCATCGTCGCCAGGCTGCCGCACCGACTGGCTCTTTGGATCGGAAGGGCCGCGCAGGGCCCGCAGCTCCAGCTTCTGGGGCTCGGAACCGACCAGGAAGAGCTTCCCGGAGCCGGCCTCGGTCAAATAGACGGCCGCCTCGACGGCGACGCGCACCACCTCGTCGGTGCTGTGAATGCCGGCCAGGGCGCGGCCGATGTTGCACAGGCTGTGGAGCTGGCGCACCCGCTCCTCCAGGTGGCGCGTGATCTGCGCGCCCTCTTTCAGATCCGTGGTCTCGCGCAGGAGGCGCCGCTCGATGAGCGCCCGCTCCACCGATTCGAGCATCTCCTTGACTTCGTAGGGCTTGATGATATAGTCCCGCGCGCCGAGGCGAAAGGCCTGGATGGCAGCCTGCTCGGAGCCATAAAAGGTCGTCAGGATGACGGGCACGACCATGCCGGCTTTGCGCAAGGCGGCCATCAACTCCAGGCCCGACAGGCGAGGCATCTTCAGGTCGGTAATGATCAGATCCGGCTTTTCTTCCAGGGCCTTGTCCAATGCCTGCTTGCCGTCGATGGCCGTGATGACGTCATAGCCCTCGGGCCGCAGGACGCTGTTGGCCAGGAATAACAGGTTCTCTCGGCGGTCATCGGCAACCAGGATTCTTTCACCGCTCATGATTCTCCCTGTCCCATCCGGCGCACAGCCGCCGGTGTCGGTGTGTCGTGGCTTTTCCGGCTTTGCAGGGCAGAGTATAGCAGAGTTTGCCGGTCTTGGCAATCGACCGCGGGGCTGATCCAGCGGTTGAGGTTTTGGATCCAGGAGGTGTGCGCCCGGCCCTCATACGCCGGGGACCGGCGACTGGTATGCCAGGCCAAGATGATGTATAATGGGGCGGCCGGCCAGCCGGTAAGAAGAGGAGGGTAGCCATGCAATTGCATTACGAACCAATTACCCTGGAACTGTCGACGCCCTTTCGCATCGCCCACGGCACGAGCTATGCCCGGCACAACGTGCTCGTCACCATCAACGACGGCCAGCACGTGGGACGCGGCGAGGCGGCGCCCGTGCGACAGCACCACGAAACACAAGAGGGCGTCCTGGATTACCTGGCGGGGATCACCCTGGGCGACGACCCCTTCCAGATGGAAGACATCCTGTCGTCCCTGCCGCCCGGCTCCCAGGCGGCGCGCACGGCCATCGACGTGGCCCTCCACGACCTGGTGGCGCAAAAGCTGGGGGTGCCCCTCTACCGGCTCCTGGGCCTGAACCCGGCGCGCGCCCCGCGGACGACCTTTACCATCGGCATCGGCAGCCCCGAGGAGGTGGCGGACAAGGCCCGCGAGGCGAGCGAGCGGTTCGCCATCCTCAAGCTCAAGCTAGACGCCGACGAGGAGCTGTGCCTGGCCATGGCCCGGGCGCTGCGGGCCGTCTCCAACGTCCGCCTGGTGGTCGACGCCAACTGCGCCTGGACCGTGGAGCAGGCCCTGCGCCTCATCCCCGCCCTGGCCGAGCTGGGCGTGGAGTGGGTCGAGCAGCCCCTGGCCGAGGACGACCTGGAGGGCCAGTGCTACCTCTACGAGCGCTCGCCCCTGCCCATCTTTGCCGACGAGCCCATCCGCACCGCCCGCGACATCCCGCGCCTGGCCGGCTGCGTGCAGGGCGTAAACATCAAGGTCATGAAGGCCGGCGGTCTGCGCGAGTCACTGCGCATGATCGCCACGGCCCGCGCCCACGGATTGCAGGTCATGTTGGGCTGCATGGTCGAGACGTCCCTGGGCATCACCGCCTCGGCCCACCTGGCCCCCCTGGTCGACTGGGCCGACCTGGACGGCAATCTGACCGTCACCAACGACCCGTTCCTCGGCGTGGAAGTGGCGCCCGGCGGGCGGCTGGTCCTGCCCGACGGCCCGGGGTTGGGGGTCAGCCAACGCCCGGGGTGAACGGCGTGCTCGTCGTCGACGGCGCCTACGGCGAAGGGGGCGGCCAGGTGTTGCGCACCAGCCTCTCCCTGTCGGCCATCACCGGCCGCCCGCTGCGCCTGGTCAACATCCGCGCCGCCCGGCGAAAGCCGGGGCTGATGCCCCAGCACCTCACCGCCGTGCGGGCCATCGCCCGGGTGTGCAACGCCGCGGTCGAGGGCGACAAACTGAACTCGGAGGAGCTGACCTTCGCGCCCGGCACGCCGCCCCGGGCGGGCAGCTATACCTTTGACGTCGCCCAGGTCGCCAGGGGCGGCAGCGCCGGCTCGGTGGGCCTCATCGCCCAGGCCGTGCTCCTGCCGCTGGCCCTCGCCCCCGGCGCGTCAGAGCTGACGCTGCGGGGCGGGACCCACGTCTCCTGGAGCCCCGTCTACGATTATCTCAAGCGCGTCTACCTGCCGACCCTGCGGTGGATGGGCGTGGAAGCCAAGGTGCAGATCGTCAAGTGGGGCTGGTACCCCGTGGGCGGGGGAGAGGTCAAGCTCACAGTCCAGGGCCTGCCGGCCGAGGCCCGGCCCAAGGGCCTGGGCCTGATGCAACGGGGGTCCCTGTTGCGCATGCGGGGGGTGTCGGCCAGCAGCAGCCTGCCCAAACACGTGCGCCAGCGCCAGGAGGGCACGGCCCTCCAGGTGCTGCGCTCCAACGGCGTCAACCCACGCATCGACGTCCTCGACGCCCCCTCCAAGGGAACCGGCAGCGTGGTCTTTTTGTGGGCCGAGTTCGAGCACGTCCTGGCGGGCTTTACCGCCCTGGGCGAAAAGGGCAAGCCGGCGGAGCGGGTGGCCGACGAGGCATCGCAGGCGCTGCTGGCCTATCTGCGCGGCGACGGCGCCGTGGACCGCCACCTGGCGGACCAGGTAATCCTGCCCATGGCCCTGGCGGACGGGCCGTCCTCGTTTACGACCGAGGCGGTGACGCAGCACCTGTTGACCAACGCCTGGGTGGTCAACCAGTTCTTTCCGGGCCGCGTGCAGGTGGGTGGCGTGGAAGGCACGCCGGGCGCCCTGTGTACGGTGGTCGGTGGGGAAGCGTGATCCTGCCCGGCTCGCCCCGGACCCGGGTCCGGGGCGAGCCGGGCCAATTGGCGGGGCTCAGGCGGGCAGGGCCTCGGCCTCGTAGGCAGGCGCCAGGCGCGCCTGGTCGCCACTGCCCAGCTGCCAGTAGGGCAGCCACGCCAGGGCAAAGAGGTCGAGCCGCACGTCCGCGCGCCGGGGACGCACCTCGACCTCCTGGACGTCGTCGATGAGATCGTTCCACTTGTTGGTCACGGCTTCGACCTCGTCGGCGGCCTTGGCCTCCAGCTCCTCGATCTGCTTTTCGAGCGCCGCGATGGTCTCCTCCGACTCTTCGACGTCCGCCTTGGCCTTGGTGGTCATGCGCCGCTTGCGGCTGGCGCTGGACAGGCGCGAGGACGACTTGCGCCCGGTAAAGAGGCCCAGGATCGATTCGGCGCCCGAAAGGAGCTCTTCCTGCTTGCGAGCGTCGTACTCGGCCTTGTCGGCCTCCATCTCCTGTTCCTCGCGCCGCAGCTTGTCCTCCAGCCGTTTCAACTCGCGCTCGTACTTGGTCTTGAGCGCCGCCTCCTCCTTGGCGACGGCGCCTTCCGCCGCTTGGCGGCAGCGCCGCTGGAAGGCCTTGTCGTTCTCGCCGATCTCCGAATAGAGCTTCAGGTGCGGGTTGTAGAGCAGCATCCTCGACGAGTTGTAGTAGAGATAGTCCTCGAACTCTTTTTTCAGGGCCGTGTAACGCTTGGCGTCGCCCAACTCGCGGGGTAGCTGGGAGAAGGTGCCCTCGGACCGGGGCTCGCGCTCCAGGTCCGTGGTATCCATCTGCACCCGGGCGCCGGACCAATCAAAGGTGGGGTGCGCGCCGCCCACGGGCAGCAGGTAGGCCACCGGCTCGTCGTGGCTCTGCCGGCTGGCCGAGTGGGCAAAGCGCACCGTGCCCGTGCCCAGCAGGCCAGGCTCGTAACGCAGCGCTGCCTTGGGCTCGCTGCCGGCAGGCGCCTGCCAGCCCTGATCGGCCAGGGCGGCCCGCAAGGAGCGCCTGGCAGGCAGGAAGACCTGCTTGACCGACGACGGCATCTGGGGAGGCACCGTCGCCGGGCGGTGGCTTGCCGGAGCCACCGGGGCTGCTGCCGCGGCCTGGGGCGAGGCTGCCTGCCGGGGCGAGGCCGCGGAGACGGCCGCGGGCGCCGCATCGGCCACGAGCGTCCGCACCTGGTCGCGGGTCAAGGGCCCCCGCAGGTAGCTCATGGCCCAGCGCGTGGTAAAGACACCTGGCTCGCCGGCGTGAACGTTGTGCAGCAGGAACACCCGCGAACCGAGGGCCGAGATCATACGGTCAAAATCGCTCCGGCTGGCGCCGCCGCGGAGCTGGACGCCCTCCAGCCCGTCCAGGAGGCGCTGCTTGTCGCGATCGGCCTGCATGCGGCCGATGAGCCACGTGCCGGCGTTGGTGAGGGCCTTGTAGTCCAGGTCCACCGGGTTCTGGGTGGCAAGGATCAGCCCCAGGCCAAAGGCGCGAGCCTGCTTCAGCAGCGTCAGGAGCGGCTTCTTGGTGGGCGGGTTGGCCGTCGGCGGCAAGAAGCCAAACATCTCGTCCATGTACAGCAGCGCCCGCAGGCTGGTGGTGCCCGTCTGGGCGCGCATCCAGCTCACCACCTGCTCCAGGAGCAGGGTGAGAAAGAACTGCCGCTCGGCGTCGGACAGGTGGGCGATATAGATGACGCTCACCTGCGGCCTGTCGCCCGGCCCGTAAAGCAGTTCCTGCACGTCCAGGGGCTGGCCCTGCATCCAGCCGGCAAAGGTGGGCGAGGCCACCAGGCCGTTGAGGAGCATGGCCAGCTGCATGCGCTCCTTCTCCGGGAAAAAGACGTCCAGGGGAAAGACGCCGAGCTGGGTGAAGGGCGGCTTTTGCACGCGCATGATCAACTGCGCCAGGTCCAGGTCCTGGCCGGCGCGCCAGGCGTTCTGAAAGATGTTGGACAGCAGGATGTGCTCCTTGCTGCGGACAGGGTCAGCCTCGATACCGATCAGGGCGAGGAGGGCCGAGACGACGCTCTCGATCTTGTCCCGGAGCTGTTCGCCCTCGGTCTCCCACGACAGGGTAGGGGCCTTTAGCGTGTCCAGGATGCTGATCTGCCTGCCGGCGTTGCTGCCCGGGGTAAAGATGGCAAAGTCGGCCGACTCGCGCAGGCGACGGATGCGGTCCGGGCCCTGGCCCGTGGCGGCCAGCCCTTCGCGCCACTGGCTCGCCACCTTGGCGGCAAAGGTGTCCTCGTCCATGTCCTTGCGGCGGGCATCGTCGGGGTTCACCCAGGGGCGAAAGTCCTCGGGGCGCAGGTCGGGAAAGGTGAGCAACAGGTTGGTCATGTCGCCCTTGGGATCGATCACCAGGGACGGGATGCCGTCCAGGGCTGCCTCTTCCAACAGGATCACGCCGAGGCCGGTCTTGCCGCTGCCGGTCATGCCGACGCACACGGCGTGGGTCGTCAGGTCACGGGCATCATAGTGGACGGCCTTGTCCAGGGCTTGCCCTTTGGCCAGGTCGTACTCCTGGCCCAGGTAGAATGAAGCCAATCGCTCTTCCAGGTTGTCCATCGGGTGTCTCCTCCTCGATCTCCCGCCGGCGAGGCGGCCAGCTTCGAAGGCTTGCAAAGCGCATCCCAATCACCAGCGTTCGAGCTCACTGCCTGGTTGGTGCCCTTATTGTACCCTATGGACGCTGGATTTGCAAAGGGAGAGCAGCGGGGGACGGGAAAAGAAAAAGGGGTGACACCGGGCGGCGTCACCCCTATCCGTCGGTTCAGGATAACACTACTACCGGCCGCAGGGCCCCCCCTACCCTCACGACCACGCCATCCTGGCCGATCAGACCAAAGATATGGAGCCAGGTTGCTCCAACTCCTGATTGCTGGTCTCCATGATACATCATTTTGGCCGCTTTGTCAAGGCCAAAAGCCAGGCCAACACAGATTTTAAACAACATTTTAGAGCAAGAAAGACGTGAATTCAGCAGATCCATTGCCAACGCCGGCGGCACCGGCGGCGAGATGCTGCAAATTTCCTAGACAGCCAGAAGTCGCCGGATCAGGCTCTCTTCCGTGTGGGTCTCTTGCTCGCCCGTCGCCAGGTCTTTCAGGACCACCTGGCCGGCCTTGAGCTCGTCGGGCCCCAGGATGACCACGAAGGGAATGCCCTTGCGGTCGGCGTAGCGGATCTGCTTCCCCAGGCGGTCGGGATCCAACACCTGTTCGGCCCTGATGCCTGCCTCCCGGATGCGGCTCGCCAGCCCGATGGTCGCCAGGTAAAGCTCCTCGTCGAACAGGGTGACGAGCACCTGGCTGGGCGAGGCGGGCAAATGCGGGCTCTTGCCGGCGCGTTCCAGCAACAGCTCGACGATCACGTCGCCCATGGCAAATCCGGTGCCTGTCAGCCGCTCGCCGCCGACGTCGGCCACCAGGTTGTCGTAGCGGCCACCGCCCAGGATGGCGCGAAAGAACTTGACCCGGTCGCGGGCCTCGAACACCGGGCCGGTGTAATAGTCCAGCCCGCGCACGATCCCGGCGTCATAGATCAGGTAGCCGGCCACGCCCAGGGCCTCGGCCGTGGACACGACCTGGCACAGCTCTTCCGACTCGCGCCACAGATCACGATCGTCCAGGACGCCGACGAGGGCGTCGAACTGCTCGCCCGTCAGGCCCATGTCCAGGGCCCACTCCTGCCACTTGTCGGCGGGCAGCTTGTCGCGGCGGTCGACGAGACGAAAGACCTCGCCCTCCTTGCCCTCGCCCAGGCCGATCTCGGCCAGCTTTTGCTCCATCAGCCGCCGGCTGTTGTAGTGGATGGCCACGTCGTCGGGGGTCAGGCCCAGGCTCCGCAGGAAGAGGGCGGCGATGGACACGATCTCGCCGTCGGCGGTGGCCGACTCGACGCCCAGCAGGTCGATGTTCCATTGGAAGAACTCGCGGCTGCGGCCCCGCTGCGGCCGCTCGTAGCGCCAGAAGGGCCCGAAGGAGAACCAGCGCACGGGCAGGGTCAGCCTGCCCTGTCGCTGGGCCACCATCCGCGCCAGCGATGGGGTCAGCTCGGGCCGCAAGGCCAGCTCGTCGCCGCCCCGGTCGGTGAGCACAAAGGCCTGCTCCTTGACCAGCTCCTCGCCGCTCTTGGCCGCGTACAGCTCCAGCCGCTCGAGGATGGGCGCCTCGTACTCCTGGTAGCCAAACTGCTCCGAGACGGCCCGCACCCGATCGTGGAGCCAGTTGCGAAAGGCCATGGCCTCGGGGTAAAAGTCTCGCGTGCCTTTTACGGCCTGGATCGTCGTTGTCGTCGCCATACTGTTGCTATCCTCCAGGTGTCTCGAACCCAGCCATGATACCCGAGTCTGCCCATTTTCGCAAGTCCTGAGCCCTGGCTTCGTTGCCCCGCCACGTCACGAGATGAACGCCCCGAACCGGTCCTGGAACTCGGCCCACAGCTCGTCGTCGTCCCCTTGCTGGATCTCGCGGCCGGCGGCCAGGATGGCGCTGAGGACCGGGCCGGCCAGGGGCGGCATTTCGGCGCGGAACCAGTGCCACGTGGTCTCCAGGAGCGCCAGGTCGGGGCGCGGCGCAAGGAGCGCCTGTCGCAGGGCGTTCACCCGGGCCAGGGCCTCGGGCCGCCGCGGCGCCGTCGCCAGGCTGCGCACCCGCTGCTGGAGGGTCGCCAGGCGCTCGGCCTGCACGTTTCGCTCCACGGCGCCCCCGCCGGCGGCCGGGCCGCCGAGCTGCTCCGCAAAGCGGTCGAACTGGGCCGGGTTGGCCCGCTTCACGGCGGCCAGCAGCTCGTCCCACAGGGCGCGGGTCCGGCAGTAGTCCACCAGCCTGTCCACCATGTCCACCAGGCCCTGCCCGGGGCCAAAGTAGGCCACCACGGGCCGGAAAGGTGCCTCGTCCTGGCAAAAACGGACCAGATCCTGGGGCGTGAAGGCGGCCAGCAACAGCCGCCGGACCGCGCCCACGTCGTAGGGTGCGTCCGTCCACTCTCCGGCCACCTGCCCGGCACGGGTCGCCTGCGGGCCGCCCACGCTCAGGTTCGGGCCGATGTTGATGGTGCCCCGGACCGACCGGATGTTGGTCTCGTACTGGGCCCGGCCGTCTCCGGATTCCTCCGGACCCTCGCCTGCCCGTTCTTCCGCGTTTTCGCCGGCCATGATGCTCCCTCCCTCAGCGCTCGATGCGGGCCTCGATCCAGAGGGCCCTGTCGTCTGCATAGTTCTCGCCTGCTCGCACCGCCAGGCGCATTGTGCCCCGCTGCCCGGCCAGCGCGTCGAGGGCGATGCTCCAGTCGCGCACCTGCCCATCGTAGGCGTCGGACAGCGAGCCCAACAGCCTCTCCCCGAACTCGGAACCGGCAGGCCAGAACCAGACCTCAAAGGTCACGTCCCCTCGCGCGGCCCCCTCCGGCAGGCCCACGCGGGCCACGAACCGGTCCCCCGCCTGAAAGACGATCTCCTGGTCGCCCAGGAGGCGGTAGTCGCCCCGGATCTCGCCCCCGCCCGCCCAGGTGGGGTGCGTCTCGAGCACGCGCCCTTCGGCCTGGCCGCCGCCTTCGAGGGGGGCGCCATCGAGCCACAGGGCATAGCCCTCGTCGTCGTTGGCGCCCCCCGGGAACCGCAGGTCGTAGACGCGGGGCGGGATCTGCTCGATCTGGTCGCCTGGCGAGTATCCCCGCCAGATAGCCCCGGGCGCCCCGGCGACAAAATCGTACAGAACGCGGCTGCACGGCTTGACCGTGTACACCATCTGCGTCGTGCGCGCCGTGCGGCCTTCCACATCCTCGGCCTCGATGAGAAAGACGAGGCCCGGCTCCCCGTAGGCCACCGCCTGGTAGCCGTAGGTCTCGTCGTCGATGGCCTCCATCTCGGCCGTGCTCTCTTGCTCGTCGGGCGGCCGGGTGGTGATGGTCACTGCCCGCAGCCCGGCCTCGCTGCCGACCTCGGCGACGATCCACACGGGGTCGCCGGGGCAGACCGGCTCTTCCGCCACCGGCCGGACCTGCACGGCCTCGATGACGGGCGGCTCCGCTTCGGGCTCTTCCACGACGACAAAGGCACAGGCGGCGGTGGCCCGGCCGCCGTCCAGCTCGGCCTCCAGCCGCCAATCGCCTGCGCGGTCGGGCACGGTCAGGAAGCCCCTGGTCACTCCGCCGGCCGGGATCTCGACCCCAAGCAGGCGCTCGCGCCGGCCGTCCGGGTTCCGAAGGTAGACGTCCAGGATGCCTGCCGCGTTGGACTGGGCGCGCACCTCCACCTGCGTGCCGGGCTCATAGGCGCGGTCGCAGCCCTCCATCAGCCAGACCTCGATCCTGGGCGGCACCGGCGTGGTCGGCTCGGGCTGCGGGGCCGCGGTGGTCACGATGGGCGGGACGGGCGTGGTGGGCACCGGTGGGACGGGTGTGGTGGGCACCGGTGGGACGGACGTGGTGGGCTCTGGCGGGACGGGCGTCGTGGCGACGGCCCGGCCGGGCGTGGTGGGAATGGGTGGGAGGTCCGTGGCGCGCTGCGCATCGTCGTCAACGGTCGGGATCGCGGCCACGGGCGTAGTGGCCACCACCGTCGACGGCCCCACGGCCCCGCTGTTCAGCAGCCAGAATAGCGCGACCAGGATGGTCAGCAGGGTGGCAGCGATGCCGCCCATAATGATGGGCAACGCGGCGGCGCCGCCCCCGTCTGGCGCCGGCTCGGGCTCTCCGCGCTCCGGGGGCGGGGGCGGGCCGACGAGGAGCTGCAGGTTCCAGCGGGCAATGGCCGCTCCGGTCCGGTCGCCGATGGCCCGCCAGATGCGCAGCGCTCCGCGGAAAAGCTGAGTTGCCCGCCTCGAATCGCCCGCCGCCAGGGCCACGATGCCCAACTGGTTCTGGGCCCAGGCCTCCGTCGTCGGGTCGTTAAGCTCGCTGCCGGCGCGCCAGGCGTTTTCCAGCCGCTTGCGCCATTGGCCCCAGCGGCCCGATGCGACGAGATAGGCCTCCATCCCGCGCACGATGCGCAGGACCTCGCGCCACTGCCCGCGGTCGCCATAATAGTTCAGGGCCCAGACCACGTTCTCCTCGTCGGGGTGGCGAGAGCGGGCCCGCAGCGCCCCCGAAAACTGAAGGTAGTAGGCGGCGGCCCGGGCCAACATGCCCTCGTCCGCGGCGTGGCGCCGCACGTAGGCCCGCAGCCCTTCGTCCAGGCTGTAGCGCTCCGCCTCGCCTTCGGCGGCCTCTACGTGCAGCAGCCCCAGTTTTTCCAGGCGGGCCAGGTACTCTTGCAGCTTGGGGGGTGCGACCTCCGAAATGTGCGCCAGGGCGGCGCGGCTGACCGACGGGCCGCCTGGAGCGGCGATGGCGGCCAGCACCCGGCGCTCGCCCGCGGAGAGGTGCTGGCCGAGCATCCAGAAGAGCTGCTCCACGGGCGGCCGCGCTTCCCGGTCACCGGGCTGCACCTCTTGCAGCACCTGTGCCAGCGGCACGCGGCGCAGCCCGGCCGTGCGCGCCGCCTTGACGATGGATAGGGGAACGCCTTCCAGGGCCTGGCAAATGGCCTCGGCCACCGGCTGCTCGTCGCCCAGGGGATGGCCCAGGTTTCGCTCAAAGAGGGCCAGGGCATCCTCCAGGGGCAGGCCTTCCAGGGCCAGGGCCTGGCCCTGCCACACCCGGGGCTCGCGTCCGGCGACGATGAACGCCGCCTGGGGCGCGGCCTGCATCACCGCTTCGGCGTCGCTTTCGGCCAGGTGGTCGGCCTCGTCGAGGACGATGAGGGCCTGCTTGCCCGCCAGCAGGCGGCGTGCCTCGTTCTCGGTGACCTTCAGGTGGCGCAGCCCGGCTTCGTAAAAGTGCTCCACCAGCTCTTGCAGCAGGTCCTCGACCAGGTCGTGGCGCACGGTCAGGTAGACCATGCCCGCGGCATAGTCGCCGGGAAACTGCAGGTGCATGACCTGGCTCACGAGGCTGGTCTTGCCCATGCCGTCGGCGCCGTGGACGTCGACCACGTGGCCGCGGGCCAGGGCCTCGCCCACGACGCGCTGCTCGGTGGCGCGGTCCACAAAACCCGGCACCTGGCGGGGGAGAACCCGGGGCGCCTGTGCCCGCGGCAGAAGCTGGTCGACGGCCTGTAGCCCCTGCGGCGCCAGGTTGATGGCGCTGCCCTGCACCGGCCCAAGGTTGACGACGTACTGGGCAAAGGGCACCTGCGCCCCTGGCTGGGCAGCCAGGATGCGTTCAATCTCACTCCACTGTACAGCCGGCTGGCTGGCCATCTGCCGACCCCCTTCTAGCATGCTGCCCGCTGGCACGCCATCGGTGCCAGAGGTCGGCGCTGGCCTCCA
>DAOUHB010000135.1:0-18092 GCA_034428935.1 Anaerolineae bacterium | reverse complement strand
CCCAGCCGAGGGCCAGGCCCATGCCGAAAAAGAGGGGCAGGGTCATGGCCAGGAGCAGGAGCATGAGCAGGACCCGGCCCAATTGCGCCCAGACGTGCAGCCGGCGGCTGCGGAACATGGACCGGACCAGGCGTCCCTGGAGCCAGAGCAAGGTTTTGACGTCGGCCAGCATCGCCCCTATCCCCCTCAACCTGTCACGCGCCAGCCGGTGCCCCGTCGTCGTGGCCCGTCAGCCAGGCCAGGAGATCCTGGTCCGGCAGGCCGGCTGCCTCGGCCTGAACGCTGTGCAAGAATACGTCCTCCAGGGGGGCCTCCTCGGGCAGCCCGGCCCGCTGACGCAGCTCGGGGATGCTGCCTGTGGCCACCAGCGTGCCCTTGTTCAAAATGCCCACCTGGTCGCAAAAGCGTTCGGCCAGCTCCATGACGTGGGTGGAGAAAAAGACCGTCGTGCCTCGCTGCGTCACCATGTCGCGCAGGATATTCTTGATGGCCCGCGTCGAGATGGGATCCACGCTCTCGAAGGGCTCGTCCAGGAAGAGGACCTCAGGGGCGTGGATCAGGGCAGCCGCCATGGCCGTCTTCTTGCGCATGCCGGCCGAATAGTCCAGTATCATCTTGTCGGCGCTGTCGTGCAGATCCAGCATCTCCAGGAGGGGCGGTATGCGCCTGTCGAGCACCTGGCGGTCCAAGCCGTGCAGCCGGCCCACCAGCTCCACCTGCTCGAATGCCGTCAGTCGCTCGTACATGCTCAGCCCCTCGGGCACGACGCCGATGCGCCGCTTGACCTCCAGCGGCTCCGCCTGGACGTCGAATCCGGCGACCCTCGCCCTGCCCGATGTGGGCCGGAGCAGCCCGACCAGCATGTTGATGGTCGTCGACTTGCCCGCCCCATTGGGACCCAGGAACCCAAAGATGACGCCGCGCGGCACGTTCAGGTCGAGACGGTCGACGGCTGTGAGCTTGCCGAACTGGCGCGTGAGCACCTCGGTGTTGATGGCCCATCCGTTGTCACTGTTGTTCACGGGACGACTCCGATGCTGTACGATTCGCCGATTCAGCTCCGGGCTCGCCGGGGAATCAGGCGCGGTAGCTTCCAGGTGCGCTCGCCGCCAACGCGGATGTCGCGCCGGCGAAAGAGCAGCCAGGCGGCCAGGGCGAGCACCAGGCCGGCGGCCAGCAGTCCTGCTAGCCAGCCCCAGTTCAGACCCTCCACGGCCTGCCCACCCTGGTAATAGGCCAGGGGCGTCAGGTCCATGGCCGGCTCCAGGTCCTCGCTGATCTGGGATAGGCCAGCCAGCAGGAAATTGCCGACGAGCAACGCCCCGGTCAACATCCCGGCCATGCGCCCGGCCGGCAGCAGCATGCTCAGAAACAGGGCAATGGTGCCAAAGAGCAAGAGCACGGCAAAGAGCGGCAGGAACGGCCGCAGCAGCTCGATCCAGCTCAGGCCCAGCTCCACCTGCTCCGCCGGGATGGCCCAGCACAGCCAGCCGACCAGGAGGACGATCAAGAGCACTACCGCCAGGCCCAACAGTCGCCCCCAGAACAGCGCCGTGCGGCTCACCGGGTGCGCCAGGATCAAGTCCAGGATGCCCTTTTCCTCGTCGCCGGTCACCATGCTGGCCCCGGTGCTGATGGCCAGAATGCCGATGATGATCTGCATGTAGGAGAAAAAGTAGGTGTCCAGGTATCCCCTGGGCGTGTTCAGCATCATGATATCGCCAAAGAAGACCATCATCTCCTCGGGAAAGCTCCCGTACAACGCGGTCAGATCTTCGATGCCGGTGACCGTGGGATACAGGAAAACCATCAGGAGGCTATAGAGGCCGACACCGATAGACCAGCCGATGATCTGGCCGCGCATGCGGCGAAGGGTATGCTTGAACTCGGCCCACATGTCAACGAACCTCCGTCTCGTCGGACTTGTAGTAAGCGAGGAAAATCTCTTCCAGCGAAGGATGCTCCGTTTGCAGGTCGACCACCGGGAACGCAGCCAGCGCCTTGATCAACGCGTCCACCTCGCCCTCCACCTGCAGCGTGACACCCGTGTCATCCTCCCGCGATAGCAGCGTTACGCCGTCGACGTGACCCAGGCTTTCCGCGTCGACGGGTTGCCTGAAGCGCAGCCGGATGCGGCGCAGGGCCATGTTGATCAGGCTGTCTGGCTCCGCCTCTTCGACGATGACACCCTGGCGGATGATGGCCACGCGCTCGGCAATGGCCCCCACCTCGCCGATAATGTGCGACGAAAAAAAGATGGTCGCCCCGTCGGCCTTGGCCTCCCGGAGCAGGCGATAAACCTCCTGTTGCATCAGGGGGTCCAGCCCGCTGGTTGGTTCGTCCAGCAGCAACAGATCCGGTCGGGCCATGAGCGCCTGGATCACGCCCACCTTCTGCTTGTTCCCCCTGGAGAGGTTCTTGACCGGCACCTTCAGGTCCAGCTCCAGCCGCTCTGCCAGCCGGCGCACGTGGCTCCACTCTATCCGCCTGCCTCGCAGGTCGTCCATGTAGTGGAACACGCCTTCGGCCGTCAGGTTGGCCTCCAGGCTCAGCTCGCCGGGAAGGTACCCCACCCGACGCCGAACGGCGACGGAATCCGCGCCGGGGCCGAGCCCCAGGATGCGGATCGTGCCGGCGTCGGGCCGGATCAGATCCAGCAAACAGCGGATGGTCGTCGTCTTGCCCGCGCCATTGGGGCCCAGGAAGCCCAGGATCTCGCCTCGCCTGACCTTCAGGTCGACGCCGCGCAGGGCCTGCACCTCGCCGTAGGCTTTTTTCAACCCTTCAATCTTGATGGCCAATGTCTCATCCATCTATAGCTCCCTATTACTTTACGATCCCGGGTCGCCCGCGGTTTCCCGGGCTGCAATCTCGGCCAGGGCGATGGCCCCCAGGACCCCGGCACGGTTGCCAAGGGCAGGGGCCACGATATAGTCGTCGATGTCCTCCAGGATCTCGCGGGCCTGGACGTAGCCGTTGAGCAGGCGCTGTACCTCGCCGCGAACCAACGACGTGAGCCCCGGTGCCTGCATCACCCCGCCCCCCAGGATGACCCGCTGCGGCGAGAGCGTGCACACCAGGTTGGCCACGGCCAGGCCCAGGTAGCGGGCCTCCAGCGGCCAGGCCGGGTGCTCCGGGCCAAGTGTTTCGGCCGGCTGTCCCCACCTGGCACGCAGGGCCGGGCCATTGGCCAGCCCTTCCAGGCAATCGCCGTGGTACGGACAGACTCCGGGGAAGGGATCCGCCTCCCAATCGTGGGGCAGGCGCATGTGACCCATCTCGGGGTGCACCAGGCCGTGCATCAGCCGGCCTGAGGCCATGCCCCCACCGCCAATGCCCGTGCCCACGGTTAGATAGACAAAGGTATCCAACCCCCGGGCCGCGCCCCACCGGTTCTCGCCCAGGGCGGCGCCGTTGACGTCGGTCTCAAAGCCCACGGGGACGCCCAGCCCGCGCCGCACCGCCCCCAGGATCTCGGTGTCGGCCCAGCCTGGCTTGGGGGTAGAGGTGATGTAGCCGAAGGTGGGCGATCGAGGGTCGAGGTCAACGGGGCCAAAGGAGGCGATGCCCGCCGCCGCCGGTGCCACGTCCTGCTCTCGGAAAAAGCTCATGGCTCGCCCGATGGTCTCCTCGGGTGAGGTGGTGGGGAACTGGACGGTAGCGCGCACGTCGTCGGGCCCGGAGGCCACGGCGCACACGAACTTGGTACCTCCTGCTTCGATGCCTGCGTACAAGGGCGCCATCCACAGCACCTCCTCCTCCGCGTCTGACCTGGGACAGTATACCACGGATCTCGCCGATTGTCATCCCGGCCGGAGTGACGAGAGATCTCGGGAATTGCCAAGTCAAAGAATCTTTGCTATAATAGCTGGCAATCGTTGTGCTGCCACGTGACTGTGTTGTCACCACCTCGGACCATGTTCCACGGTCCACGATCACTGTCGATCCCGATAGCTGTCATGGTAAACTGTCCTAGGAGGAAAGACAGTGATCGACGCTCGCGTCTTGGTCTTTGCCAGCGAGGCCAGGATCGGGAACAAGTGGGGGGACTATTTACAAAACGCAGGTTACAGTGTCTGTGGCTTTGTCACGTCGGGCATAAGAGCGCTCGAGGAGGTACGGGAAGCCCGGCCTGACCTGGTGTTGATCGAGTTGGCCGAGACGGGAGACCTGGATGGTGTAGAGATCGCACAGCAGATCCGGCATTGCCACACCACTCCTGTGGTTTACGTCGTGGAACACGCCAGCGACGATCTTTTTGAGCGTGCCCTGGCCAGCAATCCGGACGGCTATATCTTTGATCTCTCTCGCGCGCGAGAGCTGCACGCTGCCATCGAGCTTGCCCGTCGAAACAGTCATGTGCGCCGCGAAGCAGGTGAACAGGCCGAGAGCCTGATGCAGTTCAACGAGGAGCTGCAAGTGGCGCAGGAGGAGCTCCGGCAACACGTCGAAGAGCTCCAAGTTGTCGAGGAGGAGCTCCGCGCTCAGAACGAGGAGTTGCTGTCCGCCGAGGAAAAGCTGCGCGTCGAGCGGCGCCGCTACCTGGACCTCTTCGAGTTCGCCCCCGATGGATACCTGGTTACCGACCTCCAGGGTTTTGTCCTGGAGGCAAACCATGCGGCCAGCCTGCTGTTGGGACTCGAAGAGAACGCCCTGGTGAACAAGCCCCTCGTCCTTTTCGTTTCCTCCGAAGATCAAGACGCCTTCATAGCCAGGACCGACGGCGCGGTCCGTGCCGGCGAGCCCGTCCATTGGGAGGCGCAGCTCGAAGCCCGCGACGGCCCGACCTTCCAGGCGGCCCTGACGGTGGATGCCACCCCGATCCCGGGCGAAGGGCCCGGGGAGCGCGCCGTTCTTCGCTGGCTCATCCGTGACATCACGCGCCGCGTCGAGTCGATGCGGGAGCGAGAGCAGCTGTTGCAGGAAAACAACCTCCAGCGCGAGTTCCTGGAGCGCCTGGTCCAGTCAGCACCCGTGGGCATTGGCGTGGTCCACGGGCCGGAGCATCGCCTGGAGCTGTCCAACTCGACCTTTCAGGCGCTGCTCGTCGTCGCAGGGCATGCCACGGTGGGTGAGCCGATAGACGACATCTTGAGGCAGGCCAACTCCACGATTCTCGAGGTGCTCGATCGGGCCCAACGTACGGGGACCGTGGCCAGCCTGCGGGAGGCGGAGGTGTGCGCGGGGCCGGATTGTGCCCCTGCCTACTGGGACGTCGATAGCGTGCCCCTTCCGGGGCGTGACGGTGTCGTCGAGAAGGTCCTGCTGCTCCTCAACCAGGTGACGGCCCAGGTGTCGGCCCGGCGCCAGATCGAGGAGCTGGCAGCGCGGGCGGAACAGAGGGCCGAAGAGCTGGACGCCGTCTTTGCCGCCATGGCGGACGCCGTGGTGGTCTATGATGCCGAGGCCCGGGTCACCCGGGCAAATGCCGCGGCCATTGACTTCTACGGGCTGGATCCGGTGGGCAAGAGACACGAGGAGCTTGCCGGTAGGTTGTCGGTACGCACCCTGGACGGCCAAGCTGCCAGCATCCCAGAGCTACCGGTGCCCCGCGCGCTGCGCGGCGAAGCAATGCACGGCCAGCGATTGCTCTTTCGAGACGCGGTAGGCGGAGAGCACGTCGTCCGGGCCTCGGCCGGGCCGGTCCGGGTGGCGGGACAGACCACGGGGGCCGTGGCTACCTGGCACGACATCACGGAGGAGCTTGGGGTCCAACAGGCCCGCGACCGCCTCATCGCCATCCTGGAAGCCACGCCCGACATGGTGTTCATCGCCAGCCCCACGGGCGATCTGCTCTACATGAACCGGGCGGCGCGCCGTATCCGCGGGCTGGCGGACGACGCGTCCCTGGATGGGCTGACCTTTGACAAGATCCTTCCTCCCTCGGCCAGCGCCCTCGTCGAGAAGGAGGCCATCCCGACGGCGATCCGCGATGGCATCTGGCGTGGGCAGGCGGCCGTCATCGACGCCGAGGGACGCGAGATCCCGGTCTCCAAGGTGCTCGTGGCTCACAGGGCGCCGGACGGCCAGGTGGAGTACCTGTCTTCCATCGCCCGCGATATCACCGAGCGGCAGAGAATTCTGGCCGAACTTGCCGGAGAACGGGCGCGGCTCCGGGCGGTCATCGACAACGCCCCGGAGGGGATCGTCGTCGCCGACGCAGAGGGCAAGGTGCTCCTGGCCAACCCGGCTGCCGAGCGGATCTTTGCGCGGCCCCTGCGCTTTGCCGAGGACTTTGAGTGGCTGGCCAAGTTGGGGCTGCGCCGGCCCGATGGCTCTCTCTTTGGCCCGGGGGATCTGCCCATGGCGCGCTCGGTTCTGAGGGGCGAAACGCTCACCGACATCCCCCTGCGCGTCACCTGGCCCAACGGTCAGCAGAGGGATCTGGTGGCCAAAAGCGCGCCCATACACGACATTGATGAGCAGGCCAGCGGCTCGGTCACCGTTTTCCGCGACGTCACAGAGCAGGTTCGCACCGAGGAGAACCTGCGCCGCTTCTCGGAGCGCCTGAAGATCCTGTACGACATCGACCAGGCCATCCTGGCCGCGCAGACGCCGGAAGCGATCTTTCCGCCCGTGCTCGAGCGCCTGGCGCGCCTCATCCCCTGCTGCCATGCCGGAATCTTGCTCAACGTGCCAGGGGCCGACGGGCTGCAATTGCACCTGGGCGACGAAAGCGGCAATTACGAGGTCAAGGACAGCGTCGGATTGGTCGTGTCCGATCTGGACGACCACGGAGCAAGGCAGGTCGGTGACCTGAAGTCGGTGCAGTTTCCGTCTCCGGTGGAAAGGTTGCTAAGGGATCGGGGCCTGCGAGCCTATGCCGGCGCTTCCCTCGTGGCCGGGACCAAGCTGCTGGGCTTCCTGTTCATCGGCGCCGACGAACCTCACGGCCTGCATCCCGAGTCGATGCAGATCGTAGGTGAGGTCGCTCGCTCCCTGGCCCTGTCGATCCACCACGACCTCTTGCGAGCCGAGCTCGTTCGCCACGGCGAGCAACTGGCTTCTTCGCTGCGAGAGAAGGAGCTCATGCTGCAAGAGATCCATCACCGGGTCAAGAACAACCTGCAGATCATTTCCAGCCTCCTGGACATGGAGGCTACCGGCATCCAGGATCCCATCGTCGTCCAGGCGTTGCAGGACAGCCGCAACCGGGTCAAGACCATGGCCCTCATCCACGAGAGGCTGTACCAATCTCCGGACGTAGGCAATGTGAGCGCTCCGGGCTATGTGCGCAGCATCACGTCCTACCTGTTTGGCGTGCATCGCGCGGACTCCGGGCCCATCGACCTGGAGTTCAAGGTAGAGGATGTCTTTCTGGACATCAACACGGCCATCCCCTTGGGTCTCATTCTGAACGAGTTGGTATCCAACGCCCTCAAGTATGCCTTCTCGGGCAACGCGCAGAAGCGGGGACTCCTCCGTGTCCTGCTCGGCCAGGAAGACAGCCGGTTGGTGCTGGAGGTGAGCGACAACGGAGCCGGCCTTCCCGACGAGGTGAGCTGGCAAATGCCCAGGACCCTGGGACTCAGGCTCGTCAACGTGCTTACCGAACAGCTCCGAGGCAAGCTGGAGCTTGACCGGCAGAATGGTACCACGTTTCGCATCGCCTTTCCCGTGCCGTCCAAGAAGGCCCAGGGGAGATAGGTTGTGACAGCGCCAAGAATCCTCATTGTCGAAGACAATGCCATCGTTGCTTATAACTTGCAGGACAAGCTCCTCGAGATGGGCTACGAACCCTGCGGCGTCCTGTTTTCAGGTCAGGACGCCGTCGCCCGGTTGCCCGAGCTTGAGCCCGACCTGGTCCTCATGGATATCAGGCTGCCGGGTGAAATAGATGGCGTGGAGGCGGCCGCGCAGATCCGGGCCGAATACGACGTTCCCGTCGTCTACGTGACGGGTCACTCTGACGAGGCGACACTCCAGCGGGCCAAGTGCACCGAGCCCTTTGGGTACCTGCTCAAGCCGTTCGACGAGCGTGAAGTCATGAGCGCCATCGAGATGGCTCTCTACAAGCACCGCATGGAGCGCCTCTTGCGCGAAAGCGAAAGGCGCTACCGGATTCTGTCCGAGCTCACGTCTGACTATGCCTATGCCGCCCGCACAGAGGGTGATGGCCGCGTGCTGCTCGACTGGGCCAGCGAGGCCTTCCTGCGCTTCACAGGGTTCGAAGCGGGCCGATCGTATAGCGTCGGCGAGTGGAGTGCCCTGATCGCCCCTGAGGATATGCCCGTGATCAAGGAGCGCGTCAGGGGCCTGCTATCGGGTCAGGCATGGATCGTGGAACACCGGCTCGTAAGCCGGGAGGGCGAGGTGCGCTGGGTCCGGCATTATGCCCGTCCCGTCGAGGATCGCTCTTCCAACGGTCAGGTGCAGGTGTGCGGTGCGGCCCAGGACATCACGGCCGAAAAGCTGGCGCGAGATGCTTTGCAGGTTGCCCACGACGAGCTGGAGGCTCGGGTCAAATTGCGCACGGCCGAGCTGGCGGCCGCCAACCTCGAGCTGGAGGCCGAGATCGTCGAGCGCCGCCAGGCCGAGGATGCCCTGCAGCGGCGGAACCGGGACCTGGCTCTTCTCAACCGCGTCATCGCCATGGCCGGCAGCGGCGACGACGTGCAGGGGATGATCAGGGCAGTGTGCCGGGACGTGGTGGAAACGGTGGGCGCCGCTCAGGCCGCCGTGTCGCTGGTGGAGGAGGGGGAGCACAAGGCACGCCTGGTCGCTGAGCATCATGCACCGCCCTCCCGGGCGCCGTCCTGGGGCGCTGTGTTGCCTTTTCGCTGCAGCGACGAGGTGGGGCCGCCTGTCCCCGGCCCGGACCCGTTGATTGTCACCGACCCCGGTGTGTCTGCCGTGCCCGCCTCCATCGCCACCCGGATGCGACGCAGCGGCACGGCCTCGCTCCTGGTCCTGCCCCTCCTCGTCGAAGAAAGGCTGGTGGGCGGCCTGGGCCTGGGGTACAGTCGCAGCCACGTCTTTGATGACCAGGAGGTCAGCCTTCTGCAGACGATAGCAGAGGAATTGTCCGCTGCCCTGGCGCGCGCCCGCCTTGCCGAGAACCAGCGGCGCCTGACCGCTGCCGTGGAGCAGGCGGCCGGGGCCGTGCTCATCACCGACACCGACGGCACGATTCAATACGTAAACTCGGCCTTTGAGCGGACGACGCACTATAGCCGCGGCGAGGCCATCGGCCAGAAGCCTCGCATCTTGAAAAGTGGGCAGCACGACGTCGCCTTCTATCGCGGCCTGTGGCAGACCATCAAGGCCGGGCGGGTGTGGCATGGACGCTTTGTCGATCTGCGCAAGGACGGCACGCCCTTTTACCAGGAGGCGACCATCACGCCCGTGCGCGATCGGAAGGGCGAGATCATCAACTATGTGGCCACCATGCGCGACGTGACCCGCGAGGTGCAGTTAGAGCAGCAGTTTCGGCAGGCTCAGAAACTGGAGGCACTGGGCCGGCTCGCGGGCAGCATCGCCCACGATTTTCGCAATCTCCTGACCATTATCCACGTGAGCGCGGCGCTCCTGGAGCAGCAGTTGCCGCCCGGCAAGATCGGGGCCAAGGACGCGCGTCGCATCTTGCGCACAGCCGAGCGAGCGGCCGAGCTCGTGCAGCAGCTCTTGCGCTTCAGCCGGCGAGAGGTGGCCGAGTCGCAGGTCATCGACATGAATGCCATAATCTGCGAGATGAGCCCCATGCTCAGGCGCCTTCTCCAGGGAGAGATCGAGCTGGTGACGCGGCTGGACTGGAATCTATCGCCCATAGAGGCCAACCTGTCGCAGATCGAGCAGGTGCTCATGAACCTGGTGGTCAATGCCCGCGATGCAATGCCCCACGGCGGCGAACTGCGCATCCGGACGGCCAACGTGGCGATACAGGAAGAGTGCGCCGGCTGCTATGGAGAGGTGCGCAGGGGGCCCCACGTGCTCCTGTCGGTGGGCGACACCGGCGGCGGGATGGATGAGCACGTCAAGTCGCACCTGTTCGAGCCCTTTTTCACCACCAAGCCCTCAGGCACGGGTACCGGCCTCGGCCTGGCCGCCGTCTATGGCATCGTTACCCAGGCGGGCGGCCACATCCGGGTCGACAGCAAGCTGGGCCAGGGGACCACCTTCGAGATCTTGATCCCTGCCAGCCAGAGCGCGGTCCCGGTCACGGCCGAGTGTGACCAGGAACAACTGGTTGGCAACACCGTCACTGTCTGACATTCCGACCTACGGCCCCGCCAGGAGCAGTGGCAGGTAACCATAGCATTGCCGTTGCCTGCACTGGAGTTCCACGCGGATGTCGATGGGCGCCGCGCACGGATCACCGTGGGCGAGCAGGAGCGTCCCGGTCACCACGTGTCCATCCCGGGCGGCGGCACACTCGAAGGTCAGCCCCACGGTTGTTGCCTGGAAGGGGGCAATCTCACCCTCAGTGTGGCTTGGCCTGAGCCACGGCAAGCCGTCGCCGGGGGCGCCCTCGGCCGTGGGCGCCACCTCCAGAAGCTGATACTCCAGTGCCAGGTGGCCGGTGTTCGTGATGTACAGGGGCAGGGTCAAAGAAGTGCCGGGGTCCGAGACAACGCTACATAATAATGGGCCTGCCTCGACCCTCGGCCGCCAGAGCCCGATGTCTCGCGTAATTGTGATGCCGGCCTCCACGGTCACGTCCGCGGCTTCCAGCGAATAGCCGGGCGCGCTAGCCTCCAGCAGGTAGGCCCCGGGGAGGAGCGTGAGCGGGCCATAGCGGCCGGTGACCGGGTCGACGACCGCGTCGGCACCCGGGTTGAGGCTCAGGCCGGCGGTACTGCAAGTGGCGGCACCCCCGGGAAGCTCGGCGTCATACACCTGCCCCTCCAGCCAGCCCTGGCATTCGCTGCGGTTCGGGCAGACGATGAGGCCCTGGTTGTCGTCCAACTTGGCGCCTCCCGCCAGGCCACCTATGGTGCGCAGGCGGCCTGCCACCACCGTCGATTCGGTGAGATAGGTGGCCCTTGCCAGCCGGGGTCCGGCGTGCCAGGTGTTATCGGCCGCGTCCCAATAGAGGGTCTTGTCAGATTCGCTCGTCTCGTACCCACCGGTGATCCATAACTGGCCGTCCAGGATGGCGTCACCGGCACCGTAGAGGGCAAACGGCAGAGGGGCAAAAATCGCCGGGTCGTCGGTCCAGGTGTCGCTCGCCGGATCGTACACCTCGGTGGACGACAGGGGCTCGGCTTTGTCTCGGCCGCCCGCGACATAGATCTTGTCCTCATAAGCCCAGGCCATGGCCATCGCGCGGGGGTGTATCATGGGCGCCGCGCTCGCCCAGTCGCCGGTGGCCGGGTCGAAGCGATCGACCGCACGGCTGCTCTCGTCGCTTGCGAGGGGCATGCCACCCAGGAAGTAGATGTGCCCTCCAATCTCGATGGCCTCGTACCACCGCCGATCTATGAGGTTCCATGGCACTTCCCTGGCCGACCAGGCATCGGTGGCTATGTCGTATATGTACAGGCGCTTGGCGGTTCCCTCACTGGCGCCGCGGGCATAGATCCGGCCCTGGTAGGTGGCGCCGTCTCCGGCATTGCCGAGGTTGTCGGGCAGCGTCCCGGACAGGCTGGTCCAGGTGTCGCGGCGGGGGTCGTAGCGATAGATGCCATTCGTGTCGCAGCCGGCAACGTACATGTACTCCTGCCCGTCGTTCGGGTCGACGCCGGTCTCCACCAACCAGTCAAAGCTGGCCACGGGGTGCTCGCGGGCCAGCTCCCAACGGGGCGTCACGTACACGGTCTGGGACAGCTCGGCCGACGTCGTCCAGCCGTTGCCCGTTGCCTGGATACCGCCGGCGATTTGCTCCCCGGGCAGGGCGCACAGGTGAGGGGTGAGGGTCACCTCGAAACCCACCGACTGGCCACCCTCCACGCTGAGCTGCTCAGGGCCGGTCAGGGTGCCGTTGCCCTCGACCATCCGGTAGTCGAGGACAAAGGTACCGGCGGCAGTGCTGTTGTTTATCAATCGGAAGGAGATGACCTGGGGCAGGCCGTTGCAGCCCTCGATGGCGACGTATGGGGGCTCGAGGAAAAGTGCGGTCTGTGCGAGATGGGCATGGTGGCGGGGAGCCGGCCCTGGGTCATCGTACGGGGCGGGTACGATGTAGGGCCTGGTCCCATGAACGAATGGCGCCCAGAAGGGCGAGGCCAGGGTGCCCAGCCAGAGGGTCAACAGGACTGCCAATCTCCATCGCATGCGTGGCTCCTCGTCGTTGTCTGCAACGCTGCAGGCCTGCCGGCCGCGGAGCAGCCAGGGATTCGGGCCTGTGCTGCCCGACGCCGCGGCACGCCTGGCATTATAGCAGCTTCCCGGATGGCTGTCAAAAGCCGGCCCGCGGCGCCTGGCCTCCAAGGTGGCGTACCAGCGGGCGCCGTGTATTTGACTTTTTCTCCGACCTGGCTAGAATCTAATTGCAAATGTTTGCAAGAAGGGAGTTGGCAGCTATGCACATTCCGGATGGCTTTGTCAACACGGGAACAGCGGCAGTGGCATGGGTTGCCAGTGCGGGTGGCCTGGGCTATGCCGTGCGCCGCGTCAACCAGGAGCTCACGGAACGGCAGGTTCCCCTTATGGGAGTGACGGCGGCTTTCATCTTTGCGGCCCAGATGCTAAACTTTACCGTTGCCGGCGGAACGTCGGGGCACCTCCTGGGCGGGGCCCTGGCCGCCATTCTGCTGGGGCCATGGGCAGGCATGTTGGTCTTGACCAGTGTCCTGGCCGTGCAAGCGCTTCTGTTCCAGGACGGCGGGCTGCTGGCCCTGGGCGCCAATATCCTGAATATGGCCATCGTGGGCGTTCTCGTCGGCTGGCTGACCTACAGCGCCGTGCGCCGCCTCCTGGGCGACCGGCCGGTGGCCTCATTGGCAGGCGGTTTCGTGGCCGGCTGGCTGTCGGTGTTTGTCGCTTCGTTGCTGGCCGCGGCCGAGCTCGCCATCTCGGGCATGTCGCCCTGGGGGCTGGTCCTGCCGGCCATGGGCTCGGTTCACATGCTCATCGGCCTCGGCGAGGGGCTCATCACGATGGGCGTGCTGGCCTTTCTGAGGGCTGCCAGGCCCGATCTCATCGCCCTGAACCGGCCGGGACACACGACGGCAGGTGAAGCATGAAGCTGATCGCGAAATACTGGTGGGTCTTTGGCTTGCTCCTGGCGCTGGTCCTGGCTCTTCTCTCGCCCCTGGCGTCGCCCCATCCCGATGGGTTGGAGCGCGTGGCCGAGGATCAGGGGTTTCTGCCCGAGGCCCGGAGCGCGCCCTACGAGCTCGTGGCCGATTACCTGTTCCCGGGCATCGAGAACGAGGCAGTGGCCACGATGGTCGCCGGCATTGCCGGCACCGTGATCCTGTTCGGGCTGGGCGCCGGCCTGGCCTGGATCCTGCGCCGCCGCTCGGGAAAGGAAATCGAAACCTCCAAGGGGAGCGATGCGGCATAGCTTCCTGGATCGATACAGGCAGGGGACGAGCCTGATCCACCGCCTGGATCCGCGGCTCAAGTTCCTGGCGACCCTGGCCTACGTTCTGGCCGTCACTACGACGCCGCCCCACGCCTGGCCCGCCCTGGCGCTTTTCGCCATCCTGGCGCTGGCCGCCATCGCCGTGGCGGAGGTGCCCCTGGTGGAGGCCCTCAAGCGTTCGACCATCGCCCTGCCCTTTGCCGGCATGGTCGCCATTTCGCTGCCCTTCACCCGGGCGGGGCAAGAGATCTGGGGCACCGAGATCCTGGGCTGGCACCTGGGCATCACCGACGCGGGGCTGACCCTCTTTGTCGCCGTCGTGGTCAAGGCCTGGCTGTCGGTGACCATCAGCGGCCTGTTGGTGGCTACGACGCCATTCCCCAACCTCCTCCGCGCGCTGCATTGGCTGCGGGTCCCGGCCGTGCTGGTGTCTACCATCTCGTTCATGTACCGCTACCTCTTTGTCCTTGTCGACGAGGCGCAAAGGCTGCAAACGGCGCGCGAGTCGCGCTCGGCCGGGAGCGGCGGAACGGTGGCGTGGCGAGCGCGCGTGCTGGGCGGCATGGTGGGCAGCCTCTTTATTCGTAGCTACGAGCGCAGCGAGCGGATCTATGCCGCCATGCTGTCGCGCGGTTATGCCGGCGAGATTCGGGTGCTCTCGACTTTGCAGTGGCAGGGCCGTGACACCAGGGCCGCCCTGGCCTGGGCCGCGATGCTGGTTGGCGCTGCCCTGGTCGCGCACCTCCTTTGAGACACAAGGTCAAAATGTCCGATATTGCCATCGAGCTTGGTTCGCTGTCGTTTGCCTACCCTGACGGGCGCCAGGCGCTGTCTGCCATCGATCTGCGGGTGGCGCGCGGCGAGAAGGTCGCCGTCGTCGGCCCCAACGGTGCCGGCAAGTCGACGCTGTTCTTGCACCTGAACGGAATACTGCGTGGCCAGGGCCGCATCTGCGTGGCAGGTGTGGAGTTGAACGACAAGGCCGTGCGGGCCGTGCGTGCCCGGGTGGGCCTCGTCTTCCAGGACCCCGACGACCAGTTGTTCTCGCCCACCGTCTTTGAGGACGTGGCTTTTGGCCCGCTGCACCTCGACTATCCACGCGACGAGGTGCAGGAACGAGTGACACGCGCTCTGGCAGCCGTGGGGATGAGCGGCCACGAGGAGCAGATGCCGCATCACATGAGCCTCGGCGAGCGCAAGAGGATCGCCATCGCCACCGTGCTGGCCATGGACCCCGAGATCCTGGTCCTGGACGAGCCCTCGGCCGGGTTGGACCCTCGGGCCAGGCGCAACCTGATCAACCTCCTGCGCGACCTGCCTCAGACCATGCTCGTGGCAAGCCACGACATGCGCCTGGTGTGGGATTTGTGCCCCCGGACCGTCATCCTCGATGGCGGGCAGTTGGTGGCCGACGGGCCCACGGCGACGCTCCTCCAGGACGCTGCCCTCATGGAGCGCCATGGCCTGGAAGTGCCCTGACCCTCCGGCCGGTTTTGTCTCCCGGACCGGCCTGGCGTGCTCTCCCGGTCGGCATCGCAATTACTCTCGTTTCCCCTGATTCCCCGCGATTACAGGTGCCCGGGCATGGAAATTCCGCCGAACCGCTGCCTTGTAGCGGCCGGCGGCAGTTGACTTGTGAGGGCCCTTCTGCTATACTGAGCGAGGCCCGCTACGTGGCGGCGGAACAGGATGATCTACTTGTGCGTGCGCGAAAGCAACTTGCATGAGTGAAAAGCAACCCCTGGACGGGTTTGAGTCAGTACAGGCCGGCAATGATGCGTTGCCCCTTGTCGTGACCAAGATCCGGATCCCACGGCGCCGTGAGGATCTATTGCCGCGCCGCCGCCTCCTCGATTTCCTCCACGCCCAGTTGGATCGAAAGCTCATCCTGATCTCTGCTCCCGCCGGCTATGGCAAGACCAGCCTTCTTGCCGATTTTGCCCAGGACACCGACCTGCGGGTGTGCTGGTACACCCTGGATGCCTTTGACCGCGACCTGAGGGTGTTCTTGGATCACCTCATCGCTGCCATCGCCTTCTGTTTCCCCGGGTTTGGCGGGCGTACGGCGGCTCTCCTGGCTGCCAAGACGGATCTCGGGCGCAGCCTTTACCCCATCGTCGCGACCCTGGTCCAAGAGATCTATGATACCATCCCCGAGTACTTTTTCCTGGTGCTGGACGATCATCACACCGTGGAAGACGAGGAGCTTCTCAACGAGTTCCTCGACCTGTTTGTCACTTACGTGGACGAGAACTGCCACTTGATCATTGCCTCGCGCACGCTGCCGGCACTGCCCAGCCTGTCGCTGCTGGTTGCGCGCCGCCAGGCAGCGGGACTGAGCATCGACGAGCTGCGTTTCACGCCTCGGGAGATCCAGGACCTGGTCAAACAGAATTACCAGGTCGAAGTGAGTGCCGAGCAGGCCAGCGTCCTCGCCGAACGGACGGGCGGCTGGATCACGGGGCTTCTCCTCAGCAGCGGGCATCGCTGGGAGCAGTCGCGCCGCGCGGCGGCCGTGCGGGGCACCATCAACGTCGACCTGTATGACTATTTCACCAGGCAGGTGTTGAACCGGCAGCCGCCGGAGTTGCGCGAGTTTCTCCTGGATTCGTCGGTGCTGGACGAGTTCAGCCCCGAGCTGTGCAGCAGCGTGCTAGGCATCGAGCGGCCCCTGGAGCTGCTCGACCAGCTCCGGGCGCGCAACCTGTTTGTGACCGAGTACGAGGACAGTGGTGACCGGCTGCGCTACCATGACCTCTTTCGCGAGTTCTTGCAAGAGAGCCTGCGCAGGCACAGCCAGGATCGCTTCCGGCAGTTGACGCTGCGGGCGGCCGAGGCCTACGCCCAGCGGCGGGAGTGGGAGCGGGCGGTCAGCCGCTACCTGGCACTGGGTGAATACCAGCGCGTCGTCGAAATTGTTGCTCGCACGGCCAGAGAGATGTTCGAGACCGGGCGCTGGGACACGTTGGCGAACTGGATCGATGCCCTGCCAGAAAGCGTTCTGAAGGCAAACCCCGAATTCCTGGTGAGTCGGGCCAAGATCCACACCGAGCGGGCCAAGTACGATCAGGCGCTTGCCCTCTACGAACAAGCACGGGAGGCCTTTGCCGCCGTCAGCAACAGTGCCCGGGCGGCTTACTCGCAAGTCATGGAAGGCTACATCCTTAGTTGCCAGGGGCGGTATGCGGAGGCAGTCTCTCTCTGCCAGCAAGTTCTTCCTCTCGTGACCGGAGATACGAGAGAAGAAAAAATATCGACGGCTCTGGCCGTACGAACTATTGGGCTTTGCCAGGTGAAGCAGGGCCAGACGGCACAGGGCTGCCAGGCTCTGGAGAAGGCCCTGGCGCTTTACGAGGCTCTCAACTCCTCCTTTGATGTGGGAATGGTCTACCACGACCTGGGCTTTTCCAGTGAGCTCCTGGGCGACCTGGATGCGGCCATCGAATACTACCAGGCGGCCCTGGATCGATGGCAGCTGATCGGTAATCCCGGCGCCTGGGCCAACACGCTTAACGGCCTGGGTGTCATCTATCACCAACGAGGCAACTATGATGATGCCCTGCAAGCCCTGGAAGGCGCGTTGGACAAGTGCCATGCAACGGGCGATTTGCGCGTTGAAGCCCATGTCTTGGCCAGCCTTGGGGATGTGCACCGCGATCTGGGCGCCTACGAGCGCGCCAAGCAGGCGTACCAAAAGGCGCTGGAGGTCACCCGCCATTGCCGCATCGGCTTTATCATCACCTATACCCTGAGTGCCCTGGCCAACACCGCCCGCCTGCAGGGCGACCTGGCCGGGTGCGCCAAGCAACTGCAGAAGGCGATGGACCTGGCAAGTCAACACGGGTCCAACTATGAGGTCGGTCTGTGCCACGTCTCCCTGGGCGTCCTGGCCAGCCAGATGGGCGACTTGGACGGCAGCCTGCACCACCTGGATGACGCTGTCAGCCTCCTGGAGGCCGGTGGCTACCGGCGAGACCTGGCCGTGGCCTACCTGCACCGCGCCGGGACGGCGTTCCGGGCCGGCGACCGGCAGGCAGCCCTTGACGACCTGCAGCGGACTAGGGCTCTGGCCGCTGATCTTGGGTTCGACCAGTTCCTTGTGGTGGAGGGGCGAGAGCACCCGAACCTTATTGACTATGCCCGGCAGCAGGCTCCGGACGATGACGCTCTGGCCAACCTGCGGCAGCGCATGGCCGCGCACCAGGCGCGGATTGCGGCCCAGCAGGAGCCGGCGTTGCACGTCCAGCCGGAGCCGGCGCTTAGGCTGCTGGCCCTGGGTCCTCCTCAGGTCGAGCTCGACGGGCAACCGGTGCAGTGGACTACGCAGCAAAGCCGGGACCTTTTGTTCTTTTTGCTCCAGCAGCCGCGCGGCCTGCGCAAGGAAGAGCTGGGTGCCGTGTTCTGGCCCGACCATCCTCCGCGCAAGCTGGACGGTATCTTTCGTTCGACGGTTTACCGCCTCCGGCGCTCGCTGTTTCGCGAGAGCATCGTCTTCGAGGACGGCCTGTATCGCTTTGATTGGCAGAGCGACTACTGGTTCGACGTCGAGCAATTCGAGGACGCGCTCGAAGAGGTCCCTCAGAAGTCTGTACCGGAACAGATCGAGCACCTGGAGGCGACGCTG
>DAOUHB010000134.1:0-6140 GCA_034428935.1 Anaerolineae bacterium | reverse complement strand
TTCGGCCCGCTGCCGCCGCAGCTCGCCGCCCTGGACGCGGCGCACATGTACGTCCACGAGCTGATGGTGCGGGCGGTGCTGGAGCGCGACCGGGCGGCGGCCCGCCAGGCGCTGATGCTCGATCCCCTGACGGCGGCGGTGCTGTCGCCCGCCGAGATCGGGGCGTTGTTCGACGAGATGTGGGCCGCGGAGCGGGAGGATCTGCGGACGTACGGTTGATGGCCTCCTGGCGGTTGCTCACGGGAGATGCTGGCATGGCGCGCTGAAGCGCGCACTACGAACGGCTCTGCGATGGGGTGCCAGTAGGTTGTTGGAGAGATGCTTGCGCTTGTCGGTTCGTAGTGGGCGATTTATCGCCAAAGAACCGCGCTGAAGCGCGCACTACGAACGGGCTCTCGGTTAGGTGCTAGTGGGGGAGGGATGCTGTGGCGGACCTGCTGAAAACGAGCGTGTGCCGGGCTCTCGCCGTGCTGCTGCTCCTTGGGCTCGCCGGCTGCGCCCGGGGCGGCAGCGGCCTGCCGGACGTGGAGGTCGGGGCGGCCGTCGAGCCGCAACCGCCCCAGGTCGGCCCGGCCGTCGTCGTGGTGACCCTGACAGGCGACGACGGCCAGCCCCTCACCGGGGCGCAGGTGGAGCTGGAGGGGAACATGACCCACGCCGGCATGGTGCCCGTCCTGGCAACGGCCGCCGAAGTGGAGCCCGGGCAGTACCGCGCCGAGCTCGAGTTCACCATGGGCGGCGACTGGTTCATCCTGGTGCGCGCCACCCTGGCCGATGGACGCTCGCTGGAAGAGCAGGTGGACGTCCCCGGCGTCGGCGACGTGTGCATCGTGACCCCGGCCGCCCCGTAGTGCGTCCCTCGCGCCCCTCCGCGATCGGGCTATCTCTCACCAGGTGGCCCCACGGGCCACTCGGTGATGCCTCACTCCGGGCACTCGAGCTCGATGCCAAAGAGCCAGTCGATGAACTCGTCCTGGATGGCGGGATCGTCCGGCCGGTCGCTGAGGAAGGCGACGTGGGGCGTGCCGTAGCGATCCAGCACAAAGAACAGCGCCGCCCCATCGTCTATCTCGCCGGGCAGGAGGCCGGCATAGGTGGCCCGGGTCGAGCCGCCCGGGTCGGCGAGGACCGCCGAAAAGCGCGCTTCCGCCCCTTCGCCGGCCGAGATCTCCTCCGGCGGCGGGGCGTCGACGATGGCCAGCACCCTGGCGTTCTGCGCCTGGTAGTCAAAGCGGCGCGCGTAAAAGTTGTCCATGACCCGCCGCAGCGTCTCGTCGTCGACGCCGTCGGCGAAAAAGAGCACCAGGTTGGACCGGTCGCGATAGTCCACCAGGGCCACCGGCTTGCCGGCGGCCGAGTCCAGGCGGAAATTGGGCGCCGGCGCGCGGCGCTGGGAGCCCGGGAATTGAACCCGTTTCATGCGTGCATTCCTCCGGAAACCGGCGCCCCGCACGTCGAGCAGGTGCGCTGCTGGACGGCGATGGTCGAGGGGTCGGGCGCCGGCGATGGTCGTCCTGTCGAGTCAAGGCAGAGACTCTGCCGCCATTGTAGCATGGCGGTTTCCGGCTGTCAAGGGCCGGCCGGAGCGGCCGGTGAGTGTTATGGAAGTTGTTTATGACCCATGTGCGGGGGCTACATAGGGTAGATGCGCAGCCATGACTTTGCGGGAGGGCCGGGCGACGGAAGCACCGAACCGTACGGTTGTTGCGTGGGCTCTTGACTACTGCTGGGAGCGCCGAGCGCCAGCTCGGCAGGTTGCGTGTGGGGAGAAACGCCGAGCCGGCGCTCGGCGATCCCAGGCAACAGGACCGACCTGGCAGCGACCCTGCACCGAACCGGGCGCCCACTCGACACGCCTGCCGGATGGGAGTATAATGGCCCCATGAAGACGGACATCGGCCTTCAGACCAGCGGCCCGGACCGTGACCCGGGGCCGGGCCCGCGCCTGGCGCCGGGAGCGGCCGGCCTGTCGGGCGTCTTGCGCTGGCGCCACCTGCGCACGGCGCTGCAGGTGCCCCTCTTTCTCGTCGCGCTGCTCATGGTGGGCGACGGGCTGGCCGGCCCCCAGTTGGCGCCCAGGAACCTGGCCACGGTGGGGGTGTGGGTCCACTACCGGGGCCTGGTCGTCCTGGCCCTGCTCCTGGCCGGCAATCTCTTTTGCCTGGCCTGCCCGTTCATGCTGGTGCGCAACGCCGGCCGCCACCTGTTTCGCCCCACGCGGCTGTGGCCCCGGCGCCTGCGCAACAAGTGGCTGGCCGTGGGGCTCTTTGCCGGGCTGCTCTTTGCCTACGAGCTGTTCGACCTGTGGGCCTCTCCCCGCTGGACGGCGTGGCTCATCGTCGCCTACTTTGCCGGGGCCCTCGTGGCCGACAGCCTGTTCCGCGGCGCGAACTTTTGCAAGTACCTGTGCCCCCTGGGCCAGTTCAACTTTTGCTCCTCCCTCGTCTCTCCCCTGGAGGTGAGGATTCGCAGCCACGAGACCTGTGCCCAATGCCCGACCAAGGACTGCATCCGGGGCTCGCCCCCGGCCCGGGACCCGGCCCTCGAGGCCGCCGCGTCGGCCCCGGGCACGGCGCCGCTCCCCGGGTGCCAGCTCTGGCTCTACCAACCGGCCAAGTTTGGCAACATGGACTGCACCTTCTGCCTGGACTGCGTGCGCGCCTGCCCCTACGACAACGTGACCGTCGCCCCGCGACTGCCGGGCGCCGAGCTGTGGCACGATCCGCGCCGGTCGGGCATCGGGCGCTTTTCGCGGCGGGCCGACCTGGCCGTCCTGGCCGTGGTATTCACCTTTGGCGCCCTATTGAATGCCTTTGCCATGGTCTCGCCGGTCTATGCCCTGGAGGACTGGCTGGCCGGCGTGCTGAACACGACGCGCGAGCTGCCCGTGCTGGCCCTGATCTTCTCCGGGGGGCTGGTGGTCCTGCCGGCCCTGCTCCTGCTGCCGGCGGGCTGGCTCTCGCTGCGCTGGAGCCGGGCAAAGGGGGGCTTTGCGCGCGGCGGGCTGCGAACCTGGATCGTGCGGTTCTCCTATGCCCTGGTGCCCCTGGGCCTGGGGGTGTGGCTGGCCCACTACAGCTTTCACTTCCTGACCGGCTTCTGGACCTGGGTGCCGGTGCTGCAAAGCTTTGTGGCCGACCTGGCCGGGACGCCCTTGCTGGGCGCGCCTCGCTGGAGCCTCGGCCCGCTGTTGCCGTCCGCCTTCCTCTACCCCCTGGAGATCGGTTTCCTGGGGCTGGGCTGGTTCGGGTCGCTCCTGGCGGCCCACCGCATCGCCGGGGGGCGGGTGCGGGCCTGGCTGCCCTGGGCCGTCCTGCTCTCCCTGCTGTTCGCCGCCGCCGTGTGGCTCATGGGGCAGCCCATGGAGATGCGGGGCACGTTCCTGGTGGGCTAGGCGGATGGGCAGGCGAGGCATGGCCGGAAGATCGAGGAGTCGTTCGATGGGACTGAGAAGGGGAAGGATGGGGGGAGGCGCGAGGATCGGGGCGATGGCGGCCCTCCTGCTCCTGGCCCTGTTGGCCTGGCCGGGGGCTGCCCTGGCGCACACCGGGGCGCCCTATCCCGTTCTCCTGGAAGAGCCCGCCGGCCCCTACCTGGTGTCGGCGCTGGCCGACCCCGACGTGGGCGAGGGCACCTTTTACGTCCAGGTGGCCCTGGCCGACGGCGGGCCCGTACCGGCGGGCACGCAGCTTAGCCTCCGCACCTGGCCCGACGACGGGCACCTGCCCGCGGCTGCTTACGAGGGCGCGCGGGACGACACGCGCTATGGCGAGCGTTTCGTGGTCGAGGTCCCCTTTGACGCCACGGGCACGTGGCAGGTCGAGCTGGCCGTGGACGGCCCCGCCGGCCAGGGGCAAGCCGCCTTTGGCGTGGAGGTCACCCCGGCGGGCATCAATTGGCTGACCACCGTGGCGTGCCTGGTGCCCTTTGTCATCGCCGCCCTCGTCTGGCTGCGGGCCACCCTGCGCCGCCGCCCGCCGGCGGAAGACCCCGGGACGTAGTTACGTCGGACAGGGCGTACCGACGAGTAGCCAATGGTGGATCGGGGACTGCGCACGATGTGCTGCCAACGAATCAAGAAACGAATAAACGAATGAGGGGACGCCAGAATTCGTTTATTCGTTGCTCATTCGTTGACAACTCGTTGCCGCCCCCCGTCGCGCGGGCGTGCCGCGAACCGGAACCTCGATTTCCCGCTTTTCGTCCCCAATTTGTCTTTCCCCCAGACTGTGGTATAATGGGCCGCGTTCTGCCCGCCGCACCCGGTGGGGCGATACAACTGTATCCTTGCGCTGAGGACGCAGCGGCCCTCAGCGCAACTCTATGTCGGGCCGCCGGGTGAAATCAATGGGGAGGAGTAATGAAGAGTATGAGGAATCGCATGGTTATCCTGGCGTTGGCGATAACCGTCATCCTGGGGCTATTGGCCTGCTCGACCACGGGAGGGCTCATTTCCCGAAACGACCCCACGGCCACCCCGACCAAGACACCCAAACCAACCTTTACCATAACGCCGACGCCGACGGACACACCCATTCCCACCGATACGCCGACTCCGACCGCCACGTTCACGCCCACGCCCGAGGCGACCAATACGCCCATCGTTCTGACAGCCACGCCGACGGAAGAGCCCACGGAGACGCCGGTGCCGACCAACACCACGGCGCCGCCGACGGCTACCCGCCGGCCGCCTACCCGGGTGCCGGCCACGGCCACCCCCGCCCCGCCGACGAATACGCCGGCGCCACAGTTCGCCTGGAGGGGAGAAGTCACAGCTACATTCCCCAACTGTGCTTTCACCGGTCTGTTTGGTCACACGCTGGACCGAAACGGTGGATTGGCCGGCAACGTCTGGATCCATTACTGGACAGACGGATGGAACGGTGCTTGGGCGCTATCCTCCTGGACTGAGGACAAGGGACAGTCATACGTGGGCGACGAGAAGAACTGGGACGCTTACCTGGCCGATGGTCCACGAGCTGCCACCTGGTATGCTTGTGTAGTGGCAGAACAGAACAGCTGGGACTGCATCTCGAACACGATGACGGTCCAAACAGTCGCCGAGCCCTGTGACTCAACCAGCAACGGGATCCAAGTAGTGCGCATTACGTTCAGGCAGAACTAGGTCGCAGTTTGGGACCTGGATGATCGCCTGCCTGCAAAAGCAGAGGTCCTTGTAACGCGAAGAGCTGGGCACCTGGTGCCCAGCTCTAACTGATCCTGTTCGGCCTGGTATGCGATTCTTTCTGCAACGCGCCGCTGTTTAGCCGGGGCCTCGTTCTGCTGCTAGTTGTCCGCCATCCACGGCGGCCGGGCCTGTGGTCCGGCCGGCAGCATAGTTCTCGTGCGCCTCGCGGGCCATGTCGGTCAACAAATGCTGGGCATCGGGCCTTGCGAGCAGGGCGTCCCATTCTTCGCCCTCTGGATCCGGATCGCTGCCAGCCTTCCATCGGTCGAGTTGAGCGCTCGACACCCCGAGGTCCGAAGATTCCAAAGCCGACAGTGGAAGCGAAATCACGTGGATGTCGTAGCTTTCCTCGCTCAGGATCTCGACCTCGCGCTCTGCCACGAGGTCCATGACGAGGAAGCCATCCTCCTCCAATCTCACCCCATGGCCTCCTACAACGTGGTCGTGAACTCCCGGGCAATGGGCTGCTCCGCGTCTATTATTCCCGAGGACCGGCGAAAGATCGGCCACTACTATTGCAGCAACTCCAAATGCAACTTATTTGGCCCACTCGCTCCCGCCAGATCGCCAGATCTGGCGTCTTCTGCCTGGATCTGGCGATCCAGACCGAGCGAGGGGGGGGGCAACGGCGGTTCTGGTCCCGATCTGGCGACCCAGCGTCCCCGCATGTGCTCGCGCCGGATTACAATCCGGCACCCGGAGTGGCGGATTGTAATCCGCCACGAGCAGTGGTGGGGAAGAGAAACGCGACCTGGACAGACGGAGGCCCCGAACCGACCGAAGCATCCGTTGCCTGGACAAACCAACCGTCTTGTTGTACACTCGGGCCCTACCCAAGGGGTTACGCTGGGTCGAGGGTGAACCGTGACAAACCGCGTGAGCGGCGTGATGCTGCCCGTTCTGGTAGGGCTGATGGTCCTCCTGGGCGTGCCGGCGGCTGCCCAGGAGCAGC
>DAOUHB010000133.1:0-1585 GCA_034428935.1 Anaerolineae bacterium | reverse complement strand
ATGCCGTCTCGACGAGCTGCCGCTGCTGGTGAGGATGGCGGGCGCAGGGATACACTTCATAAATGTTCGCAAGCGCTACCGCGCCTCGTTCAATTTCCTGGAGTATCCCAGGGTGGTGATCGCGTTCAAGAAAAAAGCGGGGCCTGTGCGCGACATCTCCTTCTCAACGCGCCGGCCGGACGACGTTCTGCGGCTCGTGCGAGAAGCAGTGGCGGCAAACAGGGGCGACCAACGCGAGCATCCGACCGGCTCGCGTTCCGATCCTGCTGTATCGATGAGGGCTTGACACCTACACAGGTGTAAGTGTATAATACCCGTGGAGGTGACCATGAGCACTCTATACCGGGCGCAAATATTACTCGAATCCGAGCAGCATCAAGCCCTGGCCCAGATCGCCGAGCAGGAAGGGCGGAGCATCTCTGACCTGGTGCGAGAGATCGTAGAGCAGCACCTGGCCGAGAAACGCCAGCAGGACCAGCAGGCGACTGCCTTGCAGGCAGTTGAACGGCTGACCCAAATCCGTACAAGACTGCAAGAAGAACGCGGCATGTATCAGGCCGACCCCCTGGCCGAGGTGAGGGCAGAGTGGGACCAGGACGTCGAGCGCACGTGGCAAGGTGATGCATGAGCGCTGTCATAGACGCCAACCTGATCGCGGCGCTCGTCCTGCCGTTGCCCTTTTCCGATCAAGCGACACAGAAGGTCGTGGCCTGGAAACAAGTCGGTCTGGAATTGCTTGCCCCCGTTCTCCTGGAATACGAGGTCGCCGCTGTCCTGCGCAAGGCAGTCGTTGCCGGGTGGCTGACCACCGAGCTTGCCCTTGAAGCCATGGGCAAGGTTCTGGCACTCGATGTCCAATGTTGGGCACCTACGTCCGAGTTGCACGAGCGGGCGCTTTGCTGGGCCGAGCGGCTTGGCCACTCCAAAGCCTATGACGCCCACTATCTGGCGCTCGCGGAGCAGGAAGGGGCCGAATTGTGGACGGCCGACAGGCGCCTGGCGAATGGGGCGCAGCAGGCCGGTGCCCACTGGGTTCACTGGATCGGAGAAGTGTGATGTTCGTCCTGCGCTCGTGGTTACCCACTCGAGGCAGAGACACGGGCCCGAATCCCGTATCTGGATTGCTACAAAATCGACGTCTCACCGCCGCCGCCTGGGGATTGCACCGCCCCCCCAGATCTGTTATACTGTGACCAGGAGGCTGGACATGACGTTAATCCTGGGGATCGAGACGTCCTGTGACGAGACGGCCGCCGCGGTCGTGGCCGACGGGCGGGAGATCAAGAGCAGCGTCGTGGCCTCGCAGGTGGACATCCACCGGCGCTACGGCGGTGTCTTTCCCGAGGTCGCGTCGCGCCAGCACGTCCTCAGCATCCTGCCCGTCATCGACCAGGCCCTGCACGAGGCCGGCATCGTCTCGGGCGAGGAGGGCGGCCCGTCGCTGGCCGAGCAGGGCATCGCCGCCGTGGCCGTCACCTACGGGCCGGGGCTGGCCGGCTCGCTCCTGGTGGGCGTCAACGCCGCCAAGGGCCTGGCCTGGGGCCAGGGGCTGCCCCTCATCGGCGTCAACCACATCGAGGCCCAC
>DAOUHB010000132.1:0-19469 GCA_034428935.1 Anaerolineae bacterium | reverse complement strand
CGCGCCCGTGCCCGAAGCCGTCGACGATGCGGCCGTGGCTCAGGACTGTTTCGTATTGCATGTCGTTCACCTCGCGGAGGGCCGCGGGCTGCGCCGGACCGCTGCCCGCTTGCACCTGTCCGGTGGGGTTAGGAATGGCCACGGAGGCCGTGACGCGGCGTCTTTCCCGGGCCTTGCCGGCCTCACCGCCTCTGCCTTGACGACGTGTCGCCACGCGTGGACACGCCTGCGCGTACGTGCCAGATGATAGCACAAAGCCGGAGTGAAGTCAAACCGTTCCGGAACGTCTCGAGCGGGCAGGGCGAGCCGACTTGTTGCCAGGACGTTCTCGTGGTAGAATGAGGGCCGGTCATGGCGGCCAGCTCCGCCATAGAGGGCGCCGGCGCGGGAGAGCCCTCGCCAGTCGTACCTCCACGTGGGAGGGAAACGGATGCAAGAGAACCGATTACCGCTCATCGAGATTCGGGGCAATCCCCAGGAGCGAGGCCGTCACCAGGGTGAGGGAGCGCGGACGCAGATCCTGCGGGCCCTGACCCGCTACTGCGAGGTCATCCCCAAGGCCATCGGGCTGGAGTGGGAGGCCGCTCAACGGGAAGCGCGCAAGTTTCTGCCCTATGCCGAAGAGGCCTTTCCCCAGTTCGTCGCCGAGCTCCGTGGCATTGCCGAAGGGGCCCAGGTCCCCTTCGAGGAGGTCTGGACGCTAAACTGCTACGAGGGCTTGACCGACATCCCGCAGCAGGTGTGGGGCTGCACGTCCATGGTCGCCAGGGACGACCAGACGGCCAACGGACACGTGTTGATGGCCCACAACGAGGACTGGAACAGCGTGGACAAGGACAACGCCTACCTGGTTCACGCCGTGCCCGACGACGGCCCGCCCTTTATCGGCATGACCTACGGCCCGCTCCTGGTGAACATCGGCCTCAACGCCGAGGGGATCGCCGTGGCCATCGATTCCGTCTATCCCACCGACGGCCGCGTGGGCATCCCCCGGATCCTCTGCTCTCGGGCCGTCCTCCAGGCGCGCACCATCGGCCAGGCCATCCGCGCCTCCGTCGTCAAGCTGCGCGCCGGGGGCTATTCCTACCTGTTGGGCGATCCCAACGGCGAGATCTATTGCGTGGAAAGCTCGGCCACGACCCACGACATCCTCTACGGCGACGATGGCTGGCTGGTGCACACCAACTGCTACATGTCGCCCAAGATGAAGCTCATCGAAGAGCCCGGAACCTACTCCAGCTCCAACGTGCGCCTGAACCGCGCCCGCCGCCTGCTGCGCAACCAACTGGGCTCGGTGACGGTCGAAAGCCTGCAGCAGATCCTGTGCGACCACGTCAACTTTCCAAACTCGATCTGCGTCCACGAGAACCCGGAAGAGCCGCCCCACGAGCGAGAGATGACCCTGGTGTCGCTGGTCATGGACCTCACCGACCGCGTCGTCTGGGCCGCCCCCGGGCCACCGTGCGAGCACGAGTACCTGGCCTACAGGATGTAACCGGCCGGCCACCGGCTCAATACCGCGGGAGGGTTGCGACGACCATGGGAGAACCGACGATCCGCTACGACGAGCTAAGCTGGCCCGAGATGCGGGAGGCCATCGCCCGGCAGCCGGTGGTGCTGCTGCCCTTTGGCACCATCGAGGATCACGGCCCGCATCTGCCCATCAACACCGACAACGTCATCGTCGAGGCCCTTTGCCTGGAGGCGGCCCGCCGGGCCCCGGACGACATGCTGGTCATGCCCGTCGTGCCCTACGGCCTGGACGAGCACCACATGGACTTTCCGGGCACGGTGTCGGTGGATATGCAAACCCTGCTGGGCTACGTGTCCGACGTGGCCATCAGCGCCGCGCGCCACGGCTTTACCCACCTGCTGGTCGTCAACGGCCATGGGTCCAACGCGCCCCTGGCCGACCTGGTGGCCCGCCGCGTGGTCCTCGAAACGGGGATCGTCTGTGGCGCCATTAGCCCCAACGCCGCCATCGACCCCACCCTGGCGGAGCCGACCCTGTCGCAGATGCGCAGCTCGGGGCCCGGGGGCGTCGCCCACGCCGGCGAGTACGAGACGGCCCTCATGCTCCACCTGCGGCCCGACCTGGTCCACATGGAGCGCGCGGTGCGCGAGATGGGCCAGCTCAAGCTTACCTACTTTAACTGGGACCAAGGCGAGCCGAGCGTCCTCTCCTGGCAGGACTGGTGGTCGCGCATGAGCGAGAGCGGCGTGTGCGGCGACCCGACGGTGGCCACGCCCGAGTTCGGCCGGGCCGTGTTTGAGACGACGGTGGACAACCTGGTTCGCTTCGTGCGCGAATTTCGTACCATTCCCCTGCGGCCGCGCCGCGACCTGCACTGAGGGTCCCCTTGCCCGTCCACGGGCAAGGCGCGGAGAAGGAGGTGAAACCGAATAGGATTTCGTCGGCACAGGCTCGGGAACGAGCTCACAAGTAGGAGGTTGACGGTGATCAAGCCCTGGTTGTATGCGCTTTTGAGCCTGGCCCTGCTGGCCAGCCTGCTGCTCGGCGCCTGTGGCGCCAGCCCCGAGCCCGCCGCCACGAGCGCGCCCGGCGAACCCGCCCAAGCCACCGAGCCGGCCGCGAGCCCCGCGGCCGAGGAGCCCGCCGAGGAAGAGGCGCCGGCCGGCGCCGGAGAGGGAGTTACCCTGCGGGTGGGCACCACCTACATCTGGGACACGGCCAACCCGGCCATTGGCTGGTACAACTATACCTTGCGTTATCTGTTGTACGATACCCTGGTCGAGGAGGCCGGCATCAGCAATTTCGTGCCGGGCCTGGCCGAAACTTGGGAGGTCTCGGACGACGGGCTGGTGTGGACCTTCAAGATCCGCGAAGGCATCACCTTTCACGACGGCACGCCCTGCACTGCCGAGGACGTGGCCTGGAGCCTCAACTGGACCATCGAGAACGAGGTCGAGACCTTTAGCTTTTACCTGGCCAGCTTCCAGGAGGTCGCCGCCCTCGACCCCACCACCCTGCAGGTCACCCTCTCCGAGCCCGTGGGCAACATGGAGTACCTGCTGATGTACGTCTGGATCCTGCCCCGCAGCGTCTGGGAGGGTATGGGCCCCGACGAGATCCTGGAGTTCGAGGATCTGGCGGCCGGCATCGGCACCGGTCCCTACAAGCTCGTGGACTGGGTGGAAGGCGAGTACCTCATCCTGGAAGCCTACCCCGATTACTGGCAAGGCGCGCCCAAGGTCGAGCGTGTCATCTGGCAGGAGTATGCCACCGAGGACGCCATCGTCCAGGCGCTCCTCGCCGGCGAGGTCGACGTCGTCTACGAGCTGCCCCGCACGGCCATCGCCACCCTGGAGGGCAGGGAGGACGTCGGCCTGGCGGTCATGCCCTCGACGGTCATCGACGAGCTGATCATCAACTCTCACGAGGACGGCACCCAGCCCGCGAGCCTCAACGACCCGCAGGTGCGCCTGGCCATCGCCCACGCCATCGACAAGCAGCAGATCGTCAACGTCGCCTTCCTGGGCTACGCCGAGCCGGCCACGGGCGTCATCCCCCGCTCCATGGGCGATTGGTACAACAGCGACCTGGCGGACGTGCCCTACGATCTGGACGAGGGGAACCGCATCCTGGACGAGGCGGGCTTCCTGGACGGCGACGGCGATGGCGTGCGCGAGGACGCCGAGGGCAACCCCCTGGAGTATCGCCTCTATGCCGAGGACGACGCCACCGAGACCCGCATCCTGGAGATCATCTCCGATGGGCTGGCCCAGATCGGCATCTCGGCGCCGCCCACGCCCATGGACGAGGACAGCCTCATCGCCCTCTATCCCGACTTTGATTTTGACATGATCCTCTGGGGCTGGGGGCTCGACCCGGACCCCGACTTTGCCATGCTCATCTTTACCTGCGACCAGCGGGAAGAGGGCGGCTGGAACGACAGCGGCTACTGCGACGAGGAGTTCGACCAGATGTACCACCAACAGGCGGTAACGGTGGACCGCGAGGAGCGGCGCCAGATCATCTGGGAGATGCAGCAAAAGCTCTTTGACGAGCGCCCCTACATCGTCCTCGACTACGAGCAGTGGGTGCAGGCCTACCGCAGCGACCGCTTCACGGGCTTTGGGCTGGAGGCCGGCGACATCCTGTGGAAGTCGTCCTTCCTGCCCGCCACCCCGGTGCAATAGAAGCCGCCGGGCAGGGACGATCGACATGGAACGGGGCAACTACCTGCTGCGCAAGCTGGGATTCGCCGCCGCCACCCTGGCCGCGGTCCTGGTGTTCAATTTCCTGCTGTTTCGTATCCTGCCCGGCGACCCCGTCAAGCTGATCATTCACAGCCCGCGCATGACGCGCGAGGCACAGGAACGGATCCGGAGCAGCTTTGGGCTCGACAAGCCCCTCTGGCTGGACGTGGAGCGGCTCAAGGAGGGAGACGTCGTCGGGGCGCTGGACAGCCAGTTCACCACCTACCTGGGCAACCTGTTCCGCGGCGAGCTGGGCATCTCGTTTGCCAGCCGGCAGGACGTGTCGCAGATGCTCTCGGAGCGGGTGTGGCGGACGGTGGTCCTGGTCCTGGCCGGCGACGTCATCGCCATCTTCCTGGGGATGGCCCTGGGCATGGTCGCCGCCTGGCGCCGTGGCACCCGCCTCGACGCCGGCATCCTCCTGGGGGCCCTGTTTAGCTGGGCCCTGCCCACCTTTTTCCTGGGCATCATCCTGCTCATCCTGGCCCGCGGCCGCCTGCCCGTGGGCGGCATGGTGACGCCCGGCCTGAGGCCCGAGGACGGCCTCACCTACTGGCTCGACGTCGGCCGCCACCTGGTGCTGCCGACCATCACCATGGCCATCGTCTACACCGGCGAGTACGTCCTCATCATGCGCAGTGGCGTCATGGAGGTCCTGGCCGAGGACTATATCCTGACGGCCAAGGCCAAGGGCCTGAGCACCCTCCGCATCCTGCGGACCCACGCCCTGAAGAACGCCATGCTGCCCATGGTCACCATGATCGCCCTGACCTTTGGCTACACCGTGGGCGGGGCCATCCAGGTGGAGACGGTCTTTTCCTGGCCGGGCATCGGCCGCCTGATGTACGAGGCCGTGCAAAAACGCGACTATCCCGTCCTGCAGGGGACCTTTTTGCTGCTGGCCGTGAGCGTCATCGTCGCCAACCTGGTGGCCGACCTGCTGTATTCCGCCCTCGATCCGCGGGTCAAGGCCGAGTAGAGGCGGAGGGGGAGAGGTTGAAGGCAGTCCGGCAATACCTGTCCAGTCCCATGGGCGTCGTCGGAGCGGCCATGCTCCTCGTCGTGATCCTGGTGGCCGTCCTGGCGCCGTGGCTGGCGCCCTACGACCCCCAGGCCCGCGTGCAGGTGAGCCCCGAAGACATCCTGGCGCCGCCCGACGCCCAGCACTGGCTGGGGCGCGACGACGCGGGCAAGGACGTCTTGAGCCTGCTGATCTACGGGGCGCGGGTCTCCCTGGTGGTCGGCTTCACGGCGTCCTTCATGTCCATGATCATCGGCACGACCGTGGGGCTCGTGGCCGGCTATTACGGCGGGCGCGTGGGCAACCTGCTCATGCGCTTCGTCGACCTCCTCATGGTCATCCCCGAGCTGCCCCTGATGCTGGTCATCATTGCCGTCATGGGCCGCGGCCTGCTGAACATCATCCTCGTCATCGGGCTCCTGGGCTGGACCTACACCGCGCGCCTGGTGCGCTCGCAGGTGCTGTCGGTCAAGGAGCGGCAGTTCATCCTGCGCGGGCGGTCGCTGGGCGCCAGCCACCTGCACATGGTCGTGCGACACATCTTTCCCCAGGTCCTGCCCCTGGTCATCGCCCAGGCCGTCCTCGACATCTCGGTGGCCATCCTCGCCGAGTCCACCCTTGCCTTTCTCGGCCTCGGCGACCCGACGCTCATCAGTTGGGGCTCCATGCTCAACTTTGCCTTCGAGCGGGCCGTCAGCCGCCAGGCCTGGTGGTTCCTGGTGCCACCCGGGCTGGCCATCGTCTGGGTCAGCCTGTCGCTGGTCCTCATCGGCAACACCCTGGACCAGATCGTCAACCCCCGCCTGCGCACCCACCACCTCTTTGACGCCCGGCGCATGGTGGCCCTGGTGGCCGGCAGCCGCGCGCTCCCGGCCCCGGGCGGCCAGGAGCGCATCGCGCCGGAAGGATAGCCGAGGCCAGAGATGAGCTTGCTGGACGTCAGGGAACTTTCTGTCGATTACCTGGCCGGCGGCGCGGCCCTCCACGCCGTGGAAGGGGTCAGCTTTGCCCTGGAAGAGGGCCGCTCCCTGGGCATCGTGGGCGAGAGCGGCTGCGGCAAGACGACGGTCATGCTGAGCCTGCTGCGCCTGCTGCCCCAGAACGGGCGCATCGTCGGGGGGCAGATCCTCTTCGAGGGCCAGGACCTGCTGCAATTGACCGAGGCCCAGATGCGCCGCGTGCGCTGGCACCGGATCTCCATGGTCTTCCAGGGGGCGATGAACGCCCTGAACCCGGTGCGCACCATCGAGAGCCAGATCGTCGAGGCCCTCCAGGTGCACGGCGTCGCCTCGTCGGCCCGCGCCGCAAAGCGGCGGGCCGGCGAGCTGCTGGAGCTGGTGGGCATTGCCCCCGAGCGGGGCAGCCAGTTCCCTCACCAGTACAGCGGCGGCATGCGCCAGCGGGCGGTGATGGCCATGGCCCTCGCCTGCCAGCCCCACGTCCTCATCGCCGACGAGCCGACGACGGCCCTGGACGTCATGATCCAGGCCCAGATCCTGGAGACGCTGCAGCGGCTGCAGCGCGAGCTGAGCCTGTCGGTGATCTTTGTGACCCACGACCTGGGGCTGGTGGCCGAGGTGTGCGACGACGTCCTGGTGATGTATGCCGGCACGGCCGTGGAGGCCGCCGGCTGCGACGCCATCTTTAACGCCGCGGCGCACCCCTACACCCAACGCCTGCTCCAGGCCTTTCCCGACGTCGAGCGGCCGGGCGCCGCCCTGTCGTCCATCCCGGGCAACCCGCCGCGCCTGGACGACCTTCCGCCCGGCTGCCGCTTCCAGCCGCGCTGCCTGCGGCGCATCGACGCCTGCGCCAGCCAGTCGCCGCCCCAGGTGGAGGTCGCTCCCGGCCAACGGGCCGCCTGCCTCCTCCTGCGGTCCGCGGAGCCCGGGCCCGGAGGCGCCCCATGACCGAGCCGCAAACCATCCTCCAGGTGCAGGACCTGCACAAGCACTTTCCCCTGGCCCGCAGCCCGGGCGAGGTGCTGGCCCGGCGCCCGCGGCGCGTGGTCCGCGCCGTCGACGGCGTCAGCTTTGACCTGGCCGCCGGCGACATCCTGGCCCTCGTGGGCGAGTCGGGCTCGGGCAAGACCACGGTGGGCATGAACGTCCTGGGCCTGCAAGCGCCCACCCACGGCCGCATTCTCCTGGAGGGCTATGACGTGGCCGAGTGGGCCCACGGCCGCGGCCCCTCGCTGCAGGGCGAGGCGCCGGCCGGCACGCGGCTGCACCTGGCCGACTTGCGGCGGAGGCAGCGGATCCTGCTCTTGCGCCAGCGGGCGCAGATGATCTTCCAGGACCCCTACGAGGCCCTCAACCCGCGCCAGACCGTCCTGGACATCGTGGCCGAGCCGCTGGGCATCCATCGCCTGGGCGCCGGCAGGGAGGAGCGGGAGGAGCGGGTCCGGGACGCCATGGAGGTCTGTGGCCTGGTGCCCGCCGACCATTTCTGGGGCCGCTACCCCGGCGAGCTTTCGGGCGGGCAGCGGCAGCGGGTGGTCATCGCCGGCGCCCTGGTCCTCGAGCCCGAGCTGTTGGTGGCCGACGAGCCGGTGTCCATGCTCGACGTCTCCATCCGGGCCGACATTCTGAACCTGCTGTTGGAGCTGCGCCGCCAGCGGGGCATCACGATCCTGTACACCACCCACGACCTGGCCACGGCCGGCTTTTTCACCGACCGCATGGCGGTCATGTACCTGGGGCGCATCGTCGAGCTGGGGCCCACGGCAGCGGTCCTCTCGTCGCCCCGCCACCCCTACACCCAGGCCCTCATCTCGGTCGTGCCCGTGCCCAATCCCCGGCGGCGGCGCCGGCGCACGGTCCTCCAGGGCGAGATCCCCAACCCCAGCGACGTGCCGCCGGGCTGCCGCTTTCACCCCCGCTGCCCCCTGGCCATCGACGACTGCCGCCAGGTGGACCCCGAGCTGCGGGAGGTGGCCCCCGGTCACCACGTGGCCTGCATCCGCGCGTGACAGGCACCACGAAAGATGAAAACAACCATCGCTCACGCGGGATCACAACCCCGCGCTGTCTCGAAGAGCCGCGGATTGTTATCCGCGGCGAGCGCTTTGGTCAGTAGCGTGTCCTTTTCGATGGAGACAACAGCCAAAGAACATGAGGTACGCCCATGAACCCTGATTCCTTCCTGGAAGCACTTCTCACCCTGCCGCTGCTGGCCGGGCCTGACGTCTCGCCCGACGGCCGGTGGGTGGCCTGGACCTGGTATCGCACCGGCCCGGCCGCCGACGTCTATGCCGCGCCCACCGACGGCTCGGCGCCGCCCCTGCGCCTGACCGACACGCCCGACGACACCGTGGTCGCCTCGTGGACGGTCGATAGCCGGGCCGTCCTGGTGGCGCAGGACCACGACGGGGACGAGCGGGCACAGATCTTTCGCGTCGACCTGGACCGGCCCGGCGAGATGCAGCCCCTCACCGAGGCGGCGCCCCACTTTTTCCTGCGGGGAGGGCAACTGCACCCCAACGGCCGCTGGCTGGTCTATGCCGCCAACTGGGACGAGGAGGCGGGGCGCGAGATCGAGGCCACGTGGGTCTATCGCCACGACCTGGAGCCGGGCCGGCGCCGGCCCCTGGCCCGGCCCGCGCGGGCCGCCTACTCGGTGCCCGAGCTGAACCACGCCGGCACCCACGTCCTCTATGCCCGCAAGGACCGCCATCCCGCCGGCCGCCAGGTCTGGCTGGTGGACGTGGAAGGCCGCGACGACCGGGAGATCGTCAACGCCGGCGATGACCGCAAGGCCTGGGCCTCGTGGCTCCCCGACTCCCGGCGGGCGTTGGTCCTGGCCGAGGCTGAAACCTACCAGCGCGTGGGCCTGTGGGACGTGGACGAGGGCTCCCTGCGCTGGCTGGTGGACGACCCCGAGCGCAACGTGGAGAGCGCCTACGTGCCCCACGGCAGCCGCCACGCCGTCCTCGTGGAGGCCAGGGGCGCCCGCCTGCGCGCCTCGCTCCTGGACGTGGAGAGCGGGCGCGAGACGCCCCTGCCCGACGTGCCGGGCAGCCTGCTCCCCCTGGCGCCGGCCGGCCCGCCCGGGCGGGGAGGACGCCAGGAATGGGTGGCAGAGGCCTACAGCTCGCGGCAGCCCGCCGACCTGGTGCGCGTTGCCCTCGACGGCGACGGGGCGGGCGAGGTGGCCAGCCTGACCGGCATCTGGGACCGCACGCCGCTGACCCCCGCCAACCTGGCGGGCGCCGAGGATTTCCGCTGGCGCGGCGCCGACGGGCTAGAGATCCAGGGCTGGCTCTACCGGCCGCGGGGCGAGGACCGGGGCACGGTCGTCTATGTCCACGGCGGGCCCACCTGGCACAGCGAGGACCGCATCAACACCCAGATCCAGTACCTGGTCTCCCGGGGTTTTACCGTCCTCGACCCCAACTACCGGGGCAGCACCGGCTTCAGCCACTCCTACCGGGAGGCCATCAAGGTCCGCGGCTGGGGCGGCGACGAGCAGGAGGACATCCGGGCCGGCATCGAGGCCCTCTTGGCCGCGGGCATCGCCCGGCCCGGCAAGGTGGGCATCACCGGCACGTCCTACGGCGGCTACTCGTCGTGGTGGGCCATCACCCACATCCCGCCCGAAATCGTGGCCGCGGCGGCGCCCATCTGCGGCATGACCGACCTGGTGGTCGACTATGAGACGACGCGGCCCGACCTGCGCCCCCTGAGCGAGGAGATGATGGGCGGCTCGCCGGCCCAGGTGCCCGAACGCTACCGCGAGCGCTCGCCCCTCCACGCCGTGGGGGACATCCGGGGGCGGCTGCTCATCGTCCAGGGGCTGCAGGACCCCAACGTCACGCCCGAGAACGTGCGCGTCGTGCGCCGGGCCCTGGAGGAGGCCGGCGTGCCCTACGAGCTGCTGGCCTTCGAGGACGAGGGCCACGGCATCGCCCGGCCCGCCAACCAGCGCGTCCTCTACCCTCGCCTGGCCGACTTTTTTCAGCAGGCCCTGGCCGTCACGGGGTGAACGTACGATAGTAGTCGCAGCCTGCCAGGTTGGCGCGGCGCGCCCGGCCGCCCAGGACGGTGTCAAAGCACAGCCGCTCGGGCAGGCGCTCGTCGTCGCCGACGCGGAACAGGGCCTCGGCCAGGGGCACCAGGGGCTGCTCCTCGCCCCAGGGCAAGGCCAGGATCAGCCGGTCGCGGCGCAGGACGACGCGAAAGTTGCCCAGCCAGGGGTTGTGGCAGCGATAGTGCCCGGTGTAGGCCCGCCACGCGGCGGGCGGCTCCGGGGCGGCCTCGCCCGCGCATCCCGGGCGCACGAACAGCTCCGGCCCGCACCAGGCCTCCACCACCTGGCCCTCGAGCCGCGCAAAGCGCAGCAGGTAGCGCGACAGGGCAGGATGCGGCGCGTAGAAACAGTCCGCGCCCCGCCGCTCCAGGGCCGCGCGCTGCCCGGCGAGCCGCAGCTCCAGGCCCGCGCCGCCGGCCGAGACCGCGATCTCGGTCTCGTCCTCGTTCGAGTTCTCTCCCCCGGTCTCCCGCCTGGCCGGGCGGTAGACGCCGGCGTAGGCGCCGGCATCCTCCACCCGCTCCGGCCCGGCCGGGGCAGGGGGCAGGCCGCGGCCCTCGCGGGCCCACCGCACCAGGCGCAGCGCCCGGCGGGCGACGGCCATGGGCTCGCCCGGGCCGTTGCACAGCGCCACGGCGCCCAGGTCGCCTTCCAGGTCGGCGGCGATGGCCGCGTAGTAACCCACCATGCCCCCGCTGTGGCTGACGATGGTGTGCCCGTCCTCGTCGCCCACCTGGAGCCCGTAGCCGTAGAACTCGCCCCGCTCCCCCTCGTCCTCGGGCAGGGGCACCAGCCGCCCGGCCAACAGCCCGAAGCCCTCCTCGGACAGGAGGCCGCGCCCCCGGTTCAGCAGCAGCCGCACGTAGGCCGCCATGTCGGCCGCCGTGGAGGCGATGCTGCCGTCGGCCGTGCCGGTCTCCAGCCAGGGGGCGGGAGCCAGGGGCAGGGAGCGGTGGAAGGGGCGGTCGTCGTACAGCGACTCGTAGCCCACGGCCAGGCGGCGGCGCGTGTCGTGGGTAATCACTGCCTCGCTGGCGTCCATCCCCAGGGGCCGGAAGATGCGTTCGGCAATGATCTCGTCGTACGGGCGGCCCAGCACCTCTTCCAGGATCACACCCAGGGCCTTGTAGCCCACGTTGCAGTAGTGAAAGAAAGTGCCCGGCGGGGTGGCGGCCACCGTGTCGCGCAGCGACCAGACCTCGTAGCGCCCCTCGGTGCTGAAATCCGTGCCCCTCACGATCCCGGCCGTGTGGGTCAGCAGGTGATGAAGGGTGATAAGGTCCATGCCGGCCTGGCCCTCCAGGCCGGGAGCGGGGGGCACGTGGAACCAGGGAAGGTAGCGCCGGACCGGGCTGTGCAGGTCCACCAGGCCCGCCTCCCGGAGCTGGAGCAGGGCGATGGCCGTGAAGGACTTGCTGATGGAGCCGATCTCGAAGAGGGTGTCGGGCTCCACCGGGCGGCTGGCAGCCACGTCGGCCAGGCCGTGGGGGGCAACGTGCAGGAGCGACCGGCCGTCGGTCAGGGCCACGACCACGCCGGGCGTGCCGGCGGCCGCCATCTGCTCCTCGATGAACAGATCCAGGTGCTCGAGCGTTTTTTGCATGGTTACATCCTCAGCGATGAGTTGCGGCCGTCGCCAGGCCGCTTGAGCGCCGGACGGGCCGGCGGCGTGCCGGCGTTCGATGAGCCGGTCATTGCCGCACACGCGACGCGTCCATGTCGCTTGCGCCGTATCTGATTCTATGTTAAAATGAGCCGAAGTGCAAGTCATCGAGGACTCGGCAAGTAGGGGTCCTGGCGGAGAGAATGGCATGACCCATTGGATGGTCCTTACCGCTGGCGAGGTGGAGCGCATCCACCGCGCCACATTGCGGATTCTGGATGCGACCGGTGTTCTTCTTACTCAGCCCGAAGCCCGGGAAATTCTCGCCGGGGAGGGAGCCAGGATCCGGGGAGATCGGGTCGAGCTGCCGCCTGAACTGGTCGAGCGCGCCCTGGCGCGCTGCCCCCAACAGGCTACGATCCGGGGCCGCGGAGGCCAGGCCATTGCCCTGGGCGACGGCACGCTGCACTGGCACAACCTGGGGGGCGCCGCCCAGGTCTACGAGCCGGGCAGCCATTGCCTCCGCCCGGCCACCCTCCAGGACGTGCGCGATGCGACCCGCCTGCTGGATGCCCTGCCCGCAGTCACCTCCATCACCCCATTTTTCACACCCCAGGAGGTGCCGGGCCCGCTCATGTCGTTGTCCATGTATCGCGAAGCCCTGGCCCACACCACCAAGCCGCTCACGGGCCCCGGCACGCAGACCGCGGCCGAGGTCCGCTACACGGCGCGCATGGCTGCCGCCGCCATGGGCAAGCCGGCCGATGTGTTGAGCCTGGGCATCTCGCCCATCAGCCCTCTCATCCTTCCCGACGACGTGGCCGAGGCCATGATCGAGACCGCCCGCCTGGGCGTCTCCCTGGCCCCCCTACCCTGCCCCACCGCCGGCGCCACGGCCCCCATGTCCATGGCCGGGGCCCTGGCCCAGCAGAATGCCGAGGTGCTGGCGTCCATCGTCCTGGCCCAGTCGGTGCGCCCGGGCCTGCCGGTCGTCTACTGCGGGCGCCTGGCCATGATGGAGCCGCGGACGGGGGTGTCGGTGTGGGGCGGCGTGGAGCTGGGCCTGGTTTCGGCCGGGACCGTGGCCCTGGCGCACTTTTACGGGCTGCCGGCCAACGTCTATGGCCTTACCACCAACTCGCACACGCTGGACCTGCAGAACGGCCACGAGCGCGCCCTCAACGCCATCGCCCCGGCCCTGGCCGGCGCCGACGAGCTGTCGGGCATTGGCGAGATGGCGGCGGGAGTGGCCGGTTCCTACGCCCAGATGGTGTGTGACAACGAGATCGCATCGACCGTGGGCCGGCTAGTCCGCGGGTTTGCCGTTGACGACGACGCCCTCGCCGTAGAGCTCATCGATCGCGTGTCGCGCGACTCGCACAACTATCTCGATCAGAAGCATACCGTGCGCTACCTGCGCGCCGGCGAGCTTCTGTCCACCTGTCTCGCCGAGCGGCGCTCCCACCAGGAGTGGGAGCGGGGCGGCGCGCAGCTCATGGCCGACCGCGCCCGGGCCGAGGCCGAGCGCCTGTTGGCAGAACACGAGGTGCCGCCCTTGACCGGCGACCAGGAGCGAGAGTTGGACGAGATCATGGCCGAAGCGGCGCGAGAGCTCGCGCCCGGTTGAACCCCACCGAAGGTGGCCCAAACGACAGGCATCGCTGCCGGAGCCACACCAGGAAGGAGGTGAGGGCGATCGTCGGGAGGCAGTGCCCGTGTCAATCACTTGGCAATTTGACGAATATCAGGAGGAGATCATGAGTAACAGATTCAAGCCGTTTGCCGTGGTGGTCGTCGTGATCCTGCTCGCCACTGCGCTGGCAGCGTGCGGCCCAACGCCGGCACCACAAGTGGTCAAAGAGACGGTCATCGTCGAGGGAACGCCCATGACCGTGGAAAAGGTCGTCACCGAAGTCGTCGAAACGACGGTAGAGAAGGTGGTGACCGCTACCCCCGAGCCGGTCCAGAAGGTCATCACCTTTGCCTGGACTCAAGAGCCCGACACCCTCAACCCCTACTACACCAACATGTGGTTCTCCACGATCCTGCATCAGCTCTACAACTGCTGGGCGTGGGAGTACGACGATGAGAACGCGGCCTTCCCGAAGCTCGTCACCGAGCTGCCGAGCACGGACAATGGCGGGGTGAGCGAGGACGGCAGGGTCATCACCATGAAGCTGCGGGACGACATCGTCTGGTCCGACGGCACACCCATCACCGGCGAAGACTTTGTCTTTACCTACGAGATGATCATGGACCCGGGCAACACCGTCGCCAGCCGCAATCCCTACGACCTGGTCACCAGCGTCGAGGCGCCGGATCCGCAGACGGTGGTCGTCACCTTTGAAGAGCCCTTTGCCCCCTGGCAGGCGCAGTTGTGGAAGGGCGTCCTGCCCAAGCACGTCCTGCAGCCGGTCTTTGAGGCCAACGGCTCCATCGACGAAGCCGAGTGGAACCGGGAGCCGACGGTAGGCTGCGGTCCATACGTCGGAGAAACCTGGGAGTCGGGCAGCTACATCCGCTTTGTCCAGAACCCCAATTACTGGCTGGGTGAGCCCAACATCAAGGAGATCTATCTCCAGTTCGTGCCCGATGACGCGTCGCAGACGGCGTCCATGATTGCCGGCACGGCCGATCTCGGCACCTTCCCGCCCCTGTCCGACGTGCCTACCCTGCAAGCCGGCGGCATGGAGATCGTGGTCCAGAGCTCCGGCTATGCCGAGGGGATCTTTTTCAACTTTGGCTATGGCGGCCACCCGGCCGCCGCGGACGTCAACGTGCGCCAGGCCATCGCCATGTCCATCGACCGCGAGGCCATCGTCGAGGACCTGCTCCTGGGACTGACCCAACCTGTCGAGACCCTGTGGGATCCCCTGGAGGGTGGCATGTGGGTATCGCCCGACATCGAGCCCTGGCCGTACGATCCTGAGGCGGCCAAGGCACTCCTCGAGGAGGCAGGCTGGGTCGATACCGACGGCGACGGCATCCGCGAGAAGGACGGCGAGCGGCTGTCGCTGGTGTATGGCACCACCATCCGCGAGATCCGCCAGGACATCCAGGCGGTCGCCCAGCAGCAACTGCGCGAGGTGGGCATCGAAATCGAGATCCCCAGTTGGGATTCCGACCTCTTTTTCGCCAGCTATACGGACGGCTCGCCCTGTGCCCTGGGCGAGGTGGACCTGATGGAGTGGTCCGACCAGACCATGTTCCCCGACCCCGACCACTACTACTGGTTCTGCTCCGAGCTCCCCAACGAGGAGAGCCCCTGGGGCGCGAACTATTTCGGGTGCGACGAGGAGCTTGACGCGCTCTTTTACGAGCAGCTCACCCTCATCGACGCCGACGAGCGCGCTGCCGTGTTCCACGAGATCACCAAGATCATGCACGACAAGGTCTACTGGCTGGGGTTGTACGACGATTCGGACTACTGGATCGTCTCACCGCGGCTGACGGGCGTCAAGTTCTCGGGCGTTACGCCCTTCTACAACATCACGGAGTGGGACGTCACCGAATAGGAAGTTGAGCAAGCACAGACTCGAGGTTGGGGCGGGAGCCATCCTGCCCCAACCTCCCTCCCACCGGAAGGGAGAGAAGCCATGACCCGTTACGTCATACGGCGGCTGCTGCAGGCTATCCCACTCCTCTTTTTCATCAGCATCCTGCTCTTTGTGCTGATGCGGACCGCCAGCGACCCACTGGCGACCATGGGGGGGCGGCGCATGCCGCGCCCCGAGGACCGAGAGCGCCTGGCCCGCCAGCTCGGCCTGGACCAGCCGCTCTACGTCCAGTACATCTACTGGCTCATCGGCAACGATTGGGCCAAGATCGACCTGGACGGCGACGGCGTGGCCGAGACGCCGGGCCAGCAGAAGGGCGTGCTCCGGGGCGAGTTTGGCACCTCGCTGGTAACCCGGGGTGTGCCGGCCTGGACGGTCATCAAGGAGCGGATCCCGCGCACGCTGCTGTTAATGATCCCCGCCGAGATCATCATCCTGTTCTTTTCGCTGATCATCGGCATCTTTTCGGCGCTGAAACAGTATTCGGTCACCGATCACGTCATCACCGGCATCTCGTTTGTCGGCTACTCGATGCCCATCTTTTTCATCGCCCTGTTGTCCATCCAGCTCTTTGCCATCAAGTTCAGGCAGTGGGGCCTGCCCGCGTTGCCGCCCAACCAGATGTTTGACCCCCAGGTGGGCAAGACGCCTTCGCAGGTCGCCCTCCACATGGTGCTGCCCCTGTTCAGCCTGACCTTTATCAGCATCGCCGGCTACAGCCGCTACGTGCGCTCGCAGATGCTGGAAACCCTGAGCCAGGACTATATCCGCACCGCCCGTTCGAAGGGCCTGTCGGAGCGAGCCGTCATCTACGTGCACGCCCTCAAGAACGCGTCGCTGCCGCTGGTGACCATCGTCGGCCTGGACATCCCGCTGCTGCTGGCCGGCGCAGTGGTGACCGAGACCATCTTTTCCTGGCAGGGCATGGGCTTCCTGTTCATCGACCACGTCTCCCGGGGTGACACGCCGGTCATCATGGCCATCCTCATGCTCGTATCCGTGGCCGTGGTGGTCTTTCAGCTCATCACCGACGTCGTCTATGCCTGGCTGGACCCGCGGATCCGCTACGATTGAAAGGGGACGCTTATCAGATGGAGACTACAGCCGAAGGAGTGGTCGCCAGCCTGTCGAGGGAACAGACCGGTGTCGCCCTCAGCCTGAGACAGATGATCTGGCGCCGCTTCCGCCACCACCGCATGGCCATGGCCGGCGCGGTGATGCTCATCCTCCTGATCCTCTATTGCTTCGGGGGCGCGCTGTTTATCAGCGAGGACTATGCCAACCTGACCGACACCAAGCAGAGGCTACAGGCGCCCTCCAGGGAGCACCCCTTCGGCACCGACACCGTGGGACGCGACATCCTGGCTCGCACGATCTATGGCGGCCAGATCTCGATGCTCATCGGCCTGTCGGCGGCAGCCATCGAGGTCGTCGCCGGCGTCCTGGTCGGCGCCCTGGCGGGCTATTACGGGGGCGTCATCGATTCCCTCCTGATGCGATTTACCGAGGCCATGTTCACCATCCCGCAGTTGTTCCTGCTGCTGGTGATGGCCAAGTTCTTTGCCAACAAGTTCCCGGCGATCAATATCCTGGGGCGGACCCTCAGCGGCAGCGTGGTCGTCATCGTGCTCATCATTGGCGTCACGAGCTGGATGTACCTGGCGCGCATCGTCCGCGCCGATTTCCTGTCGCTGAAGGAGCGCGAGTTTGTCACCGCGGCCCACACCGTCGGCACCCGGAGCCTGTCCATCATCTTTCGCCACATCCTGCCCAACACCGCGGCGCCCATCATCGTCGCGGCGACCCTGGGCGTGGCCAACGCCATCCTGAGCGAAGCCTACATCAGCTTCCTGGGGCTCGGCGTCCAGCCGCCGACGGCAACCTGGGGCAACATGCTGGATCGCGCCTACAACTATGTGTCCACTGCACCCTGGATGTGGGTCTTTCCCGGCCTCCTGATCGTGCTTGTGGTGCTGAGCATCAATTTCCTGGGCGACGGGCTGCGCGACGCCCTCGATCCCACGACGGTCACCAAGTCATGAGCGTGGAGCAACTGCCCCTCTTTCCCGACGATGAGCCACGTGAGGTCCGGCCTCGAGGCTCGCCGGGGCCGGACGAGAACACTCCCCTGAGCGCTGCCATGGAGCGCTTCCGGCAGCATATGCACCAGCAGGACTTTGCCGAGAACACGGTCAAGAATTTTCTCTTTGACCTGGGCATCCTGGCGCGCTACCTGAAGGGCGACCCGGCCGTCGGGCAGATCGGCACCCACGACCTGGAACGGTTCATGCACTGGCTGCAGCATGAGCGGGGCAAGCCCTGCAGCCCAAAGTCCTACGCCCGCCGGCTGACGACCCTCAAGGTGTTCTTTGCCTGGCTGGCCGGCCTGGGCGCCATCCCTGCCGACCCGGCCGCGCCCCTGGCCCACAAGCCGGCCAGCACGCCCCTGCCGCGCATCCTCGACGACGAGCAGGTGGAGCAGGTGCTGGCCGTCACCCGGCGGCTGGCCGTCGCCGACAAGCCCGACCCGCGGCCACACCTGCTGGTCACCCTGCTCTTGCACACCGGCATCAAGAAGCAGGAGTGCATGGCCCTCAAGCTGGCCGACATCAGCACGGGTGACTCTGACGGGCCGTCGATCCGCATCCGCTACGACCGCCCCCGCATGGAGTACAAGGAGCGCCGGCTGCGGCTGCCCCCGGGCTGGACGCGGACGCTGGAACAGTATCGCCGCGCCTACGAGCCCAAGGATTTCCTCTTTCCCTGCACCGCCCGCAACCTGGAGTACGTCCTGGCCGACGTGGCGCAGCAGGCCGGGCTGCCCGACGGCCTGTCGTTCGAGATGCTGCGCTGGACGTGCGCCGTCCGCGACTACAAGGCCTGCATGGAGCCCGACCGCCTGCGCCGCAAGATGGGCCTGTCGCAGATGAGTTGGCAGGAGACCGAGCCCAAGCTGGTGCGCCTGGCAGAGCCGCCGTTGTAGGGGGCAGGTGCCAGCGCCCACCCAACCGTAGATCCTGCTGGTTTGTCGCTTCCAGGTAACCCGAGGCCGATCAGGACGGCCGGTAGTAACCGATGGCCCTTTGCAGCGGCGCCAGCACCCTGCGTGGCGCCGGTGACAGCCAGTCCTTCTGCTCCCAGGCCTGGGCCAGGGCGCTCAGGCGGCGCATAGCGATCTCGGCCTTGAAAGCCTGGTGCAACTCCTTTAGGACAAACGCCCCGTTCAGGTGCTCCAGGGCATGGCGCACCAGCCGCGCCTGGAGGTCGGTCAACTCGGGCGTCTCCAGCTCGGCGAGGGTTGCCAGGGGGCGGGCGCCGAGCAACTTGAGCCAGCCGGCCATCTCGTTCAGCATCATTCCGCCGTCAAAGTAGACCTCGTGCATCCAGACCGCCTCGCCGTGGATATCGCGCAAGTACGGTGGACTGAGGGGCTTGCGGGCGTAGGCCACGAAGGGAAAGTCGACCCGCGCATAGATACCGGCGACCATGGTGGCAGCTTCGCCGTGGATCACGTCCCAGCGCTCGTCAGCTCCCGTGTGCCCCAGGAAAAAGCCAACCAGGACGTCATTGGGCAGGCTCCAGTACCAGGTGGTACCCATGCGGCCTCGATAGCCCTCGACCATGCGAGCCACGTCGGAGAACAGCTCTTCAGCCCGCTCCATGGCCTGCTGCGAAGGAAAGATGGTCATGGCTGCGTGCCCTCCAATTCACCGCCTGTGCTTCCTGCCGGGTCCCGGTCCGCGTCGTGCGGCGCGACCCCTGGCATCCTCGGCGGCGCCGTCCGCCACATCAACTCCACGTCCTCCGCCGTCAAGCCATAGGCCTCGTTCACGAGGGCTGCCAGGCGGTGCTCCAGGCGGCGCTTTTCGGCCAGGCCGGCGCGAATCGGCTGCACGTGGCTGCGATAGGCACTCCGCAGAGAACCGATATCGCCGGGTGAGATGCGTGCCAGAGACTTGGGCCGCCGCCGGCTCGCCTCGCGGAGGAAGGCGTCCTCGTCCAGGGCAGCCAGGCCGCCGGGCCGGGCGCCGACGCCCAC
>DAOUHB010000131.1:0-2310 GCA_034428935.1 Anaerolineae bacterium | reverse complement strand
TCGTAGTCGCGCTCCATGATCTCGCGGTTCACGCCCTTCATGACCTGGATGGTGAACGAGTCTTCGACGTCGGGCACGATGAGGCCGATGACGTTGGTGCGGCGGCTGCGCATGCTCCTGGCTGCCAGGCTGGAGGTGTAGCCCAGCTCACGGATGACGCTCTGGACCTTCTCGTACGTGTCAGAGGCGACGTCGTCCTTGTCGTTCAGGACGCGAGAAACGGTCGAGATGGATACGCCCGCCTGTTCCGCCACGTCACGGATGGTTACTGGAAATCTGCTGCGACTCATAGAGCCCTCGCTGCACGCAAATGCGCTTGCCGGTAACAATACCGGTATCATTCCCGGTATCCTTTCCAGATTATACCACGAACCGGCCGTGCTGTCAAGGGGATCATCGAGCATTTTGGCCATCTGATGGACGCCTCCCGATCAGGGAGATTGCGCTTTTTAATATTCTTTTAATTGACTACGGGCGTTTGAGACCCTATAATGGCTCAATGAGCTCCCACTTCTTTCGTGAAAGGAACAAGGATGGGCGAAGCCAGAAGAAGAACCAGAGACGAGGATCATTCCGGCGATGCTGATGTGATCGTCCTGGGAGTTGGAACCTGCGGTGAAGACCTCTCGCTGCGGCTGTTGGGCGCTGGCCTCGACGTGATCGGGATCGAGGCTGCCCTCGTGGGAGGTGAGTGTCCGTATTGGGCCTGTCTCCCCTCCAAGATGATGATTCGGGCGGCCAACGCCCTGCAGGAAGCCCGGCGGGTGGAGGGCATGGCCGGGCACGTCGAGATCACCCCCGATTGGGCACCCGTCGCAGAGCGGGTTCGAAACGAGGCGACAGGTGGCTGGGATGACTCCATCGCCGTCAAGCGTTTCGAGGACCGCGGCGGCCGGCTCGTGCACGGGCACGGCAAGCTGACCAGCACGCGCACGGTGGCCGTCGGCAACAGGAGTTTCAGGGCCAGGAGAGGTATCGTGATCGCCACGGGGTCCAAGCCAGCCATTCCTCCCATCCCGGGCCTCGCCGACGTGGGCTTCTGGACAACGCACAACGTCATCCAGGCCGAAAGGCTGCCCGAGTCGATGGTTATCATCGGCGGCGGCGTCGCTGGCTGCGAGTTGGGACAGGTGCTGGAGCGGTTCGGGGTCAAGGTCACCATTGTGGAGGCAGGCGACCGCCTGCTGCCCGGCGAAGAGCCGGAGGCGTCGGAAGTGATACAGGCTGCGTTTGCCGCCGAGGGCATGGACGTGTACACGAAAGCAGAGGTACAGCGAGTGGGCTCGCGCGACGGGGCGATCTCGGTTGCGCTGCCGGGGGGTGTGAGCCTGTCCAGTGAGCGGTTGCTTGTCGCCACCGGCCGGAGGGTCGACCTGAGGGGCCTGGGACTGGAATCGGCAGGTCTCGACGGCACGGCGCGGTTCATCGCGGTCGACGAAAGAATGCGTGCCGACGATGGGATCTGGGCCATGGGCGACGTTACCGGCAAGGCAATGGCCACTCACGTTGCCTTGCACCAGGCCGCCATCGTTGCCGCCGAGCTCCTGGGCGAGGAGCATCCGCCGGCACGGTACGACGCCGTGCCCCGGGTGACGTTCACCGATCCCGAAGTGGGCGCCGTCGGCATGACCGCGGCGGACGCCCGGGCCGCGGGCCACGACGTGGTCGTGGCCGTGAAGCAGGTGCCGGCAACCTTCCGGGGCTGGCTTCACGCGTCAGGCGGTGGCATCCTCAAGCTGGTCGCGGATCGGGGGACCGGCGCCCTGGTCGGCGCCACGGCCGTGGGGCCGCATGGCGCAGAGATGCTGGGGATGCTCACCCTCGCCGTACACGCCCGCGTTCCGCTGGCAAAGCTTCGCAGCATGATCTATGCCTTTCCTACGTTTTATGGCGGGATCGGCGAAGCGCTGGGGGCCTATGGGCGGGGGTTGGCAACCGTGCTCGATCCGGGTTACCGGGGGGTTGATGCGCTGGACGAGATAGGGGGAGCCGGCGGAGGGTGATGTGCGCTAGTTGTCTTCGGGCGCTTTGCCCTCGCCTGTTTCGCCTGCCTCCGGCTCGGTTTCGTCCGGCTCATCAAAGGGCGCTGCCAGATCCTCGAGCAGCATTCGGGCGTCGTCGGCGTAGCGGGCAGGCACCAGGACGTCGACGGCGCCCAGGCCGTCGACGGTGATGCCATAGACGATGCCCACGGCGTCGTACTTGAGCAGGACCGGGATCTCGGCCGCTTCCAGCTTGCTCTTGTAGATCTGGGCCAGGTGCCAGCCCTGGGCGGTGTGGACGCGAACCAGCTCGTTTTCCTCTTCCACG
>DAOUHB010000130.1:0-6335 GCA_034428935.1 Anaerolineae bacterium | reverse complement strand
GGATCTGCTGCCGCGCGCGGGCAAGGTGCGCGGCCCAGGCCGGCCGCAGCTCGTCCAGGGTCGGCCGCACCTCCTCCCGGCCGTGGACCTCGTCGTAAATCGATTGCAGGGCTGCGGGCAACCCCTCCATACCGGCGGCCTCCTCCGACGCTCGCGCAGCGACGCGCCCCGCTGCGGCTCGCCCCCATTATAAGCCCGAGTGCCGGGAAGGGCAAACCCGGGCATGGGCTGGCAGGGGCGCAGCCTTGCCCGCCGGGAACCCCCCTGGTCGCGTGGGGCGGCTTTTTGACCTTGCCCTGCGCGCGATGTATAATCGTTGCAGCGGAGAGGAGCCGTGATATGGGTAAGAACGGGGTCGTGGACAAGAACGAGGCAAGAGGGTCCGAGCAGCCGGCCAGGGTCCTGGTGGTGGAAGACGACCTGACGTTGCTGGAGACCCTGGAGTACAACCTGTCCCGCGAGGGCTACCGGGTCGTCACCGCCGCCGACGGCCTGGCGGCCCTGGAGGTGGCGCGCGCCCAGCGGCCGGACCTCGTCGTCCTGGACGTGATGCTGCCGGGGATGGATGGCTTTGAGGTTTGCCGCACCCTGCGGCGCGAGACCAACGTGCCCATCTTGATGCTGACCGCCCGCGCCGACGAGGTGGACCGGGTGGTGGGGCTGGAGGTGGGCGCCGACGACTATCTCACCAAGCCCTTCTCCATGCGCGAGCTTCTGGCGCGGGTGAAGGCGCTCCTGCGTCGCGTGCGCCTCATCCGTGAGGACGCCCTCGCTGCGCTCGGCACGGGCGCGGCCGGGGAGGAGGCTGTGCCCGCCTCCCCAAGGCTGGTCTTTGGCGACCTGGTCATCGACGCGGACCGTCGCGAGGTGCTGCTGGGGAGCGAGTCGCTGCGGCTCAAGCCCAAGGAGTTCGAGCTGCTCCTCTTCCTGGCCCGCCACAAGGGCATGGCCCTGTCCCGCGACCTGCTTCTGGAACGGGTTTGGGGCTACGAGTATGGCGGAGGCAGCCGCACCGTCGACGTGCACGTGCGCTGGCTGCGAGAAAAGGTCGAGCCCGATCCGGCCAACCCCGAGCGCATCGTCACCGTGCGGGGCGTCGGCTACTGCTTCGAGGGCTAGGCCATGTTTCGTCGCCTGCGCTGGCGCATCGCCCTGCCCTACGTGGCCCTCATCCTGGCCGCCACCCTGGGCCTGACCTTTTACCTCTCGGACCAGGTGCGGCAGGTGCGCCTGGCCGACCTGGAGGCCCAACTGCTGGCCGATGCCCGGCTGCTGGCCGGCGACGTGGCCCCCTTCCTTCAGGACGGGAGCGAGCCCGAGGCCCTGGACGCCCTGGCGCGGGCGTGGGCCGATGCCCTGGGGGCGCGGGTGACGATGGTGGCCGCCGACGGCACGGTCGTCGGCGAGTCCCACGAGGATCGGGCGCAGATGGGGGATCACCTGGGACGGCCCGAAGTGCGGCGGGCGCTGGACGCCGGGCAGGGGATCAGCCGGCGCTACAGCTCCACCGTGGGCTACCAGATGATGTACGCCGCCGTGCCCATCCGGGGCGACGGGGAGCAGGTGCTGGGCGTGATGCGCGTGGCCCTTCCCCTGGACGAAATCGAGGCCAACGCCGGCCGCCTGCGCCAGAACATCCTGCTGGCCGGGCTGCTGGTCGCGCTGCTGGCGGCGCTGCTGGCCGTGTTTCTGGCCGGGCGCACCACGCGGCCCCTGCGGCAGTTGACGGCCGTCGCGGGGCGCATGGCTGCCGGCGACCTGGATGCCCACCCCCTTCCCTCCCGCAGCGACGAGGTGGGCCAGCTCACCCGGGCCTTTAACCACATGGCCGGCCGGATCCGCGAGCAGGTGACGAGCCTGGCCGAGGAGCAGGCCCGGCTGGCCGCCGTCCTGGACCACATGGCCGATGGGGTGATCATCACCGGCGAGAGGGGCCACGTGCGGCTGCTCAACGCCGCCGCGGCCCGCCTCCTGGGCACCGACGAGGAGCGAGCGCTGGGACGCCCCTTTGCCGAGGTGGCGCCCTACCACCCCCTTATCGAGCTGTGGAAAGCGTGCCGCGACGAGGGCGTGGAGCAGGTCGAAACGGTGGAGGTCAGCCCCCAGGGGCTGTTTCTGCAAGCCATTGTCACCCCCTTTTCGCAAGCGGGAGCGGAGAGCTACCTGGTCATCCTGCAAGACCTGACGCGCATCCGCCGCCTGGAGACGGTGCGCCGCGACTTTATCAGCAACATCTCCCACGAGCTGCGCACCCCCCTGGCCGGGCTGCGGGCCCTGGTCGATACCCTGCGGGGCGGCGCCATCGAGGACCAGCCGGCAGCCAGGCGGTTCCTGGAGCGCATGGACGTGGAGGTGGATGCCCTTGCCCAGATGGTGGAGGAGCTCCTGGAGTTGTCGCGCATCGAGTCGGGGCAGGCACCCCTGCGCCTGGTGCCGACGCCGGTGGCCGACGTCGTCATCCCCCCGGTGGAGCGCCTGCGACCCCAGGCCGAGCGGGCCGGGCTACAGATCGAGCTGGACGTCACGCCCGAGATCCCGGATGCCGGGCCCGCGCTGCCGCCCCGGGCACCCCACGTCCTGGCCGACGCCGACCGGGCGCGGCTGGTGCTCACCAACCTGGTCCACAATGCCGTGAAATTCACGCCGCCGGGCGGGCGCGTCACAGTGGCCGCCCGGCCCGCCGCGGGCGAGGTCATCTTTTCCGTGGCCGACACGGGGGTCGGCATTCCCGCCGCCGACCTGCCGCGCATCTTTGAGCGATTCTACAAGGCCGACCGGGCCCGGAGCGGCGGCGGCACCGGCCTGGGGCTCGCCATCGCCAAGCACATCGTCCAGGGGCACGGCGGGCGCATCTGGGCCGAGAGCGTCATGGGCCAGGGCAGCACCTTTTATTTCACCCTGCGTTCCGCAGCCGAGGGCTGACCGCGGGCGCCCAGGGCTTGACCATTTGTTAACAATTTCTTAGCCAACCGTTAACCTTCCGTTGATCGCCCGTTAAACAAGGGCTGGTACACTCTTCCCGGCAGGCAAAGCCGTGCCAGAAATTAATCATGCATGTAAGGAGAGTGTACCCATGTCAAGATGGATCTTGTTGGTGAGCCTGGTGGCCGCAGGCCTGCTGCTGGCCGCCTGCGGAGGCGCGGAGCGGGCGGCCGCTCCCCCGGTAGGGGCCGAGAGCGGCGCCACGCCAGAGATGGAGCAGGCCGTCCAGGCGGAAGTGCAGGCGGAAGTGAACGGGGACGATGACCCGGCCCTGCCCGAGGTGAACCCCCTGGAGGTGACGAGCGACATTGTCACGGCTGGCAGCTCGACGGTCTATCCCCTGTCGGAGGCCATGGCCGAGCGGTTCCAGGACGAGGGCTACGCGGGCAACATCACGATCGACAGCATCGGCTCCGGCGCCGGCTTTGAGCGCTTTTGCGTGCAGGGCGAGACCGACGTGGCGAACGCCAGCCGGCCTATCAAGGAGTCGGAGGTAGAGTCGTGCCGGGCCATCGGCCGCGAGCCCATCGAGTTCCGCGTGGGCACCGATGCCCTGGCCGTGGTCGTCAGCCAGGAGAACGACTTTGTCGAGAACGCCACCCTGGACGACCTGGCCCTCATCTTTTCCACGGCCGAGACCTGGGCCGACGTAAACCCCGACTGGCCCGCCGAGCCCATCCAGCGCTTTATCCCCGGCACCGACAGCGGCACCTTTGACTACTTGGTCGAAGCCGTCTTTGACGAGGACAAGGGGCCCATCCTCAACGCCTCGAACACGCAACTGAGCGAGGACGATAACGTCCTGGTGCAGGGTGTCCTGGGCAGCCCCTACGCCATCGGCTTCTTTGGCTATGCCTACTATGCCGAGAACGCCGCCGCCCTGAAGATCCTGTCCGTCGAGGGCGTGGCGCCCGGCGCCGAGTCGGTCGACTCGGGCGACTACCCGCTGGCCCGGCCGCTGTTCATCTACTCCACGGCGGGCATCATGGCCGAAAAGCCCCAGGTGGCGGCCTTTGTCAACTTCTATCTCTCCTACGTCAACGAGGAGATCGGCGAGGTTGGCTACTTCCCGGCCAGTGCCGAGGCCCTCGACGCCGCCAGGCAGGCCTGGCTCGAGGCCGCACAATAGTGAGGCCCGAGATCGCGGCTCATAGGCCAGCCGTCCGATCCGTCCCCCGCGGCCCGGCCAGGGGCCGCCACGGAACGGCGCGTGATCCGAGGAAGTGCATGCATCAAGAGGCAACCATGGCCGCTCAGGCCACCCCCCAGCCGGCGGCCGGCCCTGACATCCGGCTTGCTTTGCGCAGGCGCAGGCGCCCCCACGAGACCCTGATCCAGGGTCTCCTGTTTGCCTGTGGCGCCCTGTCGATCCTGACCACGCTGGGCATCGCCTACGGCCTGGCCCGGGAATCGTTGAGCTTCCTGACCTCGGTCCCCCTGGTCGAGTTCTTGACGGGAAGCCGCTGGAACCCGCAGATCGGCCACTTTGGCATCTGGCCCCTGGCCACCGCGACGCTGCGCACCAGCACGATAGCCATGCTGGTGGCCATGCCCCTGGGCCTGGCGGTGGCCATCTATCTCAGCGAATACGCCTCGCCGCGGGCGCGGGGCATCCTGAAGCCCGTGCTGGAGGTGCTGTCGGGCATCCCCACCGTGGTCTATGGCTACTTTGCCCTGACCTTCATGACACCCCTCCTGCGCGGATTGCTGGGGGCAGACACCGTCCAGATCTATAACACCGCCTCGGCGGGCATTGTCATCGGCATCCTGATCCTGCCCTTTGTCAGCTCGATGGGCGAGGACGCCCTGAGCGCCGTTCCCCGCTCGCTGCGCGAGGCGGCCTATGCCATGGGTGCGACTCGCTGGGAGACGGCGGTGCAGGTGGTGGTGCCGGCGGCGTTGTCGGGCCTTGCCGCCGCCTTGATCGTGTCGGTGTCGCGGGCCATCGGCGAGACGATGGTCGTGGCCATCGCCGCCGGGGCCGGGCCGAACCTGACCCTGAATCCCTTTGTGGCCGCCGAGACCATGACCGGCCACATCGTGCGCATCAGCGGCGGCGACCTGAGCTACGATTCCATCGACTATAACAGCATCTTTGCCATCGGCCTGGTGCTGTTCCTCATGACGCTCGGCCTGAACATCCTTAGCCAGCGCATCGTGCGCCGGTTCCGGGAGGCCTACGAGTGATGGCCGGCAGGAAACGCGCCCCGGGACCGGCCTTCCAGAACCCGGCCGAGTTTGCCGACAACCTGCCCCGCCGCCACCGCGCTGCCAGGGTGTGGCAGGCTGCCCTCCTGGCCTCGACCATCGTCGGCATCGTGGTCCTGGTGGCCCTGCTGCTGAACATCGTCGACAGTGCCTTTGGCTACGTGGCCGTCGTCAACAAGCGAGACCCGGAGGCACTGGCCGTGGGGGGCGTCGCCCTGGAGGATCTCTCCCGGGAGCAGTTGGTCGAGGTTCTGCAGGCCCACGTCTCCGCGGGCCTCCTCCGCCGCCTGGAGAGCGAGGCGCCCCTTGCCCAACGGAGCCGGGAAGAGATCTATGGCCTCGTCGTCGAGCGGGTGGTCGAGCCCGACGTCGTCGGCACCTGGTCGCTGTTCGACTCGATCCTGCACCGCGCCGAGGTGCAGGCCGAGGCGGCGGCCCAATTCCCGGGCGCCGAGCTGCGGTTCAGCGCCTGGATCGACCCCGACCTGATCACCAGTCCCCAGTCGGCCGATCCGGAGCGGGCCGGGGTGCGAACGGCCATCCTGGGCTCGCTGTGGACCATCGCCATCACCATCCTCTTTGCCTTTCCCCTGGGGGTGGGGGCGGCCATCTACCTGGAAGAGTACGCCGCCGACAACCGGCTCAACCGCCTCATCCAGGCCAACATCAACAACCTGGCGGGGGTGCCGTCCATTATCTATGGCATGTTGGGCCTGGCCATCTTTGTCCGCATGTTGGAGCCGCTGACCAGCGGCCGGCTCCTGGGCCTGGTGGACCCCACGACGGCCAATGGGCGGACGATCCTGGCGGCGGGACTGACGCTGGGGCTGCTGGTCCTGCCGCTGCTCATCATCAACGCCCAGGAGGCCATCAGGGCCGTGCCCGGCTCGCTGCGCCAGGCAAGCTACGGGCTGGGGGCAACCCGGTGGCAGACGATCTGGCATCACGTGCTGCCCCACGCCATGCCTGGCATCCTGACGGGCACCATCCTCGCCATGTCGCGGGCCATCGGCGAGACGGCGCCGCTGGTGGTCGTCGGCGCCTCGACGTTCATCACCGTGGACCCCGCCGGCCCGTTTTCGAAATTCACGACGCTGCCCATCCAGATCTACCAGTGGACGTCCAGGCCCCAGGGCGAGTTTCGC
>DAOUHB010000129.1:0-12499 GCA_034428935.1 Anaerolineae bacterium | reverse complement strand
GTAACTTAACCAGAACCGCGTCCCATCAGCCATAGCCAGACAGCCGTCCAGGAGGTGTTCCCCACCTCCTCTTTTCCCGTTTCTCCGGGCTACGGCCGAGTGCTCAAGTTGCCGTCTTTGCGTCAGTTTTAAAGGTGCGATACGCCAAAATTGGCGAAACTACAGCTCCTTACAATCAGCCTCACTGTAAGTGCTATCCTGACTGTCAATGCTCCAAAAGCTTACGCTTGTTATACCTGGCAAGTTGGGAGCCGAGTGGGCCTCAAAGGTGGAGCCGAAATCCGTCACGGGTCTGATTTCAGCTATTCCGTCCACACCATTGTTCCGCATGATAATTGGCAGGTAGACATTATCGGCGGCCCTCGCTATGCTGACGGTCAAGAGTGGTGGGACATCAGCCGTCAATATCTTGATGGTGGAGGAACCGGTTGGGTCTACATCGCCCAGGCGGGGTATGATATCTGCAATCCCAACCCGCCGGGCAACGTCTACATCGCTTCGGGTCTGGAACTGCAGCCCGATCCCAACCATGCCTGGCCGCCCAACCTGGGCGACAAGCTGATCGGCCGGTTTACGCTTGGCAACAACGGCGGGCAGACCTTGCGCCTGGACGGTTATGGTGTTCGCATGCGCCGCGACGGGACGGACTACTGGGATTTCCTCTACCCGGGCGGTGGCATAGACCTTGCGCCCGGACAAACGGTGCGCTTCGACCAGAACAACGAGCGTACCCTGGTTGCCGGTCACTACCGAGCCGAGATCACCTGGAGGGTATCTGGTCAGGACTGGCGGGTTGCTGATGCACGAGAGTTCGATGTTGTCTCAAAACCCGAGCCAGGACAATTGGTGATAGTAGACGCCCTCTCTCTACGATCCGACGGTTCTGGTGCCTGGCCTCCTCAAGTGGGTGACAAGCTGGTGGCGCACATCCGCGTGCGCAACAGCGGGGGCGAATCCATTCACGTCCAGAATGTGGGCGTGCGCGGCCGCAAGGACGGCAGTGCGAACTGGGACATCGGCTGGTGGATGGCCGATCTTGGGCCGGGTCAGGAGTGGTCCCTCGACCCAAACAATGAGCGCCCGCTGGAAGCGGGAGCTTATTCGTTTCGAATCGCCTACTCCCTCGACGGAGTCACCTGGCAGGAAATCGGGAATGAAGTGAACTTTAGTACCCAGCAGCCCGCCCAACCCGGAGACAATGCGTCTCTGGTCTCTCAATCATCCACCCTGACGGCACCCCCGGGCCAATCTTTCGCTGTCTGGTTTGAAGTGAGGAACACGGGCACCACTACCTGGAGCGCGTACGAGGACTATTATGTCCAGAATGTGAGCGGAGAGCCATTCAGCTCTCCTTCCCGCCTGGAATTGACTGTTCCCGTTGCAACAAGCTCAACACACAGGTGGAGTGTTGTTCTGCAGGCACCAACTGCCCCAGGCACCTACCGAACGCGGTGGACAATGATGCATGGCAGCAGTGCATTTGGGCCTGTTATCTCGGTAGACATCGTGGTGTCCGGCGCCAACTCGCCCGCGTCGCCGGACCTGCGCGTTGTGTCCGGTCCATCCATCGTGCCCACGTCACTCAGTGTGGGACAGCAGGCTAAAGCATCTTTTGTCGTGCGCAATTATGGGTCGTCGTCTGCATCTGTCGCTGCCCTTGGCTTGGGAGGAAGGGGACCACTTGGGGTAGCAGACGTAGAGGACTTTCCGCTAGCGTATGGGATCGTGCTGCCCCCGGGCACGGATTACTCGTACACGAGCGAGCGCACGTTCAACCGGGACGGCCTCTACACGTTCTTTCCCGTGTTCCAGACCTGGGAAGGGCAGTGGATCGAAATGGCGAGCAGTGATGGCTCGCCACTTGTGCAGTACTTGTCCGTGCACCAGAGCACTGCCCCTGCACTAAAGAGCATCGAAACGCACTATGACGCAAATTCACGAGAAGTTGTGGATGTCACGTATCGGAACCTGCGAGAGAACCCTGACGGCTCGATCACTGCTGACATCGTGATCAAGAACAAAAAGTGGGTTGCGTTGGCTGCACGCTTCTATGATTTCGGCACCCCTGTCGGCGGCGATTCACAAGGCATTCTGGATCGGGAATACGTAGTGATCATGCCGACGAATGATCTGGACGATGGATACAACATAAATGACGTCGTGTTCTGGCCGGATAGCGAGCTGCATGTACTGTTCACCGCCTGGGGCACCGGGTCAGGAGGGCCTGAGAACATTCACGACACTGGCGTAGTCATGACAATGAACGTCACGACGATGCTCTGTGCCTTTAAACTGCACGACAAGTGCCCAAGCAACGTGTTGAGCCTGCGGAGTGCTGCACTTGACGAGATCTTGAATATCCTCGCCGAGGACAGCTCCGTTGTGGGCTGGTTTCAACTCCTGAATGGATACGGCGATCCAATTGATATGCTGGAGGCCGTGGTCAACATTTTTAAAGCCAGTCCCCAGGTGGTAGTCAAGATCTTGGGAGTGTTGGGTGTGAGCGGTATTACCGAGGAGGCAGTAAAGCAGTTCCTGGGAGGGGCGCCCATCGATCTAATCCTTGGCTATCGGTCCTTGATTTATTTTGCCTGGGACTTTGGCGGTACCAGGTGGTGGGGAGTCTCCGAAGTGAGTATGGTGCCATCCACCAGACCGGCGCCAACGGTGTTACGTATCGAGCCTGAACGCACATCAGACGTTGGCTTATCACCAGGGTCGGCCCTGCCTGTCCAGGGCAGTTCCGTTGTCGCTTCCTCCAGCGAGTTCGGCCACGGTTGGGAGTTCTATGCGCTGATAGACGGGGACTATGGCACCGGCTGGGGAAACGGTGGCCGGTCCGCCACAGTGGATGAGTGGGTAACCATCCGTTTGGCGAATGGGAGAGCTGTGACAGTCGACCAGGTTCGAGTTCATCCGGGGCCAACAGGCTCTGACACAAGCGAACTGGCCCTGAAGGAATTTCGTGTAGAATCTTCACTCGACGGTGTGCATTTTGAACCGCTGCTCTCAGGCAACTTTGGCATCACCGAGGTCGGGGTGCCGAAAACCTTTTCCGTGCAATCCACACTCGCCAACTATCTGCGGTTTCATGCGTTATCAAATCATAGCGGTGGGCAGAATCGACTTCTGAGCGTTGCGGAACTGGAGGTGTTTGGACAGGTCGGCCTGGCCGGAGACCCCTTTGAGCCAGACAGCGATGTCACCCTGGCAAAGTGGCTGCCAGCATATGGAAGACAGGCTGTGCATACCTTCTCCTATGCGGGTGACACCGACTGGATCCAGTTTCGGGCGAAGGCAGGTGTCCCATACGTAGTCGAGACCGGCAACCTTGGTCCCGGGGCCGACACCGTATTGGAGCTCTATGATCAGGATAGTGCATCACTCCTGGCATTGGATGACAACAGTGGCCCGGGCCTTGCTTCCCGGATCGAGTGGACAGCCCCCCGAGAGGGAACCTATTTCGTGCTGACCAGGCACCGCGATCCCAATGTTGGAGGAGAAGGTACTTCATACGAGATCTCGGTCTGGAGGAGCGACCGCGAACAGTCCATCTATCTGCCACTGCTGACATCCAACTACCGGAGCCTCGCCACATTGACGATCTATGGGGACCAAGCCGACGGCGAGTTGGGTAATCTCCTATGCGATGAGTGGGTGACGTGCCGTGACGCCTCCTGGGGCAACTACCTGGTGACAGGCTATGCTGGGGGCACGGTTTCGGCAGGCTACAATGGTTCCCAGTACGACGTCAGGCGAATTTTCCTGTTTTTTGACACGTCCTCGCTTCCTCCAGACGCCGTCGTCGAAGAAGCGACCCTCACGCTGCACGCCGGCCCGTATCAAAACGGCAGTTCCTTGCTGCACGTAGTCCGCTCTACTGTCGTTGGGGCCTTGTCCCATGATGACTATGACGATGTGCTGTTTCAGTCAGGAGGGGCGGCCTTTTTTCCGGCGGATGCCTGGGTGAAGATACACTTGAACGCTACAGCGCTGGGATGGATATCAAAGGCTGGCCTAACTGAGCTGGCGTTGGTCCACGACAAGGACCTGGGCAACTCTGTACCCAACGAGTACAACGACGTCCTGGTCTCCTTGGCAGAAGACCCTGAATATCGTCCCTACCTGTCTTTGACCTACTACGTGCCGTAGCATGTTCGAGGAGACGCGTGGCGAGAGAAGCCTATGCCAGAGGCTGCTGGATCTTTCAGGTCGGCTACGCCCTGGGGAGAACGATTTCGATTTCGTCTCGCCCATTTGACAATCCCAACGCTTGGGTCTACAATACGCAGCGTCCCACCTGGTCCCCGAGTGAGGACCTTCAAGGAGGAGCCCATGGGGTACAAGCTGACCATTCCTGCCCGCATCAACATCCTTGGTAACCCTTCCGATGCAAACGAAGGCGACTTTGCCACCATCTCGGCCGCCGTCGACGTCCGCGCCGGGGCCGTTATCGAGCCCGACAGCGCCCTGGTGCTCGAGGCGCTGGAGCGCGAGGACGGCGGCTTTCGCACGGTTCTCAGCCTGGAGTTCACCCGCAAACAGGTGCCCTTGTCCTACGACGGGCATCTCGACCTGCTGAAGGGCGGCGTAAACCGCCTCCATGCCTACAGCGCCGAGTTTCGGGTCAAGTTCGCCCAGCGGGGCGTGCGCATCTCGACCTGGACCGACGTGCCGCGCCAGAGCGGGCTGGGCGGATCGTCCCTGTTTGTGCTGCTGACGTTGGCCGGCCTGCGCCAGTTCTACGACCTGGACCGCCAGGTACACAACGACTATGTGCTCTCGGAGCTGACGCAGAGGGTCGAAGCCCGCGAGCTGGGCATCACCTGCGGCTTTGCCGATCGCTACGCCCCCCTCTTTGGCGGCATCGCCTACATCGACTACCGGGGCAAGCTGCAACACAGCGAGCTGCACGACGAGCCGTACGCCACCTACGAGCGGCTGGACCCCTGGATCGAGGATCTGCCGCTGGTGGCCATCTCGACCGGCATCGAGCGCGACTCGGGCGACGTCCACGGCCGGATGCGCCCCCGCTACCTGGAGGAGCACGCGGAATGGGTCAAGCGGGGTGGGGAACCGCCGCCCATGGTGCGCTTTATGCAGGGGGCCTGGGAGACGGCCTGGCGGGGCAAGATCGCCCTCATGGTGGGCGACCTGGAAGGCTTTGGCGACCTCATGAACCAGAACCACCGCCTGGTGAACGAGATGATGGCCTACTGCTGTTTCGAGGATGGCGCGGGCTGGGCCAACAACCTGCTCATCGATACGGCGCTCCAGGGTGGGGCGCTGGGCGCCAAGCTCACGGGAGCGGGCGGCGGGGGGTCGGTCTTTGCCCTCACCCGGCCGGGGCAAGAGGGCCGGCTGATGGAGCGCTGGCGCCAGGTGGCGGCCGAGAGCGGCCTGGATTCGGCGCGCATCTACCGGCCGCACGTTGCCCACCGGGGCCTGGTGGTCACCGGCCCGCGGGAGCAGTCCAGCGAGGGGGTTTGAGATGCAAGGTATTATCCTGGCTGCCGGCCACGGCTCGCGGCTGCAGCCCATCACGCTGACCCGCTCCAAGGCGATGGTGCCCATCCTGGGCAAGCCCATCGTGGAGCGGGTGATGGAGCACTTGCTCTGCAACGGCGTGGACGACCTGATCCTGGTGGTCAGCCCCAATGACCGCCACATCACGCGCTACTTTCGCCGCGAGTCGCGCATCGAGGCCGACGTGCGCTTTGCCTACCAGCCCGAGCGCCTGGGCATGGCCAACGCCCTCGTGGGCGCCGCGCCGCTGATCAACGACGATTTCGTCCTCTCGGCGTGCGACAACCTGATCTCCGAGGAATACGTCGGCCAGATGCTGGCGGCCTGGAACAGCGAGCCGCGGCCCAACGGCATCCTGACGCTGATGCCCGTGGAACCGGAACGGCTGGGCAACGTGGGCATCGTGGAGCTGGATGGGCAATGGGTGAGGCGCATCGTGGAAAAGCCGTCGCCCGCAGAGGCGCCCTCCAACATCTCCAGCCTGCCCCTGTACTGCTTCTCCCGGGGCTTCCTGGACTATTTGCCGCGGGTGCCCCTCTCGGCCCGGGGCGAGTACGAGCTGCAGGACGCCATCCAGATGCTCATCGAGGAGGAGGGGCACGTGCGGGGCATGCTGGTGGACGAGCGGCTGACCCTCACCAGCCCGGCCGACCTGCTGGCCATCAACCGCCACTATCTGCTCATGGGCAACAACCAGCCCCAGTTGGCGCCCCACACGGTGGGCTGCAACACGCGCCTCATCACGCCGCTGCGCATCGAAGGGGGCACGATCATCGGCCAGAATTGCACCATCGGCCCCAACGTCTACGTGGAGCGGGATTGCCGCATCGGCGACGACGTCACCATCTGCAACGCAGTCATCCTCCGGGAGTCCGCCGTCCCCGACGGGGCGGTCGTGGAAAACCAGGTGGTTTCGTAAAAGGAGAAGCCCCATGTCACTTCACCCTGCCCAGGACCTTGACTACGAAGAAGCGCTCTACCGGCGCATGGACGCCATGCTCTCCGAGCTGATGGAGAGGAACCCCACGGGTGCGACCCAGATGGGCGACCACCGCTGGGACGACCGCCTCGCGGACCGCAGCGCCGAGGCCCTGGACGAGGAATACCAGGGGCTGCAGGCCATGCTGGCCGAGCTCCAGGACGTCGACGGCGACCGGCTGGGGCTCGATGCCCAGATCGACCGCCAGTTGTTCATGCACCTGCTGGGCATGTTCGCGCGCGACTACCAGGAGGTCAAGAGCCACGAGCGTAACCCGGGCGGCTACCTGGACGAGGCAGTGGGCGGCGCGATGCTGCTTATCATGCTCGAGTTTGCTCCCCTGGCCGACCGGCTGCGCTCCGCCCTGGGCCGGGTGCGGCAGGTGCCCCGCGTCCTGGCGCAGGCCCGGGCCAACATCGTGCCCGAGGCGGTGCCGCCGGTGTGGGCCGAGGTGGCCCTGGAGCAGGCCGAGGGAGCGGGGGCCCTCTTTGCGGCGCTGCTGCCCGCCATGGCCGCCGAGGCGGCGCCGGACCTCCAGGAGGACCTGGCCCAGGCGGGCCAGGTGGCGGCCGACGCCCTTGCCGGGTATGCGGCCTACCTGCGGGACCAGGTGCTGCCCGTGGCTGCCGGCGATTTCGCCGTGGGGCGCCAGGGCTTTGACGCCCGGCTCCGCGAGGAGCACATGGTGGATTACGACGCGGACGAGCTGCTGGCCACCGGCTGGGAGCAGTTTCACCAGACCCGGGAGCAGATGGCGGCCGTGGCGGCCGAGATCGACCCCTTCCTCTCCGCGCCCGAGATCCTGGCCGCGGCCCGGGCCGATCACCCCGGCGCCGGGGAGTTGCTGGACGCCTACCGCCAGGAGATGGCGGCCATCCGCCAGTACGTCGTCGACCACGAGATCGCGACGATCCCCGAGGGCGAGGTGCTGCGCATCGTCGAGACCCCCACCTATTTGCAGCCCATCATCCCCTTTGCCGGCTACATGCCGCCGGGCATCCTGGAGGAAAAGCAGGAAGGCATCTTTGTGGTGACGCCCGTGGACCCTGCCCTGCCGCCGGAGGAACAGGAGGAGCGGTTGCGCCGACACTACCGGGCCAAGCTGCCCCTCACCGCCCTGCACGAGGCCTACCCGGGCCACCACCTGCAATTGGTGTGGTCCAACCGCCGGCCGCGCCTTGCCCGGCGGACCGGCACGCTGCTGGCGACGCTGTTTATCGAGGGCTGGGCCTTTTACTGCGAAGAGCTGTTGGAGCAAATGGGCTACCTGGCGCGGCCCATCCAGCGCCTGGGGCGCCTGTCCGACCAGTTGTGGCGGGCGGGGCGCATCATCCTCGACGTGTCGCTGCATACCCGGGGCATGGGCGTGGACGAGGCGGTAAGCTTTTTGGTGGAGCAGTGCGGCCTGCAGCGGCCCGAGGCCGAGGCCGAGGTGCGGCGCTACACCATGTCGCCCACGCAGCCCCAGTCGTACCTCATGGGCAAGCTGGCCATCCTGGACCTGGTGGCCGACTATCGCCGGGCGCACCCCGGCGCTTCGCTGCGCCAGGTCCACGACGCCATTCTGGGCTGCGGCTCGCTTCCGCCCAGGTTGATGCGCAGGCAACTGGGACTGGCTTGACCCGACAGCCTATGCTTCTCCATATCCTGTGCAAACTCTCCTCCCCGACGTTTGCCATGGCCCCGCGCTTGTCCCGCCCTGGTCCCGAGGAACAGGGTCCGAGGGAAAGGACAGTGTCCGAGGGAGAGCGCAGCGCGGGGGGAGGGGGCCGGGGGGAGGGGTTGCCTCACAACAGCGCTTGCAAACACCCGTGTTCAACTTTGCAGCACCTCCACGTTGTGATATAATTTGAGGGATGGGCAAGGGCGAAAGGAGCACTGGTCGGCGAGGACCAGATTCGCCGGGAAAAAGGCGGCAAGCAAAGGAGGCACGATGTCGAGCCGAGAAAGCTGCCGGTTTGTACACCCAACGGAAGAGCGGTTTGCACGCATCCTGGACTTTTACCGGATCGAGTGGGAGTACGAGCCGCGCACGTTCGTCCTGGAATGGGACGACGAGGGCAACGTAGTGGAGGCATTTACCCCCGATTTTTACCTGCCACAGCAAGACCTTTACATCGAGCTGACGACCCTGCGACCAAAGTTGATCAGGACCAAGAACCGGAAGCTGCGCACCGTTCAGGAGCTATACCCCGACGTCAAGGTCAAGTTGTTCAAGCGGCAGGATCTGCGATCGCTGCTGCTCAAGTATGGGTTTGACCAGGAGGCGGCCCGCATCGCGGGCAGCGAGGCGCAAGGGTAAAGGAACGAATCGTGAGCTGGCACCCTGTCGAGGCGTATGGAGAGCTGGCGGCGGACATCTCTCAAGTGCTGATCTCGGAGGACGAGATCCACGAGCGGGTGCTGGCCCTGGGCCAGCAAATCTCCCAGGACTATGCGGGGCGGAACCCGCTCCTCGTGGGCGCCCTCAAGGGCGTCTTCCTGTTCATGGCCGACCTGCTGCGCGCCATCACCATCCCGGTGGAGGTCGACTTTTTGGCCGTGTCCAGCTACACGGCCGCGCTGCGCGACCGGGGCGTCGTGCGCCTGGTAAAGGACGTGGATGTGCCCATCACCGGGCGCCACGTGCTCTTTGTCGAGGACGTGATCGATACGGGGCTGACCCTGAGCTATCTGCTGAGCACGCTTCAGGCCCGCGGGCCGGCGAGCCTGGAGGTCTGCGTCCTGTTCGACAAGCCGGGGCGGCGCCTGGTGGATTCTCCCCTCAAATACCGCGGATTCGAGCTGCCCGACAGCCACGTGGTGGGCTGCGGCCTGGACTTTCGAGAGCGGTACCGCAACCTGCCGTTCGTGGGTCTCCTCAAGCCAGAGCTCCTTCGCTGACGCAGCCCTGCTCAAGTCGCGTTTCTTGCACAAAAACAGGGGCCCCAAGTGACCTTCTTGCTTTCCTCGCTATTCTTTCCGGCTCTCGTTTGTCCATTGCTCGCGCAATCTTAACGAGTTTACCTTCCAGAACTTCCAGATCGGCATGCTAATGCACGGCTGACCTGAAAACTGCGAGAAAGCTTCCAATCACTCGGGGCTCCCTCACCCTTTGGGAGCATACTACTTGTTCCCTCCGGGCAGATACTAATATACCACAGGTCAGGTCATTTGTCAAGGCCTGGTTACAAGTTTTTTACCTTTTTCCCCTCGCAGTTCAAGAACCGACTACCTCGTGGTCAATGGCAGGCAAGCGCGCCCCCTTATGGGGGACTGCCGGACGGCACCTCGTCGCCGCTGCGGCGGAGGGCGACGCCGTAGAGGGGCACCGCTGGCAGCAGGAGCGCTGCCGAGGTCACCAGGGCGGCGCGGATGGAGACGTTGCCGATGGCGCCCACGAGGGGTCCGCCGGCGATCTGGCCCAGGGCGTCGACCTGGCCGGTGACGGAAAAGAGGGTCGCCCGCACCTGGGGGTCGTCGATGCGCCGGTTGATCCAGATGTCTTGCAAGGGGGTGACCAGGCTGCGCATTGTGGAGGCCAGGATGAAACAAGCCACGGCCAGCCAGAAGGCCCGCGCCAGGCCAAAGAGGGCCAGGCCGGCGACGATGAGGGTGGCGCTGGCCATGAGCACCCGGGCGAGGGACCGGGCGCGGCCGGTATCCAGGCGCCGGCGAGCCCATTCGACGACGGCCAGGCCGAGGACGGCGTCGACCGCCCGCAGGGCGCCGAACCACACCACGGGCTCGAGCCTGCCGCCAAAGGGGGCCGGATAGTTCTCCAGCAGGTGAGCGGTCCACAGCCGGTCGAATCCCTCGCTGTAGAGCCCGTAAAAGAGGCCGATGCCCAGCAGGGCGAGGAGAACCGGCTGGCGGGCGACGAGGCGCCGGGCGTCGCCCACGGTCCCGGCCATCATGCGCCAGGTGCTGCGCTCGCCGGGAGGCGCGGGCCGGAAGCCCTCTTCGCCCATGGCAAGGGCCAGAAAGCCGGCCAGGGCCAGGAACAGAAGGCCGCCGATGACGATGGGCAGTCGTACGTTGATGATGCCCACGACAACGCTGAGGGGAATGGCCAGCAGGCCGCCGGCGCGGGCGGCCTGGGAGCCGCGCATGAAGGCCGGGCCCACGCGGTCTTCTCCCACCTCGTCGGCGATCCAGGCCTGGGTGGCGCCGCTGGTAAAGGTGTAGCCGATGCCCCAGATGACCTGGGACAGGGCCACGGCGGCAAAGGTGGCAAAGGAGCCCTCGACGACAAAGGCGACTCCCGTGAGAAGGTAGCCGATGATGATGGACAGCTTCCGGCTCTTGACGTCGGCCAGGATGCCGGTAGGGATCTCGAAGGCAAAGGCCGTCGCCTCCAGGATGGTGCCCACCAGGACGAGCTGCAGCGGGCTGAGGCCGACGACGGTAACGTGATAGATCAGGTTGACCGTAAAGATCAGCGAAAAGAAGAGCGCCGCGGCAAATTCGAGGACGAGATAGACCGTGATGGGGGAGAGGCGGCGGAAGGGGTGTGCCATCGAGGCTTGCGCCGTGCGCTACTTTGGCAGCAACTGGTGGACCACCGTCTCGGCGCCGGGGCTCACGACCTGCACCAGGGACCGGATGTCGTCCAGGTGGGCGCGGACGGCGGCACGGTCGATGCCCGGCGGGGCATAGACGGTAAAGAGCACCTCCTGCGTCTCGGGGCGGATGCGGCTGCGGCTGTCGGGCCCGTAGAGGATGCTGGACAGCACGCCCTGGCCGTCGGCGATGTACATGTCGCCCGCCTTGAGCGCCTGCTCGCTGCCGTTCATGAGGGTATAGACCTCGCTGCCGGTCGCCACGTCGACGCGTACCGGGTGCTCGACGAAGGCCGCGTCGTGGCCGGCGGTCAGAAGCTGGTTCTGCAGCTCGGCCATGAACATGGCTTCCACCAGGGCGGCCACCCGTGGAATGGACCGCTTTTTCAACACGATGGACTCGAGCTGGTGCTGGACGTGATAGGTCTTGTCAAAGCGGCGGTAGTAGGCGGCATAGGCCGCCAGGGTGGGCAGGGCCTTGAGGGCAGCGCGGTCGAGGCCGGCATAACGCCCTCGCAGCTCGGCCTCCAGCTCCTCTTTGCGGCGATCCAGCTCCGGGTGCGCCTCGGGATTGGAGACGCCCCGCATCCACAGGAACCCTACAGCAGCAGTGGGATAGGCCTGGCGCCAGGCCTCTGTGAAGACGAACATGGTGCGCATCCTCCTGTGCTTGCCGGATGCCACGATTCTACCGGCGAACGGGGCATCTGTCAAGCAAGGACGGGAGCCGAGGTGTGCGGCCGTGCCCTGTCAGCGCGAGTCAACGCGAGCGGTACGCTACCTCGTAGTGGGTGACCGACGGCTCGAGCTCGAGAAGATATTCGGTGTCCTCCGGGTAGTAGCGGGCGCGCTCCGGGTCGTCGCCGGCAAAGGCGCGGATCGCTTCGTACGAGTCCCACAAGGTGATGAGCAGGAAATCGGTGACGCCGCCGGCACTGCGCCGCAGGATGAATACCCCGCGGTTGCCCGGCGTGGTCTCGTAGTCGGGTATGCCCGTGAGCTGCAGATAGGTCTCGTAGGCGTCGGCTTTTGCATCGGGAACGGCGCCATGCCAGGTACGTGCAATCATCGTCCCTCCTTTGTCCGGGATTTGCATAGCCTGGCCTGCATCCGCGCAGGCAGATGCCTCGCACTATAACATTGGTGGGCCGCGCTGTCAAGAGCGTCCGGCATACGTTGGCGAGGTCCTCCCGTCGCTCTCGGCTACTGCCCGGCGAGCCTCTCCCTGGGGGTCGAGACGCATCTTCTCGATAATTCGGGGTAGGGGCAGGTCTCGCACCTGCCTATATGCATCAAGTTAAGGCACATTCAGCAGTAGTTGATAGGTACTGGGATGCTTTCGACGTCGATTGACCTTACAGGTCGTCACCAGGCACAATTTCAAACTGGTCAGTGCCAGCTCCAGGCTGTCGCAGCTGGGGAGCGCCAACGCCAGGGCAAAGGCGTGTTTCTG
>DAOUHB010000128.1:0-19848 GCA_034428935.1 Anaerolineae bacterium | reverse complement strand
CAGCTCCAGCAAGAACGCCTCGAACTCCTCGTCCGCCCGGTCCAGCTCGTCGATGAGCAGCACCGGCGCCTGGCCCCCGGCGCTCAGCTCGATGGCCTGCAGCAGCGGGCGCTTGATGAGGTACTCCTCGCCAAAGAGGTCCCGCTCCACGGAGGCGTCGATGTCACAGCTCTGGGCCTCCAGCATGCGGATGTGGAGGAGCTGCCGGGTATAGTTCCACTCGTAGATGGTGTTGTTGACGTCCAGGCCCTCGTAGCACTGCAGGCGGATGAGGGGCGCGTCCAGGACCTCGGCCAGGGTCTTGGCCACCTGGGTCTTGCCCACGCCTGCCTCCCCCTCCAGCAGCAGCGGCTTGCCCAGCTTTAACGCAAGGAACAGCACCGTGCCGAGGGTGCGGTCCGTCACGTAGGCATGCTCAAAGAGGATGCGTTCCAGCTCCGGGATCGTAGGAAAGGGCTGCGAACTCGAGCTCATTTTCATCTCTTTCTATGCCAGGGCCCCTGGCGCCGCCAACATGTAAAAGTCTTGCCAAGTCCGGATTATACCTCATTCCCGGCCATTCGGCAACTTATGAGCCGGTGCAAGCGAGTATCGATAATCGATGATCTCTATCCCCGATCCAAATCCTGGAGAGAGCTTTGCATACAGTATGGCCCTGGTTGGACAAGGGAAAGGGTCTGTGCTATAATGGCTCACACACCCAAAAACCGTTCGGAAGTGGTCTCCGACTCATCTCGCTCCCGCGGGGACGGATGAGCGACACGGCGCAGGGAGTAATCCCTTCGCCCGCCATGGTGCAAAGGAGGCAGTGCTGTCCACTGCCCGGGTTCGCCCGGGTGCGTGGAGCGCAGCCTCCTTTTTGTGTAGAAAGGGGGGGCAAAGACGAAGGGCATCACTTGTTCCGAGGATGGAAAATGGATACGATCCGTGTAGAAGTGTGGCTGTATGGACCCATCGCGCGTTACGCCGGCGAAGCAAGCCAGGGCAGCCATGCCCACCTCTACTACGACCTCCCACCAGGCAGCACCATGGCTGAACTTCTCGACCTACTGGGCTTGCCGACCGAAGAAAAAGGCATCACCTTCATCAACGGTAGCCTGGCAGCACTGCCGGGACTCGAGACCGACCGCACCGTCATCCTCAAGGACGGCGACCGCGTTGGCATCTCCCACCGCAAGGCCATGTGGCCCTTCCAATATCGCTTCGGCGCCAGCCTGACGCCCGAGGTCCAGGAAGAGTTTCGCGACCGCACAGACAGGGGCGTGCATCACGCCTATACCGGGCCGGAAGACCAAACGTAGGCAGTATAATCTTTCGACAAAGGAGTGAGATCGATGAGCAAACTATTGCGAGTCAACATGACGGATCGAACGGTCAAGGTGGAAGAAGTCCCCGCTGCGTACAGGGAAATGGGTGGCCGCTGGCTGACGTCCACCATCGTCGCGCAGGAGGTAGATCCCACCAGCCATCCCCTGGGCCCCGGCAACAAGCTGGTCTTTGCCCCGGGCATCGTCACCGGCACCTCCGCGCCCACGAGCGCGCGCCTCTCAGTGGGCGGCAAGTCGCCGCTGACCGGCGGCATCAAGGAGGCCAACGCCGGCTCGCCCTTTGCGCCGGCCCTGGCTGCCATGGGCATCAAGGCCATCGTCGTCGAGGGCCAGCCCATCGAGAAGGACACGTGGTGGATGCTCCACGTCACGTGGGACGCCTCCACAAGCACACTGAACTTTGACTGGCTGCCGGCCAACGAGTATGCAGGGCGGGACGTGTACGAGGTCTTTCCCGAGCTCTACCAGCGCTTTGGCAAGGTGAGCGTGGCCGGCATCGGGAACGCGGGCGAGTTCCTGTACGGCAACTCGGGTATCGTCTTTGACGACAACGAGAGCCGGCCGGCGCGCTATGCGGGGCGTGGCGGTCTGGGCGCCGTCATGGGCAGCAAGCGCCTGAAGTTCATCGTCGTCGACCGCAAGGGCGCCCCCGGCGTCACGCTGGCGAACAAGGAGGTCTTTGAGACAGGCCGCAAGAAGCTGACCGAAGCCCTCATGAGCCACGACATCACCAAGCCCCAGGGTGCTCTCAACAGCTACGGCACTGCGGTCCTGGTCAACATCATCAACGAGGCCGGTGCCCTGCCAACCCGCAACTTTGCCTCCGGCCGCTTCGAGCAGGCAGCGGCCATCGCCGGCGAGGCCATCTTTGAGGGGAACAAGGAGCGCCTCGGCAAGGAGCTGTACAACCACGCCTGCAGCCCCGGCTGCATCATCCGCTGCTCCAACACCTGGCACAAGCCTGATGGCACGGAGCACGTCTCCTGCGTGGAGTACGAGACGGCCTGGGCACTGGGTGCAGACTGTGGCATCGGCAACCTGGACGAGGTGGCCGAGCTGACCCGCCTGTGCAACGCCTACGGCCTGGACACCATCGAGGCCGGCTGCACCCTGGCCGTTGCCATGGAAGGCGGCCTGGCTTCCTTCGGCGACGGCAAGAAGGCCATCGAATTGCTGCACGAAATGGGCAAGGGCACGCCCGTGGGCCGCATCCTGGGAGCCGGCACCGAGACGGCTGCCCGTGTCCTGGGCGTCCGCCGCGTTCCGACGGTCAAGGGTCAGTCCATGCCCGCCTATGAGCCCCGCGCCATCAAGGGCATCGGCATGACCTACGCCATCGCCACCATGGGTGCCGACCACACCTCCGGCTACACCATCGCCCCCGAGATCCTGGGCGTCAGCGGAAAGGTGGACCAGTTCGACGTGGACAAGGCCGCCCTGGTGCGCAACTTCCAGTACGCCACCGGCTGGATCGACAGCACGGGCCACTGCCTCTTTATCGCCTTTGCCATCCTCGACATTGCCAGTGGCTTTGAGGGCGCCGTCGAAGAGTGCAACGGCGTCCTGGGCACCAACTGGACCATGGACGACGTGGGCCGCATCGGCAAGCAGGTCCTCGACACCGAACTGGACTTTAACCGGCGCGCCGGCTTTACCAAGCTCGACGACCGGATGCCCGAGTTCATGCGCCTCGAGCAACTGCCGCCCCACAACGTCACCTGGGACGTGCCCGACTCAACCCTGGACGCGGTGTTTGGCTAGGCACCGCGGCGTCGTGAATCAATTCCGGGGTTCGCACCCCGGCTAGAAGCAAAAGCCTCCCGCCGGCCCGGGCCGGCGGGAGGCGGGCTATCGGATGATTACCGTTCAGGTCAAGCTGTTTGCCACACTGCGCGGCCTTGCCGGCCCCCCGGGGCTGGGCATTGGGCAGGCGTTTCCCGTCGAGCTGCCCGAGGATGCCACCGCTGCCGACCTCATCGACCACCTGGGCCTGCCCCCGGAAGAAGTCAAGCTCCTGTTCGTCAACGGGCTGTTCCGCACCCCCGAGCACGTCCTTGCCGACGGCGACGAGCTGGGCATCTTTCCGCCTGTGGGCGGCGGATAGCCGGCGCTGCGTCCCCGGCGGCGGCCATCCGGCTTGCCAGCATCCCTCTACACAACCCAGCCCAACCACTTCAGACGCATGCCTGCCAACCTCCGGGTCCGGTCCCTAGATGTACAGGCGCTGCCGGTCGACCTCGTCGCGCAGGATGCGCAGTTCTTCCTCGGATGGGGCCTCGTTCCGGCCGACGTCCGGCGGGATGATGAGCTCGAACCCGGTCTCGGCCACCACCTGCTCTACGGTCACGCCGGGTTGCGTCGCCAGCAGCTTCATCCGCTTCGTCTCGTCGTCAAAGCCCATGAGGGCCAGGGTACTAACCACGTACAGCGGCCCGGTGCCCGGCGGAAGCCCTGCCTCCTCGCGGGCTCCCAGCCCGCTGAGGTAGCCCGGCGTCGTCACGAAATCGCACTGCGGCACAAAACTGCGGGTCGAGTGGCGGATGATAATGATCGTCCGCCAGCACATGGATCCGACGTCGTTGGCGCCACCGCTGCCCGGCAGCCGCACCTTCGGCCTGTCGTGAGGGCCGATGACCGTGCTGTTCAGGTTGCCGTAGGGATCGATCTGGGCTCCTCCCAGAAAGCCGTAATCGATGAACCCCCTGGCCGCCGTCTCCATGGTGTCGGTGATACCCGAGGCGTGGAGCGCCCGGTGAAAAGTGCGCGCCTCGCCCACGGCCATGGGCAGGTCTTCCAGGATGGCCCCCATGCCGCCGAACTCAAAGACGGGGATCAGGTTGGGCGCCTGGCGGCGCTGGGCCAGCGACGCGGCCAGCATGGGAATGCCAGTGCCGATAAAGGCCGTCGTCTCGTCCTCCATCAGGCGCGAAGCGATGCAGATCAGCAGTTCCGTGGGATTGTACTCAGGCTGGCTCATTCTCGTCGCTCCCTTCCGTCCACGACCCGCTCCAGGCGCTCTTCTCCCACCTTGGCCAGGTATGCCTGGTGATCCGGCAGGTCATGGATCCATTCCTGCAGATATGCGCTGGCGCCCTCCTCGGTGGCGCTGGCTTCCACCCAGGCCTTGATCTCGGGCTCGTCGCGGCAGTAGCGATAGGCCATCTCGCCGGGATGCGAGCCAAAGGGCGCGTGGACAACGGCATCCACCAGGTAGTAGGGCACGATGGTGCGGTCGGGATAGCGGCGAATCTCATCCGTGTCTATGATCTCTTCGGCGCTGATGATCAGCCGCTTGCAGGCCCGCGCGAACTCGACGCCAAAGCCGGTGATGCCCTCCACCTGGCAGTTGCCGTAGCGGTCGGCCCGGTGGACGTGCATCAAGCCGACGTCCAGGATGAGCGCCGGCAGCAGCGCCAGCTTTTCGCCGGTGAAGGGGCACTCGACCACCTTGGCCGCGCTGTACTTGAGCGTGTCGGTGCCCAGCATGGAGCGCACGGGAATAAAGGGCGCGCCCAGGGCAGTGGCCTTGAATCGCCAGCTTATGCCGGCGTTGCTCCACTCCACCACGCGCGACAGACGGCCGCTCTCCACCTCGCGCCGCAGGGCGTTGGACACACCATACACCTCCAGTCCGATGTAGGTGATGTCCAGCGCATTGATGATCCCCGCCGCCAGCCACAGGTCCAGCTCGGTCACGCCCTGGCCGGCCACCCGCAGGTCCCGGACCCCCTGGCGCACGACCTCGCGGACCAGCGACATGGGACAGCGAACGGTGCCATACAGTTCCGTGCCGATGTAGCAGCCGTCATACACAAAACGGCTGACGGCCTCCGCTTCTGTCATCCGCTTGTCAATGAGCTTGCGCGACTTCTGCGTGCGGTTCCACTCGCGGAAGGCATTCATGTCGGGCGCCTGGATCAGCTCGCCTATCCCCGATTCGACGACTCGCATGGGTCCTCCTTTCCGTCCACGTTGGCTATTCGCTCCTGGCACTCGGTTGCGGCTCTCTCCTCGCCGGGCCCCGGATCCAAACCATGGATGGCAGGATGCCGGGGAGGCCATCGGTACTGCGCGTTTCTGGAACTGATGCGTGTGGAACTATTGTGCGCGGTTCGTTGCGCTTGTGCCGGTCGCGGGCGCGGCAGCGCCCTTTACGAGTGCTGTCCCCCGGCAAGACCCTGGCCCATCGCAGGCCGGTTGGCCAGCAGGGCGGCCATGGCCAAAGATAGGTAGCGCGTTTCGGCGCTATCGGCCCGGGAGCTGATGACGACGGGTACCCTGGCGCCGACCACCAACCCGGCCATGCGGGCGTGGGCAAAATAGAGCAGGCCCTTGGCCACGATGTTGCCCGCTTCTACGTTGGGCACGATCAGGATGTCGGCCATCCCGGCGATGGGCGAGTCGCTCTCCTCGACCACAGCGGCCCGGGGCGAGATGGCCAGCTCCAGGCCCAGGGGACCATCCACCAACGCCCCCTCCACCCAGCCCTGGTCCGCCATTTTGGACAGGGCCAGGGCGTCGATGCTCGCCGGGATCTTTGGGTGAACCGTGTCGCTGGCGGCCAGGATGGCCACCTTGGGCTCCGCCAGGCCAAACAGCCGGGCGACGGCCACCGCGTTCTTGATGATCTCCAGCTTCTGATAGACGTCGGGATAGACGACCACGCCCGAGTCGCTCAGATAGATCAGCCGGTCCATGCCCGGTAGCTCGAAAATGCCCACGTGGGTCAACAGGCCATGTCCCCGAATGCCCACCTCGCGGTTGAGGACCTGGACCAGGAGATCGGCTGTCTTGATCTGGCCCTTGACGACGGCGCCCGTCTCGCCATCGCGGGCCATGAGCACCACCTGCCGGGCAGCCAGGCGGGTGTCGGCCTCGTGGATGACCGTCATGCCCGTCAGGTCGGTTCCCGTCTGGGCAGCGTATGCCTCAATGGCCGGCCAATCGCCGACGAGGGTTGCCCTGACGATGCCCTCGCGCTGGGCCCGATCCACGGCCTTGAGGACTGCGGGGTCGTTGGCAGCGGCCACGGCCACGGGCACCGGCCCGGCTTCCACCGCGGCGGCCACCATCTGGTCAAACTTCTCGATGCCCATCGTCCTCCCCGACCCCCGGTGCTACAAACCCTGGACTCACGCCCCCCTCAGAAACCGCAGCGCCGTCTCGGCCAGCACGGCCGCGCCCACGACCAGGCTGTCCTCGTCGACGTCAAAGCGGGGATGGTGGTGGAGGCGCTTCTCCTGGCCGGGGAAGGCCCCGCCCACCCAGGCAAAGCAGCCAGGGACGTCCTGGCAAAAGTAGCTGAAATCCTCACCGCCCATCTCCAGGGCCGCCTCCACGACGTTTTCGGCCCCCAGCAGGTCGGCGCCAACCTCGCCCACCAGGCGAGTGAGGTCGGGGTCGTTGACCACGGGCAGGTAGCCCGGAATGATCTGGAGGTCAAAGTCGCCACCCAGGGCCCGGGCTACGCCGCATGCCTGCTCCATCTCGGTCAGGAGCGCCTCGCGGGTCTTATGGTCAAATGTGCGGATGGTGCCGGTCATGGTCACATGGCCGGCCATGATGTTGTCCTTGGTCCCTCCCTGGATCGTGCCCACGGTCAGGACCTTGGCCTGCGTGGGGTCCAGGCGGCGGGTGATGACGAGCTGCAGTGCCTGGATGACCTGGGCGGCGAGGGCGATGGCATCGTATCCCCGGTGGGGAAAGGCGCCGTGGGCCTCCTGGCCGCGGACCACCAGGACAAACTTGTCGGGATGGGCGGTCATGGTGCCTGGCCGGACGGCAATGGTGCCCACGGGCAGGTCGGCCCAGACGTGAAGGCCGACCGCGGCGTCGATCCCCTCCATGACACCCTCAGCGGCCATGCGCATGCCACCACTCTGCTTCTCCTCGTCCTGGTGCTCCTCCGAGGGCTGGAACAGGAACCGCACCCGGCCCGGCAGGCGGCCGGCGGCCTTTTCCTCGGCCAGGAGCCGGGCCGCACCCAACAGCCAGGCGACGTGCACGTCGTGGCCGCAGGCGTGCATCACCCCGGGCACCTGGGAGGCGTAGGGCACGTCGTTCTCCTCCTGCATGGGCAGCGCGTCCATGTCGGCCCGCAGGGCGATGGCCGGACCTTCTCCGCCGGCAAGGTCGCCGACGACACCGGTGCGGGCCACGCCGCTGCGCACGGCAATGCCCAGTTCCGCCAGGCGCGCCGCCACCAACTCGGCGGTGTGGTGCTCCTGGAACGACAATTCGGGATGGCGGTGGATGGCATGGCGAAGCGATGCCAGTTCGTCCCTCAGCTTCTGCGCCCGTTCGTACATTGAAAGCTCCTGGCTGGTTGGATGGGCGTATTATAACACGTGCCTCGCCACTGTGCAAGAACGGGCAAAACGGCCTACGGCAGAGACAGCAGGCGGCCGAGGATGAACTTCAAGTAGCGTGCCTCGGGGAAATGGGCCGGCACCGGATGGTCGGCCGGCTGACCGGCCTCGTGGAGGATCAACAGCCGGCGCCCGGCGCGGCGCGCCGCTTCGCCCAGGATCTCGCGAAAGGTCTCGGGCGGCACTTGGCTGGTGCAACTGGCCGAAGCCAGCAGCCCACCGGGACGCACGCACTGCATGGCCCAGCGGTTGAGGCGCAGGTAGGCGCGCTCGGCCGCACGGCGGCCCTCCCGGCTGCGGGCCAAGCTGGGCGGATCGAGGACGACGACGTCGAAACGGCGTCCCTCGCCGGCGTACCGCTCCAGGAGCTGGAAGACGTCGGCCACCAGGAAGGTATGCTCTTCCGCGTCAAAACCGTTGAGGGCCATGTTGCGCCGGGCCGCTTCGATGGCACCGGCGGCGCCGTCGCAGGCGGTGACGGACGCTGCGCCGCCACGCAGAGCATACAGGGCAAAGGCACCCGTATAGCAGAAGCAGTCGAGGACCGCCTGTCCCTCACACCAGGCAGCCAGTGTGCGACGGTTGTCGCGCTGGTCAAAGTAGAGGCCCGTCTTCTGGCCGGCCAGAAGGTCGGCGTGGAAGAGCAGGCCCTGCTCCTCGACGACCAGGTCGGGAGGTGGCGGCCGGCCCCACAGCGGACGAACCTCGCCGTCCGCGGGGCGCCAGACGATGCCCTGCAACGGGGTATGGGCGTGCAGCGCGTCGGCCACCCAGGGAACCAGATCTTCCACGGCCGCGGCATAGCTGTGCACGGCCGCGAACTCCCCATACAGGTCGACGACGATGCCCGGCAGCCCGTCGCTCTCGCCATAGACCCAGCGATAGCCCGTCGTCGACCCGGCGCGCACGGGCGCCCGCGCCTCCCAGGCCTCGCCCACGCGGGCAGCGACCCAGGCGGCGTCGGGCACCCCGTGCCGCGAGAAGAGCCGGACGCCAATGGGGCTGTGGGCGTCCCACAGCCCGTAGCCCGTCCAGCCGCCCGAGTTCACCTGCACCCAGGTGCCGGTCGGCAGGTCGGGATCGCCGGGCACCTGGTTGCGATAGACCCAGGGATGGCCACGGGAGAGGCTGGCCTTGAGGTCGGCCGGCAGGTCCAGCCGGATCACGCTTCCTGTTGCCACGATGTCAGCTCGTCGATGGCCTCCAATTCAGCCTCGTCCAGGCGAAAGCCGACGGCGCCCAGGCTGGCCTGCAACTGCTCGACGGAATTGGCGCCGATGATGGGTGCCGTCACCAGCGGATTGCTCAGCAGCCAGGCCAGGGCCACCTGGGGCAGGGTCTTATCGTGCGCCCGCCCGATCTCCTGAATCCTGTCCAGCAGGGTAAAATTCTCCTCCCGGAAGTAGCGCCTATGCACCGCCTCGGCCCGGCGGCTGTCGGGCAGCTCGTCGCCGCGGCGGTACTTGCCCGTGAAAAAGCCGCCGGCCAGGGGGCTATAGGGGATGACGCCCAGGCCGTAGCCCTCCACGACGTCGGCCAGGTCCTGCTCGAACTCCCGGCGGCGGATCATGTTGTAGTGGGGCTGGAGCGAAACATAGCTCACCAGGCCCAGGCTGCTGGAGGTCCAGAGGGCTTCCACCAGCCGCCAGGCCGGGTAGTTGGAGCAGCCCACGTAACGGACCTTTCCCGCCCGTACCAGGTCGTCAAAGGCGCGCATCGTCTCGTCGATGAGCGTGTCCTCGTCGAAGGAGTGGCTCTGGTAGAGGTCGATATAGTCCGTTTGCAGGCGGCGAAGGCTGTCCTCGACGGCACGCGTGATGTGCAGGCGGCTCAGCCCTTCGCCGTTGGGCCCGTCCCACATGCGACCCTTGACCTTGGTGGCCAACACGATGTCTTGGCGGTTGCCCCGCGCCTTGAACCAGCGGCCGATGATCTCTTCCGAGACGCCGCCGGGGTTGCCCTCCGCCCATCGCGAGTAGACGTCGGCAGTATCGATGAGGTTGCCGCCCGCCTCCACGTAGGCATCCATGACGGCGAAGGCGTTTTCCTCATCCGTGGTCCAGCCCCACTGCATCGTTCCCAGGGCCAGCTCCGAGACCTTGAGCCCACTGATTCCCAGGTTCCGGTATTCCATCTCTGTACTCCTTTCCAGGTTGGTGAAGGCTGACAGCACCGCGAGGTCCGCGCCCCAGTGCGTGGAGACCAACAGGGGAATTGCGGTCTCAACCGAGAGAATTATACCATATGGAGGTCCCGTCGGCAACCGACCCTATCGATATTTCCCACCACTGTGTCACGGCGACGCCCGGTACACGGGCGAGCCCTCCACTCGCTGGAAGTTGAACCACTCTTTCCAGGCTTCGCTGGGGTCCGTGGCGTACACCGGCCGGTCGGGCAGGTTTTCGGCGATGAGGTCCCGCGCCAGGTCGTCGATGGTCACCTCTCCCGCCCCGGGCTCGGGAACTGCCAGGTGGGGGACCTGCTGCCGGACCTGCTCCCGATACCAGATGTAGGCCAGCAGTGGCCCGCTGACGACGGATACGTCGGGCCGCCTGTCCTCAACGTACAGGCCGTACCACAGGGCAAAGGTCGGGCCGTCGCCGCGTACCACCACCAGCCCACCCGGATCCACGCCATCCAGGGCCTGCTGGATGTACGTGTGGATCAGCCAGTCGTCGTCGGGGTCCGCGGCGCGCCAATGGAGGCCAAGGGAGACGATTGGCAGGAGCAAGAGCAAGGCCAGCGCCGGTTGGGCCCAGGCCGGCCGCCAGCCGCCTATGATGCGCAACAGGCCCCGGGCGCCCTCGGCCCACCAGGCCGCCAGGATCAGCAGCGGCGGCAAAAGATAGGCCTGGGAGTCGCCGGTGTCGTAAAGGAAGGCATAGGTCCCGGCCAGGAGCGTCCAAGCCAGGCCGCACAGGGCAAAGGCCCGGTCGCGGCGCCAGCACCAGGCGCCCCCGGCCAGCGCCAGGGCCAATCCCCACCAGCCGAACTGGTCGCCCACCAGCCCGGCCCAGGTCGCCAGGCGTGCCGGGACCGCCGCCAGGTCGAGCCCGAAGGCAAACTGCTGGTACTGCCGGGCCGTGACCACCCACAGGAACCGGTCCAACGTCTGCGGGTTGCCCCAATTGACCGCTGGCGCGCCCCGGGCGGCAAGGGGCAGGTAGGCATAGATGCCCAGCCCGGCCAGGAAGGAGAGCAAGGCCGGCAGCAGGACCCGAAGGCGGAGCCAGCGCCGCCGCTCGGGCCAGAGAAGCAGGAGGAGGGCGGGCGCGCCCAGGATGAGGGTCAGGTGGTTGCCCAACCCCAGGCCGAGGACAAGCCCGGCCAGCCATAGGAGGCCATCGCCTCCGCCGGCCCGCCAGCGCAGCGCGAGCCAGAGCAATAGCGAGGCGAACAGCGTCAGCAGGGCATACACCTCGGTGATGACCGCCTGCGACCACAACAGCGAGGAAAAGGCCAGGATCAAGGCCGCGGCCCCCGCCAGGAGGACGCCGGCGTGCGCGGAGACGAATGCCCGCAGCCGCGCTCCGCGCCCCGGGCCCGTCGTCGCCTCGCCGGATGCCGCGTCGTTGCCGGCAGGGATGGCGTGGCCGCCCGGGGAAAGCAGGAGCCGCACGCTGGCGAACAGCAGGCCCGAAGCCCCGGCGGCACAGGCCGCCGACAGGAGGTTGGTCCGGTAGGCCACCACGCCCACGGGCAGCCGTGTGAAAAGCCAGGCCAGGAGCGTGTAGGTGGGATAGCCGGTGGGATGCGGCACGCCCAGGTTCCAGGCGGCGGCGATGAGGTCGCCCCCGTCGGTACCGTTGTGCTCAAAGCTCAGGCCGGGTGCCAGGGTTACCAGGTAGACGAGGAAGGCAAGCCCGGCCACAGCGGCGGCAGGCCAGGCTATGGGGCGCGGCCCCATTGAGGATTCCGGGACCCCGCCCTCCTCCGGCATCAGCGGTCTCCCTCTCCATACCGGCGTCCCCGCCGGCTCAACAGCCCCCAGGCCAGCCCCGCGTCCAGCGCCGCCGCGCGGAGCAGGGCCAGGGGCGGCGCCGCCAGGGCCACGGCCCACCCCTGCCGGCGGGCGTGTGCCAGCAGCGGCAGGGTGCTCCCCAGAGCGAGTCCTGCCAGGCCCGCGGCCAGGCGCCAGAGGGCCCGTCGCCGCGAACGAGAACGTGTCAGGGCAGCGGCCCCGGCCACGACGACCGCCAGGGGCACCAGCACGAGCTGGGCCTTTTGCGTCCAGGGGGTATAGCTATCGCGCAGGGCGCGGGCCGGATGGCGGGTGTGAACGCGCACCTTCCAGCGGCCCAGGTGCAGCTTGCGGCGCGCATAGCGCCAGGCAGTGGCGGCGTGGCGGTGATAGACGATGGCCCGCGGGGCAAATACCAGCTTGTGCCCCGCCGCGGCCAGGCGATAGGATAGCTCCTGATCCTCCACCGTCGCCGTGGGGAAGCCGGTGTCAAAGCCACCGGCCTGCAGAAACACAGCGCGGCGGTAGCCGGCGGCATAGGTATCCACAAAGTCGATCTCGGGCCTGCCTGCCAGGCGGGCATACTTTTCCTCGTATTCGGCCTGGGCAAATCGGGCCACGACGGAGCGCTGGCGCGTGCGATAGGCACCCTTCACACCCGCCACGCCGGGGTCGGCAAAGGGAGCCAGCATGGCCTCGATCCAGTCTGGCTGCGGCTCGCAGTCGGCGTCGGTAAAGACCAAGATCTCGCCCCGGGCCGCGAGAGCGCCCCGGTTGCGCGCAGCGGCCGGGCCGGCGTGATCCTGGCACACCAGATGTGCACCGTGCTCGGCGGCAATGGCCGCCGAGCCGTCGGTGGAACCGTCGTCGACCACGATGACCTGGTAAGAGGCATGGGGTATCGTCTGCTCCGCCAGGGCCCGCAGGCAAGCGCCCAGGGTGGAGGCGCCGTTGTACACGGGCACGATGACCGAGGCCAGAAACATCTTCCCCTAGAGCAGCTCCTCGACCATGCTCTGGAAATGGCCGATGTGGTGCTGGATGATCCGCTCGGCGGCTCGGGCGTCCCCCGTCTTCAGGGCATGGAGGATCTCGCGGTGCTCTTCGACGTTCCCCCGCACGCTGCCCATGCGATCCAGGGCAAAAAACGACAGGCGATAGATCAGAACGTACATGTCGTCGAGGGCGCGCGCCAGGAAACGGTTGCCCGAAGCCTCGTAGAGCAGCTTGTGGAACTTCTGGTCGACCGCCAGCAGTGCCTTGTTGTCTCCTTGCTTGAGCACCCGCTCAAAGTCCCCTAGCAACTGCTCCATGCGCTCGATGGTCTCGTCCGAGACGCGCTCGGCGGCCAGCCGGGCGCACATGCCCTCGAGGGTCGTGCGGACCTCAAAGATCTCGCGCATGATGCCCGACGTCGCCTCGCGGGCGACGTACCAGCGGTCGCGCTCCTGGACGACGATCTTGTCCGCGGCGAGCCTCTTCAGCGCTTCTTGCACCAGCTTGGCCGTGCCGCCGGTCTCCTGGATCAGCAGTTTCTCGTTCAGAGGCTGCGTCGGATCCAGGGCCAGGTTCAGTACTTTTTCCTTTATGGAAGCGTAGACTTGATCAATCTGATCCATGGACTAACCCTCTCTGTGCTGAATATGCGGGCCGCCAGGGCGACGCACCCGGCCAACAACGGCAGCCGCACACCCGCTGCCTCCTGGGATTAGGGTACCACAACTCTTTCTGTAGAGCAAATCACCGCGCCCGCCCACAACGGGCCTTGCGTTTGGCGTTTTGTTGGAAATCGGGTATAATGCGTCCAATTCAAGATCCAGTCCGTGGCTCAATATGAAGAGGTAGGCGATCGCCAGGGCTGTTCACTCGAAGGGGAGTTGATGGTCGCAGCACAGACGTCGATCCCGACCAGGAGCACCGTGTATTACTCACGTTGCAACAGCGCGAGCAATACCAATGCCATCGGCGCCTTTCGACCCCCTGGCACGATGCAAGGGTACCATTCTCTATAGCACGTCAGGAGGAACGTCGTGGTTCAACGCAAAATGCTTGGTTCGGTGATGGTCGTGGGAGCGGGGGTCGGGGGTATGCGTGCTGCCATCGACCTTGCTGATTCCGGCTACAAGGTTTACCTGCTCGATTCGGCCCCCAGCATCGGCGGAATCGTTGCCCAACTGGGCTTCATGTTCCCCACTCATGACTGCGTCCTTTGCCGCGGAACGTCAGACCATGGATATGGCTGCTCCCGCCCCTCCATCTCTCCCTTCCTTCTCGATCACAGCCGCCACCCCGCTATCGAGATCATGACCAACAGCACCGTCGTCGGGGCGACGGGCTTGCCCGGCGACTTTACCGTCCAGGTGCAACACCGACCGCGCTACGTGGACGTCGACCGGTGCATCAACTGCGACGAATGCTCCCGCGTGTGCCCCGTAGATCTGGGCAGCGAATACCAGGCAGGCCTCGTCACGCGCAAGGCCGCCTACAAGCCCTCCGTTCGCGCCGCGCCCAATGCCTACGTCATCGAGAGAGGTCCATACTGCGATCCGTGCCGCAAGTGCGAGGAGATCTGCCCCACGGGGGCCATCAACCTCGACGAACAGGAGAGCCTCCGAGAGATCCGCGTTGGGGCCATTATCCTGGCGGTGGGCTACAAGCTCTACGATCCGACGCCCGCCGAAGAGTTGGGCTACGGGCGCTACCCCAACGTCATCACCGGCCTCCAGTTCGAGCGCTTGACCAGCCGCTCGGGCCCCACGGAGGGTGTGGTGGAGCGCCCCTCCGACGGCAGGCGCCCGGAGCGTATCGCCTGGATCCAGTGCGTCGGCTCTCGGGATCAGGCACACCCCTACTGCTCGTCCATCTGCTGCATGTACGCCACCAAGGAGGCGGTGTTGGCCAAACAGCGCCTGCCGGGCGTCGAGTGCGAGATCTTTATCATGGACGAGCGGGCCTTTAGCAAGGAGTACACGGCCTACTTTACCCAGTCGAAAGACCTCTGGAACGTGGACTATACCCGGTGTCGCATCTCCGAGATCAAAGAAGATCCCGGCACTCAGAACCTGATCCTCCATTACCACGACGAGGCGGGCGCGCTCCAGAGCAAGACCTTTGACATGGTGGTGCTCTCGGTGGGCAGCGAGCCGCCGCCCATGGCGGTCGCCCTGGCCGAGGATATGGACATCGAACTTAACGAGTATGGGTTCTGCAAGTTTGACAAGTTCGAGCCGCTGGACACCAGCCGCCCCGGCGTTTTTGTGGCCGGCGCCTTTGCCACACCGAAAGAGATTGCCGAAACGGTAATCGACGCCAGCGGCGCGGCAGCCCGGTGTATGGCCCTGCTCCACGGCAAGTCGGGCACCGAGATCACCAAGGTCGAATATCCACCGGAGAGGGATGTGAGCGGCGAGGAACCACGCATCGGCGTGTTCGCCTGCCTCTGTCGCCCCACCATCGACGGCATCGTCGACGTGCAGAACGTGCTGTCGTCCGCGGGCCAGTTGCCAGGTGTGGTCCACGTCCAGGCCCTGGAATATGGCTGCCTGGCCGGGGGACCGGAGGCCATGCGCGAGGCCATTCGCGCGCACAATCTCAACCGCGTGATCATTGGCGCCTGCACGCCCCGCACGCACCTGGCCCTGTTCCACGACGTGGTCCGCCAGGAGGGACTGAACCCTCAACTCCTCGAGTTTGTCAGCCTGCGAGACAACTGCGCCTGGGTCCATCGCGACGATCCACGGGGCGCGACCCGCAAGGCCCGGGAGGAGATGCGGGTGGCCGTCGCCCGGTCGCGCCACCTTGAGCCCTACGGCAAGGAGACCCGCGACTTTTCCCGGTCGGCACTGGTCATCGGCGGCGGGCTCGCCGGCATGACCTCGGCCCTGGCCATCGCCGACGAAGGCCACCCTGTCACCCTCGTGGAGAAAACCGACACACTGGGCGGCTACCTGGCCCACCTGTACCAGACGGCGGAGGGCCCCAACCCGCAGCGCCTGCTCAAGTCGCTGATCAAGCGGGTCCACAACCACGAGCTTATCGACCTCTGCCATTACACCGAGGTGATCGGCTTCGAGGGCCACGTGGGCAACTTCAAAGCGCGCCTGAGCTGCAGCGGCAACGGCGAGCCTCCCCGCTGCTGGGAGGTGGAGCACGGGGTCGTGGTGGTGGCCACGGGCGGCGCGGAATACAAGGGCAACGTCTACCTCTACGGCGAGCATCCACGGGTCATCACCCAACTGGACCTGGAGAAAAAGCTGTCGCTGGATATAGACATGGTGCGTGACCTGAAGCAGGTGGTCATGATCCAGTGCGTCAACTCGCCGGATCAGGAGATCCCCTACTGCAGCCGGACCTGCTGCACCAACACCATGAAGAACGCCATCCTCATCAAAAAGATCAACCCGGCCTGCGAGGTGTACGTCCTGTACAAGGACCTCATCACCTACGGTTTCCGCGAGCAGTACTACACCGAGGCACGGGAGAGGGGCGTCCTCTTTTTGCGGTATCGAGACGAAGACGAGCCCAAGGTCGAGTCTCTGAACGGGGAGCTGCTGGTCAAGGTCAAGGACGTGATCCTGGGCCAGGAGCTGACCTTTGCTCCGGACCTGCTTTCGCTCTCCATGGCCATCCTGCCGGCGCCCAGCAACCCCGAACTGGCCAAGCTCCTGGGGTTGCCCCTGTCCAGCGAAGGCTTTTTCATGGAGGATAACCTGAAGCTGCGGCCCATGGACTTTACCCGGGAGGGCATCTACCTGGCCGGGCTGGCCCACTATCCAAAGTTCATCGAAGAGACCATTGCCCAGGCGCTGGCAACGGCGGGACGGGCCATGACCATCCTGAGCAAGGAGCGGCTGCAGGTCGGCGGCACCATTGCCATCGTGGACCAGGTCAAATGCGTCGGCTGCCTCACGTGCGTGCGTGTCTGCCCCTTCCACATCCCCCAGGTCGATCCAACGGCCCAGGGCGTGGGAGCCATCATCGGCGCGGCCTACATCGAGCCCTCCCTCTGTACCGGTTGTGGCACCTGCACGAGCGAGTGCCCGGCCAACGCCATCCAGTTGCGGCACTACCGTGACGATCAGTTGGTCCTGGCCGAGGAGCCAATCCTGGGGCAATGGGTAGCCGCCTAACATCGGAGAATAGGGATGACTGAATTGACTGACCAGACCACCGTGCAAGAGATCGGGGAAGAGATCGGGCTAGAGGTCGAACAAGGGGTCGGGCAAGAGCCTGGGTTTGAGCCCCAATTGACCGCGTTTACCTGCATTTACTGCGGAAGCATGGCAGCCGACACGGCGGGGGCCCTGCGCCTCAACTACCCGGCCAGCGTCAAGCTGTTTCGCTTTCCCTGCACAGGCAAGGTGGACGTCGAGTACATCCTGAAAGCCTTCGAAGAGGGGGCCGACGGCGTGTACATCGTCGCCTGCCCCATTGGCAACTGCCACCACCTGCACGGCAACGTCCGGGCCACCAAGCGCCTGAGCTATGCTCGCGAGCTGCTCAAGCAGGTGGGACTGGAGCCAGAACGGCTGAACATCTTTTACATGTCGGGCAGCCAGGCGCATGCCTTTGCCAACGCTGCCCAGCAGATGACCGAGCGTATCCGGCAGTTGGGACCGAGTCCGTTGAGGCGGCCGGCCCCTGGATAAGGAGCCTGGTATGGACCGCGCGATCGACGCGAGGGAGATGGACGTGACCTTGGCCGGGCGAGTCGCTGCTGAACCCGGCGGTGAGCGCATCTGGCGCTGTTTTGCGTGTGGCACGTGTACCGCTTCGTGCCCCGTGGCCGAAGTCACCGAACGTTACAATCCGCGTCGCATCATCCACATGGTCCTCCTGGGGTTGACAACCGAAGTCCTGACCAGCGATTTCATCTGGTTGTGCTCCACCTGCTACGCCTGCTACGAACGGTGCCCGCAGGATGTGCGTATCACGGAGCTGATGCACGCCATCAAGAACGTCGCCGTACGAGAGGGGCACGTGCACCCCTCTTTCCGTGCGCAGGTCGGGTTGATCCGCGATCACGGCCGGCTGTACGACATCACCGGCTTTGAAAACGAGCGCCGGGCCGAGCTTGGCCTGCCCGCCCTGGCGGAACAGCCAGAAGAATACCAGCAGATCCTGGCAGCGACCGGCATCGAGGCGCTGGTGCAGCCAGCAGAGGGAGGCGCAGAGTGATCGAGTACGCGCTTTACCTCGGCTGCACCGCTCCGGTTCGCACCCTGAACTATGAGCTGGCCGCCCGCAAGACGGCCAGCCGCCTGGGCATCGACCTGGTGGACATCAAGCAGTTTGGCTGCTGCGGCTTCCCCCTCAAGTCGGTCCACCAGGAAACCGCCCTGCTCATGTCGGCGCGCAACCTGGCCCTGGCCGAAGAGCGGGGCCGGGACATCTGCGCCCTGTGCAGCTCCTGTACGGGCACCCTGGCCGAGGCCAATCGCATGTTGCAGTCCGACAAAGAGCTGCGCGACAGGGTCAATCAGAAGCTGGAAGCGACCATCGGCCGGCGCTACGGCGGCAGCATCCACGTGCGCCACTTTGCCCGCGTGCTCTACGAAGAGGTCGGGCTGGATCGCATTCGCCAGGCGGTTACGACGGATCTGTCGGGACTGCGGCTGGCAGCCCACTATGGCTGCCACTATCTGAAACCGACGGAAGCCCACGACCAGTTCGACGACCCGGAAAACCCGCACAGCCTGGACGCCCTCATCGCCGCAACGGGCGCCCAGTCGGTGTTCTACGAGGGCCGCGAGCAGTGCTGTGGTGGAGGCATCCTGGGGGCCGACGAGGAAACGGCCCTGGCGCTGCCACGCCTGAAGCTGGAGCGTGCGGTCAACGCCGGCGCCGACGCCCTGGTGGTGGTCTGTCCATTTTGCGATATCATGTACGAGTTTCAGCAGCGCCGCATCGAGAAGATGTACCAGGCGCGCTACGGCCTGCCGGTGCTGTTTTATCCACAGCTCCTGGGCCTGGCCATGGGTATGTCGGGCGATGAGGTGGGCCTGACCTTGAACCGGGTCAAGTCCAAGAAGCTGATGGCGTTTGTACATCGTGAACCTGCACAAAGTTGATCGTGGCCTGGCAGCCCTGGCATCGGGCCGGGCCTAAAGGAATGGTCCTGGCGGGGAGCGACCGATGATGGAATCGACAAGCGAAAGCGTGCTGGGTGCAGCGTTGGTGGTAGGCGGCGGTATTGCCGGCGTCCAGGCTGCCCTGGATCTGGCCGATTCCGGCGTCCGGGTCTATCTCGTCGAGCGCGAGGCGGCCATCGGCGGAAAAATGGCCCAGTTGGACAAGACCTTTCCCACCAACGATTGCGCGATGTGCATCCTTTCGCCCAAGCTCGTCGAAGCGGGGCGCCATCGCAACATCGATATTCTGGCCATGAGCGACATCTTAAGGCTGGAAGGCAAAGCAGGCCATTTCCGGGCTACCGTCCGCCGCCGCCCGCGCTACATCAGCCTGGACGCGTGCACGGCCTGCAATGACTGCGTCGAGGTGTGCCCGGTTACCGTGCCCAACGAGTTCAACGAGGGGCTGGCGGCACGCAAGGCGATATACAAGCCCTACCCCCAGGCCGTCCCCAGCGCCTACGCCATCTCCAAGCGGGGCACGAGCCCGTGCAAGGCAACCTGCCCGGCCGGCACCAGCGCCCAGGGCTACATCGCCCTCATCGCTCAGCGACGCTACGAAGAGGCCCTGGAGGTCATCAAGCAATACAATCCCTTCCCGGCCACGGTGGGGCGCGTGTGCCATCACCCCTGCGAGACCGAATGCAACCGGGGCAAGGTGGATAGCCCCGTGGCCATCTGCGCTCTCAAGCGCTTTGTGGCCGACACGGTCTACGAAGCCTGGGACCGGGGCGAAAGGCGCGAGGAGCGCCACCTGCGAGCCTACCCCGAGGCGCCGGTGGAGCCGCCGCCGGAGGACAGGCGCCGCGTGGCCGTCGTCGGTGCCGGGCCGGCAGGGCTCACTGCCGCCCATTTTCTGGCCCGCATGGGCTACAAGGCGACTGTCTTTGAGGCGTTGCCGGTGGCCGGGGGCATGGCTCGCGTGGGCATTCCCGCCTATCGCCTGCCCCACGACGTGCTGAACCGCGAGATCGACGAGATCCTCAAGCTGGGCGTGGACCTGCAGCTCAACCACGCGGTGCGCGACGTCCAGGGGCTTTTTGAGCAGGGCTTTGTGGCCG
>DAOUHB010000127.1:0-33425 GCA_034428935.1 Anaerolineae bacterium | reverse complement strand
GACTTCATGCACGGGAGCCCGCGGGGTGGATTTCGTTCACTTGCACGTCCATAGCGATTTTTCGTTGCTCGACGGCCTGGGCAAGGTGAAGGACCTCATCCAGGCGGCGGCGAGCATGGGCATGCCCGCACTGGCCCTCACCGACCACGGCGTCATGTTTGGCGTCCTCCACTTTTACCACGCGGCCCAGAAGGCGGGCATCAAGCCCATCGTCGGCTGCGAGATCTATGTGGCGCCCCGGGGCATGACCGACCGCGACCCGCAGCAAGACACCAGGCCGGCCCACCTGCTGCTCCTGGCCGAGAACCAGGCGGGCTACCACAACCTGATGCAGATCGCCACCGCGGCCCAGCTCGAAGGCTTTTACTACAAGCCCCGCGTCGACCGCCCCTTCCTGGCCGCCCACGCCGAGGGGCTCATCGCTCTCTCGTCGTGCGGCTCGGGCGAGGTGCCCCGCCACTTTCAGCACGGCCGCCCCGACAGGGCCGCCGATGCCGCCGCCTGGTACCGGGACGTCTTTGGCCCGGACAGCTTTTTCCTGGAGCTCCAGGAGCACGACCTGCCCGACATGGTGGCCGTGAACCGCGGCCTGGTGGAGCTGAGCCGCCAGACGGGCATCCCCCTGGTGGCCACCAACGACGTCCATTACGTGCGGCGCGACCAGGCCTACGCCCACGAGGTGCTCCTCAGCATCCAGACGGGCAAGACGATGACCTCCCCCGACCGCCTGCGCATGAACAACGACAGCTATTACCTGAAGAGCGCGGACGAGATGGCGGCCCTCTTTCCCGACCTGCCGGAGGCCCTGGGGAACACGCTGCTCATCGCCGAGCGCTGCAACGTGGACCTGGCGCCCAGCGGCTTTCACCTGCCCCGCCTGGACGTGCCCCAGGGCTACACGGCCGAGACGTACCTGCGGCACCTGACCGAGACCGGGCTGCAGCGCCTGTACGGCGAGGCCGCCGCCGGCGAGGCGGTCCGCAATCGCCTGGACCACGAGCTGCGAATCATCCACGACATGGGCTTTGACGTCTATTTCCTCATCGTCTGGGACCTGTGCCAGTTCGCCCGCGAGAAGGACATGTGGTGGAACGTGCGCGGCTCGGCGGCGGGCAGCATCGTGGCCTACGGGCTGGGCATCACCAACCTGGACCCCCTGGAGCACAACCTGATCTTTGAGCGGTTCCTGAACCCGGGCCGCGTGACCATGCCCGACATCGACCTGGACTTTCCCGACGACCGCCGCGAGGAGATGATCCGCTACACCGTGGAAAAGTATGGCGCCGACAAGGTGGCGCAGATCATCACCTTTGGCACCCTGGGCCCCAAGGCGGCCGTCCGCGACGTGGGTCGCGCCCTGGACATTCCCCTGGGCGAGGTGGACAAGGTGGCGCGCCTGGTGCCCGGCGGCCCCGGCGCAAAGCTGGAGGAGGCCATCACCCAGGTGCCCGAGCTGCGGCAGATGTACGAGGGCATCGACTATGTCCGCACCCTGGTGGACACGGCCCTGGAGGTGGAGGGCGTCTCGCGCCACGCCAGCACCCACGCCGCCGGCGTGGTCATCACCGACAAGCCCCTGGTGGAGTACACGCCGCTCCACCGGCCGACGCGGGGCGCCGACGAGGGGCTGCCCGTCACCCAGTACACCATGGACGTGCTGGAGGACACGGGCCTGCTCAAGGTCGATTTCCTGGGGCTCAGCACCCTGACCATCATGCGCCGCGCCGTGGACCTGATCCGCGAGCGCCACGGCAAGACCTTTACCCAGAACGACATCCCCCTGGACGACCCGGACACCTACCGCCTGCTGTCCAGCGGCGAGGTGACGGGCATCTTCCAGGTGGAATCGGCCGGCATGCGCCGCGTGCTGACCTCCATGCGTCCGACCAAATTCGATCACATCGTCGCCGTCCTGGCCCTCTACCGCCCGGGCCCCATGGAGTTCATCGACGACTATATCGCCGGGCTGCAGGGCAAGGAGCCGGAGTACATCCACCCGGCCCTGAAGCCCATCCTGGGCGAGACCTTTGGCATCTGCGTCTACCAGGAGCAGATCATCCGCATCCTGACCGACATCGGCGGCTACACGCCGGGCGAGGCCGACCTGGTGCGCAAGGCGGTCGGCAAAAAGATCCGGGAGCAGCTCGTCCTCCACCGCGAGAGCTTTGTGCGGGGCGCCCACGAGCATAGCGGCATGGACGAAGAGTCGGCCCACCGCATCTTTGACGCCTTCGAGTACTTTGCCCGCTACGGCTTTAACAAGGCCCACGCCTCGGACTATGCCATCATCACCGTGCAGACGGCCTATCTGAAGGCCCACTACCCGGTGGAGTACATGACGGCGCTGCTGACGGTGGAGCAGGGCAACACCGAAAAGGTGGGGCTGCTCATCGCCGAGGCGCGGCGCCTGGGCATCGAGGTGCTGCCGCCCTGCGTCAACAAGAGCGGCATTGGGTTTACCATCGAAGAGGATGAGGGCAAGGCGGCCATCCGCTACGGGCTGGGGGCCATCAAGAACGTGGGCGAGGGGCCGGTGGAGGCCATCCTGGAGGCCCGCCGCTCCGCGACTCCCGATGGTCGCCGAGATGAGCCCTTTGCCGACATCGACGACTTTTGCCAGCGGGTGGACCTGCGCCAGGTGAACCGCCGGGCGCTGGAGTGCCTGGTCAAGGCCGGCGCCCTGGCCGGCATGGGCACCGGCGCCCAGCTCCTGGCCGTCATGGACCGCATGATCAGCATCAGCCAGCAGGCCCACGGCGCCGCCCTGCAGTTCTCCATGTTCGACATGGATGCCTTTGCCGACACGGCCCGGCTGGCGGCCGACCTGCCCGACGTGCCCGACGTCTCGCGCCGCGAGGCCCTGAGCTGGGAGAAGGAGCTGGTGGGCGCCTACATCTCGGACCATCCCCTGTCGCGGGTGTGGGCTACCCTGGAGAACACCATCACCGTCCTCAGCGGCCAGGTGGACGAGACGATGAACGGCCAGAAGGTGACCATGGCCGGCATGCTCAGCTCGCTGCGGCGCATCATGACCAAGAAGGGCCAGCCCATGGCCTTTGCCCAGCTCGAGGATTTGCAGGGCACCATCGAGGTGGTCATCTTTCCCAGCCTGTGGGAAGAGACGGCCGAGATGTGGCAGCAGGAGCGCGTCCTCATCGTGCGGGGAAAGGTGAGCTTTCGCGGGCGCGACCCGAGCATCATCGCCGAGTCGGTGAGCCACGAGACGCTGACGATCCACGCGCCCGACGAGGCGGCGCCGTCAGCCCCCGCGCCTCAGGCGGCGGCCAGGGGCCCGGTGCACCTGCGCGTGACGGTGCCCCGCCAGGACGACGTGGAGCAGACCGTCCAGCGCCTGGGCAAGGTGTACGACCTCCTGGTCAGCTATCGCGGCAGCGACCACTTTAGCCTCTACGTAGAAAACGGCGGGCAGGCGCGCGTCCAGATCCAGTTTCCCAACGACACGACAAAGCATTGCCTGGAGCTGGAGCAGCAGCTCCGGGAGATGCTGGGCGCCGGCACCGTACAGGTGGAAGAATGGACACCCTAGATCGCGTCAGGGAAGGGCTGGCCCGGGCCGGCCTGGACCCCGGCCTGGTGCGCGAGCTCCCGGCCGACACGAGCACAGCCGAAACGGCCGCCCGGGCGGTGAGCGCGCCCCTGGGCAGCATCGTCAAGTCTCTCATCTTTCTGGCCGACGGCGAACCCCTCCTGGTCCTCGTCGCCGGCGACCGGCGGGCCGACGTGAAGCGTCTGCGGGGAGAGCTGGGCCTGAGCAAGAAGCGGATGCGCATCGCCTCGCCCGAAGAGGTGCTGGCCCGGACCGGCTTCGAGGTGGGCGGCGTGCCGCCCGTGGGCCACCAGGCTCCCCTGCGCACCCTCGTCGACGCCAGCCTTGCCCGCTTCGAGACGCTGTGGGCGGCCGCCGGCAGCGGCCACGCCGTCTTTCCCATCGCCTACCGGGACCTGCTGTCTGTCACCGGCGGCGAGGTGCTGGACTTTGTGGAGGATGCCGCGCAAGCCCAAAGCGGCGCGGACGGGCGTGACGGCTAGTCGTCAACGAATTGGTAACGAATAAACGAATGAGAAGGCAGTAGATTCGTTTATTCGTTTTCAATTCGTTGACGGCCCATTGGACCCGGCCCCTGATGCCTATCGCTGACGTCTCGTTGGTGCACAGGAAGCCGCAAGAAAGACCTGGACCCCCTGGACCCCTGGGCCTCCGCCTCCTGGCGGCGTCGTGCCCCGGCGGGACCCTGGGGGCTAGTCCCCCAGGTCTCTTGACACCCGCGGGTCGTTGTGATACACTCGAACCATCGATGACGGTGGGCAAATCATGACTCAAAGGGACAACTACGAAGGAGTGTCGACAAGCGAGGCACTGCTGTACGGGCGGCCCGACGGCCGCCGGGCGCTGGAGAGCCTGGAGACCGAGAACTTGCGGCTCCGGGAGGAATTGCGCCGGGCGGAAGCGGCGGCGGGCGAGTTTGTCGACTTTGTGTCCCACGAGCTGAAACAGCCCATGACCGCCATGCAGGGCTATTCCAAAATGCTCATCATGGGCATCGGCGGCGAGCTGACGCCCACCCAGCGCCAATTCGTGGACGTCATCGACGCCAACGTGGAGCGGATGGGCAAGCTGGTCAACGATCTCCTGGAAATCTGCCGGCTGGAGGCAGGGCGGACTCAGCTCAACCTGGCCCCCGTCAACGTCCAGGAGCTCCTCTACGCAGCCGTGGTGGACAACCGCGCCGAGCTGGAGGCCCGGCACCACACCGTCGAGATCGACGTCGCGGAGGATTTGCCCCTCGCCATGGGCGACCGGCAGCGCCTCATGGAGGTCCTGGGTCACCTGGTGCGGAACGCCTGCCGGTACGCGCCTGAGGGCGGCCACGTCCGCCTGGTGGCGGGGGGGCAGGGCGGCGGCGCCTGCACCGACGGCCACGTGTGCGTCGCGGTCGTCGACACGGGCATCGGCCTCTCGCCCGAAGATCTGCCCCGCGTGGGAGAAAAGTTCTTTCGCGCCGACCACGAGCTGGTGCAGCAGCAGCCCGGCACTGGCCTTGGCCTGGCGATCAGCCGCCACCTGGTCGTCCTCCACGGCGGCGAGTTCTACGTCGAAAGCGAGCCGGGCCAGGGCAGCACCTTTGGCTTCACCCTGCCCACCGCCGGCTGACCCTCCCAGACTCACCCATGGGGCTCGCCTAGAAGCTTGCACGTGGACCATCCCGGGCGCGCGCGCGGAGTCCCGGACTTGTCCGGGGAACGCCTGCAGGGACGGCGCGGCCCGGCCTCGAATGTAGGGGCGAACCCTTGCGGTCGCCCCGCGCGGCAGCATGGGCCTGGCAGGTTTCCTTCGAAACCCGCCAGGCCCATCCGGTTTCTGTCAGGCCGGGATCGCGGGCAGCTCCGCCAGGGACTGCTCGATGGTCTCCCTTTCCAGCTCGTAGTCGGGCAGGTTGCGGCGCATGTAGGCGTCGTAGGCGGCCATGTCAAAGTCGCCGTGGCCGCTGGCGTTAAAGAGGATCACCTTCGACTCGCCCGACTCCTTGCAGGCCATGGCCTCGTCGTAGGCCGCCCGCACGGCGTGGGCCGTCTCGGGGGCGACGACGTAGCCCTCGGCCCGCGTGAAGCCCATGGCCGCGTCAAAGCAGGCGTTCTGGTGGTAGGCCCGCGCCTCGGCGTACCCCTGCTCCAGGAGCGCCGAGATGGAGGGGGCCATGCCGTGGTAGCGCAGCCCGCCGGCGTGCACCGGGGCGGGGACGAAGGAGTGGCCCACGCTGTGCATCATGGCCACGGGCCCCGTCTTGGCCGTGTCGCCCCAGTCGTAGGCGTACTTGCCGCGGGTCATGCTCGGGCAGGCCGTCGACTCGACAAAGATGGCCCGCGTCTTGTGGCCGTTGCCGTTCAGCTTGTTCTCCAGGAAGGGAAAGATGAGGCCCGCGGCGTTGCTGCCGCCGCCGGCGCAGCCGATGAGGATGTCGGGATAGTCGCCGGCCAGCTCCATCTGCTTCATGGCCTCCAGGCCGATGATCGTCTGGTGCAGCAGCACAAAGTTGACCACGCTGCCCAGGGCGTAGCGGTAGCCCTCGTGGGTCACGGCGTACTCGATGGCCTCGCTGATGGCCATGCCCAGGCTGCCCGGCGTCTCCGGGTCCTTTTCCAGGAGGGCGCGCCCGGCCTGGGTCGCGGTGCTGGGGCTGGGCAGCACGGAGCCGCCCCACAGCTCCATGGCAACGCGCCGGTAGGGCTTTTGCTGGAAGCTGATGGCGACCATAAAGACGCGGCACTCCAGGTCGAACAACTGGGTTGCAAAGGAGAGGGCGCAACCCCACTGGCCCGCCCCCGTCTCGGTGGCAAAGCCCTTCAGTCCCTCCTGCTTGGCATAGTAGCACTGGGCCACGGCCGTGTTCGGCTTGTGGCTGCCGGGGGGGCTAACCCCCTCCCACTTGAAATAGATCTTGGCCGGCGTGTCCAGCATTTTCTCCCAGCGCGACGCCCGGAAAAGGGGCGAGGGCCGCCAGATCTTCAGGACGTCCTGCACCTGGTCGGGGATCTCGATCCACCGCTCGCGGCTAACCTCCTGCTCGATGAGCGCCTGGGGAAAGATGGGCGCCAGATCGCCCGGCTGCAGCAGGTCCAGGGTTGCCGGGTGCCGGTAGGGCGGCGGCGGCTCTTTCATGTCGGCCATGATATTATACCAGTGGGTCGGCATGTCCTTTTCCGACAGGGTATACTTGTACTGTGCCATTTTCCGTTCCTCCTTTGTGTTCATACAATATTTTCGTATCTTCTCATTCGCGGTAGGGGCAGGTCTTGCACCTGCCCAGCGGGCGACCGCAAGGGTCGCCCCTACCGGCGATCGCAAGGGTTCGTCTCTTCTCATTCGCGGTAGGGGCAGGTCTTGCACCTGCCCAACGGGCGACCGCAAGGGTTCGCCCCTACACCGTGACAGGATGCATGCTTTCGTCCTGGCCCGCCCCCATAAAGGCGGCGGGGTTGAGCAAGAACTGCGTGTACAGCCGGTAGTGGGCCGTCTGCTCGTAGGCCACCTCGCGAATGCGGGGCGGCTCGAAGCTCAGGATCTGGGCGCCGGGGTAGGCCAGCAGGATGGGCGAGTGGGTGGTGATGATGAATTGGGCGTTCCCCTCCAGCTCGAAGCGCTGCAGCAGCTTGAGAAAATGGATCTGGCTGGCCGGCGACAGGGCCGCCTCCGGCTCGTCCAGGAGATAGAGCCCCTTTCGCCGGCAGCGGTGGCTGAGGTAGGACAGGATCCCCTGGCCGTGGGACAGGGTGTTCAGGATCTGGCCGCCGTGGTACTGCAGCCGGCCGGGATCGCACAGCGCCACGTCGTCGAACAGGTCCCCCAGGTCGCGAAAGGTCTCGGCCCGGAAGAGGGAGCCGGGCACCTTTTCCCGCGACCAGGTGGCGCTCACATAGTCCTGGAGCCGGGTCTCGAAGGGATTGTTGTGGGCCAGGTGCCGGCGCGGCCGGTCCCAGAGGGTGATGCCGCACCGGCGGGCGATGGCCTCCAGGAGCGTCGACTTGCCCGAGCCGTTCTCGCCGAGAAAAAAGACCACCGGCCGGTGAAAGACCAGCTCCTGCGGCTCGTCCATGGCCTGGATGTTAAAGGGATAGAAGCGCCGCGATGGGAATCGGTCGCTATGGATCTTGACGTTAAGCAGGTGCATCGTTTACCTCCTCAGCAGTAGGTGAGGGGCGGGACAGGGGCGCTGGAGAGGGGCAACGCGTAGGATTTCAGCAGTTGCGGCCCGTACAGCCCCATTGCCTCGTTGACCATGTCCATCGTCTCGGCGGCGATGCCTCGCACCCGGCGAATGCCCTCGACGAGCACGTCGTTGACCAGGCCCGGCCGGGCCTCGTACTCGGCGCGGCGCTCGCGCAGGGGATCCAGAAAGTCGTTGATGGCCCGCGCCAGCTTGAGCTTGACCTCCACGTCGCCGACCTTGCCCCGCAGGTAGCGCTCCTTCAGGTCGTTCACCTCCTCGACGTCGGGGTTAAAGACGTCGTGGTAGATAAAGACCGGGTTGCCCTCCACCCTGCCCGGGATGTCGGCCCGGACGCGGTTGGGGTCGGTGTACATGCTCGCCACCTTTTGCTCCACGGTGCGGGCATCGTCGGACAAAAAGATGGCATTGCCGCGGCTCTTGCTCATCTTGGCCTGTCCGTCGGTGCCGATGAGGGTCGGCACCTCGCCCAGGAGGACGTCGGGGATGGGAAAGACCTCGCCGTAGAGCCTGTTAAAGCGCCGCGCAATCTCGCGGGTGATCTCCACGTGGGCCTCGTTGTCCTTGCCCACGGGCACCAGGTGGGCCCGGGGCAGGAGGATGTCGGCTGCCTGGAGCACGGGGTAGCCCAGCAGGCCAAAGGGCATGACCTCCAGGCCGGCGTCGCGGGCCATGTCCTTCAGGCTGGGCATCCGCTCCAGCCGCGGCACGGTGGTCAGCATCTCCAGGATGAGGTTGAGCTGCGCCGTCTCGGGGACGGCCGACTGGACAAAGATCGTGCTCCTCTCCGGGTCGATGCCGGCCGCCAGGTAGTCGAGGACGATGTCGCGCACGTTCTGGGCGACCTGCTCCACGCGCTCCTTCTCGGGCTGGGTGGTCAGCATGTGCAGGTCGGCGACGATGAACAGGCAATCGTACTCGTCCTGCAACTGCACGCGATTGGCCAGCGTTCCCACGTAGTGGCCCAGGTGCAGCTTGCCCGTGGGACGATCTCCGGTCAGAATTCTCTTTTTTTCCTTCATGATCCATCTCCTTGATAACAACAAAAAACGCCCGTCCTCTGACGAGGACGAGCGCTCGATTTACGAGCACCCGCGGTGCCACCTCTCTTAGACCGGCCTGCCAACAAAAAATCCGCCGGTGATGGCGGATGGAAAAGGGCAACTGCCAGCCTCACTCTTGCGGGTACGGCCCCCCAACGACGGCTCTGAAGGCGATACCCTCTGCCCTGATAACGGTGGCGACTCCGGCCCGGACTACTGGCCCCGGTTGGGGCGTTCGGCGGGCGGCTCCCAGGCCCATTCACCTCCTGCGCTGGTATCGGGTTTCCACCACCCCCCGACTCTCTGGACCCCGCTTCGGCGGCTACTATTCCTGATCTGTGCCGTTGCTAATGTCAATTGTAGGGCGGAGTATAGCACACTCCGCCCGGCCTGTCAAATCCGGTGGCGCCGGTGCACGGCGGCGCCGGGATCGCCTAGCCCAGGTGGGGCTTGAGCCGGGCGAGCACCTTTTCCTTCGGCATGAAGCCGACGATGCGCTCCACCGGCTGGCCGGCCTTGAAGAGGATGAGGGTCGGAATGCTCATCACGCCATACTTCATGGCCGACTCGCCGTTGTGGTCGACGTCCAGCTTGGCTACCTGGAGCTTGCCCTCGTACTCCTTGGCGATGTCCTCGAGGATGGGGGCAATCATCTTGCAAGGGCCGCACCAAACTGCCCAGAAGTCCACGACCGTGGGAATGTCCGCCTCCAGAACGCTACTTTCAAAGCTGCCGTCGTTTACCTCGAACGGTTTGGCCATTGTCCTATTCCTCCGTTGGTTTGTCGGGGTCATCCCCAGCATTGCCCTCTCCGCCGGACGTGAGGGAAAAACGGGAGAAAACCAGGTCGAGGACGCGGCGCACGCGCTCGCGTGACAGCTCGCCCTCGGCATCGACGATGCACTGCTCGACAAAGTTGTCGGTGACCATCAATCCCACGCGGTCCAGGGCGGCCCTGGCGGCCATCAACTGCGTCAGGATCGCCTCGCAGTCCCGCTGTTCGGCCACCATTCTCTGAAGGCCCCGCACCTGGCCCTCTATCCTTTTCAGACGGTTGGTTATCTCCTCTGTCTTCATACCACCCCGGTGGAATACCCCCAATGGGTACCGCTCTATCTTAGCATTTTTCGGGAATTTGTCAACAATCGCCCCCGCCCGGATCACTGCCCCGCAGACCAAAGGCCTTCCCTTCCCTTCTTGCAAATTATGGCGAGTTGGTGTAAAATGTGCTTGTGCAAGGATGCACGGGCGAAACGGAACCGATGTCGGGTTGCATCCACGCCAGTAGGTGATAAAATAGGAAGCGCGGCGCCCGAGGCGCCGGCAACGTACGGGGCTGGCGGCTTTGCCACTCTGCATCCGACGCCGAATGGGGAAGGAGGCGCACAATGAATTCTATCAACCGCACCAGTCTGATTATCGGCATTGTCGTTGGCCTGATCGCCGGTCTGCTCCTGGGGATGGCCCTCTTCTGGGGGCTCTTTCCTGTGCAGTGGACCGACGCCCGCCCATACGACCTTGCCCCCGAGGCCAGGGCCGACTATGTCCAGCTAGCAGCGGACTCGTTCAGCCTGGACAGGGACCCCCAGGAGGCCGCTCGCCACTTTCAGGGATGGACGGACGAGGAAAAGCAGGAGGCGTTCGCCGATGCCGTCGCCCAGTACGAGGCGGAGGGCTTGCCGGCCAAGGCCCAGTCCGTCCAGGATCTGGCCATGGTGCTGGGTGTTACCCCCGGCGCCGCGCCGCCCGAGGCGGAAGAGCCGGCGGAAGCGGCCAGCCTCATCGACCGCTTGCGCGTGCCCTGCCTGGTCTTTTTCGCCGTCCTGCTGATCATCGTCCTGGGCTGGATCGCGCTGCGCGTCGCCCTTCGCCGCCGTCGGGGGGACGTCCTCGACAGGCCCATGGCCGCGGCGCCGCCCGTCGGGCCCGACATCGAGGACTGGCAGGGCACAGGGCGCCCACCGCTGGGGCACTTTATCACCACCTACCAGTTGGGTGAGGACACCTACGACGAATCGTTCAGCATCGAGACGCCCACGGGCGACTTTATGGGCGAGTGCGGCGTGGGCATCTCGGACACCATCAGCGCCGGCGACCACGACAAGGTGACGGCCTTTGAGGTGTGGCTCTTTGACAAGAGCGACATCCGGACCGTGACCAAGGTGCTCATGAGCGAGCACGTCTACCAGGACGAGGCACTGCGCAACAAGCTGGCCTCCAAGGGCGACCCGGTCCTCGCTCAGCCGGGCACGCCCTTTTACCTGGAGACCAGCAGCCTGCAGGTCGAAGTGCGCATCGCGGAGTTGCTCTATGGCAACGACGACCTGCCGCCCAAGAGCTACTTTACCAAACTGACCATCGAGTTGGTGGCGACGGCCAAGTAGCCGCACTTTGCAGCATCGGGAGCGCCTGGCGGGCTCCCCGCGTTCAACCCGGGCACGGCAGCCGGCGGGGCTGGTACGTCACCGCGTGTGACTGGCCAGCCCCTTTTTCGCAGCCCCTCGGCCGCGCGAACGGGGGCGCTGATGGCAAAGGGAGGGAGGCAGAGGCATGGGCATTCAAACCAGCGTGGGCCAGATTGCCCTCGCGGGTGGCGGCCGGGTTGACGAGGCAAGCGGCATCCTGGTGGAAGAACGTGCCTCGCGCGGGGGCCGGGGGCGCAGCCGCGACCGGTTCTACGTCCTGGCCGAGGTCGCGGGACCGCCGGCCACGCGCCATGGGGTGGCGCGGCAGATTGCCCGCACGGTATGCGACGAGTATTTCAGCCAGCCGGGCAGCGTCACCGCCGGCCTGCAGCGGGCCCTCGCCCGGGCCAACGCCGAGCTCCTGGAGGAGAACCGCAACTCGCTGCCCACCGAGCGGCGCACCGCCGGGGTGACGTGTGCCGTCCTGCGCGAGCAGGACCTCTTTCTCGCCCAGGCCGGCCCGGCGGCTGCCTTTGTCGCCCGGGAAGGCCAGGTCACGCGCTATCCCGACGTCTCACCCTGGCTGGACGGCATTCCCCCCGAGGAGATGGACGGCGCCGCCCTGGGCGAGCGCCGCGACCTGCGCCCGGCCCTCTTTCACGCGGAGGTGGCCGCCGGCGACAGCCTGATCCTGGCCGGGGAGAGCCTGGCCCGCCGCATCGCCGCCGGCGACCTGGCCGCCATCGTGGCTCAACACTCCATCGAGGAGGTGCTCGAGTCGCTGGCCGCCGCCGGGCAGGGCGAGGACCTCTCGGCGCTGGTCGTGCGCGTGGGGGGCGCCGGGCGGGCCGAGGCCGCCATCCAGGTGCCGGCCCCGGCGCCGGTCCCGATGTCCCAGGCAGCCCCCGCGGGGCCAGGGCTCCTGGAGCGCGTGGGGGAGTGGGACCCCGGCGCCCGGCTCAAGGAGGCCGGCCGGTCCGCCTCCGCTGCCCTGGGCGGCCTGGGCGCCGGCGGGCTGGCCCTTCTGAAGCGAATGATGCCCGAAAAAAGAGGAGCTCAGCCAGTGAGGAGACCGGCTCCGGCTGCGTCTCGCGGCCGAACGACGGCAAAACGAGAAGCGGAACGCGCGCCCGTGGCCCAAGCGCCCGGCGACCCGGTACAAAAGATCCTGCTCATCGTCGCCATCGCCATCCCCCTGGTGGTGGCGGCGGTGGTGGGTGTGACGCTTCTGCAGCGCGGGGGGGCCAACCGCGCAGAGATGGAGGCCCTGTGGGAGGAGGCCGAGGGCTACTGGCAACAGTCCCAGGCCACGGGCGATCCTGCCGTGGTGCGCGCCCACCTGGCCAACGCCCAGCAGGCCCTGTCCGGTATCCTGGAGCGGCGGCCCGACGACCCCCAGGCCCTCGACCTCCAGCAAAAGATCCGGTCTCGCCTGGACATCGTCAACGGCGTAAAGCGGGTGAGCTGGGTGGGCCAGTTGAACCAATATCCCGCCGAAGCGGACCTGAAGCGCGTGGTGGTGCAGGGCAATCACGTCTTTATCCTCGACCGCGGCCAGGACCGGGTGTATCACCACCAACTGGACCCGGAGCTGGACAAGGCCCTGACCTCCGACAGCCTTCAAACCGTGCTGGTGAGCAGGGGCACGCAGGTGGGCAGCGTCCTCGTGGGCGATCTGGTCGACATGGCGTGGATGCCGGTGGGCCCAAACCGGCTGAAGGCCAGCCTGGTCATCCTGGAGAGCGGCGGCAACCTGCTGGACTTTGACCCGACGACGGGCGAGCTCGTGGACCTCGAGGTGACCGGCACCGAAGCCTGGCGCTTCCCGCAGCTCGCCGGCAGCCACTCGGGGCGCTTTTACCTCCTCGATTCCTCGGCCAACGAGATCTGGCGCTACGGGCCCACGCCCGAGGGTTATGCCGGCGCGCCCGAGGAGTGGCTGCAGGGCGAGGTGGACCTGGCCGGCGTGGTCGACATGGCCATCGGCGACAGCATTTTCTTGCTCTATGCCGATGGCACCATCCGCAAGCTCACCGTTGGCCAGCCCGACACCTTTGACGTCGCCGGCTGGGACACGCCCCTGCGCGGCCCCACCGCCCTCTTTACCCGGCCCCCGGAAGAGACCAAGTGGCTATACATCGCCGACCCCGGCAACGAGCGCATCGTGCAGTGCGACGACGCCGGGAACCTGAAACAGCAATTCCGCATCGCCGAGAGCGACGCGGGCACGGGCGGCGATCCTCTGGCCGCGGCGAGAAACCTGTTCGTCGACGAGATCGGCGGCCGCGCCTACGTCCTCAGCGGCCAGAAGCTCTACCTTCTCATCCTCCCGCTCTCGCAGTGAGGGCTAGCGCACCGCCATGATGAGGCTCTCGCGCCTCACCAGGATCGCGTTGGCCGCCATCGTACCCAGCCACGGCTTGGCCACGTGGCGGACCGAGCCCTGGTAGAGGTGCAGGTAGGGATCCTTGGAGACGAGGAGCATGGTGTGCAGGTTGGCCAGGGGCGACTTCAGGATCGAGCCCTCCAGGTAAAAGGAACCGAGGATGGCCTCCACCGGCTCCAGGCGGCGCACGTGGGTCTCCTCGGGCATCGGCTCCGTCCCCGCCATCTCGAAGAACATCAGGATCTCTTCCAGCTTGACGTGGACCGTCGGCCGCTCCAGCGGTGGCATCTGCTGCGTCGGCGCCAGGAAGAGGATTTTGACGTCGTGCAGGGGCACGAAATCCTCGGCGAGGGTGTTGAGAAAGGCCGAGACCGAGATCTGCTCCTTGGTCACCAGGTCACCCCACATGAGCGTGTGGGCCGTGCCGACCATCACCTGGCTCGCCTTTTCTCCCGCTTCCAGGGTATAGGACTTGGCCACGCTTGCTCCCTCCTCCCCGTTGCTACTTGCAGGGGTTGTAATCTGCTCCCAGGATGACCCGTATGTCGGCCGCCTGGTCGGGATCGGGTTGCTGAACGACGTTCTCCTCGGCCACATCCAGCTCTCGCATCAACAAGGCCACCGTCGTTGGCTTGTCGCGAAAGACAATGATCCGGGTTTGGGCGACGGTTGGCTCATCGGCGGGGCCGGTGTGAGACACGGTCACGCCCCGCCAGCCGAGGAGGTCGGCAGCGATGAGCTCGCGCTGTGGCAGGCCCGTGCCGTTCAAGATCTCGACCTGGGCCTCCTCTTTGGCCGCGCCCTCTTCGCTGCCCGAGGGGGGCGCGTAGAGGCTGGCCACCACCTTTGCGATCTCGTCGTAGCGGGGCAGCAGCACCCGCCAGCCGTCGGCGTTGGTCCAGTCGATGGTGTGCTCCTGGCCGATGTAGCGGCTGCGTATGCGCTGCGACTTGAGCTCCAGGCCGATGGGCACCAGGGACAGCACGTCGCCGAGCGTGAGGTCCGTCTGGTAGCTGTCCTTTAACGCCGACCACAAGCCCGGGATCTTGAGGACGAGGTCGGGGCTTTTGGTCTGCCGCCACACGGCCTTCAGGAACTGCTGCTGGCGCCGGGCGCGGTCAAAGTCGCTCCCTCCACGGCGGGTGCGCACGTAGCGCAGGGCCGTGGCGCCGTCCATGTGATGGACGCCGGGCTGCAGGATCTGGTCGCCTTCCTCGCCGCCCTCGCCAGCCTGGAAGGTGAGGTTGACCGGGCAGGCGACGACCATGTCGACGCCGCCCAGCTCGTCCACGACGCGGGAAAAGCCTTGAAAGTCGATGCGCGCCCAGTTGTCGATGGGGATGCCAAAGTTGACGGTGATGGTGTCGGCCAGCAGGGCGGCGCCGCCGCCCGGGTAGCCGGTGCGATAGCCGTATTTGTGGGCAGTGTTGATCCGGTTCCAGCCATAGGTCGGGATATAGACCCACAGGTCGCGCGGGAGGGAGAGCAGCGACACTTGCTTGGTGTCCTTGTTCAGTATCCCGACAATGATCACGTCGCTGTTCTGCCCGTTCAGGTTCTGGGTCGAGTCCAGGCCAATGAGGAGCACGTGCAGGATATTGTCGGTGACAGCCACGGTAGGCATGGGCGTCGGGCTGTACATGGGCGTCGGCGTCAGCGTCGGCGTAGGAGTGGGGGTGATGGTCGCCGAGGGAGTGATGGTCAGGGTCGGCGTAATGGTCGGCAGCGGCGGCCCGGGCGTGCGGCTGGCCGTGGCCGTGGCCGAGGCGGTGGGTGTGAGGCTGGCCGTGGCCGTGTAGCGCGGGGATCGCGTGGGAGTGATGGAGGGCGTCCGCGTCGGCGTGGGCGACGGCGTCCATGTCCCGGCCGCCTTGACGGTGGGCAGCGCAGTCAACGTCGCTGTCCGGGTAGGCGTCGCGGTTGCCGTCGGGCTCGTCGCCACGGCCGTGACGCCGCTAACGGGCGGGGTGCCGCAGCCACCAAGGATGCTTGCCACCAGGACCAGCAGCAGGGGCTGCCACCAGGTCTTTCGCCCAGATCTTTTGCCGCACATCATAGTCCGTTCCTCACTTTCCAACACAAAAATTGGAAAATATGGCCTCGATGAGGTCCTCGCCGGCGGCCTGGCCCGTGATCTCGCCCAGGGCCTGCACCGCGGCCGACAGGTCGATGGCCAGCAACTCGGGCAGCTCGCCGCGGTCGTGGGCCGCGCCGGCCGCGCGGACGTGGTCCAGCGCTCGCTCCAGGGCCTCCTTGTGGCGCGGGTTGGTGACCATGGGCGGCTCGGAGGCCGTAACCCCTCCCGAGAGGACCGTCTCGACCAGTGCCTCCTCCAATGCGTCGAGCCCCTGGCCCGACAGGGCCGAGACGCGCACGGCCGGCAACGAGGCGTCACCGCCGATCCCGGCGAGGGCCGGCCCGGCATAGGCCGGGAGATCGACCTTGTTCAGAACGACGATGGCCTGCCTGCCCCGCACCAGGCCGGCGATGGCCCGGTCGGCGTCGGTCAGGGGCTGGCTGGTATCGACCACCAGCAGGGCCAGGTCGGCCTGGGCCAGGGCGGCGCGGCTGCGCTCGACCCCCAGCCTCTCGACGAGATCGTCCGGCTCGGCCTGGATGCCCGCCGTATCCACCAGGACCACGGGTATGCCCCGCAGGTTCAACGTCTCTTCCAGCGTGTCGCGCGTCGTGCCCGGGATGTCGGTGACGATGGCCCGGTTGGTGCGCAGGAGCCTGTTCAGGAGGCTCGACTTGCCGACGTTGGGCCGGCCGACGATGGCGACGCGCACCCCCTGGCGGTAGACGATGCCACGCTCGGCCTCGGCCAGCAGCCGCTCCAGGCCGGCGGCAGCCTCTTCCAGGGCCTGGCCGATGTCCTGGGGCGGGATCTCGTCCTCGGCAAAGTCCAGGGTGGCCTCGGTGTAGGCCAGGGCGTCCACCAGTCGGGCCCGCAGGGGCCGCAGTTGGTCCGAGAGGCGCCCGGCCAACTGGCCGACCGCCGCCTGCAGCGAGACCTCGGTCCGGGAGCGCACCACGTCCAGGACTGCCTCCGCCTGGGCAAGGTCCAGGCGGCCGTTGAGAAATGCCCGGGCGGTGAACTCGCCCGCCTCGGCCAGGCGCGCTCCGTGGCGCAGGCAAAGGCCCAATATACGGCGCAGGGCGACGATGCCGCCGTGCCCGTCGATCTCGACCACGTCCTGGCGCGTGTAGGTGGCCGGGGCCGGCATGTGGGCCGCCAGCACCTCGTCCACCACCTGCCCCGTGGCCGGGTCCACGATGTGCCCGTAGTGCAGGGCTCGTGGCTGCGGCCGGCCTGCAGGCAGGGGTGACGCCGGCACAAACAGGCGTTCCAGGATGTTCGCGGCATCGGGCCCCGACAGGCGCACAATGCCGATGCCGCCCTCTCCCACCGGAGTGGCGATGGCGGCGATGGTGTCGTCCAGGCCAATCATAAGCCCTCAGCCGGCCGGCGGGGCGTCCGCGCCAACCGTCGTGGCAACGCCCCAACCAGGCTCCGGCCGGCTCCTATCTCTCCGGCGCCGTTTCGCGGCCGCCGGGTGGTTTGACTGCGTGGGCATAGGGCCGGGCCAGGGCCTCGGCCAGGTTGTCGCCCTCTCGCACAAGGTAGGTGAGCACCCCGCTGATGGACAGATCGACGGCCAATTCCTCGTTGCTCCGCGGATTGCCAAAGCTGTGGCACTCCATCAACACGGCAACCATGTTCAGGCCGCGCTGGCGCATGTCGCGGGCCGCCGCGATCCAGTAGGGCTGGTCGGTGGAGGTGATGACGACGGCGGTGGTGTTGCGGCCCAGGTGGGCCCCCTCGGCGGCCAGGATCTCGGAGATGGGGATGCGGCCTTCGGCCTGGATGACGGCCAGGGTCTCCAGGATCTTGCTCAACTGGCGCTCGCCACGGTCGGCCGGGATCACCTGGCGCTGGTGGCTGTAGGCGATAAAGCCCACGCCCCGATCGCGCTCGATAAAGTGCTTGGCCAGGGAGGCCGCGGTGGCGATGCCATACTCCACGGTAGAGGGCGCCAGCATCGGCTCGGTGCTCGCCTCCCAGGGCAGGCGGGGCTCGGACCAGGGAACCTTCCCCGCCCAGGGCAGGTCCGACTGGGCCACGTGCTCCAGGTCGAGGAACAGCCAGACGTCGGCCGTGGGGTCCAGCTCGAACTCCTTGGAGATGAGCCGGCCGGTGCGCGCCGAGGAGGGCCAGTGGATGCGGTTAAAGCTGTCGCCGGGCGCATAGTCGCGGACGCCGGAGACGTTGGTCGTCACGTAGGGGGTGCGGCGGCGCATGGTATCGCCGCCGGGCATGATGCCCACCAGCGGCGCAAACTCGGGCAGGTCAAAGGTCTGGGGGTAAACGATGAGGGTCGACGTCGGCGGAAGGTCCAGATCCTGGCTGACGTGAAAGAGGCCGAAGGGGTCGCCGCCACTGAGGGTCATGGGCCCCAGGCGGAACCTGCCGCGCTGCAGGCAGCGGGTCTGGACGGTCCAGGCCTGCAGGCGCCGCGCGCCCAGGGGGCTGATGACACGGCTGACCCGGTGGTTGGGCAGCGTGGAGTGATCTCGCACCTCGAGCCATAGCTTGGGCAGCACGCCCTGGTTGCGCACCAGGATGCGCTCCTCGGCCATCTTGCCCACCTGGGAGCGCGTGGTGCGCGTCTGCCGCTCCACAACAACCCAGCGGATGCTGACCTGGGCCCAGAGGAAGGCAAGGATCAGCAACGCGGTCAGAAGGTACCACAGATTGTAAAGCAGCTCCCGGCCCGCGCCAAAGGCGCTGATGCCCACGATCAGCCACAGGAGCAGAACAATCCGGCTTCGCTTCAAATGATGCCCCCTCTCCCAGCGTTGCCCACCGTCTGGTAGCGCGAACTCATTGTACCACAAACGTTACAAAGGGCCAAAGGGGGCCTGCAACTGGCAACCGGGCTCTCAAGTTGACGGAGAGGGTTCGCAGTAACGGCTTTAGCCGTCCGCAACGACTGAAGTGGTTACTACGAGCGAGAGTCGTTCTCTTCTCCGACGGGCCCCCTAGCAACAACCCCGCCCCTGGAAGGAGCGGGGTTGGGTCGTCTTGTGAGCCGGCCCCCGGCGACGCTATTTCTTCGGAACGATGGTGACCTTGCGCCGCTCTCCCTCGCCGACACTCTGGGTGGTGACGCGGGGATGCTTGCGCAGGGCAATGTGCACCAGGCGCCGCTCGTAGGGCGGCATGGGCTCCAGGGCCTGCGTCCGCCCGGAGCGAATGGCCTGGTCGGCCACGCGGTTGGCCAGGCTTTCCAGCGCGTTCCGGCGGCGGGCCAGGTAGCTTTCGACGTCCACCACCAGGTTGGTCCAATGCTTGACGCGGTGGCTGACCATGAGACGGACCAGGTATTGCAGAGCGCGGAGGGTTTCACCGCGGCGCCCGATGAGAATCCCCAGGTCTTCGCCGGTGATGTTCAGCACGATGGGCGCCGGCTGGCCCTCGTCCGCCAGGTCCTCGCCCAGGTAGGTGTCCACCGAGGCGCGCACGCCCATGAGGCGCAAAAGCTCGTCGAGGACCTCCTGTCCAACGGCTTCGGGCGTCCCTTCGCCCGGCTCGATTCGGGTCTCGCGCACGTCGGCCGCGGGCCGCGGTTCTTCGGCGACGCTGACCTCTTCTACTTGCCTGACCTCCTCCGCGTGCCGGGGCTCGCGGGCGGGCCTGCGCTCCCGGAACCGGGGGCCTTCGCGCTTTGGCGGCGGGGAGGGAGGCGTCTCGGCAACGGGAGGAGCCGCAGGGACCTTGACGGCCAGCCGCACGCGGGCGTGCTCGGCGCCAAAGCCCAGGACGCCGCGGCTGCCCTCGGTGATGATCTCCACGTCTACCTGGTCGCGGCGGACGCCGAGCATGGCCAGGCCGTTGTTGATGGCGTCTTCGACCGTTTTACCGCTTACGACGACGCTTCTTTCGCTTTTTGCTTCCACTTTGCATTCCCTTCTCATTGCCGGCGGGCTTGGCCTGCACCTGGGACGAGCCTGTCTGCTGGCCGGTGTTGGTGGCTGGCCGGGGCTGGCCGCCGCCGCCCAGGAGCCTGGACAGGTTCATGTTTTTCCAGAAGAGCAACCCCTCCCAGCCGGAGATAAAGCCCTGGGTAACGATGCCGATGATGTTGGAGACGATAAAGTAGAAGGACAGCCCCGTCGAAAAGCTCAGGCTGAAAAAGCCGAACATGAGGGGCATCATCATCGTCATGCTCTGCATGGAGGAGGCTGCCTGCCCGCCGTCGGCGGTACCGGCCGGCGTGACCATTTTCGTCTGCAGCCAGGAGGTAAAGGCCACAAAGACGGGCAGGGCATAGGTCAGCCCGCCCAACTGTTGTGGCGTGAGGCTCAGGTCCATGCCCAGGAAAAAGCGGTTGAGGGGCACGGCTGCCCAGATGTTTTGCAGGAACGGGTAGATGTTCTGGGACAGGCTCAAGAGTTGCAGCGGTTGGTGGCCCAGCGCCTGGATGATGGACTGGTAGAGGCCGATCCAGATGGGAAACTGAACCAGCATGGGCAGACAGCCGCCCATGGGATTCACGCCCATTTCTTTGTAGAGCTTCATCTGCTCCTGGGCGAGCTTTTCCCGGTCCTTGGCATACTTCTTTTGCAGCTCCTGCAGCCGGGGCTGAACCTCTTGCATCCTCTTGGCCGAGCGCTGCTGGGGCAGCATCAGGGGGGTCATGATGACCCGAATGACGACCGTAAAGATGATGATGGCCAGCCAGAACTGCCCACCCAGGGCGCTGTAGAGCCACAACAGCGCGTTGAGCATGGGCCGCAGGATCAGCACGGTCCAAATGTCGGTAATACCCAATGGTTCCTCCTACTACCCGCGACGCCGTGTCGCGGGCGACTCGTCGCCTCTATCAGTTGGCCTGGGGAGGCACAAAGGCCCAGCCCGGCGCCCCGGTTTCGGCATCCAGCGCCTGCACGTTGCCGTTCATCAGGACCACGTACACCCGGCCCTCGCCGACCACGGGCGTCGTGTAAACCGGTGACTCGGGCAGGCCGCTCGGCCACGTCCACCGCTGCTGCCCGTTGCTCACGGCCACCACGCGGCCCGCCTCGGTGCCAACGATGACATTCTCCCCGGCCAGCACGGGCGAGGTACGAATGGCCGACTCGGCGCCCGCGATGGTGCTGACGTCAAAGGGGTAGGGGGCGAGCACATCGCCGGTCTGCGGGTCCAGCGCATACAGCCGCCCATCCAGCGAGGTGACGTACAGCCGGTCCTCGGCGACGAGCACCTCCGACCAGATCCAGTTGTCGGCGCGGAATTCAAAGCCATCCAGGATCTCGCCCGTGTCGGCCCGCAGCGCGTGGGCCCGCCCGTCAAAGGCGCCCACGTAGAGGATGCCGGTGCCGGCGTCCAGGGTGGGAGGGGCGGCCATGGCACCGCTCACCTCGGTGTTCCAGATCAGTTCTCCCGTCTCGGCGTCGAGGGCATAGACATGGTGGTCCATGGAGGCGACGTACACGCGCTGGTCGTCGATGACGGGAGAGGCCCAGATGGCCTCCTCGGCCTCGAAATTCCAGCCCGGCTTCAGGCTCCTGGTCTCCACGTCGACGGCATAGACGCGGCCGCTCGAATCGCCGAAATAGACGATGCCGTTGGCATAGGCGGGCGCCGGCAGGATCAGGTCGTCGGCCGGCACGTGCCACAGCTCCTGGCCCGTCTCGGGGTCAAAGGCGTACAGGCCGGCCACGCGGCTGGTGGTGTCGGCAAAGCCGACAAACGCCGTGCCCTCGGCCGCCGTCACCGGGCTCCAGTAAAAGATGCCGTTCTCCATGCCCTGGGGCAAAAAGTTCGCCCTCGGCATGCCCGTCTCGGCGTCGAGCAGGTACACCCTCTGGGGCAGGCCGCTGATGACGTACAGCGTGTTGCCTTCCAGCGTGAGACCCGGCCAGTTCTCGGCCACGGGCGTAGCACCGCAGCCGGCCAGCAGGATGCCTACCAGGAGCAGGCCCAGCACGGGCAGCAAACGCGATCTCCACTTGGTCAAAGTATGGCCTCCTTGCAATACCGCACCTGGCCCCTCAGGGCACAGGATCGTAACCACCAGGGTTCCACGGATGGCAGCGCGAAACCCGCTTGATCGCCATCCAACTCCCCTTGATGGCCCCGTACTTGCGGATGGCTTCGAAGCCATACTCGGAACAGGACGGGGTGAATCGACAAGAGGGAGGCATGATCCTGGAAATGGTCATCTGATACAGGCGAATCCCGCCCATCAACAACTGCTTCACAACAACTCCCCATTCGTTACCTTTGCCCGACGCAATAACAGGCCGATGGCCTCATCGACCTGCTGGTACGACGCATCCACGATTGGACGGCGTGCGATCAAGAGGATATCCCAACCCGAGGCGACCTCCTGCCTCGCCAGCCGCTGTCTGACCGATTCTCTCATCCGCCGCTTGACCCGGTTTCGCCTGGCCGCTTTGCCTATCCTGCGGCCTACGGAAAAGCCAAAGCGGCTGACTTCTCTGTCGTTCGGCAGCATCAACAGCACCAACAGAGGGTGGGCCAGGCTACGGCCCTCACGCCGGAGGCGCTCGATCTCGGCGGTCGCACGCAGGCGATGTTTCTTACGCATGACGTCGCTTGGCTCACGGCCTCACGGACCAGGACAGAGAGATCTGGCTATTTCTGATTCGCTGGGTCGGACGTGATCGGTCAGGCCAAGAGCCAGGCGTGCATCGGGTTACACAGTCAGCCGATGGCGGCCTTTCAGCCGTCTTGCCTTGAGGACGCTGCGCCCTCCCTTGGTTTTCATTCTCGCTCGGAAGCCGTGGACGCGACTTCGACGTCGCACCTTGGGCTGCCACGTTCGCTTTGGCATTTTAACTCACCTCCTCATCTGGTACAGCGAAAATCACAACAAGTGATTATACCCCCTTTTTGCTCTGCCTGCAAATCTGGGGCAGATTTTTACAATTTATGCCCGCCCATTGCATCTACTGCCATTTGTGGTATAATAACGGTGTCTGTTCGTTTGCCGGGATTGCCCAGTCGAATGCGGCGCACTTGTACCCGAGATCTCGACCGTTCGTCGAAGGACGTCAGACGTGCGAACACCTGGTTTCACTCGTACAACGACGCCGCACCAGGAAGCGTTCGTTTTTGTGGGCCACGCATCGTGACGGAGGGTCTGACCATGGCCAAGCGACGAGTAAGCATCCGTGGCCGGGGGGCCGAGATCCTGTTCGGAGAGCCGCCCGCTGTGGACATCGAGCCGCGCCTGCCCGGCGACCCGGAGGCCGAGTCGGCCGGGATGGCTTCCCCCATTGAAGCGCCCGGCCTTGCCCCGGGCGAGTTGGACGACGCGGTGGAGCGGGCCCTGTTCGAGGAGGCCCGCGACGGCGCGCCGCAGCCCCGCGGCGCGCAGGCGGTCAGCCTTGCCCGGGATAAAGACGTGCTTTCCGACCCGGAGATAGAGGCAGCCATGACCGAGGAAGCCTTTGCCGCGGAGGAACCGCCCGAGCCCGTGGCCGAAGCGCCGGCACCAACCATGGAGGAAACGATGGTAGAACGAGACCTAGCCGAGGAAGCTGCCCTGTACGAGCCACCGCCACCGGAAGTCGACGACGTATCGGCCGGCGTCTTGCCACCCAGGCCCCCGCGGCCGTCCCTGGAGCTGTTCCAGGACCAGACGCTGGCCCGCGACATCCAGGAGCCGGCGACCCCGGTCAAGCCCCTGGAGCTGCCCGTGCTGAATGTCACGGAGGAGGAGCGCCAGGCCATCCTCAAGTGGTGGGGCGACCGGCGCATCCGGGAGCTGTCGACCGATATCGACGCCACCTACGAGGAGGTGCGGCGCAAGGTGGGGGAGAACGAGTCCATCGCCACCGACGCCTTTAACCAGCTCCTCAAGGCCCGCGACATCCTCATTCGCCGCGACGCGGAGCGCATCGCCCAGGCCGAGTACTATATCGAGCAGGTGCGGGTGCGGCTCAAGCGCGCCTCCGAGAGCGAGTCCGCGGCCAAGAAGGTGCAGTGGCCCCTCCTGGGCTGGGGCCTGTTCTGGGGCGTCATCTTTTTGGCGCTGCTCATCATGGCCGGCATGGACTGGTTCCAGGGGCTGTTCCAGCCCGCCAGCCAGGCGCAGAGCCTGGTGGAGCTGGACGTCTTCCTGTCGGCCATGCTGTGGGGCGGCATCGGCGGGGCCGTCGCCGTCCTCTACAGCCTCTTCAAGCACATCGGCATGCGCGACTTTGACAGCCAGTATGTCATCTCGTACGTCGGCAAGCCGTTCCTGGGGCTCATCGTCGGCGCCACGGTGTACATGATCCTGGCCCTCGTGGTGCGCGCCCTGGGCATCGTGCCCGCCAGCCAGGCAACCGGCGAGGTGGAGACCATACCGGCCATTGCCCCCGGCGTGGTCTACCTGGTGGCCTGGGCCGCGGGCTTCAAGGAGAACCGCCTCCTCGAGCTGGTGGACCGCGTCATGAAGCAGGTCTTTGGCTCGTCGGACAAGGAGGAGCCGTCGTCCGAGCCCGCCGTGCCGACGGGCTAGCCTATTCCAGGAACACGACCTCCTCCGGCGAGTAGGCCGGCACGCAGGTGACCAGCAGCACAAGGTCTTGCCGGCCCAGTTGGGCCACCTTGTGGCGCTGGCCGGGGCTGATGACGATCACGTCGCCCGGGCCGATGGCCCGTGCCTGGCCGTCGACGCGCATCTCTCCCGCGCCCTCCAGGACGTAATAGACCTCCTCGGCCACGCGGTGGTAGTGCTCGCGGCTGGCCGTGCCCGCCGGGTGACGGATCTCGGCCAGGCTGTGGGCGGCCAGGGGGGCGTTGCCCGGCGCCGCCAGCTCGCGCACCAGGGAGCCGTCGTCGGCGAGGAACTGTTCGACCATCGACCTGTGAATGACGTGCATCGTTCGCCTCCTATCTGCTATTCTTGCGGCGCAGGCCCGGCCATCGCTTCCAGGACCTGCCGGATGGCCTCCGAGCAGGCTATGGCCAGGCTGGCCGTCACCCGGTAGAACTCGAGCTGTTGCGCGGGCGTCAGGCGGGCGACGAGGTCCTCCGTCCCCTCCCTGGCCGCCGGCGCGTCGTGCGACGATTCCTTCCGCTGCTGCATGTTAGCCTCCTGTTGGGAGTGCTCCTGGTAACGGCCGAGCCCTGGAAAGAAGTATAGCACAAATTTTCTATTTTGGGAAGCCCCCAAAGAGCCGTCTTCAGAAAATTTAACATTCGCAAAAAGGGGTTAGCCATTCTTGACAGGGTGCCAATTGTTGGGTACAATGTTGGTACATCCCGAAATTTTGTTCTGCGTGCCCGGCGAGGCACGGCGAGGAGCGTGAGAATGAGCGATCTGGCTACGTGGTTGGAGACACAAATGGAGCGCCGGTCCCTTTCGTTGCTGCGGACGGCGCTGCTCACCAGGGTGGGTGCGGGGACGTTGAGTAGCATCTTGCACGAAGGCCACATCCCGAAGCTGGTGACGCTGTTCCGCCTGGCGGACTTTTTCGACACGCCCAGGCTGGACGTGGTGCGCATGGCGGCCGGCGAGGAGCTGGCAGAGACCGAGGTGGCGGGGCGCGAGGCCGACGCCATGGTGAGAAAGCTGGTGCGCGAGTTCGAGCGGCTGCCCGCGGAGTGGAAGGCGGAGGCCGTGGCCCAGGTGGAGATGATGAACCGGCTCAACGATCTGAGTGCCAGGTCACAGGCGCGGGTGATCGGCGAGGAGGCCGAGGACGACGAGGAGGCGGATGAAGAGACGGCCGGGGCGTCGTAAGCACGATCTCGCAATTCGATTCGAGCGGGGGGTCCGGCAGCTCCCCGGCAGGGACAAGCGCTGGCTGCTGGATCGCCTGCGCGGCCCCCGGTCGGGCGCGCTGGAGCGCGACTTTTACGTCCTCGACGTGGAAAGCGGGCGGTGGGTGCGGCTGTAAGCCGCGGAATGTTATGGGTGTTGTGTTGTTTATGAATGGTCGTGGGGCCGTCTGCTCCGGCAGGGTCGCCAGATCCTGCCGGAGCTCGGCCTCTGCCGGCCGCCGGCATCGGCCGATCCCCGCGGAGCGGTAGAAGAGTAGAGTCCGCTTGCTCCCCTGCCTTCCCCCCTGCTCCGGCAGGATCGCAGATCCTGCCGCCACTTGCCCTGCCGGGCGCGGCGATCTGCCGATCCCCGCGGAGCGGTAGAAGAGTAGAGTCCGCTTGCTCCCCTGCCTTCCCCCCGGCTCCGCCAGGATCGCCAGATCCTGCCGCCACTTGCCCTGCTGGCCGCGCGGCGATCTGCCGATCCCCGGCGAGCTCGCTGGGGCGTTGGCCGACTTGGCAGTAACCCCAAGGGTCACGCCGGGCGCACCAATGGGTTGTCGATGGTGGGGATCGGGGACTGGGGACGATGCGGCCAACGAATCGAGAAACGAATAAACGAATGAGGGAACGCCAGAATTCGTTTATTCGTTGTCTATTCGTTGACAACTCGCCGCCGCATGGGGTCAGGTCACGGGTTTTGCAGGAATAGGCAAACCGTGGTACAATTTTGGTATTCCAGGTTACGTCCTCAGCGGCAACGTCAGGGTGTGGTTTACAGCAGGAGCCACGCGGTGGAGTGGAGAAAGTCTCGATCATAAGTGGCCTTCAAAAGGTAGGTAGTCATGGCGCTAATCACACGGAATACCCTCCTTTACGGTGACAATCTGCCCCTGCTGCGGGAGTACATCGACGGCGGAAGCGTCGATCTCGTATACCTCGATCCGTCGTTCAACTCTAACCGGTCGTACAACGTCCTGTTCAAGGACGAAAGCGGCCAGGAATCAGAGGCTAGGATAGTCGATCTGCTGGTCGGGTCAACCGTGAGGATGCCGGCCGAGCACGGCACGTTCAAGCAAGCCGAAAAAGCACAGAAGCAGCCGGGAGTACAGAAGCCACTGCTGTAGTATGGCGAGGAAGAGCAGGCGACGGTTGTCACCTGCTCGCCTGGTCTGGCCTTAGGTCTTTGAGCAGGTATCCAGCTGCTCCTTCTTGTTCAGGTTTGATAAGCCAGATGGCTGCGTCGCTAGAGCCCGGGACGTGAAAGGCGAAGATCTCCGCCTACTGTGAATGGTGTGCGTGTCGATCTGGCGATGATTGCATCCATTCTGACAGCCCGGTGAGCGGGCGTCGTTGCGGGCCGGTGTGCAGAGGGGATGTGAAGTGCAAGCGGCGGACCAACCTAACGGAGTGACCAAAAGTACAAGGACTGCACCCGCGAGGAAAGCCTAGTGTATCCACGAGGATGCGGGGCAGTTGTAATGGGAAGCAGGCATCTACTTTCCAACAGACAAAGGCGGCCACTAGAGGTGTAAGAGAACGGTATGGATGAGAAAATTCTAGATCTAGGAGGTCATCCTGCAGAGTATACCCTTCGCCAAGTACGAGGCAAGCATTTCGCTAAGCTGGTCGGCGGCGAAGTTGTGGGTATGGCGTCCCGTGGCGAGGTAGAGACCTATTTGTACAAAATCAGCAACCCCGCCGTAGACCCAGCTATCATTGAAGTTGCCATTGCCCTTGCTGCGCTTTCGGGCTTTACCGCGGCGTCAATGTTGCCTTGGGTCTTGAGATTGCCTGCTTTGCTCGCGTTCGCTATGACAAGCACGGCCTCGTTCATCCTCTTTTGGCAGTATATAGTCACCAAGATCCCTCGGACAGTAGACCGATACCTTACTTCCTCATACTTCAAAAACAGCAAAAAGCCACACATCTTCCGGTGGTTAGTCTTCTACCGATTTCTGCCGACTCAACTCCCCAAACACTCAAAAGGTGATAAGTCAGATCGCTATTCAGACTTGCAGGAAGGCACAGAATTGGGCTATATGTTACTGTGGTATGGCTTCTCGCTCACGTCAGTGGCGGCACTGTGGTTTGTCATTTCTTCAATATTCCTGGATGTCATGGGTTATTCTTAAGTGAGACGCCAGATCATCCTAAGGCATCCAACAGCGAGCGGTACAGATCTTTCGCATCCCGCGCCGCGATAGCCTGGAACGTCCCGAGGTCCATCCTCTCCAGCGCATTCCAGGTGCCACACGTTGAAGCAGGCGCGTCCTGGGAGGTCGCGGGCCGCTGTCCCGCCTTCAGGTTCCGGCGGAAAGGTCCAGCACCCCCAGTTTGCAGTCCACCCAGAAGGGTGATATAATCTCGAACGAGAGAAATGAGAATGCCTCGGGGCTCTGCCCAGCCCGAGGCTCGACCCCGGCCCGGGTCCCAGGGCCTGGCGTCTCGCTCCGCTGCAGAACTACGACGTGCGACGGGAGCACGAGGAGAACACGAGGGCAGCGCATTGGCCGAAACCAAGCCCGCCATCACCGGCACGACCTTGCCGTTCGACAAGCTGTCGCCAGACCAGTTTGAGCGCCTCTGCCTGCGGTTGGTCCTGGCCGAGGGCTACGAGCGCGCCCAGCACCTGGGAGCCAGCGGCAGCGAGCAGGTGCGAGATTTCACCGCCTGGCGCGAGGGTCAACGGTGGGCCTTCCAATGCAAGAAGGTCACCACCTTTGGCCCCCGCGATGCGCTGCAGGAAGTCCAGAAGGTGGCCTCTCTGCCGGAAGCTGAACGGCCCGTGGGGCTCATTTTCCTGGTGACCTGTGACGTCAGTGCCCGTACCCGGTGGGCGGCGCTGGATCGCTGTGACCAAGAGGGATTGGCGTGTGACTTCTGGGCGGGCACCGAGCTGGACGAGAAGGTACAGCGCCACCCGGACGTCGTGCAAAGGTTCTTTATCCGTCCAGGCGCGCACACGCCGGTCGCGCCTGCCCTGCCCACGCTGGAACGCGTACAGGCCCACCGCGCGGCCCTGCGCAAGCGGCTGGAGGACGACGCCTGCCGCCGCTGGGGCGGGATGTCGGTCTACATCCAGGAGGAGCGTGCCACGCTGCCCATCGAGGCTTCCCCCTACCAGGCCGGGCAACGAGGATCCTCGCAGAACCTGCTGGACACGCTCCACGCTGCGGGCCGTCTGCTCGTGCTGGGCGAGCCCGGCTCCGGCAAGACGATGGCCGTGGAGCGCCTGGCCCGGGAACTGTGCGCCGGGAAAGAGCCGGTCGTGCCGGTGCTGGTGCGACTGGCTCATTACGACGGCAAACCGCTGGCTGACTGGGTGCGCTCTTTGCTCCAGGAAACGGGCCACCTGCGAGTGGCTGACGACCGTGCATTGGCCGCCTTGCTTCACGAGGGCCAGGCACGGTTCTTCTTTCTGTTCGACGGACTCGACCAAGTGCCTGCTGAGTGCCGCACGGGGCTGCGAGACGAGCTGGTGCGTTGGATGACAACCTGCAGGCCGCATCCGGTGATCGTAACGAGTCGCATCCAGGACGAATTGTGGCGCCAGGTGCGCGACGAGGTGGGCCAGGCGGTGGTTGTCGAGCCGATTGGCGAGAAGCAGGCGAGGCGCTATCTCGTCGCCCACCTGGGTCCGGTGGCAGGCGATGCTCTCTACGCCGGCATGGACCCGCGCCTGCAGGAGATGGCGCGCCTGCCGCTAATGCTGTGGCTGATCAAGGAAGCAGGCAAGGCAGGGGAATCGCTGCCCGGCAACCGGGGCGAGATGTACGCTCATTTTATTTCCCGCATGCTGCGCCGCGACACCGAGCGCCGCCGAGACGCCAATATTCCGGAGCTTATCAAGCGGCAGGCCCTGTCCGACCTGGCCTGGCACCTGGGCCAGGATGGCCGGCGGCTCGCCTGCCCGCGCGACGAGGCGGTGCGGGCCCTGGCCCCGCAGTTGGGGGAGGAGGCCGGGGCGGTGGTGGATGCCTGTGCGCGCCACGGCCTGCTGGCCGGCGAGGAGGCGGTGCGGTTTGCCCCCCACCACACGGTCCAGGAGCACTTTGCGGCGCTGGCCCTGCGCGAGCAGGTGGAACGGGAATGGGCCGCGGGTGCATGGGGATGGCTCCGCCGGACCATCCGGCGACTGCTCACCGGGAAGCCCCAGGGACTGGCGGCGCTGGCGGCCGAGGACTGGTGGGCCGAGACCCTGGTCCAGTTGGCGGGCCTCATCGACGATCCGGACTGGCTGGCGCGGGCCGTGGGCCGCGCCAACCCCTGTCTGGCATTGTCGTGTGTCAAAGAGGGCCGCGCCGTGGGCAACGAGACCCGCCTGTGGGTGGAAGATCGCTCCATCAGGCTGTTGCGCTCGCGGCGCACGGCCGATCGCCGCCGGGCGGTGCAGGCCCTGGCCCGTGCCGGCAGCGACCGGGCGGCGGAGCCGTTGTTCGAGGCCGCCGCCGACGCCGATGCCGAGGTGGCCGGGCTGGCCGTGGAGGCGCTTACCAGAAAGGGCGAGGTCGCGCGAGACCTGGTGAGGAAAGCGCTGCAGGGCACCGACGAGCGTCTTTGGCGGGCGGCACTGCGCTGTTTGGCTGCGCGGGGCAATGATCCGCTCTGGGAAGAGATCCCACCCGAGGTGTGGGAAGGGATTCTGGGCCAGTTGATGGTTTGGGTGCCGCCGGGACCGTTCCTGATGGGCAGCGACACGGCCCGGGACCCGGAGGCATTCGACGACGAGCTGCCGCAGCACACGGTCGCACTGCCCGGCTACTGGATCGGGCGCTACCCGGTGACGGTCGCACGCTTCAAGGCTTTTGTGGACGACAGCGGGCACAAGCCGGCCGTTGCCCCCGACGTGAAAGGCCGGGACGATCACCCGGTGGTCTATGTCTCGTGGGGCGATGCCCGGGCCTATTGCGACTGGCTGGCGGAGCGCAGTGGCCTGCCGGTGGCGCTGCCCACGGAGGCCCAGTGGGAGAAGGCGGCGCGGGGCACGGACGGGCGCATCTACCCCTGGGGCAATGGGTGGGATGCGGGCCAGTGCAACTCGCTCGAGGGGGGCAAGAGGGACACGACGCCGGTGGGCGCCTACAGCCTGGCAGGCGACAGCCCCTACGGCTGTGTTGACGTGGCGGGCAATGTCTGGGAATGGTGCCAATCGCTTTACAGGCGCTATCCTTACGACCCGAAGGATGGGCGGGAGAAACTTCAAGATCGCGGCCGCCGGGTGATTCGTGGCGGGGCGTTCGACTACGATCAAAGGATGGTCCGCTGCGCCTGCCGCGGCTGGCACGCGCCGGGCGGTCGTATCGTCTACCTCGGTTTTCGGCTGGTGGTGGCCCCCGTTCCCTCTGGAGTCTGATCCTCTGGACTCCGGGGCTCTCGTCTCCGGGCACTCGACGCCTCGGATTCTCTGCTCCCCGTAATTCAGTATGGCAGGACAAGCGCTCTGGCAGGTTGCCGGAGACGGTTCGTAGTAACGGCTTATGAACTTTCAAAATATGATTCGGTAATAGAGCCGTGGCCTATTACCTTGTTGATAATTGAAAGAACATAAGTCGTTACTACGAGCGAGTTCTCCCTGCCAATGCTCGCAGGCGCGCGCATCCACCCCGGCAGGCACGTGGTGGGCGGCCCAACATTAAATTTTCCCCCACACCAAAACTGGGGGCTCGACAAATCCGAACATTTGTGCTATACTGTTCCCCGGCACCGGCTGGAAAAGACGAATGCCAAAAATTCGCCAATTTCGTCCTAGACAGAGGGCCAAAGACGTGCTGTAATAGAGGGGAAAGGATTCGCATGTTCGAACCATCGGTGCACGTCGTAGACAACTGCCATGCCGCCGGGCGCGCAGCCCCATGAGCGGACAGAACATACTCCTCGCCGCCGCCCTGGCCTATGCCCGCCTGGGGTGGGCCGTCCATCCCCTCCGGCCGGGCGACAAGCGCCCCCTCCTGCGGGACTGGCCGCACAAGGCCACGGCCGGCGAGGGGACGATCCGGGACTGGTGGAGTCGCTGGCCAGGGGCCAACGTCGGCCTGGCGTGCGGGCCCTCGGGCCTGTTCGTCGTCGACCTGGACGTCAAGGGTGGGGACGACGGCGTGGCGAGCTGGGCCGGCCTGGCGGCCCGGCTGGGCCTGGACGGCGGCGCGGGGCCGGCGACGCCCACGAGCAGGACGCCCAGCGGCGGCCGGCACCTGTTCTTTGCCGCCCCCGATCCCGCCCCGGGCAACACGGCCGGGCGGCTGGGCCCCGGCATCGACACCCGGGGCGTGGGGGGGTACGTCGTGCTGCCGCCCTCGATCCTGGCCGATGGCACGACCTACACCTGGGAGATCTCGCCCCGGGACCGCGACCCCATCCCGCTGCCCCGGGCGCTGGCCGCGCTCCTGGCGGGCGACGCCCCGCGCCGGACCGCGGCCTACGCCCTCGCCGCCCTCGACGCCGAGGTGGCCCGGATGGCGGCGGCCCCCGCCGGCACCCGCAACGACACGCTCAACGCCGCTGCCTTTGCCCTGGGCCAGCTCGTGGGCGCGGGGCTCCTGGACCGGGGGGAGGTGGAGCGCCGGCTCCTGGCCGCGGCCCTGGCCGCCGGGCTGGAGGAGCGGGAGGCGCGGGCCACCCTGAGGAGCGGCCTGGACGCCGGCCGGGAGCAGCCCCGAGCCGTGCCCGGCGGCGGGCGGGCGCCGGCTCCGAAAGGGGGCGGGCTCCCGGGCAGGGAGGCCGAACACGGGTTTCAGCCCCTGCCCGAGGACGCCCGGCTGCCCCCGGACCTGGGCCGCGACGCTTGCCGCTGGCTGGACGACTATGTCGCCTTCAGCCGCACCTGGAGCCCCCGGAGCTTTTGCGGGTTTCACGAGGCCTGCGCCCTGTGGCTGCTGTCTACCGTGGCTGCGCGCCGGGTGTGCGTCGACTATGGCGAGCCCCGCTACACCAACCTGTATTTTCTCCTGGCCGGCCGGACGACCATGCACGCCAAGTCGAGCGCGACCAAGATCGCCCGGGGGCTGCTGCGGGCCTGCGGCCTCAACTATCTCCTGGCGGCGGACGAGGCCACGCCGCAGGCGTTCGTGCGCGCCCTGGCGGGCGGCGGGCTGCCGGTCAACCTGGCCGGCATGGACGGGGAGGAACGGCAGGCGGCCACGATGCGCCTGGGCTTTTGCGGCCAGCGCGGCTGGTACGCCGAGGAGTTTGGCTCCTGGCTGGCGAGCATGGCCCGCACCGACGGGGTCATGGCCGACTTTCGCGGGCTGCTGCGCGCCCTTGACGACTGCCCGGAGGACTATGCCCGGTCGACCATCGCCCGGGGCGACGAGGTGGTCAAGCTGCCCTACCTGGCCCTCATCGCCAACCTGACGCCCGCCGACCTGCGGCCGGTGGCCAGGAGGGGGACGCAGCTCTGGGGCGACGGCTTCCTGGCGCGCTTTGCCTTCATCACCCCGCCCTGGAACGAGGTGCTCGCGACCCAGTTCCCGGAGGGCCAGCGGCCCAACCCCCCGGCGCTGATGACCCCCCTGGTGGACTGGCACCGGCGGCTGGGGCTGCCCACGGTGCACATCAAGGACCAGGTGAACGGAAACGGGGCCTCCACCGGGGAAAAGATCGTGACGTCCGATCACCCCAGCCCGCAAAAGTGCACGCTGGGCGAGGGCGTCCGCGACGCGGTGCAGCGCTACAACATGGCCGTGCTGGCGCTGGCCCGGGAGAGCGAGCTGACGGACCTGGACGGCAACTATGGCCGGCTGCACGAGAAGGGCCTGCGGGTGGCAGCCCTCATGGCCAGCCTGGAGAACGAGGGGATCATCGAGCTGCGCCACTGGGCCAGGGCCCAGGAGATCGTCGAGCGCTGGCGGCTGTATGCCCACCGCCTCTACGAGCAGGTGACCGAGCTGGACGTTTCGCCCCAGGCCGAGATCGAGGCCAAGGTGGTCAAGGCCGTCACGCGCTGGCAGGGCACGGACAGGTACCCCGACGGCCTGAGCGCCGCCGACATCGCCCGCTTCCTGCGGGGCCTGGGCACGGGCGAGGCGAGGTTCCACGCCGAACAACTGGTGGCCGCCGGGG
>DAOUHB010000126.1:0-12559 GCA_034428935.1 Anaerolineae bacterium | reverse complement strand
CGACGGCCACCCCTTCCTCCACCGCCATGTGCCGCAATACGTCGATGACCGCCCCGGCGTGGATCTCGTTGGGACAGCGCGTGCCGCACGTCTCGCAGCCGATGCACAGCCAGATGGCCGACGACGACAGAAGGACCTCCTTCTGCCCCAACTGCACCAGCCGCAGGATCTGGGCCGGCGTGTAGTCCATGGCGTACGCCGCCGGACAGCCCGCCGTGCACCGCTGGCAGTAGTAGCAGCGCTGCACGTTCTGCTCGCTCAGGGCGCTCACCTGGCTGGCAAACGTCCCCGCCACCGTCGACAACGTGAGATCGGGATTCATGGAACCTCCCTAAAGAAAAAACGCCCAAGCAGACTCGAATGCCTGGCTTGGGCAACGACCATCACTGGACAGATCCCGGCTGTCGCCGAGTTCCAGGACTGGCTGTATGGCTTCGTGTGCCGGGTTTTCCATGGCCTTTACCTCAATCGGTAGCTTTTTGGTCACCCAAAAGCGCCTGAAAGGCACCTTCCCGCACTCTGGAGCTCTCCTTCGCTCCTCCTCGAGCGTATTATACCATAGGTGGGCCAGTACGCAAATTTTGGGATCGCCTGCTGACTATGGGTCAGTGAATGACCGCCAGTGTGGTATCCCAGCTATGGTTTTCTCAGCCGGATGCTGATGAACAGGCCGACGATGAGAATGAGCAAAAGCACGAGGATGATCGCGCATTCCCCTGCACCTACCCGAACAAACATATCGTTCCCCTTTGCCCCATTTGACCTGGCGAGGCAGTATTGGCTCTCACCCAGTATACCACACATTGCGACAGTCTCAAAAGCCCGGGTTTGACAAGCCCCGTAGCTTGTGTTACACTTCAAGCGATAAGCGTTCGGAGATGCACGCGGGAGCTACGTTCAGGCGTAGGCTCCCGCGTTTTGACAGGACAAGGGAGGTGTCTGTGCCGACGAGGGAACAGATCCGGCGCCGCGTCGCGGAGGACGGCGTCGAGTTCGTCAACCTGCAATTTACCGACATCGTGGGCATCGTCAAGAGCGTGACCATCCCCGTGGCAGAGCTGGACGTGGCGCTGGCGCGGGGGATGTGGTTCGACGGCTCTTCGGTGGAGGGCTTTGCCCGCATCGCCGAGAGTGATATGTACCTGGTGCCCGAAGTGGACACGTACGCCGTCATCCCCTGGGGCCGGGATGCGGGGCCAACCGCCCGCCTGATTTGCGACGTCTACCAGCCCGACGGGCAGCCCTTTGCCGGCGACCCGCGCTACGTCCTGCGGCGGGCCCTGGACGAAGCAGCGGCCATGGGCCTGCGGTACTGCACCGGCCCTGAGCCCGAGTTCTTTCTGTTCAGGCCCGACGGGGAGGGCCGGCTCGTCCCCCAGCCCCACGACCAGGGCGGCTACTTTGACTCTTCCACCGACCGGGGCGTCGAGGTGCGCAAGCAGATGGCGCGGGCGCTGGCCGCCTTTGGCATCCAGGTGGAGGCCACCCATCACGAGGTGGCCACGGGCCAGCACGAGATCGATTTTCGCTATACCGACGCCCTGCGCGCGGCCGACAACGTGGGCACGTTCAAGGTGACGCTAAAAGAGATTGCCCGCCAGCACGGGCTCCACGCCACGTTCATGCCCAAGCCGGTGGCCGGCATCAGCGGCTCGGGGATGCACGTGCACCAGAGCCTGGTGTGGATCGACAGCGGCGAGAACGCCTTTGCCGACGGCAGAGGCGAGTACGGCCTGTCGGACCTGGCCCGCCATTTCGTGGCAGGGCAGTTGGCCCACGCCCGGGGGATGAGCGCCGTCCTGGCGCCCCTGGTCAACTCGTACAAGCGCCTGGTGCCCGGCTACGAGGCACCCATCTATGTCAGTTGGGGCCAGATCAACCGCTCGGCCCTCATCCGCGTGCCCCAGGTGCAGGCCGACCGGCCGGAATCGACGCGGCTGGAGTTGCGCTGCCCCGACCCGAGCTGCAATCCCTACCTGGCCTTTGCGGTCATGCTCCGCGCCGGGCTGGACGGCATCAAGCGCCAGCTCGAGGTGCCGGCCATCTCGAACGAGGACCTGTACAACCTGGGCAGCAAAGGCCGCCAGGCACGCGGGCTGCAAACCCTGCCGGGCTCTCTGGGAGAAGCGTTGGAGGAGCTGGAGCGCGATCCCGTGGTCCGCGAGACGTTGGGTGACCACATTTTCGAGCGTTTTACCGAAGCCAAGCGCATGGAGTGGCAGCAGTACTGCCAGCAGGTTAGCCAGTGGGAGCTGGAGCGTTACCTGCGCGTCTATTGAGAGCCGGCCGCGGGCGGGCGTGGGGAGCAGAACCTTGAGCCATGGGGAGTCCAGCGTGGACGAATGGTCCGATCTGCCATTGTTTCCTTTGAATACGGTGCTCTTTCCAGGCATGATGCTGCCCCTGCACATTTTCGAGGAGCGGTACAAGGTGATGGTCAACCGCTGCCTGGAAGAGAGCAGGCCCTTTGGCGTGGTGCTGATCCGCGAGGGACAGGAGGTGGGCGGTGAGGCGGTGCCCTACGAGGTGGGAACCACGTCGGTCATTGCTGCCGTGACCCACACCGACGACGGCCGCATGAACATCATCACCATCGGCAGCCAGCGCTTTCGCCTGCGCTCGTTGCACAGCTCCTTGCCCTACCTGGTGGGCGACGCCGAGCCCTGGCCCCTCAAGGGCACCGGCGCCGGCGACGTCGAGGACCTGGTGGAACCAATCCACGCCATGCTTCGTCAATACATGAGCCTGCTGACCATGGCCCAGGGACACAAGATCAACGTCGACCAGGTGCCCTACGACGCCCAGTCCCTGGCCTGGCTGGTGGCCATCGTGCTGCAGATCCCCATGGTGGAGAAGCAGCGCCTGCTCAACCGGCCGACGGCCCGGGCGGTGTTGACCGCCGAGCGGGCCATCATGCGCCGGGAGCAGTTGATCCTGAGCCACATCGCCAGCACCCAGGCGGATCAATGGGAAGGCGGCTACAGTGGCTACCTGGCCCACAACTAGCGGTGGGCCAACAATGAACGTTAACAACGAGCGGGAGAATCAGGCGACTCGCTACCTGACGGACGAGATGCCGGGCATCGGGGGCCGGATCAAGGAAAAGCCGGCCGACTTTGCCGTGGAGGAGCTGCCCCTTTATTCGCCGTCGGGCGAAGGAGGGCACACCTTCTTCGAAATCCGCAAGGTGGGACTTTCGACGTTCCAGGCCGTGCGGGCCATGGCCCAGGCGCTGGGTGTGTCGGCCGGCCGCATCAGCTACGCGGGCCTGAAGGACGCCCAGGCCGTGACCTGCCAGGTGCTGTCGGTGGAGGGGATCCCGCCCGAGGTGGTCATGGCGACCGAGGTGCCCCACATCCAGATCAAATGGGCCGAGCGGCACAACAACAAGCTGCGCATCGGCCATCTCCGTGGCAACCGCTTCACCATCCGCATCCGCGGGGTGGACGAATCCCTGGTGGGCCGCTGCCAGGCCATCCTGGAGGTGTTGCAGCGGCGGGGTGTGCCGAACAGCTACGGCCCACAGCGCTTTGGCCAGCGGGGCGACTCGCACCTGCTGGGCAGGGAGGTGGTGCGCAGGGATGCCAGGGCCTTTGTGCAGCGATTCCTGGGCGGGCCCCACCCCAACGAGACCTCCATCGTGCGAGAAGCGCGGGCCGCCTTCGAGGCCGGGCGCTGGCAGGAGGCGCACGCCCTGTTTCCCCACGGCATGAACGACGAGCGGCGCGCCCTTCAGACCCTGATCCAGTCGGGCGGGGATTATCGCCGCACCCTGGCGGCCGTGCCCCGCAGGCTGAGGACCTTTTTTGTGTCGGCCTACCAGTCCAGCCTCTTTAACCGTGTCCTCGACGCCCGCCTGGAGACCCTGGACCGGGTGTACGTCGGGGACCTGGCCATGAAGCATCCCGGGCGGTCGGTCTTTTATGTCGAGGATACCGAAGCGGAACAGCCCCGCGCCGAACGCTTCGAGATCAGCCCCACGGGGCCCCTGTATGGCCACAAGATGATCCAGGCCAGGGGGCGACAGGGAGAGCTGGAAGCAGCCGTACTGGCGGCCGAGGACATGACCCTGGCCAGCTTTCGCGTGGGGGAGGGCATCAAGGCCGAGGGGGAGAGGCGCGCCCTGCGCTTTCCGGTAAACGAGCCAGAGATGTGGTACGACGAGGGCATCATGCTGCGCTTCTCGCTGCCGCGGGGCTGCTATGCCACGACGCTGCTGGCCGAGATCATGAAGGTGTCCCTCCTGCCCGAAGGTGAAGATGGCGAGGCCGAAACGGATGTGACGTAGCTTACAAAACTCTTACGGGGTTTTAACATATTCGTCCTGATTTGTTAACAACCTTCTAACAAAAAGGGGGTATAATATAGCTGTCTTCGAACAAGGAGACAGGACGTCGAACTTGGAAGGCAGGGAGGAGAGAGGGCAATGACAAACGTGCAGAGACAGCAACGGGAGACCCGGGACGCGTGGTTTTGGCCCGAGTCCGAAGCCAGCAGGCAGGCGCGGAACAGGCCGGCCCGGCAAGCAGCCCGGGTGTTCCCGTCGATCATTGTCTCCGCCACCGAAGATCAGTTGGTCGTCCGTGCCGAGATGCCTGGTATCGACCTGGAACAACTGGACCTCAGCATTTCGAGCGATGTTCTAACCATTCAGGGCTTTCGGCAGACGGGCCGCGACATGGAGGGCGGCTGGTATCACCGGCGCGAGCGAGAGAGCGGCGGTTTTAGCCGGGCCGTACGCCTGCCGGCCGAGGTCGACGGCGACAGGACAGAGGCCTCGTACGAGGCTGGCGTCCTGACCGTCAAGGTGCCTCTGCGACAGGAGGCCAGGCCCAGGCAGGTGCCCATCAGAGTGGCGGAAGGCTAGTGAGGGGGGAGAAGGGAACGATGTCGGCAGATAAGGAAATGGAAGTAGCCGAGAAATCACAGGTAGACACCAACATTCACCAGGAGCTGCGCAGTGGCAACTGGTTCGTACCGGCGACCGACGTGTACGAAACGGCGGAAGAGGTCATACTGGTGATGGACATGCCCGGCGTATGTTTCGACTGCGCCCACGTCAGCATCGTCGACGACGAGCTGGTCGTGACAGGGCACGTGACCCATGGTGAAGATGAGGACGATTACGTGCTCTACCGCGAGTATGACGTGGGGCACTACCACCGCCACTTCGGGCTGCCGCCCACAATCGACCGGACGAGGATCGAAGCCAGCATGGCCGACGGTGTGTTGACCGTGGTCATGCCCAAGGTCGAGCAGGCGCGGCCCCGGCGGATTGCCGTCAAGGTGGCCGGCTGACGAACACGGATCTGCCGTCCCACAGGGGCGACGGAAATAAGCACATCACGAGGAGGATCGATGGACTGGCTGGCATTTTTAAAGATCATGGCAATGGAAGAGCACGCCGCGCAGGCCAAGTATCAGATGGCCGTGGACATGGCCGAGGATCCGGAGCTAAAGTCGTTCTTTGCCAAACTAAGGGACGAAGAGGCCTTTCACGAACAATACCTGGAAGGCGAGTACGAGAAGCTACAGCGCAAGCTACAAGCCTCGGGGTGAGCCCCGGCTTGCCGAAAACGACAGGAATCGCCGGGCAGGTCTCCGGCGATCTCGCCTCTCCCGGATGGATGAGGAGGTGTCTCCCGATTCGCCGCGGCCTGGTCCGCGGCCAAGGGAGTACGATATGAAACCGAATGATAGAAATGTGACCAGAATCTTTGGTCGCCTGGTTGAACAGAATAAAGCCGTCGGTGAGTCGTTCATCGTGCGGTCCTTTGCGGCAGGCGAGACCGTCTCCAAACCGGAGGAGATGGGCTGCTCCCTGTTCCTGGTGGCCAGTGGGCGCGTGCAGCTCTACCGCATCACGCCCGATGGCCGGCGCTTTGTAATTGCAACGCTGGGGCCGGGCTCGCTCTTTGGCGAGGACTCGCTCCTGGGCGGAGACGCCCCCGACACCTATGCCGTGGCCCTGGAACCCTGCACCATCTGGACCATGCCGCGCCAGGAGGCCCTGGAGTTCTCGTCCAGGGAGGCGATGTTCGGCTTTGGTCTCATCCAGGCCATGGGCCATCGGCTCATGGAAGCCGAGAATCGGCTGGAGCAGATGGCGTACAGCACCATCTCGGCACGACTGGCGGCGCTTCTCCTGGAGCTGGGCAACAGCGACGAGGAGAACGTCGTCCACGCGACGCACCAGGAGCTGGCCGACATGCTGGGCACCTGGCGCGAGACCATCAGCAAAACGCTGCAAGACTTTCGGCGCCGCGGCCTGGTGGCATCGGGCCGCAGGCAGTTGACCTTGCTTGACAGAGAAGGTCTGGAGCTGGAGGCCGGCGGCCTCTAGCCAGGTTATCGCGGAACACGGCAGGCCCGGCTCCTCGTGTTCTCTCTCCGGGCCCGTCCTGGCGGTGAGGCCAGGAGGTGCCGCCTGCCCGGTTCCGCGGCAAAATTCACCCCGCCGGCGAGGCCCTGCCGGAAAGGTAGGCCGAGCCTGGCCCACTCACTCGAAGGATCGTTTTCCATGGAGGAGCAAAACGGTGCCCTTGTGGTGCTGCTGCGAGCCATCCAAAACGAGATCGACGGACAACGCTTCTACGACGACGCGGCTCGCTATTGCATCGACCCCTGGGCCAAGGAGCTGCTTTCGGACCTCGCGCGCGACGAAGAGACCCACGCGCAATTGCTCCTGGGCCAGTACGACGCGCTGCGCTCCGGTGCGGGCTGGCTGACCATCGACGAGGCCCTGGCGCGGGGCGCCGCGGCCGACGTCGGCCGCGTGACCTTTCCGCCCGCGGACCCTTCCACCGCCGTGTTTCCTCCCGGCTGGTCCCCCGACCGGGCCCTCGACCGGGGGGCCGACGACCTCTCGGCCCTGGCCCTTGGTATCGAGATCGAGAAGATGGCCGTGGCCCTCTACCAGGGACAGCGGTCCGCCGTCACCGACGAGGACGCGCTAGAGGCATACGCTTTTCTGGAGCAGGAAGAGCGCCGCCATTACCGGGAGCTGACCACGCAGTGGGAGCGACTTTCGGGCACTCCCTGGGAGGAGGGATGAGGTGGCCACCCGCTACGGCGCCGAAACCCGCATGAAGGCCGGAGACGTTCTCAAAGAGACCGTTCGCTTTTTCGGTCCGGAAGGCCTGGGCCTCCAGGTCGCCAGCCGGACCCTGACCGGCGTCCGCCTGGAAGGGGGCGGTGGATACGTCGACGTGCAGGTCCGGGTTGGACCCCGGACGGAGGTCGACTTGGTCATCCACCAATGGGAAGCCCACGCCGCCGACTTCTTGCGGCGGATCCACAAATGAGATCGACCGCGAGGCACGCCCGCGGATCGTGGAACGAAGCATGGATCGCAGAAAGGAGTAACCCGTGAAGGCCTTGAACGAAATCCCCGAAGCGTGGCGCCTGGCCATGCAACGGGAAAAAGACTCGTGGGAGCTGTACACGCGCATGGCCCAGTCGGCCAGCGACGCGGCCACCCGCTCGCTGCTGGAAATGCTTGCCGAGCAGGAAAAGCAACACCATGCCCTGCTGGAGGCCGAGTATCGCCGCCAGTTCGAGCCCGACCTGGAGCTGGGCAAGGAGCGGGTGCCCCTCGCGTGGTACGAGTGGGAGGAAGAGTCGTTCCGGCTGGCGGGCGCCCTCGAAATCCCCGTCATGCTGTACATCACCGCTCCCTGGTGTGAGCCCTGCCACCTCATGGAGCAGACCACGTTCGCCACGCCCGAGGTGGTGGATGCCATCAACGCCTCGGTGATTCCCATCCTGGTGGACGCCGACAAGCGCCCGGACGTAGACGACCGCTACAGCCGCGGCGGCTGGCCGACCACGGCCTTTCTCGATCCCGAGGGCAACGTCATCGAAAGCCGCAATTTCTTGAGCGCCGAGGAGATGCTGGCCATCCTGCAGCGGGTGACCGTGCCCTCCGCCGGCCAGGTGTCGCCCAGGCGGCCGACCATCGGGCTGCGGGAGGACGAACTGCCGTCAGAGCTGGAAGAGGTGCCCCAGGCGGTTGGCGAGCTGTCGCCCGGGCTGGTGGACGAGATCCTGCACGCGGTGGTAGCCACGTTTGACGAGACGCACGGCGGCTTTGGCGACGCCAAGTTCCACCACGCCAGCGTCCTGGAGTTTGTCCTGGCCATGGCCCACCGCAGCGGCGACGCGGCGCTGAACCGGGTTGTACACCGCTCGCTGGAGGCCATAGCCCAGAGCAGCCTGTACGACAAGGTGGAGGGCGGCTTTTTCCGGTACGCGGCGCGGGCCGGCTGGAGCGAGCCCCACTACGAGAAGATGGCCGGCGACCAGGGCCAGCTCCTCAAGCTGTACCTGCACGCCTACAAGGCCACCGGGCGCCCCCTCTACCTGGACACCGGCCGTGGCGTGCTGCGCTACATCGATGAGGTGCTGTGGGACCGGGAGCGGGGCTATTTCTACAGCAGCCAGGAGGCCGACCCGGCCTACTATGCCCTCGACGCCGCCGGCCGTGGCAGCCGCCAGGCGCCCTACGTTGACAGGACGGTCTATACCGAGCGCAACGCAGCCATCGCCTCGGCCTATCTCCTCGCCGGCGCCGTCCTCGACGATCCGCGCTACGCCGACCTGGCGGTGCGCGCCCTGGAGTTCGTGTGGCAGAACCTCTATCGCGAGGGCCAGGGCATGCACCATTATTTCGACGGCCAGGCCCACGTGCCCAGCCTGCTGGCCGACCAGGTAAGCATGGCCGGCGCGTGGCTGGACGCCTACGAGCACTTTGGGCGCGAGGTCTACCTGCAGCGCGCCCAGACGCTGATGCGCTTTGCCCGGAACGCCCTCCTCGACCAGGACGGCCGCTATTACGACACGGTGGCCGCCCCCGAAGCCCTCGGCCGCCTGCGGCGCCGCCAGAAGCCCTTCTGCGAGAACGTCCTGGCCGCCGAGGCCAACCTGCGCCTCTATCGGGCCACCGGCCGGGAGGAATACCGCGACGCGGCGCAGCGCACTCTGGAGGCCCTCATCCCCCATCACGACGACGCCGGCTACGACGCCGCCCGCTTTGCGCTGGCGGTGGACCGCTTGTTGCGGCGGCCGCTGCTCATCACCATCGTCGGCGAGAACGAGGATCCGCGGCGGGCCGACCTGGTGCGCGCCGCCGGCCGGACCTATGCCCCCAACAAGACCGTGCAGGCCGTCGATCCCCAGTGGGAGCCGGCACGCCTGGAGCGCCTCGGCTATCCGCCAGAGCCGGCGCCGGCGGCCTACGTCTGCCTGGGCACCCTGTGCGCCCGGCCCACGGCCGACCCCGACGAGCTGGTGGCCCAGGCGCAGGCCATGGTCGGCCAGGAGCGCCAGGGGCTGGCGGGTGGCTGGGAATACCAGGGCTATGCCATCGACGAGGGGTTCAAGCCCGAGCCCCGCGACCGCTACCAGTACTTCCTGCGCGTCTTTGACGGCGATCAGCGCCTCTTTCGCTACTGTGTCTGGACTTCGAAGCAGGCCATCGCCGCGCGCTGGCCCAACGTGGACCCCAACAGCGAAGAGGGGCGAGCGGCACTGGCCGAGCACCTCCGCGCCGAGGGCCACCGCCGGGTCAAGAGCAAGATAGACGCCAAAGCCTTCAAGAACTGGATCCTGGACCTGCGGGCCGAGGGCGAGGAAGAGATCGCCCTCGAAGAAAAACAAACCTGAACGGAGGAACACCTCATGTTGTTGATTGGAAACCAGATTCGTCTCTCGCGGCCTCCCCTGGCCTCGGCCGCCAGCCAGCGCTTTGAATTGCTGTTTAAATCCCTGGCCCGCCGGCAGGTAGAGGCCGGGGCGAACTGGCTGCTGGTGGACCTGGGCCCGCAGCGCAAGGACGCCGCCGAGGACCTGGAATGGCTGGTCAAGACCGTGCACGACGAAGTGACGATCCCTCTCGCTCTGCGCGGTGACGATCCCGCCGCCCTGGAGGCCGGCGTCCGCGCGGCCCGCGACATGGTGCTCCTCGACGCGACCTTGCCGGGCGTGGAGGATCTGCAGCCCTACCTGGACCTGGCTGCCCGCCACGGCACGTCCATCGCCCTGCCCGCCTGCCCGCAGGGGCTGCCCCTGCCCACTGATGAACGCATCGAGCGCGTCATCACCGACCTGGTGCCCCGCGCCCTGGAGGCCGGCCTGAGCATCGACCGCGTGTACGTCGACCCCCTGGTGACGGCCCTCACCTGCGACCAGCCCATGGTGCCCGCCACCGTGGAGACGATCCGCCTCCTCAAGGTCGGCGCCGAGCCGGCGCCCAACATCATCGCCCACCTGGACGACGTGTCGGACGGTGCCGCCGACGCGGCCCGGCCGTACATCGGGCAGGCGTACGTGACCATGCTCCTGGCGGCCGGCGTGGACGGCGTGGCCGTCAACTGCCTGGACCCTGGCCTGGCCGACGCCATGCGGGTCATCCTCCAGCGGGACCCGGCCAACGCCTACGACCGCCTGCTGCTGCGCCTCTACGACGTGACCAAGGCCGAGGTCGAGATGGACCCCAGCTTTGTCGACATGTCGGACCCGGAGCAGGTCAAGCTGTGGAAGACGGTGCGGGTGCTGAACAACCAGCTACTGTACGCCGACTCGTACCTGTTTGCCTGACGGTGTGTGTGCCTCCCCCGGCCCGCCTGGCCATGGCGGGCCGGGGGAGCTGAGGAGCGGGACATGAGCGAGGTTCGAATCGAGAAGGACTCGTTGGGCGAGGTGCGCGTGCCGGCGGGGGCGCTGTATGGCGCCCAGACGCAGCGGGCCGTGGAGAATTTCCCCGTGAGCGGCATGCGGCCCTACCGGGCGTTTGTGTGGAGCATGGCCGTCATCAAGCAGGCGGCGGCCCTGGTGCACGTGGACCTGGGGCTGCTGGACGAGGAACGCGGGCAGGCCATCGTCCAGGCGGCCGGCGAGGTGGCGGCGGGGCGCTGGGACGACCAGTTCGTCGTCGATCCCTTCCAGGCCGGCGCCGGCACCAGCCACAACATGAACACCAACGAGGTCATTGCCAACCGGGCCAGCCAGATCCTGGGCGCCCGCCTGGACGACCCGCAGAAGCCGGTGCATCCCAACGACCACGTCAACATGGCCCAGAGCACCAACGACACCATCCCCACGGCCATCCGCCTGGGCTGCCTGTGGCGCCTGGACGAGCTGACGGGCGAGCTGGAGCGCCTGGCCGGCGCCCTGGGCGGCCGGGCGGCGGCCTTTGACGACGTGGTCAAGTCGGGCAGGACGCACTTGCAGGACGCGGTGCCGGTGCGCCTGGGCCAGGAGTTCGGGGCCTATGCCCGCGCCGTGGAGCGCGACGTGGAGCGAATCCGCCGCGCCGCCGAAGGGCTGCGCCGGCTGGGCATCGGCGGCACGGCCACGGGCAGTGGCCTGAACGCCCACCCCGAGTACCACGGCCGCATGGTGAAAAAACTCGCCGGGCTGACGGGGTTGGCGCTGTACGAGTCGGACAACCTGTTTGAGAACATGCAGAGCATGGCCGACGCCGTGGATTTCTCGGCCGCCCTGCGCACCCTGGCGGTCACCCTGGGGCGGATCGCCAACGACCTGCGGCTGCTATCGAGCGGGCCGGCCACGGGGCTGGACGAGATCCGCCTGCCGGCCGTGCAGCCGGGCAGCAGCATCATGCCCGGCAAGGTCAATCCGGTCCTGGCCGAGATGCTGAACATGGCCTGCTACCACGTCATCGGCAACGACACGGCCGTAATGCTGGCCGGCGGGGCGGGCCAGCTCGAGCTGAACGTGATGATGCCCATCATCGCCCACAACCTCTTCGAGAGCATGCAGGTGCTCATCGGCGCGGTGCGGGCCTTTACCGACCGCTGCGTCGTGGGCATCGAGGCCAACCGGGAAAAGGCCGAGGGCTGGCTGGCCCGCAACGCCATCCTGGTCACCGCCCTCAACCCGGTCATCGGCTACCTGAAGGGGGCGGAGGTAGCCAAGGAGGCCATGGCCACCAACCGCACGATCAAAGAGGTGGTCATCGAAAAGGGCTACCTGAGCGCCGAGGAAGCGGACCGCCTGCTGGACGCCCGCCGCATGACGGAGGGCGGGATCCAGGGCTAGGCGCCCGGCGATCTGCAGAAGTCTCCTCGCTAAAGCTCGCCGGCCTGTCAGGCATTTGCCAGGTCCTCTGCAACTTCGTCTCGGCCTTGGCCTAGCGGCGATAATCCAAATCGTCCTAGCTCCAGGATAAAGGCCACACGACCCATGCCAGCCAACTCCGCAGCGGCCCCGGTTGACACACGCCCGAGCTCATACAGCTTGATGGCGAGCAGAAGGCGCGCTTCGTCCTCGAACTCCTCCTGGCTCTTTTTCATCGAGAGCAAGAGATCATCCGAGTATGGAATACACAAGGTGTTTGTTAGCATGGTCAGCTTCCCCCGGCCTTATTATAGCTTTGAGTGTGTAGTATGTCAATCGGTCAATTTCGGGTGACAGGCAGGGGATCGTGCCGCTCGGCCTTATTCTGTGCCGGGCGTAATCAGCCGTGTGTGGCGGACGCACGTTGACGGCCTTGACCTGCCAGTCCTGCGCCACCTGCCCGACCATGAGCTGCGAGTCG
>DAOUHB010000125.1:0-82556 GCA_034428935.1 Anaerolineae bacterium | reverse complement strand
ACCGCGTGATGTGGCGCTTTGCCCCGCCGGTAGCCGGGGATATTGAACTCGCGCGAGAGCTTGCGGGTAGTCTGGCGCAGTTTGTCCTCGACCTCGGCTGCATCCAGCTCGACCAGGACCTTGACCTGGCTGTTGTCCAGTCGCTCGCTTGTGACTTTCATGGATGTTCTCTCTCCTGTCTGGTCGCTTTGCGGCAAATGCCTTTGAACACCAAAACACCCCAGCGCCCGGCCGGGGTGTCGATAAACGACGCCGCTCAACTATTATCGCACACCACGGCCAGGAGGTCAAGTTTCCATTCGCGAATCGTGACGCTTGTAGCGCACCAGGTGGGCGGGATAGAAGGCCACCTGCCGGAACCCGGCGCGGAGGGCGGTGGCCACCGAGGGCCTGTTGTCCTGGTAGGAGTGCCAGCCGAGGTGCGTGATGCCCCGCGCCCGTGCCTCGGCGGCAAGGGCCAGGACCATGTGCGTGGCGAGCCCCCGGCACCGGTGCTCGGGCGCCGTCTCGATGCCAACCTCACAGCGCTCCCCCTCGTTGTACTCGGACAGGCACCAGCCGGCGAGCCTGCCCCCGGCCTCCAGGCAGATGCCGAATCGGCGAGCGACAAAGAATTCCACGGAGGGGCACTCGGAGACCATCTCCTGGCGCAGCTCGTCCAGGCGACCCAGGCCCTCCTCGGCCAGCAGGGCGCCGTCCACGGGCCGCTGGCGGAAGCCGGGCGGCAGAGGCGCGGGCGGCCCGGCGTGGAGCGCCTCCAGCTCCAGGTAGAGGCGCTGCGAGGGGACGTGGTCGCCGGCGGACAGGAGCTCCGGGACGGCCGGCTGCCACTCCGTGCCGGCATAGACCACAAAAGCTCCCCATCCCTCCATCTCTGGCCGGGGAGGGCTTGCCTGCCGGAGGAAGAACGAACGCAGGGAGCGACGCCAGGCGTCGCCGGCGGGCGAGCCGGCCAGGTGAAAGCGGCCACCGGCCTGGACGAGGGCGCTGCGAGGCGCCTCTGCATCGTCGACGTAGACACTGCCCGGCATGGTCCCGGCCAGCACCGAGGCTACGGCCAGGTGGCATTCCAGCCCGGCCCACAGGGGCAGGGCCGCGACGCTCTTGAACGCGGCCGGCTCCAGGCGGATCATGTCCTGGCCAGCGCTATCGCTGTTGCTCACGTGGCCCTCCCTGTCCTCGCTGCGGCTTTTACGTGCGGGAGTATAGCACAGCGCTCGTGGCCGGTCAAAAACGACGGCCATTCCAGGCCCCTGCCCCCGCGTTTGACTTTTGCAGGGGGCTGGCGTACAATACCGGTGCACGCACCGCGCACCACTCGAGGAGGAGAAACCATGGGCATGAAACTGGACTACAAGCGGACCTTCCTGTTGGGCTTTGGCTTTCTGGGCGTCAGCGTCTTGTGGCTCTTGTACAACACCTACGTCCCCATCTTCTTGCAGGCCGGCAATCCCGAGTTCGAGGTCAGCGGCGCCACGACCATCGGCTTTGGCCTGAGCGCGGTGGTGGCCGGGTTCATCATGACCCTGGACAACATTGCCGCCTTTTTCATCCAGCCGTTCATCGGCATCGTCAGCGACCGGACGCGCACGCGCATCGGGCGGCGCAAGCCCTACATCCTCGTGGGCGCGCCCATCGCCGCCGTCGCCTTTGTCCTCATCCCTGTCGCCGTCAATCAGATCCCGCCCGAGCTGTCGGGCCAGACGAGCCAACTGGGTGGGCCCCTGACCTTTTTCATGATCGCCGTCGGCGTCATGCTGCTGGCCATGGCCATCTTTCGCACGCCCATCATCGCCCTCATGCCCGACATCACGCCCTCACCACTGCGTTCCAAGGCCAACGGCGTGATCAACATGATGGGTGGCATCGGCGGGCTGCTGGCCACCTTTGGCGGAGCGCTGCTGTACCGCATAGACAAGCTGCTGGCCTTTGGCGTGGGCTCGCTGATCCTTCTCCTCGCCGTGGCCGTGGTCCTGGTCTATATCAAGGAGCGGCTGCCCGAGGCGTCCGCCGCCGTCGAGAAAAAGGAGCAATGGTGGGATACGCTCCGCCAGGCGGGAGCAATCCCCCGCGAAGCGCGCAAGAGCCTCATCCTCATCCTCCTCGCCATCTTTGCCTGGTTCGTGGGATACAATGCCATTGAAACCTTTTTCTCGTCTTATGCAACCTTTCGCCTGGGGGTCTCGGAGAGCACGGCGGGCATCCTGCTGGGCTTTTTCACCCTGACGTTCATCGCCTTTTCCATCCCGGGCGGCATGCTGGCCGAGCGCTGGGGCCGGCGGCGGACGATCCTGACCGGGCTGGTCGCCCTGGCGGTGCTGCTCCTCCTGGCGTCGTTCCTGCCCTACGTGGCGGCCATCGCCACGCTGCTGTTCCTGGGCGGCATCGCCTGGTCGCTCATCAACATCAACTCCCTGCCCATGATCGTGGACCTGGCGCCCGGCGACCACATGCTGGGCACGTACACGGGCCTGTACTATATCTCGGGCACGCTGGCGGCCATCGTCGGGCCCATCCTCAACGGCTGGATCATCGAGCTGACGGACAAGAACTATAACAGCATCTTTGTCGTCGCGCCGGTGTTCCTGGTGCTGGCCATGATCTGCATGTGGTTCGTGACGCGGGGCGAGGCGCACCAGGACCGAGATCTCCGCGGCTAACGGAAATCGCGGCGGGTGCCGGGTTTGACCATAAGCAGTCCGGCGGCGGTGCGCCTTTTGACAAGCCGCGCGCCCTGTGCTATACTTTTCACAGTTCATTAAAACTCGATTGTAGCATCTCCGAGTTCTGCTCCCTAAGGGCGGTCGGTGTTACTGACCGCTTACGGGGTGGAGCCGGTAGGGTATGGCTGGAAACGGCTGTGCCTCCCATTTTTGGAAAGGAGATGCGCCCGTGAGGGACAGGGAGTAGTTGCGCGAATTTCGCACACCCTGTCCCGGCAGCAGGATTGCCAGATGCGGCGTCTCTTTTTTCAGAGGCGCCGATTTTTTATTGGTGTTCTTATGGCTCCACGAGGGGGAGGGGAGCGTGGCTCAGAGGAGAACCTATTTTTCGACACGTGACCTGTTGATGATGGCCGCCCTGGCAGCCCTGGGCGGCGTGGTGAGCACCTACGTCAATGCCGTGGGCGACTTTTTTCAGTCGATCCTCGGCTTTGCCGGCACCAGCCAGTGGGCCGCCGGCTTGCACGTCCTGTGGCTTACGCTGGCTGTCGGCCTCACCGGCAAACAGGGAGCCGGCACCATCACCGGATTGCTGAAAGGTGGGGTCGAGCTGCTGACGGGCAACACCCACGGCCTGTTGGTGGTCCTCGTGGACCTGGTCGCCGGGTTGCTCGTGGACCTCGGGTTTCTTCCCTTCAGGAACAAGGACTCCCTGGGGGCATATGGGCTCGCCGGCTTTATCGCGGCGGCCTCGAACGTCTTTGTCTTCCAGCTCTTTGCCTCGCTGCCCGCCGACGTCCTGGCCTACGGCGCGCTCCTCATCGTGGGCGCGATAGCCGGCCTGTCGGGCCTGCTCTTTGGCGGGCTCGTGAGCCGGGGGCTGGTCAATGCCCTGCGCCGGGCCGGGGTGGTCAAGGATCGGGCCCCGGCTCCGGTGGGCCGGCGGATCTATCCTCTCTTTCTCGGCATCGGTGCCCTGCTGGCCGTGTTCCTGTTCGTCTTCTTGCGGGGCGCGCTTCGCGGCCCGGCCACGGTCCACATCGGCGGCGCGGTCGAGGCGCCCTTCGATTATCCCCTGGAGCACGACGACGTCGAGAGCGTGACGCGCGAAGGTACGTTGCAGGGTGTCACGGCCCGCTATAACGGCCTGCCCGTGGGCGAGTTGGTGGCTCGCGCGCGCCCACAGGCGGGGGCCTCGCTCCTCCTCATCCGCGCCTCCGATGGCTATGCCTTTTTCCTGGGCATGGACGAGGTGGAGGCCAACGCCGGGCTGCTCCTGGCGCCCGTGAGCGAGGGAGACCAGGCCTCCTACAACCTGGTCGGCGCCGAGAACAGCAAGGCCTGGGTGCGCGGCGTGAGCGAGCTGGTGGTCATCGGCTCGTCCACCCTGGAGGTGGGGGGCGCCCTGAACCAGCCCGCGCTCTACGATCCCGACGATTGGCAGTTCGACATGGACGCTGCCCGCCTTGACGTCGGCGAGGGGCCGGCCAAGCTGCAGGGCGTGGCCCTGGGCAAGGTCCTGGCGGCCATGCAGCCCCGGCCCGAGGCCAGTTCCGTGGTGTTGCACCCGGCCGGCGACGGCGAGCCGGTCTCGCTGCCCCTGGAGAGCGTGCTGGCCGACGACGGCCTGCGCATCTTTACCGTCATTGGCCAGGCGGACGTGACGTTTGCCCTGGCGCGGCTGGAGGGCGAGGTCCTGGTGCCCCACCTGGCGCGCATCGAGGTCCAGTAGGGTGACGCGTGGTGGGTGCCGGCCACCAGTCAGAGCTGGAAGGCAGGGGGGACCTTGATCTCGGTCGAGGGGCTTAGCTACCGGTTTCGCGGCAGCGTCGAGCATGCCCTGCGAGCGGTGGACCTGGCCGTCGAGCCGGGCGAGTTCCTGGTCATCACCGGGCCGTCCGGCTGCGGCAAGTCCACTCTTGCCCTGGCCCTGGGCGGCCACCTGTGGCGCCAGCACGACGGCGAGGGGCACGGTTCTGTCACCGTGGCGGGCATGGACGCCCGCACCGCGCCCCTCTACGACGTGGCCGAGGCGGTGGGCCTGGTGCAGCAGAACCCCGAGGCCGGATTCTGTACCCTCACCGTGCGCGACGAGGTGGCCTTTGGGCTGGAGAACCGCTGCCTGCCCCGCGACGAGATCGCCCAGCGGCTGGCCTGGGCCCTGGATGTCGTGGGCGCGTCGCACCTGGAGGATCGCGCCCTGGCCACGCTCTCGGGCGGCGAGAAGCAGAAGGTGGCCGTCGCTGCCATCCTGGCCGGCAGGCCACAGGTGCTCATCCTCGACGAGCCAACCTCCAACCTCGATCCCCCGGCCACGGCGGACCTGTTCCGGGTCATTGCCCGCATTCGCGCCCGGGCCGGTATGACGGTCCTCGTCATCGAGCACAAGGTGGACTACCTGCTGCCCTTCCAGCCGCGCCTGGTGGCCATGGATCGGGGGAGCATTGTCTACGACGGCCCCATTGGACCGGAGCTGCTCCCGCCCGCCCTGGAGCCCTGTCCGCCGCCGCCCGTCCAGGCCGCGGGCGAGCCGCTCCTCCGCGTCCGGGGCCTCTCGGCCGGCCACGGCGGCCGGCCGGTGCTGCGCGACGTCTCGCTGGACGTGTACCCGGGCGAGTTCCTGGCCATCATGGGCGACAACGGCTCGGGCAAGACGACCTTTTTGCAGAGCGTCCTGGGCCTGATCAAGCCCTTGCAGGGCCACGTCGAGGTGATGGGGCACGACACGCGCCAGGCGCCGGTGTCCACGCTGGCCCGGGACGTGGGGCTCATCTTCCAGTACCCCGACCACCAGATCTTTTGCGACACGGTCTGGCAGGAGGCTACGTTCGCGGCGGCCAACCTGGGCTTGCTGGACGGCCGGGTGGAAGGGCGCGTGGCCGGGCTGCTTGCCCGCTGCGGGCTGGAAGATCGCCACCACGAGCACCCCTACCGCCTGAGCTATGGCCAGAAGCGGCGGCTGAACCTGGTGTCGGTGCTGTCGTCGCAGCCCCGCCTCCTGCTGCTGGACGAAATGCTCATCGGCCAGGACCCGGCCAACGCGGCGTTTCTGTTGGGCCTGGTGGCGGAGCACGCCCGGCAGGGTGGGGCCGTGCTCCTGGTGAGCCACGCGCCCGAGGTGGCCCGCTGCCATGCCAGCCGCCTGCTCTTTTTCGAAGAGGGCCGCCTCGTCCAGGACGCCCCGCCCGCCGAGGCCTTTGCCTGGCTGGCAGGATGTGGCCGGCAGGCATACCTGCCCGCGGAGCGGTCCGCGCCGGTGAGCGCAGCGAATGTGGCCGCCGCGCTGCCTGCGGCCCGGTGCGTGGGGGGAGGGCCGGCGTGAGAGGGCGCATCGCCTACCAGCCCGGCAGCTCGGTGTTGCACCGCCTGCACCCCCTGGTCAAGCTCCTGTGGCTCCTGGTGGGCACGGTCGCGGTCTTTGGCGTGGGCAGTCCCTGGCCGGTGCTGGCGGCGGTCTGCCTGCTGCTGGCGGCCTTTCCCCTGGCGCGCCTGCGCCTGGCGGGGCTGCGGGGCACGCGGCTCCTGGCCAGCACGGCCCTGTTGCTGGGGTTCTTGCAGGTGCTGTTCGTGCGCGAGGGTGGGGTGCTGCTCCAGGTGGGCCCGCTGACGGTGTGGCGTGGCGGGGTCGAAGCCGGGGCATACGTGGCCGGCCGGTTCATCAGCGTGGTGCTGTTGAGCTACCTCTTTGTCCTGACCACCGAGCCCAACGACCTGGCCTACGCCCTGATGCGGGCCGGGCTGCCTTATCGCTACGGCTTTGCCCTCATCACGGCCCTTCGCCTGGTGCCCGTCTTTGAGCAGGAGGGCCAGATCGTGTACAACGCCCAACTGGCGCGGGGCGTGCAGTACGACGTCCGCAGCCCGCGGCGCTTTGTCGTGCTGGCCCGGCAGTTCTTCCTGCCGCTCCTCGTCTCGGCCCTGGGCAAGGTGGACTCGCTGGCCGTCTCCATGGAGGGTCGCTGCTTTGGCCAGCATCCCACGCGCACTTTCCTGCGCGAGGTGCGTGCCGGATGGGTCGACGCGCTGGCGTTGGGGGTCTTGATGGCGCTGGTGGTCGGGCTGCTGGTGGCCAGGTGGGCATGAGCGCGGGGGCGCGTTGAACATTCATCGAGGAGAAGGAGAACGAGAATGAGATGGTGGAGTGTGTTGTTGTTGGTCCTGGCCATCGTGCTGGTGGGAGGGGCGGCGCTGATGGTCGTGCTGGATGCGCCCGTGGCGGCCCCGGCATCGGCGGCGCTGCGCTTTCCGTGGACGATGCTTTCGGCCGAGGCCAGCACCATGAACGAGTGCGTCGAGTGCCACGAGCCGGATGTGTTCCATACCTGCGAAACCTGCCACGACGAGCACGGCTCGGCCGCGCTGCTGAACGTGCCGTTCGACGACCTGATCATGCTCTCGGGTGACTTCCCGGAGCCGGGCTACGTCGCCGTCAACGAGATCTTGCCCTACCGCGATCAGCCGGGCACGTACGTGGGGCTCCTGGAATTCCTGGCCGAGCGCGGGGTGGGCGACTTTCAGACGGTGACGCTGACCTCGCGGGACGAGGGCTTTGTCACGCTGTACCGCGACAACCTGACGGCCGGGGCGATGTTGATGCCCCACACCGACGGGGTGCGCTTTGCTGCCGAGGACCTGCACGTCTCCACGTGGTTGAAAGGGGTGTGGCGCATGATCCTCGTCGGCAGCGAGACGCCGCTGACCATCGACGGCCAGGCGACGTCCATCGGCCGCCTGCTGCTGGGGCCCACCCGTTCGGTCACGGTGGAAGAGACCGAGGTGATGCTCAAGAGCGAGACTGACGGGCAGATTCGCCGCGGCCGGACGGCAGGGCGAATCGAGGGAGCGCCCGTCGAGGAGCTGGCCGGGGGCGCTGACTTCCAGGCGCTGGTGGTGCGCGATGCCAGCGGGGGAGAGCGGACGCTGACGGCGGAGGAGGCCCGGGGAGGGCTCCTGGCCCAGTTGGGCAGCCGTGTGACCCTGGTCCTGCCGGGGCGGGGCCGCTCGGAGTGGATCGGCGACGTGGTCGCCATCGAGGTGCAGCGATGAGCGTGAGCAATCGCGCGGCGCTGGCCCTGTGCCTGGCCCTGCTGCTCGTCCTGGCGGGCTGTGGGCCGCTGGCCGGCCCACGCTGGGAGGCAACGGTCCTCGCGCCGGATGGGGGCTCGTTCGCGGTCGACGCCGATCTGCTGGAGCGGCTGTCCGATCCGGACGAGGACGAGGAGGCGGCCGCGGCCCTCAACGCCGTGCTGTGGGCCGCGGGGCACCGGGTCGTCGAGGCGCTGGTAGTCATCGGGCCGGACGGCGCCCGGCGCGAGATTTCGTGGCCCGAGGTGGCCGACGATGCCCTGTGGCAGGCGGACGGCCGGATCGCCGTCGGCGGCGAGACCCTGGCTGTGGACCGGGTGGAGGTCCGGCCCCCGGCGCTCTTGCAGGGGGTGGAGGCGAGCATTACCGACCTGGCGCCTACCGTCTCGGCGGCCCTGGGACTGCCGGCCCCGGGCCAGGCCACAGGGCAAGCCCTGGAAGCGCCGGCCGCGGACCACGTTGTGCTCCTGTTCCTCGACGGCCTGGGCTACCTGCGCTTTGGCGAGGCCCGGGATGGAGGCCTCATCCCCAACCTGGCGTCCCTGGGCGAGCCGATGTTGGCCCTGACCACCTATCCGCCGAGCACGAGCGTCTCCACGGCCTCTCTACTGACGGGCGCCCCGCCCGCGGTCCACGGCGCCGAGCGCCGTGGCATCCGCCAGACAGAGGTCGAGACGCTCTTTGACGTGGTGACGGCAGCCGGGCTGCAGGTCGTGGCCGTGGAGGGCAACGCCCTCGCCTTTAACCTGCGCAACGCCGAGCTGCAGCTCTCGGGCGACCGGGATGGGAACGGCAGCACCGACGACAACGTGCTGGCCAACGCCCTGGCCGTCCTCGATGCGGGCATGCCCCCGCTGTTGTTCGTCCATTTCCACGGCATCGACGATGCGGGGCACACCTACGGCGTCGACAAGCCGGAGGAAATGGCAGCCATCCAGGGAGTCGACGCGGCGGTGGGCGATCTGCTTTCGGCCCTGCCCGCCGAGACCCTGGTGCTCATTTTTGCCGACCATGGAATGCACAACGTGCAAGAAGAAGGGAGGTTGGGTAATCACGGCAGTTTGATAGAGCGAGATATGTTTATTCCCATTCTGATCGTGCAGGTGCCCGAGGCACCACCACAATGACAAACGTTGGAGGAGAAATGCGCAAAACAGGTATCGCGATGATGTTTCTGCTGCTGGTCCTGGTTCTGGCCGGCTGCGGAAGCGGAGCACCCAAGGCCGACTGGGAGCTGAATATCGGGGGGGCGGTGAGCAACCCCCTGACCGTCAGCTACAACGACCTGGTCAAGATGGACCAGGTGGATCTCACGGACATTCTCATGGAAAAGTCCACGGGCGACGACGTCATCACCTCGTGGAGCGGCGTATCCATCGCCGGCCTGTTCGAGGAGGCCGGGGCTCCCGCGGATTGGTCCACGGTGACCGCCGTTGCCGGGGACGGCTATGCCATCGAGATCAGCCGCGACGAAATGCAAGACGCCATCGTCGCCCTCAAGGATGGCGGCGAATGGATCGCCACCGCCGATCCCGACCATGGCCCCATCCGCCTGGTCTGCCCCCACAGCCCTGCCAACCGCTGGGTCTTCCAGTTGAAGGAAATCCAGGTCAATCAGTAAAGAAGAGGGAGGAGATATGTTGAAGAAACTACTGGTCCTGTTCGCAGTCCTGGCTCTGTTGGCCGGCTGCGGAGCCACCGCAGCGCCCGAGCCTACCGCGGTGCCCGAGCCCACCGCAGCCACGGTGACCGAGCCTACCGCTGCGCCTGAACCCACCACGGAACCCGAGCCCACTGAGGCCGCGGCGCCTGCCGGTGAGAACAAGCTGCTCCTGTCGACGACGACCAGCACCGAGGATTCGGGTTTGCTGGCCTATATCCTGCCCGACTTTCAGGCCGAGTACGGCGTCACCGTCGAGGTCGTCGCTGTGGGCACGGGGCAGTCGCTGGAGATCGGCAGCAAGGGCGACGCCGACGTCGTCCTGGTCCACGCCCGGGCCAGGGAGGACGAGTTCATGGCCGCCGGCCACGGCGTGCGCCGCGAAGACGTGATGTACAACGACTTTGTCATCCTCGGTCCTGCCGAGGACCCGGCGGGCATCAAGGGCATGACGAATGCCGCCGAGGCCATGGCCCAGATCGCAGCCGCAGAAGCCCCCTTTGTCTCCCGCGGCGACGACTCGGGCACCCACACCAAGGAGCTGTCCGTCTGGAAGACGGCAGGCGTTGAGCCGTCGGGCAACTGGTACATCTCTTCGGGGCAGGGCATGGGTGCCGTGCTGACCATGGCCGACGAGCAGCAGGCCTACACCCTCAGCGACCGGGCCACCTACCTGGCCCGCACCCTGGAGGGCCTGGAGCTGGAGCTCCTCGTCGAAGGGGACCCGGTCCTCTTTAATCCCTACGGCGTCATGGCCGTAAACCCCGACAAGGGGCCCCACATCAAGGCCGATCTGGCCAATCAGTTCATCGACTGGCTGATCTCGGTGCCCGTCCAGGAAAAGATCGGGCAGTTTGGCGCCGAAGAGTTTGGCGCTCCCCTCTTTGTCCCCGACTCGGCGCCCTACCGCGAGGCACATCCCGCCGAGGGCGGCGAGTCCGGCGAGGGCGTGGCCCTGAAGCTGAGCGGTGGCCCCGACCTGGAATGGACACTGGCCGATCTCCAGGGCATGGACTTGATAGACGTCGATTACACCAACAAGGACGGCGAGACCACGACCTACACCGGCGTGCCCGTGGCGGCGCTCCTGGCCGAGGCGGGGGTGGCGGAGGACGCGACCCTGACCCTGGTGGCGGGCGACGGCTACAGCGCCGAGGTGCCCCTGGCCGACCTGGCAGGCTGCGCCAACTGCATCGTCGGCTTCGATCCCGACGGTGGCTTGCGCTCGGTCTTTCCCGACATGGGGGGCAAGCTCAACGTGAAGGACCTGGTCGAGCTACAGGTCAGCGGTGGTGGCGGCGGCGACGCCGAGGCGCCCGCGGGCGGCATTCCGGAGAACGCCGCGCTGAAGGTGACCGGCCTGGTCGAAAACGAGGTCGGCTGGACCGAAGAAGAAGTGCGGGCCATGCCCACCGTGGATGCCGAGTCGACCAACAAGCAGGGGGAGACCGAGACGTACACCGGCGTGCCCCTCAAGGCCTTGTTGGCCCTCGCGGTGCCCCAGGACGGCGCTACCACCGTCGTCTTTGTGGCTGACGACGGCTATACCGCCGAGGTGAGCCTCGAGGAGCTGATGGCGTGCGAGGATTGCATCGCCTCTTTCCGCACCCAGGGCGGCTTTAGCACGGTCATGCCCGGCTTCCCGGGTTCCGTGAATGTCAAGGGCGTGGTCGAGATACAGCTCAAGTAGCCAGGCGTTGGGACTCGGAAGTTGCTGCTGCGGACCTGCGAGCCCGCAGCAGCAACCTCCATCGCCTCGATGGCGATGGAAGGAGTCGACCCCAATCGCCGGCTGCGGCGAGGATGCTTTTGACGAACGGCAAAATGCCTTGTACAATGGCCTTGGGTGTTGCCAGGAATATTGGAAAGGTTCGAAGGATCGATGATTTTTGTGGGATTGGACGATACGGACAATCACGAATCGCGGGGCACCGGGCACCTGGCGCGCATGATCGCCGGCGCCCTGGCCCCCACTCACCGGGTACTGGGCGTGACGCGCCACCAGCTCCTGGTGGACCCCCGCGTGCCCTACACACGGAACAACAGCAGCGCCGCCATCGTGCTCGACGGCAACGGAAGCCTGGATCTGAAGGCCCTGACCGACAGCGTGCAGGCCCTGATGCTGGGTGACCTGCAGCCAGGGAGCGATCCGGGGCTGTGCGTCGCCGGGCCGGTCCCGGCGGCCGTGGTCGAGTTTGGCCGCCGGGCACAGCGGGAGCTGGTAACCCAGGCCGAGGCCCGCCGCCTGGCCGAGGCCCACGGCATCCGGCTCCTGGGGCTGAGTGGCACGCAGGACGGCGTCATCGGCGCCCTGGCGGCCGTGGGCCTGGCCGCTTCGGGTGAGGACGGTCGCTACGTGCTGGTAGGCCGCTCCCGGGAGCTGGCCGGCATGCAGCCGGTGGAGGCCCTCCTTGGCGCGGGCATCACCGCCGTCCGCACGCTGGAAGGAGAGCCCGTCGGCAGCGGCCTGGTGGCAGTCGACAAGCTGCGCCCGGCGCGGCGGGGCGGGGAGCCCATCGCCGTCGTGCAGTGGGCCGGCGACCACTGGCTGCCCCTCAAACTGGATTGATGGCCGCCATCCTGCGGGCCGAGGGTGTGGCGTACCGCTACCCGCAGAACAACCGGGGCCTGGTGCCCATCTCTCTCGAGCTTCAGGCGGGTGACCGGCTGCTCATCACCGGGCCCTCGGGCTGCGGCAAGAGCACGCTGGCTCGCTGCCTGGCCGGATTGATCCCCCACCTCTACCGGGGTTCCCTGGACGGCTCGGTCTGGCTGGACGGCTTGCGCACCACGGACCATCCGCTCTGGCAGTTGGCCGAGGAGGCGGGCCTCGTCTTTCAGAACCCGGCTGCCCAGATGTTGGCCGAGTCGGTGGAAGAAGAGATCGTCTTTGGCCTGGAGAACCTGGGCCTGGAGCCGGCGGACATCCGGCAGCGCCTGGAGGAAACCCTGGAGCGCTTCGGGCTCGGCGCGCTGCGCGCCCGCTCGCCCCAGACGCTTTCGGGGGGCGAGCAGCAAAAGCTGGCCCTGGCGGCCATCACCGCCCGGCAGCCGGCCCTGCTGATCCTCGACGAGCCCCTGTCGATGCTGGACGGCACCGCAGCCGGTGAGTTGGTGCACTACCTGGGCGACCTGGCCCGGGAGGGAAGCACCGTGGTCGTGGCCGAGCACCGCGAGGAATACCTGCGCTCCGTCCCCGGGCTGGAGATCCTGCGCCTTGCGGGACCCGCCGTGCAGGAGGCGCCGGTGCCACAGCTCGCCCGGGCACGGCTCGGAGGGACGACCTTTGCCCTCACGGTCGAGAACCTGTCGGTTAGCCTGGGCGGGCGACCCATCCTTGACGGCCTGAGCTTTCGTGCCGAGGCGGGCCAGATCGTGGCCGTCGTGGGGCGCAACGGCGTGGGCAAGACGACGCTGCTCCGGGCGCTGGCCGGGCTGCAAAAACACGAGGGCAGCGTCCGCATCGACGGCGAGCGGCCCGACCTGGGGCTGGTCTTTCAAAACGCCGACCTGCAACTGTTCAATGCCTCGGTTCGCGATGAGATCCTCTACCGCGTGCCCGAGCCGGACGAGGAGCTCTACCGCTGGCTGGTATCGGCCCTGGGCCTGGCGTCCTACGAAGAGACGCCTCCCTTGCTCCTGAGCGAGGGCGAGAAGAAGCGGGTGGCGCTGGCCACGGTCTTGATGAGACGGCCCCGCCATGGCCTCCTCCTCGACGAGCCGTCGTTGGGGCAGGACTCGGCCCACAAGGCGGCCCTCATACGGGTCGCCCGGGCGCTGGCCGCCGCCGGCCAGTTGGTGATCCTCACGACCCACGACCTCACCCTGGCGGCCCAGGCCGACACCATGGCCCTCCTGGGCCCCCATGGATTCGCCGCCTGGGGCCCGCCTGCCGGCGTCCTGCGCGATCCCGGACCCTGGACCGGCCTCGGGCTGTCGGTTCCGTCCTGGGTCCTGGACGCGGGGCCGTACGAGGAGCCGGCATGATACGCCTGGGCACGGCGGGCCGGGCGCGCAGCCTGGCCCTGGTGGAGCGGTCGCCCCTGCGACGGGCCGACCCCCGCACCAAGCTCGCCCTCAGCCTGTGCGCCTCGCTGGCCGTGATGCTGGAGCTGGAACGCCTGGCGGCGTTCATGGGGTTGTACGTTCTCGTCCTTCTCTGGGCCCGGCTGCTGCCCGAGGCGGGGCGGCAGGTGTGGCGGCTCAAGTGGGTACTGCTGGTGCTCCTGGTCGTCGATTGGTGGCTGGTCAGCCTCGAATTGGCGCTGATCATCGTCCTTCGCCTCACCCTCCTGGCCGGCGCCTTTGCCCTCTTTTTCTCCACCACCACACCGGGCGAGCTGCGCCTGGCGCTGGAGTGGATGCGGGTGCCCTACCGCTATGCCTTCAGCCTCAGCCTGGCTTTTCAAAGCGTCGGCCTCCTGGACGACGAATGGCGGGCCATCCGCGAGGCGCAGCGGGCGCGCGGGGCGTGGGCGCCGCCTTCGGGCTGGCGCGGGTTGGGCGCCTGGGTGCGCGACCTGGTCTCGCTGTCGGTGCCGGCCATCGTGATGACCACCCGGCGCGCCTGGGCCGTCACCGAGGCCGCCTACGCCCGGGGCTTTGACTCGCCCCACCGCCGGCCCTACCGGCAGTTGTCCATGGGCCGCCTCGACTGGATTTTGCTGGCGGGCTGCGCCGCTGTGGCCGCGGCCCTGATCTTCTGGAGGTAATATGAGCCAACGGAATCGGATCTTGATCGGTGTGGCCGTACTGCTGCTCATCATTGTCGCCGTTCTGGCCGTGGACGCCCTGCAGCGGCGCACGGCCAGGCTGCCGGAAGTGGCCGCGGGCGAACCCACGTTGGTCCCGGGCGGCATCCCCATCTACGTGGATGGCCACCTGGTAGGCAGCTTTGTTCCCGACCAGCTCGCCGAACTCCAGGTGGCGAGCTTTGTCGATGCCGAGGAGGGCAAGACCCAGGAGGGCTGGCGGCTGGCCGACGTGCTGCTCCTGCACATTTCAGAAGACCGGCTGCGGCCCGACACCCGCGTCGTCGTCAGCAGCAGCAGCCGCAACAAGGCGGCCGACCTGAGCTGGGCCGAGGTCGAGAACCCGGACAACCACGTGCAGTTCGACCTGGCGGGGCGCGGGACCCTGAAGCTCGTCTCCACCCTGGAGAGGCTGGACGTCCGGGACGAGTGGGTTCAGGACGTGGACCGCATCGAGGTGACGAACCCATGACCGACAAGGCCGTCCCTCACAAAGAACGGTATTTCTCGACGTTTCAGTTGATCCTGCTGGCCCTCCTGGCCGCGCTCATCGTCGTGGCCAAGATTGCCCTGCGCCTGCCCCTGCAGCTATCCGGCCACTCGGGGATCTTCTGGATGGCAATCATCATTGTGGCCGCCGGTGTGGTTCACAAGCCGGGGGCGGTGTCACTGGTGGGCCTGACCTCCGGTTTGTTGGCTGCCTTCCTGGGCATGGGCGATCTGGGCGCACTGAACACTTTTCTGTCCTACACCGCCGTCGGCGTGGGCACCGACGCCGCCCTCTGGCTGCTGGGCAGCAAGCCCGACAACATGGCGGTCGCCATCCTGGCTGCCACCTTCGGGCACCTGTGCAAGTTCCTGGTCAAGTGGGGCCTCGGCGTGGCCACCGGGGCACCGCTGGGCTTTGTCGCCCTGGGGCTTCTGCGGGCCGTCATCGGCTACGTGGTCTTTGGGGCGCTCGGTGGATTCCTGGGCGCCCTCACGCTGCGTGCCCTGAAGCGGGCGGGCTTTTTTGCCTACCTGGCCGAAAAACGCTAGGCCGGGCGCCCCGTGGCGCCCTTACCTTTCGCGCGCCGACGGTGCCCCTCCTGGGCAAATGGACGGGTGCCACGGTTGTTGCATTGACTGCCGCTGGGAGCGCCGAGCACCAGCGATACTGCTGGTTTATTATAGAATTGGCTGCGAGCATAAGTGAGGCATGATGTGACAAACGGCGCGAAGCGTGTCATAATACGAGCTGCTGAGTAGAACTGAGAAAAAGGAGATATGGAATGACGCTTCATGCTCGCGATCATTTTCCTATACCCGAAGACACGGCGCGTGTGGCACGTCAGGTTTATCCGAAAGGAGACAACGTCTGGATGACCGCACGCGATCATCTGGGTTTTTGGTATCGTGACAGCGACTACGCTGATCTGTTCGTCGCCAATCAGGGGCGCGCCGCGGAATCGCCTGCCCGGTTGAATATGATTCTGATCGTTCAGTTCGCAGAAGGACTGACGGACCGCCAAGTGGCAGAAGCGGTTCGCAGTCGAATTGATCTCAAGTACTTGCTGGGGTTGAGGCTGACGGACCAAGGCTTCGACCCTTCGATCTTGACCGACTATCGGGCACATCTGATTGCAGGTGGAAAAGAAGCCCAACTTCTGAACGATATGCTTGTGCGCTTGCAGGAAAAGGACCTGCTCAAAGCAAGAGGGAAGCAACGGACAGACTCGACTCACGTGCTGGCCGCAATTCGAGTCGTGAACCGCCTGGAGCGCATCGGTGAGACAATGCGAGCGGCGTTGAACGTGTTGGCCACTGTCGTCCCTGACTGGTTGAGGGCGCACGTCGAGCCCGATTGGTTCGACCGCTACGGCCCACGTTTCGAGCAGTATCGTTTGCCAAAGAGGAAAAGTGAGCGAGAGCAGTTGGCCATCGATATGGGTACAGATGGTTACCGCCTGCTGTCGGCTGTCTATGACGACACGGCTCCCCAGTATCTGCGCCAAATCCATGCTGTGGAAACGATGCGCCGAGTGTGGATCCAGCAGTTCTATCTGGAAAACGACAAAGTCTATTGGCGCACCGACAAGGATTCGCCACCGCCAGGCGAGCGGATCCAGTCGCCCTACGATGATGAGGCCCGATATCGGACAAAACGAGATCTTAACTGGACGGGATATACGGCACATTTCACCGAAACGTGCGATGAGGACAGGCCGAACTTGATCACAGACGTGCAGACGACTGATGCAAGTGTCGTGGATAGTGAGGTGACGGGCGTGATCCATGAATCGCTCGCCAACAAAGGGCTGTTGCCGAGTGAGCACTTGGTGGACGCTGGCTATATGGAAGCGGAACTCATTGTCACAGCACGCAATGAGTACGGAGTTGATCTGGTGGGGCGTATCGGCTCTGACACACATTGGCAGTCCCGCCAGGGCATAGGGTTCGACCAGTCGAGCTTTGACATTGACTGGGAAGCAAAACAGGTCCAATGCCCTGCAGGACAGGTGAGCTACCGTTGGCAAGAGCGCAAAGACAGTACAGGTAAAGATCTCATCTATGTGTACTTTGCGCCACAGCAGTGTCACATCTGTGCACAACGCGGGAAATGCACTCGGGCCGAAGTAGGCGGACGCTCCTTGGTCCTGCGCCCCCAAGCTCTGTATATTGCGCTCCAAGAGGCCCGGCAAAGACAGGAGACTGAGGAATTCAGGGAGCGCTACAACTGCCGCGCTGGAGTCGAAGGAACCATCTCGCAGGGTACGCGTTCCTTCGAATTGCGTCGTACGCGTTACAGAGGACTCGCAAAGACTTACCTGCAAGATCTATTGACTGCGGGCGCCATGAATGTGACGCGAGCGGTTAGCTGGCTTCATGAAAACCCAAAAGCCAAAACACGTCGCTCTCGATTCCAACGTCTGGCGATTGCTGCATAATCATGATAAACCAGCAGTATCGCACCAGCTCGGCAGGTTGCATGTAGAGAGAAACGCCGAGCCGGCGCTCGGCGATCCCAGGCAACAGGACCGACTTTGCAACAGCCTGGAAGTATGCCGCCGCTTATTGCCACCGCCCTCGAAAGCTGGTATAATGGGCCCCACCGGAGGTAGCAATCTGGGCCGGCTATGCCAGACTGGATGATCGAGACCGAGAACCTCACGAAGCGCTTTCCCTGCTCCGCGACAAAGGACCGGGGAGGCGATGTCCCCGGCGCGGGGGATCCCGCCTGGTTCACGGCAGTGGACGGCGTCAGCCTGCAGGTGCCCGCCGGCGAGATCCTGGCGCTCCTGGGGCCCAACGGCGCGGGCAAGACGACGACGGTGCGCATGCTGGCCGGCATCTTGCAGCCGAGCGCCGGCCGGGCGCGGGTGGCCGGCCTGGACACCGTAGGCCAGGCCCGCCAGGTGCGCCAGGTCATCGGCCTGCTGACCGAGTTCCCTGGCCTCTACCTGCGCATGCGCGCCGGGGAATACCTGGCCTTCTTTGGCGAGCTGCAGGGGTTGGACGCAGCCACTATCCGCAGCCGGACGGAGGCCCTGGGCGAGCGCTTTGGCCTCGCCGGCAACCTCTCCCAGCGCCTGGCCGAGTATTCCAAGGGCATGCGCCAGAAGCTGGCCCTCATCCGCGCCATGCTCCACGACCCGGACCTCTTGCTCCTGGACGAGCCCACCTCGGCCCTGGATCCACAGGGGGCCAGGCAGGTGCGCGACGCCATCCTGGACCTGCGGCGCGAGCGCCGCACGGTGCTGCTCTGCACCCACAACCTGGCCGAGGCCGAGCTGCTCGCCGGCCGCATCGCCATCATCCACCGCTCGCTGTCCAACGTGAGCTTCTTGCCTTCCCTGACGACGGGCGGCCTCCTTCTTCACAACGTGCGCGTGCTGCTCCTGGCCGCCGTGCTGGCGGTGATCTCCCTGGGCGTGCTGCCTATCCTGTTGTTGATGATGCCCATGGCCCTCGTGGGCTTTATCGCCGGCCAGGTTGCGGCCCAGGGCATGGACCCCCTGGCCTTTCTGGCAGCCTTTGTGGCGCCCCACGGCCTCCTGGAGATCCCGGCGGCCGTGCTGGCCACGGCTTTTGCCCTCCGCGTGGGCGCGTCGGTCACGGCGCCGCCGCCGGGCATGACCGTGGGCGAGCACCTGCTGGCGACGGCGGCCGACCTGATCAAGGTGTTCGTCTTCCTGGTGCTGCCCTTGCTCTGCCTGGCCGCCTTTGTGGAGGCCAACGTCACGCCCGAAGTCGTCCTGTGGATCTATGGAGGTTGAGACATGCCCGAGCTGATCGTCCTGGGCACCGCGGCGTCGGTGCCCGATGCCGAGCACGACACTTTGGCCCTGGCCCTGCGCGGCCCGGGCTGGGCCATCCTCATCGACTGTGGGGGCAGCCCCCTCCACAAGCTGGCGCGCCTGGGTGTGAGCCGCGACGACGTGCGCGCCGTCGTCCTCACCCACTATCACGCCGACCATCTCTACGGCCTGCCCATCCTGGTCCAGGGGCTGTGGCTGTCGGGACGAGCGGAGCCGCTGCCGATCTACGGTCCGCAGCAGGCCCTCGACCGGGCGCGCCGGCTCCTGGAGCTCTTTGACCTGGACGAGCGGGACGACATGTTCTCACTGGCGTGGCATCCGGTGCCGCTGCGCGAGGGCCGCCGGGTCCTCGAGGTGGAGGGCGTGGCCATCACCGCCAGCCCGGTCGAGCACGCGGGGAATGAAACCATCGCCCTGCGGTTCGAAGAGCTGGCCACCGGCCGGGCTGCCGTCTACTCGGCCGACACCGAGCCGGTGCAGTCGGTCGTCGACCTGGCCGCGGGAGCCAACCTTCTGATCCACGAGGCGACGGGCGAGGAACGGGGACACTCCACCCCCGAGGGGGCGGCGGACGTGGCACGCCAGGCAGGCGTGGACCGCCTGGCGCTCATCCATTACCCCGTGCCCGGCAACGACCTGGACGCGTGGCGGGCCCGGGCGTCGGGCTTTGGCGGCGACGTCTTTCTTGCACGGGACGGCGACGTGTACCCTCTCTAGAAGGTACCTGGCTAGAAGGTACCTGGCTAGAAGGTACCTGGCTAGAGGGGACCTGGATACCCTGGTGCCTTCCGGGATGGGTCTTGCTAAAAGGCCGGATATGAGGTAAAATATCTCGCCTGAAAAGCGGGCGAGCGGCCAGGGGTTTGCCCTGGTTTTGTGCTCGCGGCAATCTGTGCTAGAATGGATCTGTCAAACCGTCAAACAGGCGCATATAGATCAGGTCCCGCCGAGACAAGCCCGGCGGGGCTGGAATTGGATGGACGAGTCACCCTCTGAGGGAACCGACCCTCACCCACAAAAAGAGAGTGCTGTGAATAGGCGACCAGGATTGAGCTAACGCCGGGAGGGCGTGGGCTCTCTTGGTCGTTTTGCACGTAGCCCAAGGAGCGAACCCTTGAATCTGACAATTATCGTACTGGCGGCGGGCGCCGGCACCCGCATGAAATCGCCGTTGCCGAAAGTCCTCCATCCCCTGGCCGGCCGGCCCATGGTGGCCCACGTCCTCGACGTGGCCCGCGCCCTGGAACCGGCCCGGTTGGTGGTGGTCACGGGATACGGCGGCGATCAGGTCCGCCAGGCATTGGGTGAAGGCCCGGTGTATGCCACGCAGGAGCAGCGGTTGGGCACCGGCGACGCCGTGCGGCAGGCTGCCGGCGGAGCGGCGGGCCGCGCGGGCACGGTGCTGGTCGTCTATGGCGACACGCCGCTGATCCAGCCGGAGACGCTGCGCCGCATGATCGAGCACCACGAGGGCGCCGGCGCCGCCGTCACCATCCTCACCTTCCGGCCCGAAAACCCTGCCGGATACGGGCGCATCGTGCGCCAGGCAGGCACGGGACGCGTGCTGGCCATCGTCGAAGACGCCGCCGCCACGGCCGAAGAGCGGGCCATTGGCGAGGTAAACAGCGGCATTCTCTGCTTCCGCGATGGCTGGCTGTGGCCAAACCTGGCGGCCCTCGAGCCCAGCGCCGCGGGCGAGTTCTATCTCACCGACCTCGTGGCCGGGGCGGTACGCCAGGGCGAAACGGTGGCAGCGCTGGAGGTGGCCGATCCCCTGGAGGTCATGGGCGTCGATCACCGCGCCAAGCTGGCCCGTGCCGAGGCCGAGATGCGGCGGCGCATCAACGAGGGTTGGATGCTGGCGGGAGTGACCCTCATCCACCCCGAGGCAACCTACATCGAGGCCGGCGTGGAGATCGGGCCCGACACGGTCATCTGGCCCAACACGCTGCTTCATGGGCGAACGCGCATCGGCGAGGGCTGCACCATCGGCCCCGGCTCGGTCATCCGCAACTCGGAGATCGGCAATGGCTGCCGCGTGGAGCTGTCGGTCGTCGAGGACGCTGTCATGGAGGACGGCAGCGACGTGGGCCCCTTTGGCCACCTGCGCAAGGGCGGCCGCCTGGGGCGCGGCGCGCACATGGGCAATTTTGGCGAGCTCAAGAACGCTACCCTGGGTCCGGGGGCCAAGATGGGACACGTCAGCTACCTCGGCGATGCCACCGTGGGCGCCGGGGCCAACATCGGCGCGGGGACTATCACCTGCAACTATGATGGCTCGCGCAAACACCGCACCGAGATCGGTGCAGGAGCCTTTATCGGCAGCGACACCATGCTGGTGGCGCCGGTGACCATCGGAGAGGGCGCCATCACGGGCGCCGGCTCGGTCGTCACCCACGACGTGCCGCCCGGGGGCCTCGTCTATGGCGTGCCGGCGCGCCCTCCCCAACCGCCACAGGCGCCGACCGGTGAGTCGGCCGAGTCCCGGAGCGCAGCGGAGTGGGAGGTGAAATAAGGTGACCCTCTGGGAGGTGCTTTTGCTGGTGGGTCTCATCACGGTCAATGCCATCCTGAGCATGGCCCGTGTGGCCCTCATAAACGTGCGCAAACCGCGGTTGCGCCAGCTCGTCGAAGAGGGCGTCGCCTCGGCACGCATTGCCGAGAGGCTGGCCGACGACGCGAGCCGGCTCCTGGCGACGACCCAACTGGGCCTGGTGCTCACCAGCTCTTTTGCCAGCGCGGTGGTGGCCATAACCACGGTGCAGCCCCTGGCGACGCTCGTCGAACCCTGGCTGGGCGCGGCCAGCTACCCCGTGGTCTTCTTTTTTGTCGTGTTCCTGGCTGCCCTGGCAATGTTGATCCTGGCCCAGCTCGTGCCCGAAGCCCTGGGCGTACACCACAGCGAGAGGCTGACCCTGGCCCTGGCCCGCCCGCTGAACCTGCTCGCCACCCTGTTCATGCCCGTGGTGCGCCTGGTGGTCTGGATCAGCAACGGCATCGCCCGGATCTTTGGCGCCGGCACGCGCAGCGAAATGCCCTTTGTGACAGAAGAAGAGATCAGGACCCTGGTCGACGCCGGCGAAGAAGAAGGCGTCCTCGAAGAAGAAGAGAAGGAGATGATCTACTCCATCTTTGACCTGGGCGACACCATGACCCGCGAGGTGATGGTGCCGCGCATCGACGTCGTGGCCCTGGAGGTGACGACGCCCCTTCTCGAGGCGCTGGAGACCATCATGCAGGCCGGCCACTCGCGCATCCCCGTCTTTCACGAGACCATCGACAACATCGAAGGGCTGCTCTATGCCAAGGATCTGCTGCCCTACCTGCGCGATGGCCGCATCGACGTGCCCCTCAAGGGCCTGTTGCGCGAGGCGTATTTCGTCCCCGAGACCAAGAGGGCGAGCGAGCTGCTACCCGACCTGCAGCAGAGGCGGGTGCACATGGCCATCGTCGTCGACGAGTACGGCGGCGTGGCCGGCCTGGTCACCATCGAGGACCTGCTGGAAGAGATCGTGGGCGAGATCCAGGACGAGTATGACACCGAGGAGCCCTTTGTGGAGTTCGTGGACGAGAACGAGTACGTGTTCGATGCCCGGGTAGACCTGGACGATCTGAACCGCCTGATGGATGTTTCCTTGCCCACGGAAGACAACGACACCCTGGGCGGCTTTATCTACACCGAGCTGGGCAAGGTCCCGGCGCCCGGCGACCAGGTGGCCTACGACGACCTGGAGTTTGTTGTCGAATCGGTGGCCGGCCGGCGCATTCGCAAGGTGCGCGTCCGGCGGTACCTGCCCCCTTCCATCCAGCCCGAGGGGGAGCCGGAGACGCCGGACCCCGCGGGGAAACAGGCCAACGGAAACGGCAACGGAAAGAGACGGTGGACGCCATGATCCAGAAGACGAGCGAGACAACGAGCGACCGCGAGTTGGTGGCCCTGGCGGCCGGGGCCCGCGAAAAGGCCTACGCGCCCTATTCTGGATTTCCAGTCGGAGCGGCCTTGCTGGGGCGCTCCGGCCGCGTCTACACGGGATGCAACGTCGAAAACGCGTCCTATCCCCTGACCACCTGCGCCGAGCGCACGGCCTTGACCAAGGCCGTCTCGGAGGGCGAGCGGAGATTTGAGGCCATCGCCGTCGTCACCGAGACGGGGGCCACACCCTGCGGCGCTTGCCGGCAGATCCTGCGCGAGTTCGGGGGCCCCGAGGGCGATCTGCGCGTCCTGGTGGCCGACACCAAGGGCGACGTGCGCTCATTCACCATTGCCGAGCTGCTGCCCGCCGGTTTCACCCCCGATCAGCTCGGCTAGGCCGGGCGGGCATCGCCGAACGCGCTATCACAGCGACCAGATGAATCGAGCGCGCCCAACCCCGGGCGCGCTCATCTTTCACCTCTGGCCGCCGGCCGCGATGATTCTCTCGCCGGCCGCCGCACCCCCACCCTGAGGGGAGAGTGGGGGGCGGGCGGCCGGCGTTGTCCGTTCCGCCTACTGCTCGCCGATGGGCGGGAACCTCATCACGCGGTGGCCATCGGTGTCGGCCACATAGACGTTGCCCTCGTCGTCGACGTCAATCCCGGACGGCAGGCTGAAGGACAGGTTGTCAAAGCCGTAGAGGCCAAAGGTGGCCACCACCTCTCCCTCCGGGCCAAAGACGGCCACGCGATAGCCCTCGGGATCGGTAATGTATACGCGCCGCTGTCCGTCCACGGCCAGGAATGGCTTGTTGACCACCGACTGGCCGTACCAGGCGTCCACCGGCCACTCTCGCAGGAAGTCCAGGTTCGCGTCGAACACCTGCACCCGCTGGTTCCAGGTGTCGGCGACATAGATGTTGCCCTCGTCGTCGACGTCGAGGCCTACCGGCTCGGCAAAGGCCCCGGGCAGGGGCCCTTCCTCGCCCCACTGGTCGATCATGTTCCCCTCGGCATCGAACACGACGACGCGCTTGTTGCCCGTATCGGTGACGAACACCCGCCCCTGGGCGTCGACGGCAATGTCGCGCGGCCCGTAAAAGTAGCGGGCGTCGGTTGCCGTCTGCCCGTAAAAGCCCCACTTGGTGAGAAAGGTGCCGCCGGCGTCAAAGACCTGCACCCGGTGGTTCCAGGTGTCGGCCACGTAAACCCGTCCCTCGGCGCTCACGGCGATGCCCCACGGCTCCTGGAACTGCCCGTCGCCCAGGGCCAGGGGCCCGCTGCCATCGGGGTCCTCGCAGCCGAGTTGGGTGTCCAGGTTGCAGTTGCTGCCCCACTGTCCCAGCAGGTTGCCGCCGGGATCGAACGCCTGCACGCGATGGTTGTCCGAGTCGACGACGTACAGGTTGCCCTGGGGCCCGACGGCCACGCCCCGGGGATGGTTGAACTGGCCGGGCTCGGTGCCCACCTGCCCGCCCCAGATCTGCGCGGCCTCCAGATCGACGTGCGTGTCCAGGTAGGGGTCGGGCGGCAGCTCCACGGCCTCGGCCGGCCGGGCCCCATAGTCCCAGATCTGGGCGGCCACGTCCTTGCGGATGTACAGGTAAAAGTTATGGACGTGGTACCAGTCGTCGGGCGTGCGCGGATATTTGCGGTAGTAGAGAATATCCCACAGGATCTCGCGCTGCTCCGGCGAGGTGAGGATCTCGCGGATGCGGTCCAGCGTCAGGTCCATGTATTGCTGGTTGGGCCACCACACCAGGCGCCGCTTGAAGCGGTGATAGCGGTCGCCCATGAAGGGCTGTACCTTGCCGTCGTTCTTGTCGCCGGCCAGGACGATGGGCACGTCCATCGACTCCCGGGTCGGCGTCTCGCCGTAGAACTTGCGATTGGGATACTCGCGCATGTACCATTCCAGGGGCCACGACACGTCGCTGTCGTAGGCCACCTCGATCATCTTGTCGCCCACCGTCCGCCGCGAGATCTCGGCGATCTCGGCCAGGGTGGGCTTGACGTCGGCCCCGCCGTGGGCATAGACCAGCAGCTCGGTGGCATAGTCATAGTTGATAAAGGCCGCCATCCAGGCAAAGCGCACGGTAAAGAAGGACAAAAAGACCGCCGTCGTGGCCAGGGCTACCAGGAGGACGCGGCGCCCTCCCAGGCGGCGCATGGCCGCCAGCGTCAGGAGCACCAGGAGCAGCGTCACCAGCAAGGCGGTGATCCAGTTCCCCGTCTCCTGGAGGTTGGACAGGGAAAGGCCCTGGAAGGGCTGCAGGCGCAGCAGCATAAAGAGCCCAAAGGCCGTCACGGGCAGCAGCAGGGCCAGGATGGCCCCGCCCCTGTCCCAGATCTCGCGCCAGTTCACCGGGCCCAGGATGTCGCCCAGGAACTTGGCGCTGAGGATGATCATGGGCAGGGCCGGATGGACCACCAGCCAGGGCATCTTTTCGCCGGCCCAGCTATAGGTGAACAGGGTGGTCACGTTCCAGAAGATCAGGAAGGCCACGAACCGCGAGTTCGAGTCGGCGGCGGCGCGGTCCTCTGCTTCCGCCTCCGGCGAGGCGGCGATGCGCCGGCCCCCTGCGCCGCGGATCAGGTAGTAGATGGTCGCCACAAAGCTAAAGAGCAGGGGCACGAACTCGTACATGGGCAGCACCAGGAGGTAGTAGAACCACGGCTGCCCGCCGCGCTCCACTTCTTGCTGTGCCAGCCAATAGCCGATGGAGCCAGCGACGCCCGTGCCCAGTCCCAGGGGATTGGTGAAAAAGGTGGTAAAGAGCAGGGCATAGATCAGGAACATGACGATGATGGCCATCAGCCAGTTCTGCCACGACAGGCTGCGAGCCGCCTCGGTGATGCTGCTGGGCTCGGGGTGGCGCGAGCGCAGCAGGCTGGCGCTGACGAGGGCCGCCGGCAGGGTCCCGCCCAGCACGATGACCAGCGCCTGCACCAGCTTGGCGACCCCGGTCACCCCGGCGGCCTCCTCGCCGGCAGCCGCTGCCGGCGGTCCTCCCAGCAGGCTGGCAATGGCCAGGAGCGCGATGCTCGCCACGGCAACGCCCACGTAGAGCCACAACTGCATCGCAGGCCGCGCCCGCTCCCAGACGAGGAGCTCCAGGATAAAGATCAGGCCGATAAAGCCAAAGATGTAGGCGTTCTCCTTGGTGGCCAGCGACAGCATCAGCACCGCCGCGCCGAGGTAGAACCAGCGCGGGTCCCGGCTGCGGATAAAGTGAAACAGGGCGGCAATGAGCAGCATCGTCCAGACGGTGATATAGATGTCGTTCCGGATGTAGCGCGAGTAGTAGAGGAACGACGGCGAGATGAGGAGCATGATCGAGGCGACGATGGCCCCGCCGCGGCCCAGCCAGCGCCGCAGCAGGAGCGGGCTCATAACCATAAAGATGCCGAACAGGGCCGGGACGATGCGCGCCGTGTAGTCGTTGTCGCCGAACAGGAAGTAGATGAGGGCGTTGGCGTGGAACAGGAACGGCCCGTGCATCATGGGGTTGTGGATGTACCCCGAGCCGCTGTACAGGTAATAGGAATAGAGGGCGTGCAGGCTCTCGTCGTGGCTCATGGCCCGCGCCCCCAGGTCCCAGAAGCGGCTGACGACCGCCAGGACAAAGATGAGAACATAGATTGCTTTTTCCCAGTTCGGCCTCAGAATCTCGGCCAGCGGCCGGTCGAACCAGGCCTTTTCGTGCTCTATTTCCATTCTAGACCTCGCACTGTAAGTCGGTAATCCGTCGTATGATGTGCCTCAGTTGCCCGTGTCGGCCACCCACAGGACCACCTCCCGGTCGACGATGGGCTCGGCGCCCTCGCCGAACATCAGCCAGCGGAGCAGATCCTGGCCCCACAGGCCCCAGGGCAGCCAGTGGCTCCTCAGGGGAAAGCCCTGCCCGGCAAAGGTCTCGCCGATGGCCGGGTCGCATTCGCCCGGCTCGGCGCAAGCCTGGGCCAGCGTGACGGCGGCCATCGTCTCGGGCGGCGAAGACAGGGACTCCACGCTCGTCACCGGCCAGTGGCGCAGGTACCAGGCCACGACGGGGCCGGTGCCGGCGTCGACGGTGACCGGCAGGGTGTGGGCGTCGCCCCGCAGCTCCAGCGACAGCTCTTCCAGCTCGCTGGCCAGCAGCCGCACCCGGGGCGAGGTGGCTCGCTCGGGCGCGACGAGCAGCTCTCGCGGGTCGCTGGCGCGGCCAAAGCTCGGCCCCCACATGGCCTTGACGGTGATCAGGCCCAGGATGGTGACCGCCGCCAGCGAGACACCGGCGGCCAGGAGCTCCCTGCCGCGCCAGAAGTAGGCCACGGCAGCCAGCGCCACCAGGAGCACCACGGCCACGGCAGCCAGGATGAGGTAGGTGGTCGTGGCATACATGGTCACGCCCGCTACCGAGACCGTTGCGCCACTGCTGCTGCGGGCGACAAAGGCCAGTTGCAGGTACAGGAAGACGGCCAGCGCCAGGCCGACCCCTGCCACCAGCCACGCCTCGCCCCAATAGACGCGAGCCCGGATCCAGTACCAGGCGCGTTCCATCCCCTCACCGGCCAGCAGCGCCAGGGGCACGAGGGCCAGCAGGAGGTCCCCGGCCGTTCGATGCGCGACCAGGGCCAGCACCAGGGCGGCCACCGCCCAGAATCCCAGGACGGCGGTGTGGGACAGGCCGGCCGGCGGGGGGGCAGCGGACGGATGGTGGTGGGCCAGCCGGCGCCCCAGGGCCGCCAGGCCCAGGCCGGCGGCGGGCAACAGGATCAGCAGCTCGTACCTCGCCAGGACCAGCAGCAGGTAGAGGGCCGACTGCTCCCCGGTCTCCGGCAGAAAGCCGCGCACCCAGGCGCCCAGGAGGTCGGCCGTGTGGCCGATGCCGGCCGGATGCAGGGCAAAAGCCGTCGCCGATAGGAGCAGGGTCCCCCCGGCGAGGACGGCGGCCTGCCGCAGCCGCATGCCCTGAGCGCAGGGAATGTGATCCGGGTCGGCGCGCAGGGCGTCATAGGCCCCGGCCAGCGCCTCCCACCCCCAATCGCGGCCCAGGGACCGCCGGGCAAGGGCCAGCCCCAGCCCGAACAGGAGGAGGCCCAGCAGCACCGAATAAAAGCCCGGTGCCGAGGCGAGCCCCAACCCCAGGCCCACCGCCGCCAGGGTCAACCCCCAACGCCTTTGCCCGTCCACGACGAGGATCAGGCCCACCACCAGGGCCAGGCCACAGGCGGCGGCCAGCGTGGCGCCGTCCAGGCCCCGGGCGCTCCACACCGCCGTGGGCGAGATGGCCAGGAGCAGCGAGGCGGCCAGCGCTCCGCCGCGGCCCAGCCGGTGCCGCAGCAGGTAGGGCAGCAGGGCCAGCGCCAGGCCGGCGAGGGCGGGCCACAGCCGCGCCGTCCAGTCGTTGGCTCCGAACAGGCCAAAGACCGCGACGTTCCCGCTCAAGAGCGCTGGCAGCGTCCCGGCCGGGGCTGCCTGGATGCTTCCCTGGGCGAAACGGTAGGCAGCCAGCGCCTGCTCCGCTTCCCCTTCGCCCAGGGGCCGCAGCCCCAGAGCGCCCAGGCGCAGCACCGCGGCCACGAGCCCCGCCAGGACCCAGCCCACCCGCTCCAGGATCACGGCCGTCGATGCCCCGGCCGCGGCCACGCCCGGCTCTTCGTGCCGCTCGGGCGGCACCTCGTACTCACCTTCGTCCAGCAACCAATCCATGCTTCGATTCCTATTTGCTCATTTTGTAGATCGTGACGTCCGCTTCCTCGTACACGATCTCCATGAACCGCGCGAACTTGGCCAGGGCGCGGGGATCGTACTTGCTCCGCTCCAGGGGGCCGACGTAGACGTAGGTCACGCCATACTCCCGCAGCAGCGTCTCGGCCGCGGCCGGATCCAGCGTATTATAGATCGTCGCAATGTCGGGCTCGCGGGCGCCCTGGATCTCGTAGCTGCCGCGCCACTGGCCTTCGTGGCCCGCCCAGCCGAGGAGCGTTGGCAGGCCGGTGAGGGCCGAGACGCGGCCCTCGTAGACGTACGAGCTGGCGCCCGCGCCGGGCGCCTCCAGGATGACCGGTGCGCCCTCCACGTTCTCGTTCAGCCAGGTGATGGCCTGATAGTCGTCCGGCTGGCTCTGCGCCAGGTACGCCGTGCCGTCCAGGGTCGGCGGGCTCTGGAAGCCGCCGGCCCGGCTGTAGTTGCCCAGCAGGGGATAGACCATGCCCATGGCGAACAGCAGCCAGAAGGCGACCAGGACGCCGGTTCGCAAGGCGGAAGCCCGGCGGCCGCGGCTCAGCCAGTAGACGCCAAAGGCGCTGGCGACGCCCATGAGCACCCAGGCCTGGAAGTAGAACTTGAAGATGGTGTTCATCCGCACGCCGAAATTGTCCACCAGGTAGACAAACTCGACGCTCAGGGTCAGCAGCAGGCCGGCCACGGCGCACAGCAGGGCAAAGCCCAGCGCGTGCCGCGCGGCGTCGCTCCCCTCATCGCCCGGTTCCCCCGCCTCGAGTTCCATGGTGCCCGGGCCCGCCGGGGAGGGGTCCGAGCCACCCCCTGCCCCCCGCTCGGCGCCGGTGAACCGGCCCTGCAGGAGCGCCGCACCGAGTCCCGCCAGGCCGGCGACGACCAGGGGCATGACCCAGGTGCGCAGCTTGACGGCGACGAGCTGGGCCAGGACGGCAGGCCAGGGCTTGTCGCCGACGATGGCATAGACCGCCGGGTTCTGGCGAATGCCCTCCAGCGCCTGGCGTCCCGCCTCGGTGAGCAGCAGCCCCAGGACGAGGGCGAGCATGATGGCCAGGGGCAGCACCAACAGGGCGGCCGTCCAGCCCAGCCAGCGGCGCAGCAGGCTGCCGGGCGCCACGCCGCGCGCCTTTACCTCGCGGCGGGCGACGAACAGCAGCAGCCCGGCCAGGGCGACCAGGAACGGCCCGAACATGACGAAATACTGCCGGAAGCGCGTGCCGACGTACAGGGTGGGCAGCAGCCCGCCGGCCTGGGATTGGAAGCCGATGTAGAAGGGCAGGTAGAGAAGCAGGCCCAGGACCGCCGCCGCGCCGCCCGTCAGCGCCACGTCCCGCAGCAAGGGCCAGTGCAGGGCACCATACTCCCGCCAGCGACCGAGCCCGTAGGCCACCACAAAGATCAGCCAGTAGATGGGAAAGTCCCAGGTGTTCAGAAAGGCCAGGCCGCCCAGGCAGAGGGGCACCAGCAGCGGCAGGCGCCGCACGGGCAGCCACCAGGGCGCCGCCCCGGCCGGTTCTGCGCCGGTGCGCAAGGCCCGGAAGGCCAGGATCAGGGCCAGGAGCACAAAGGGAAGCGCCAGGACGTGGGGGTGCATGTCGCCCAGGAGAAAGCTGAACCCCGGGAACTCGTCGATGGGCTGCACCGGCATGGGCTGGCCGAGGGGGTCCAGATCGCGGATCACCCGCGAGGCGCGCCACCACCACCAGCCGCTGCGCGTGGGCAGCAGGCTGGCCGGCTGCCCGGCGGTGAAGGCTTGGTTGATCTCCTCGATGTCCAGCCACTGCCAGAAGGCCACGGGCAGCAGGCGGGCGCTGTACAGGACCTCCAGAAAGCCCTCCAGGTTGCCCATGACCGCCACGAGGGCCGCGCCCAGCAGTCCCCAGGCAACGGGCTTTTGTCCGCGGCCCCCGGCTCGCGTCTCGGCCCGCCGGGTGCTCCTGACCAACTCGTAGACCAGGCCAAAGGCGCCGGTGCAGGTCAGGGCCAGGAGGGAGGCCAGGCCCACGTTAAAGGTGAGATGGGCGGCGAACCCGGCCAGGCGCGTGAGGGTGGCCATCATGATGTAGCCGAAATAGTAGTAGCTGATGCCATAGCCGGCGAGCCAGGCGTCGTGGGGCGGAAAATACTCGCTGCGCCCGATAGAGTTCAGGTACATGATCTCCATGAACTTCTCGCCGCCGGCGGTCATCAGCTCCGGGGAGTAGGCGCGCAGGACCGACCAGAAGGCCAGGGCGCCGGCAAAGAGCAGCTCCACGGCGACCACGAGGCGGGGATTGGCCCGGAGCCAGGCCAGCAGCCCCGGGTCATCCTGCCCCTCCGTGCCGCGGCGGCCGCGGTGGTAGACGACCAGCGAGACGGCGGCCACCAGCCCGATGGCCAGGAGCGCTCCCCCCGTGCTGTTTCGCAGCAGCCCCAGCGAGCCGCCGAGCCACAAGACATAACAGCTCAGCAGCAGGCCCAGGGGCCGGGCAAAGGCATAGCCCCGGCCGGGCAGCCGCGCAAAAAACCGATAGGTGAGGGGCAGGGCTGCCAGGCCCATCACTTGTAACCAGAACCACCAGGCGACGACGATGATCATCCTGTTTCCTGAAACTGACAGTCTCGGCCCCGGCAGCTACGGAAGGCCGTTGTCCCTTCCGCGGTGCACGGGCCGGATCTCACCGAACCGAGCGGGCAATGGCCAGCAGCTCCTCTTCAGGCAGGTCGGGCGCCCAGAGGGCCAACACCAGGTCGCCCTGCTCCCACACGATCTCTTGCCAGGCGTCGCCCACGCGCAACAGCACGCCGGGCTGGCCGTTGATCTCCAGGTCTTGCACCTTTTCCACAGAGGTCGTCTCCAGGTTCAGGCGCGAAATGCTGGCCTCGTGCCCCAACATGATGGGATAGACGCGCAGGATGAGGTTGCCCTCCGCTTCGCTGCGCTCCGCCTTGCCATAGTCCACGTCCACAAAGACCGGCTGCGGCACCCACTCGGGCAGGTCGGGATAGGTGTAGCTGTACACAGCCCGCGGCCTGTAACCGTCGGGCAGGTAGGCCGGCTCGGGCAGGGCAAAGGGCAGCCGCTCCCGGGCCTCCGCCAGCGTCCAGGTTTCGCGCACGGCCGTGTGCCCGGCGGGCACCGGCGTGCCGGTCTGGGAGATCTGGACCTCGGTGCGGCCCAGGTGAAAGATTCCCAGAAAGCTGGCGACGGCGGTCTGGCCGACGGGCGTGAGCAGCAGGGCCACCACGAGGGCGACGGCCAGGGCGGCTGCCGCCCAGCGCCACCGCGGAACCGGGTGGCGGCCGGCCCGGGTTGCCCCTGGCCCTGCACCGTCCGGCAGGGCGGCGCGTACCCGGCGCACCAGGTGCTCGGGCTCGGGCAGCAGGCCGGGGCTCGCCGGCCCCAACAGCGCCGGCAGCCGCGCCAGCCGCTGCGCGGTGGGCAGCAGCGCCTCGCCCTCGGGCTCCAGCCCCGTTGGAGGGGAGGCGGGGTCGGCAAGCAGTTCATCCAGGGCCGCCGCCAGGCGCGCGGCCCGCTCTCGCTCAACTCGTCTCTCGTTCATCTCCCACTTCTGTTGGATAGACCCATCTTCTCAATCATTCGGGGTAGGGGCAGGTCTTGCGCCTGCCCAACAGGACGACCGCAAGGGTGGCCCCTACGGACAGACCCTTTGTCCGTCCCGGGCATGCTGGCAGCCTGCCCTATTCCTCTGCGTCAAGCTCGGCGCGCAGCTTTTGCAGGGCGCGAAACACCAGGACGGCCACGTGGCCCGGTTTCAGGCCCATGATCTGGGCAATGTCCTGGTTGCCCAGCCCGGCGCCGAACTTGAGCCGGACGATTTCCTGTTCCCTCTCGGGCAGCGTGGCGATGGCCGCCCTCAGGCGGCCAAGCTCCTCGCTGCGCACGGCGGCTTCTTCCGGCGAAGGCACCCCCTCGGCTGCCTGGTTGGCCACCCAATCCAGGGGCAGCGTGGGCCGGCGCTGCCGGTAGTACCCCGCCACTACGTTGTGGGCGATGCGGAACAGCCAGGCGCCAAAAGCCTCCCACTTGCGCAGCGTGTGTTGCCTGGTCAGCGCCCGCTCAAAGACCGCCGCCGTCAGATCCTCGGCCAGGCTCTGGCCATCCACCCGCAGCCGGATATAGTTCAGGATGCGGGGCAGGTACGCACGATACAGCTCTGCGATCTCTTCCGCTGAAGGTGCCGCATCGGGGCCCTTTGCCTGGCTCACGGGTACGCGTTTCTCCATGCTATAAGATGCACGGCCAGGCCGGACATTACACGCAGGGGCGGGCAATTCGCCGCCACTCGTGCCGCGGCGGTGGGCAGTGCACGTCAGCGCCCAAGGAGAACCTCGTAGATGGTCACTCCCTGGTTGCGGAACACCGGCCGGAGCGTGCCCTCGTCGGCCATGCGCTCGAACTTTTCGAGCCCCAGGGGATCGTAATAAGCCTGCTCCAGGGGACCGACAATGACATAGCGCACGCCATACTTTTGCAGGAGCCCTTCGGCAACCATGGTGCCCGGCACGTTATAGATGGTCGCCACGTCCTGGGCCCGATCCCAGATGGCCTGCTGGTCGGCTGCCGCCCGCTGCTGCCGCTGGTGCCAGTTCCAGCCCAGGACGGCGGGCAGCCCGGTGGTGACCGCGTAGCGCCCGCCCCAGCGATATTCGGGCGTTTGGCCCTCCAGGATGGTGGGCGAGCCGACGACGTTGTCCAGGAGCCAGGCGATGGCCTCCCGGTCCCACCGCAGGTCATAGCGCACGCCGCCGTCGTGGCCGAATTCGGCGCCCACCGGGTCCCAGTAATTCGCGGTCTCCATGTATTCCCAGCCGTCCAACCCCGGCGGCTGGTCCTCGTTCCAGCGGTCGCGCACCTTGGCCGCGGTGGCCAGGGGCGGGTAGAGCGCGGCAAAGGCGATGAGCACCGCCAGGACCGCCACCCACCACCGCCTGGCCGTGGCGCCAGCACCGGAGGCTTCGCTGGCCTCGCCATTCTCGTCGGCCGTGCCCCGGACCGTGCCGCCCCAGCGCCGCAAGCGGGGCACCATCCAGCCCACGGCCGCCGCGGCGGCCACGCCCCACATGATCCAAACCTGGAGGTAGAACTTGAAGACCGTGTTCATGCGGCCGATGTCGCCCTCGAGGACGAGCACCTCGACCCCCAGGGTCATGGCCAGGGCCAGGAGGACGAGCCAGGCCCACAGCCTTTCGACGGGCGCCACGTAGCGTTGCAGCGGCATGGTCCCGTCCCTCGCGCCGGCCTGGGGGGCAGGCGCGCGGAAGAGAAGAATGAGCCCCAGGATGGCCAGGGGCAGGCCCAGGCCCAGGACGGCCAGCCCGCGATAGGCGTGGCCGCCGCTCTCGACCACGAGGGGGTCCGCCCGGGTGAACTCGATCAGGCCGGGGATGAGGAAAAAGACGACCGCCAGCAGTAGCAGGACGATGGCAATCCACGGCAGGGGGCCGGCCGGCAGGCAGAGTCCCATAGTGGAGCGGAATGGACCGCGAGCACCGGCGAGGCGGGCGGCGCGGCGCAGGCGCTTGCCCTGCCCTGCATAGCGCAGGCTTAGCCCCAGCCGGCGCAGGATGGGAATGCACCGCCAGTCGCCCAGGGTCCGGGCGGCCAGGTAGCTGGCGATGGGGAACAGAAACAGGCCGTGGACCACCAGGTAGGCCCACACCGGCGTCCGGGTCCCGTTCCACAGGCCCAGGCTGTTGTAAAACGAGCCGTAGTGTTCCCAGAAGGGCCAGTAAAGCAGCCACCACGACAGCGCGACGAGGATCAACATCTGGCCGGCCAGAATGAGCAGTGGGAACCTCGTGGGCCGCTGCGCCGACGCGATGGCCAGGGCGCCAAAGGCCACGATGAGGTGCGGCGGCACGTCCCAGGTGTTGGTGGTGCGCATGGCGCCGATGATCAGCGCCCACAGAAAGAGCAGTGCCAGGTGGGTCAGCGGGTTCCACCACGCCGGGCGCGCCTGGTTGTCTGGCCCTCGCACGGGTAGCGCGGCGCGCTGCACCACGGTCAGGGCCAAAGCCAGCGACAGAAAAGTCAGGGGCATGGCGATGAGGTGAGCGTGCAGGTCGGCATAGAGAAAGGTAAAGAACGGGAACTCGGTGATGACGGCCTCGTAGGGGCCGGCGGGAATGGCCCGGCTGGCGTTCCAGTACCATTCGTCGAGGCCGATGGGCAGGGCCTTGCCGCCAAAGAGCACCTCGAAGGTGCCCACGGTGGCGCGCACCAGGCCGGCCAGGCCGGGGATGGTGCTGGAAAAGTTGTCCAACACGCCCTCGGCCAGCTTCAGGAGGAGAAGGTGAATCTCGCCCAGGTTGCCCAGCACCGCGACGAACAGGGCGCCCAGCAGCCCGACGAGGAGGGCCCTGCTGCCGATGCGGCGCACGTCGAGGGGACCGCCGACGCCGCGTCCCTCGGCCCGGGCGCGGTAGAGGTTGTAGGTGACGCTAAAGGCACCCATGGCCGTCATGGCGAACCAGGCCGGGATGACCAGGTTATAGGCCACGGCGGGCGCGATACCGACGAGCTTGATCAACGTCCCGACCATCACCTGACCAAAGTAGTAATAGTTGAGATAGCCCCCGGCAAACCAGGGGTCGTAGGGCGGGAACTCGGTGCTCTTGATGACGGCGTTCAGGTAGGCCAGGTCCATGGGCTTTTCGCCGCCCTTCCAGGGATGCCACAGGTCGGGGTTGCCCCAGCGGATGAACCAGAAGAGGCCAAAGAACGCCAGGAAGAGCAGCTCGCTGACCAGCACCAGGCGCCACTGTCCCCGGCCCGGGGAGAACAGCTCGGCCACCCGCCGCCGCGGGCCGGGCAGCAGCATGCTGCCGTACGACACGGCGGCTACGATGGCCAGCGCCAGCCAGATGGTGCCGCGGCTGTAGTGCAGCGGCGTCAGGTTGGTCAGCATCCACGCCAGCCAGGCCAGGAGCAGCACACCCACCGGCCGAGCCAGGATCCAGCCCCCGTCGGGCAGCCGGCCAAAGACGGCCAGGGTCAGGGGCAGGGCCGCCAAACCCACCGCCGCCAGCAGCAGCAGCCAGGTAAGAGTCGGCCAGCGGTTGGCCAGGCTGTTGCGGTCAAAGATAGAGGCCCAGGTGCCGCCCCGCTCCTGGATCTGGCGCTCCTCGGCGGTGAGCATCAGCGCGTTCTGGCTCTCGCCCGTTCGCTGCTGCTGCGCCTGCTCCCGGCGCCACTCGGGCACGTCGCGGGGATTGAGCCAGTGGGGGATTGTCTCCCAATCGATGCCTGCCGTGAGCAATGCCCGCACCCGCTCCCGGTCGTAGTCTTCGGTCTTGTGAAAGATAAGCACGCGGGGATGGTCATAAACGCTAAATGCTTCCTCGGCGGGCGGAAGCGGCACCTTGATCGGCTGATGTTGATGCACGTAAGTTGCCTTCATCAACGGGTAAGGGGTCTCCTGGTCGGGAAACTGAAAGGGGCCGACATCTGGGTAGGAAGTGAAATCCGCCACCAACTCGAAACCCAGATCTCCGGCAAAGAGGGTACGATAGTAGGCAGTCGTCAGAGGGTACCGGGCTGGCAGGCGAGAAATCGAGGCATAGAGCCGATTGCTTGCCAGGAAGATGTAGTTTGCCTGGTCCAGCTGGTCAAGCAACTGGGTTAGTTTTTCCGGCGTGTCTTCGTCATAGTTATTCATTTCCAGACCGGTGTACATCCCGGCGAAGGGGTTGTTTCCATCCACTGGCAGGGGTAGGCCCCAGTCCCAGTGCTCGTTGGCCACGGTTGCTCCTGCCGGGATGTTGGCATAGATCCAGCGCGAGGCGGCCACGCGTGTGTTTGGCCGCAGATAGATAGAGAACATCGCACTGGTCCACACGGTTGTACCGACAACGACAACAGTGACAAGACCCAGGCCTATACGATGCCGCCAATTACTCGTGCTCCGAATCAAGCGGACTAGGAAGTAGGCGGCAAAAATCACGAATAAGGGATAAAGGGGCAGGAAATAGCGCATGGCCTTAACCCAGCGGGTGGCCTGATAGAGGAAAAAAAGAGTTCCCCAAGTCCACAAAACCAGGTGGGTGCGCTCTCCACGCCATAACTTGTAGCCGATCATGGCCCAACCAGCCCAGGCAGTCAACCCCAAAGGCAACCCCATGCCCCAGACGACCATGTTGATCCAGGGAAACAAGAGTGGGGCTCGGTTCGTCCATTGCCGACCTGGTGGCAGGTCTACGTTGCCGCCTTGCTCCGCAGCGATTTGCCTCAACCGTTCTAGCCAGTCTGGACTGAGATGTATACCAAAAAAACCGGGGCCTTCGAAGGCATAGGGCTGAGCTATGCGAAAGGCAATTACCGATAGTAAACCAGCGAGGAGGAGCCGGGGTAGAAGTAAGAGGAATAAAGAAGAAAGCGAGCGATTGGATTGGGAATGAATAGATTGCAGACACCACCATACCCCGGCCAGCACAACAAAAAGTGCTGCCCAGATGGCGCTAATTTTGCAGGCTGTAGCCAAGCCGGTCGCAACACCTGCCAACCCAAAATCGAGCCATGATGGTCCACGAGAAACCTTTGATTGACCAACTCGCACCGAAGAGTATGCGGTCAGGATGGTGAAAAAAGCGGCCATACTATCCACGGTGAAAAAATGGGCTTGTTGGATATGAAACGCGACCAGCGAACTCAATACCGCAGCGAGTAGCCCAATAGCTTCCCCATACAGGCGCCGTGCGATCAGGTAGACCAGGACCACAGTTCCCAGGTCAGCCAGTGCCGAAAGCAACCGTCCTACCAGGGCGCTTTGGGGGCCAGTGAAGGTGCCTGGGGTACATTGCGAGCCTGGAACCCCTATCAACAGCCTACCCACGGCTGCGTTCAACCCATCGAGTGAGTTCCCACAGGCACGGTCGAGCCACTCTGCTGTCAAGCGGGTCAGGAAGAGAGGAAGTGTGCCGTAGCTGTACTGCTGCCCACTGTTCCGGCTGTTCAAGGGTGAGCTATGGGTATCAAAGTAGAGGGAAGGGCTATCCGGCATCCTGATAACAGAAGTGATGATTCGCATGTGTCCCTCATCAGGGTGAATCCACTGCCCTTCATCCCAATTTAGACCCGTGAACCGCAGGTACCCTGCCACTAGCAGGATCATAACGAGCAGAGACGAACAAATGGCAGTCACTGCCCAGGAACCTGATATGTGTTTCGAATTATCACACAAATTCCCCATAACGTGGTGTCCTTGGTAGTTTGAAATTGTTTGGCTGTAAGTGCTCAGGCATCTGCTGCGCCGCCGGTTGAAACCGGCGCTGATAACAGAAACGCGTTAAAACGCGTTCAGCACTGGTGCGCAACAGAACCCGTTTCAACGGGTTTCCTGTGTTAGCCAGGCGTTTCAACGCCTGGCGCGCTGGACGGCTGAGCAGTTACGTTTGGCTTTGGTTTGAACTCGGCAAAACGTCTCCAGCTCGTCCGGGTTAGATACAACGTCCAAAGGGTAGTCTGCTGTCCCCCTCCAATTCAAAGAGTTCCTGGGTATCAAAACCCAGGAACTCCAAGACAACGTTCGCCATCGGGAGGGTTGACACTCTTGCCCGGCTAAGAGCACAGAAGGGGTGCCCAGATGAGCAATGGCCCCCTATGGTCGCAGAGATTCCTTACTCACAACACCCTCCGCCGAGCTGCCAATCTCCGCAACCATAGTGCCCCCCACTGTAACAGCAGTAACGCCTCTCGTACAATTCATCCTTTGCTGACGGACAGTTGGGCTGAAAGTAGCTGCAGTACTTGATCCAATTATATTCCCAATAGCAGGGATCTTTTATCTGGAAAGGTTGTGAGTGCTCCGATCCATTCCTTTCCTGAGAGTCGGTCGCCGGTCTTCCGGCGTCAATGGTACGATGTCTACACGGCCATTGTGGATGGCCGCCAAGACCAAGAAACGCTGGAATGCTATCTCCGCCAACTTCTGCCCAAGACTGGCTTCCTGGTCTCCTTCGGACGTCAGGCCTGACCACACCGTGCCACCAAATCATAATCGACCGCCAGTTCGTTGGCAACGGATCGAACACTAAGAAGCGCAAGAAGACGCGTTGACCCACGCTGTTAGCGGTTCAAAACTCGATTGTTAACGTACTGAACTGGCACCGTATCGTATCCAGTGTGTTACCGTTTATCTAAAAGCGAGTCATACGCAACTGTCAACTCTGACCGGTGTCTGTCAAAGAGGCAGTATAGCATCTTTCAAGCACCGGTGCAATCTGGAATACTCCAGTTACCGCGAAACATCAGAGACCCCGCGAACGGCCGGGGCTCTGATGCCTCGATGGGCGAAACAGGGCTCGAACCTGTGACCTCTTCTGTGTCACCCCGCATCGGCTTTCGCCGACCCTGGTTACCCGGTTGCGGGCCGGACTATACCTTGGCCTTCTCAGGCCCGCCGCGTCTAGTCTCTGAGGCGTCCCGAAAGCTCCGATAGTCCTCGTGCCAATGAACACCGATCGTCTTGGTGTTCATTGTTCGAGTATTCGAGCTTTAAGGTTCCCTGCTGGTTGCCCATCCGCGTATCCCGGCTCTTTTTGGCCTTCACGCTCATCCTCTCGGATCACGTTGTGGCGAGCCGGGCTTTAGGGTTTCCCAGCATACAGCGGCGTCCACCGTGCCGGTTCATTTCCCGGGCACGGGCTCACCCCAGTAAGAGAAGCGCTCTCCCAACTGAGCTATTCGCCCTCAAATCACGGGCATTATAAACGCAAACGCGGCTTGTGTCAATTGACACAGGCCTTGTTCCATGCTATGCTAAGGATGCTCGTTATTAACGGAATGTCAAGAGGACGGCGGCCGCCACGAGGGCGAGCGCCAGGAGCAAAAGCCACCAGTTGGCCTGCACGGCCTGGCCCCACGACACGTCCTCGCGGGAAACGAGCGAGGCGGCCTCGTCGCGGCTGCCCACCAGCGCCTGGCACCAGTCCGCCACGCTGTTGGGCCGATCCCGGGGGTGGAGGGCCATGGCTGCCAGGATGGCCCGCTCGACCTGGGACGAGATGGCCGGGTTGATCTCCCGGGGGGTCAGCAGGGCGTCCTGGTCGAGAAATCGCTGCTGGGCGCTGGGAGGTGTCTGCCCCGTCAGCAGGTGGTAGAGGGTCGCTCCCAGGCCGTAGACGTCACTGCGGGTATCGGTGTGGCCCAGATCGCCGGCGTACTGCTCGATGGGGGTGTAGGGCAGCGAGCCCATGCCCCGCAGACCGGTCATGGTCGCAGGGTCGTCGGGGTCCAGCGCCTTGACCAGGCCAAAGTCGACGAGCTTGATGCGGCCCTCGGGGGTCAGCTTGACGTTGGCCGGCTTGATATCGCGATGCAGCACGGGCGGCTGCTGACAGTGCAGGTAGGTCAGGGCGTCGCAGAGCTGGGTCATCCAGCCCAGCACGTCTTTTTCTTGCAGGAACCGGCCTTCGCGGTAGGCCTGCTGGCACAGTTGCTCGAGATCCTGGCCGGGAACATAGTCCATGACCAGATAGTCCCGGCTGACCGCCAACAGGTCCGGGGCCGTAGTTGCCTGGGGGTCGGCCTCCAGCGGCTCGGAGCCTTCTGCGTCTGCCTCGGGCAGCGCGCCCGAGGGCGTCAAGGTGAAATAGTCCGAGACCTTGGGCAGGTTGGGATGGTCGAGGCGGGCCAGGATGCTGGCCTCGCGGAGGAACTGTGCCCGGGTTTGTGCCAGGCGCTCGGTGCTGGTGCCCGGCAGCGGCCAGATCTCCTTGACCGCACACTGGCGACCGGGAAGGCGGCGGTCGGCCGCTTGATAGACCGCGCCCATGCCTCCCTGGCCGATGAGGCCCAGGATCTCGTATCGGTTGCGCAATACTGTGCCGGGCAGAAGCCATTCCTGCATCGGCTTAACTATACTGTAATCATCGTCTTCTGTCAAGGAGAGGTAATCGAATGTCGGAACCCAAAGAGGCTGCCCTTCTCCTGCGCATCGAGGGGAGCGAGATCAAGCAGCGCTGGTCGCTGGCCGCGCCGGTGACGACCATCGGGCGTTGGGAGGACAACGATCTGGTCATCGACGACCGCTGGGTCTCGCGACATCATGCCCGGGTGCGGCGCGAGCGGGACCAATACTACATCGAGGACCTGGGCAGCAAGAATGGGACGCTGGTCAACGGCCGGCGCATCTCCGGGCCTACCCTCCTGGCCGACGGCGACGAGATCCAGGTCTCGCCCCTGATCCCCCTGACGTTCGTGGGCTATGCTGCCACGGCTCCCCTGCCCCTGGAAGCGGAGGCCCGGGGCCTGGAGTTTGACCCGGCGACGCGGGACGTGCGGGTGCGCGGCCGCGTGCTCGATCCTCCTCTGTCCCAGGCCCAGTTCACGCTCCTATCCTTGCTCGCCGAGGAGCCGGGCCGGGTCTACAGTCGCGACGAGGTGATTGCCATTGTCTGGCCCGAGGCCCAGGCCGAAGGGGTCAGCGACGAGGCCATCGACGCCATGGTGCGGCGCATCCGCCTGCGCCTGCGCGAGCTGGACACCTCGCACGAGTACATCGTGACCATGCGGGGCTACGGGTTCAAGTTCGAGCCCGCATAGCGACGCCGGTCGAGCGCGCGCTGCCGGGTGCGCCTAGAGCCGCGCGGCTCAGGCACCGCCGGCCCGGGCCATCTCCTGCAGGATCTCTTGCGCGCGGTCCAGCCGGATCTTGCCCTCGGTGACCAGGCGGGCGGCCACCGCCGCGACCTGGTCGCCCGTGGCGCCGGCGGCCATGGCTACCTGCCGGGCATGGAGGGCCATGTGGCCGCGCTGGATGCCCTCGGTGGCCAGGGCGCGGAGGGCGCCCAGGTTCTGCGCCAGGCCCGTCGCGGCCATCACCTCGGCCAGCTCCCGCGCCATGCTCGCCCCCACGATCTTGAGCGCCACCTGTGCCCCCGGATGGACCCGGGTCGCGCCGCCGACGGTCCCCACGGCCAGGGGCAGCTCCAGGGTGCCCACCAGCCTGCCCTCGCGGTCGCGGCTCCAGGTGGAAAGGGAGGTATAGCGCCCGTCCCGGGCGGCGTAGGCGTGGGCGCCGGCCTCGATGGCGCGCCAGTCCTGGCCGCAGGCCAGGGCCACGGCGTCGATGCCGTTCATGATGCCCTTGTTGTGGGTCGCGGCCCGGTAGGGATCCGCCGCGGCAAAGGCATAGGCCTCGACGATGCCCTGCACCACCTGCTCGCCCTCGTAGTCGCCGAAGGCCAGCTCCCACGGCGGGATGGTGCAACTGGCCCGGGCCAGGCGGCGGTCGGCCAGGTTGGAAAGGATGCGGAGGTGCACCCGCCCCCCGGTGATCTCTTCCACCAGTGGAGCCAGGGCCTCGGCCGCCGTGTTGACCGTGTTGGCGCCCATGGCGTCGCGCGTATCATAGAGCAGGTGCGCCACCAGCATCGGGCCGGCGGGCGTGTCGGGGAGGACGCGCAGCTCCAGGTCGCGCGCCCCGCCGTGGAGCGAGACGACCACCGGGTCCGTCTGGTTGGCCAGGTCGAGCAGTCGCTGCTTCTGGCAGAGCAGGTCAAAGCGGGCGGCCCACGGATCGGGCACGTCGAGGATCTGCATCTGGGCAATCATCACCGGCTCGGTGGAGCAGGTGCGAAAGCCCCCCGCCTGGCGCACGATCCGGGCCATGAAACTCGCCGCGGCGACGACCGACGGCTCTTCGATGGCCATGGGGATGAGATAGTCCCGCCCGTTGATCAAGAAGTTGGTGGCGATTCCCAGGGGCAGGCCGTGGATGCCCACCACGTTCTCGATCATCTGGTCGGCGCGGCCGGGCGCCAACCCCGCCCCTGCGAGCACGGCCCGCTCCTCTTCGCTCAGGCCTGCCCAGGAGGCCACCGCCTGGACGCGCTCCTCTACGCTCAACTCGTAAAAGCCCGGCAGACGCGACGTCTTTTCCATCGTCTCCTCCGAGAATTCCAGCGGACCCGGGCTGGGCCGGGCCCCTCTCACGATATCGATTCGAGTCAGAACAGGGCAAAGGCCTGCGCGACGCTGGATACAGGCCCCAGGAAAAGCTGCGGGTAAAGCCCCAGGACGATGGTCAGGGCGGCGAGGAGGGCAACCAGCAGCGATGCGATGGCCGGCTGGCTGGCCATTTCGTGGTGCTCCTCGGGCGCGGCCATGGCATTCAGCGCGCGCACCACGCCGACTACGACCCCGGCGGTGCAGGCTGCCAGGGCCACGAGCGTCAGGATCCAGACCCATTCCTGGCCGGGCACCGCCGCAGAGCCCGGTACCTGGGCTTCGGCGGAAAAGGGTAGGGCCCAGTTCCAGACGGCGCGGCTGATCGCCCAACGGGTCGGAAAGCCTGCGGTGAGGGGAAACCCACCCAGGGCCAGCCCGCCCAGGATCAGGCCGCCGGTGGCGACGGGCAGGCGCCGGGCCACACCCCCCAGGCCCCTGAAGCGGCTGGTCGCTGCCCGGTGGCGCACGATGGACAGCGCCGCGGCCATCAGCGTGATGGACACGCTGCGGTTGACGCCGTGCAACAGCGCCAGCTCCAACCGCTGGCTGCCACCCGAGGCGAGGGCCAACAGCAGCACGCCGAGGTCGGCCATGGCCGCGTAGCCCATCAGCCGGCCCAGGTCGCGCTGCACGGCGGCCATCAAGCCGCCGCTGGCCGCCATGCCCAGCCCCGCCAGTTGGATGACGCCCATGATGGTGGAATCTTGCGCCAGGTCGGGATGGGCGGCGGCAAAGGAAATGGCCAGGTAGAGCGCCATGCCCTGGCCCACGGTAAAGACAAAGGCGCTGACCAGGGGAGGTGCCTCCGCCGCCAGGGCCGGCATCCAGGTCCCAAAGGGAAACGCGGCCAGGAGCAGGCCAAAGCCCAGGGCCGCGGGCAACAGCGCCCGGCGCGCCAGCTCCTGCCCCGCGGCGGGGGCGACTGCCGCGGCGCCCGCTTCGGCTGCATTGGCGGCGTTGCCTGCCTCGGCGAGGGCAGCCGGCTGATCCACGAGCCAGGCGGCCGCGAGGAGCAGCGGAACGGCCAGCAGTGTCACCAGCAGGTAGCGCTGCGCGCCTCGCACCGAGAGCAACTGCCCGGCCTGGAGTATAAAGATCATCAGCGTGGCGGCGATGGCAAAGGCCAGCAACGACAGGGCAAAGGTGGGCAGCATCACCGCCAGGGCATAGAGGGCCAGGATCACCAGGCTGAAGGAAAAGAACGACCTGCCCTGGGAGATGCGCCAGGCAAACGGGTAAAGGACCGCCGGCAGGCCAAAGACAAAGGCCAGCCACATCTTGCCCGCCTGGTCCAGGACGAGGGTCTGGCCCAGGACCACCACCGGCCGCCCAAAGGCCACGTGCTGGCCCAGGACAAAGGCCGACTGGTCCAGGGGCAGGCGGAAGCAGAGGACCGCCAGCAGGCCGGCCGTCGCCGCCGAGATGATGGCCGCCAACAACGCCCAGCGGCGCACCAGGTAGGCAACCACCGCGGCCAGCAGGGGCGGGATGAGGAGGATCATCGGGCCAGGGATGAGATTCACCTTGCTTCTTCCTCCTCGTCGACGGGAGATACGCTGGGCGCCAGTCCCTGCACGGCCGCCAGGTAGGAAAAGGCGAGGGCTGCCAGGAGCGTCAGGGCGCCAAAAAAGCCGGCGATGGCCAGGTTCTGTTCCAGGCCGGCGTACACCAGGTCAAAGCCACACAGGACGGTCAACACCGCTGGTCCCACGCGCAGGGCCTCGCCACTCAGGACGATGCCCATGACGCCCATGACCATCAGCCACAGGGCGACAAAGGCAACGTCGGGCGGCACTGCCAGGCCGCTCGCCCCTTCGAGCGGCAGCAGCGTGGCGTAGGACGGAAAGAAGCGGATGAGGGCCAGGCCCGCCAGGAGAACGGCGAGCACCCGCAGGGGCAGGCCCAGGGGGCCGGCTCCCCAGCTCATGGGCAGCCCCAGGAAGCGGCCTTCCCCCGCCTCGACCGTCCGCACGTTCTGTGGGTCTCCCACCTGCCGCGCCGTGAGATAGAGGATGGGAACAACCACGGCTCCGGTGAGGATGCGGACGAGGGCCGCTTCGGGCTGGATGAAACGTGTCAGGTTGAGGCCCAAAAAGATGTACTGGAGCAACAGCGCGCTCAACGCCAGACGCCAGTCGGACGTGACCAGAATGAGCGCCGCCATCAGGAGAAGCCCGACAACGGACGGTACGCCCGCCAGAAAAGCAAAACTGTCGCCGAAAGTTTCCATAAGCTTCTAGCTGCCGGTCAAGAAGATGGCTGCCAGGGCCAGGATGATCAGGGCCCAGCCCCACCAACCTTCCCCCTCGCCAACCTGGCCAAGCCAGTAACCGGCCCCTTCCAGGATGCTTCCGAGCCGGCCGAGAGCCCGGTAAAGCCAATCGAGCCCGACGATAGATTGCACGAGGGGAGCGATCTGGCGCCAGCGGAGCCCCAGGGACGCCAGCCAGATCCCGACGAGCCACGGCACGATGTAGAGCAGGCCCATGCCCCAGGCAGAGACCCCACGGATGTGTACCGGCTGCCAGCCGAGCCCCTGGCCCGCGCCCATGCCCGACAGCAGCAGCACGGCGGCCAGGAACAGCATGCCCACCAACGCCAGGGGCCGCAGGCGGCGGGCGGGCGTGAACAGGTCGCTCAGCCCCAGCCACAGGCCCGCGGCCAGAAAGGTGTCGGCCACCAGCAGGCTCCATAGGTGGGGGTTGCCATCCTGGAGAAGGGCCGCGTACAACGGCCACCTCGCCCGCGCGCCGGCGGTGAGCGGCAGGCCGGCCAGCGAGGCCACAGCCAGGGCGGGCAACAGGACCGCACCTCTGCGCGCGATCCAGGACTCCCGCCAACGTGCCAGGAAGCCGAAACGTTCGGCCAGTTGCTGCTGCCGGTGTTGCCACCAGGGCTCGAGCCTTGGCCCGACCCTTTGCCCGACCCACTGCCTCGCGCTCTGCAGCCGGGCCGGCAGGGTAAAGGGTGCCACGACCGTATCGGCGTCCCACCACACGGCCAACAGGGCCAACGCCAGCATCAGGCTCAGGAGAGGCCAGGGTGACGTTCCCGGCAGCACCAGGGCAAACAGCAAGCCCGCGCCCACCTGGTGGATCAATAGCCCGCGCCACAGCGCGCCAGGCCCGCCGCCGGACTGCCGCCGGGCCGCGGCGCTGCCGCTCCAGGCCAGGAGCCCGCCGGCCAGCAGCGCCAGGCTGCCCAGGAGCGCGGGCAATGCCTCCGCCGGGATGACCGGCGCCACAGCCTGCACGCGGGCCAGGAGATAGAGCCCGGCGCCGGCCGGGAGTAGGAGGGCCGCTGCCCCCGCGGCGCCGCGAACGCGGCGCGGATGCAGGGGAAAGATCTGGGTGCGCAGGATGGCGGCCACGCCCAGCAGGACGAGGACGGACGGCGGGATCTGCCGCGCCGGGAACGAGGTGTGGCCCACTTCGGCGTCGAGGCGCAGGGCACAGAGCACCAGGATCAGCGTCGCGGCCAGGCCGGGAAGGGCTGCGGTCAGGGCCAGCAGCGGACGTCTTTCGCTGTCCCCGGCATCCTCGCTTCGCTGGCCGCACCACAGGGCCAGCCCCATCAGGGCCAGGTCCATCAGGGCGCTGCCGATGGCCAGAGTCAGGAGGTTGGCAGCCAGGGTCGTCGTCAAGGCGCCGGCCAGGAGGATGAGGAGCAGTCCGTGCCACGGGCTGCGGGGCTGCCGCCCACCGATCCCCAGGGCCAGGGCGACGGCTACCGACGCCAGGGCCAGCGCCGCCGGCAGGGCGATGTCGCCGGCCGACAGGGCCGGGCCCGCGCGGAACAGGTTCAGGGGTGACCAGTCGAGCTGCACGCGCTCTGCACCCCCGGACCGCAGAGACCAGATGGCAGCCAGGGATGCAGCCGCAGCCGCGCCGGCCAGCAACCGCCGCACCCAGGCGGGTAGCAGGCGGCCCGTCGCCAGGATCAAGACCGCGCCGAACAGCGGCCAAAGGATCGCTTGAAAGGGAACCGGTAAAGACCTTAGCATTGTCCCGTTTATCACACGATTTGCCGCCCCCGGTCGCGCGTGACAGGCAGGCGGCACCGGGGTATTCTAGCACAAAAGGGAGGTGCGGGCAAGCATCGCCATTGGCGTTGACACCAGGCAGCCTAGGTGTTAGAATGGGTCGGCAGTCCAAAAACGCACGAAAAGCAGGCGTCGAGGAGGGAAACGTGAGAAAAGTCGTCGAGTGTGTGCCCAATTTCAGCGAAGGCCGCCGGCGCGAGATCATTGACGGCATCGTCGCGGCCATGCGGGAGGTACCGGGGGCCCAGGTTCTGGACGTCCAATCCGACGTCGACCACAACCGCTCGGTCGTCACCCTCGTCGGCGAGCCACAGCCCATCGTGGAGGCTGCCTTCCGCGGCATTGCCCGGGCGGCCGAGTCCATCGACATGAACCACCATCGCGGCGGACATCCCCGCATGGGCGCCACCGACGTCGTGCCCTTTGTCCCTGTGCGCGGCGTGTCCATGGAGGACTGTGTCGTGCTGGCCCGGGAACTGGGCCAGCGGGTTGGAGACGAGCTGGGCATCCCGGTCTACCTCTACGAGGAGGCCGCTTCGCGGCCCGACCGGCGCAACCTGGCCGACGTTCGGCGTGGCGAGTACGAGGGTCTGAAGGACGAGATCGGCACGGACCCCGAGCGCGCGCCCGACTTTGGCCCGGCGGTCATGGGCCCCGCGGGCGCCACCGCCATCGGGGCCCGGCCGGCCCTCATTGCCTTCAACGTCTATCTCAACACCTCCAATATCGCCCCGGCCCAGGCTATTGCCCGCGCCGTGCGCCACTCCAGCGGTGGCCTGCGCTACGTCAAGGCCCTCGGCCTGGTGGTCGAAGGGCAGGCGCAGGTGTCGATGAACCTGACCGACTATCGTCACACACCCATTCACCGCGTGGTGGAAATGATCCGCAGCGAGGCCGCACGCCGCGGCCTGTCCATCACGCGCGGCGAGGTCGTCGGCCTCCTGCCGGCCGAGGCCCTGGTGGATGCTGCCCGATTCTACCTGCAGCTCGATACCTTTGACGGAGCTCAGATCCTGGACAATCGCCTTTCCGCCAGCGATGAGTAGCCCTCCCCTAAAGTCAAGCCATGGGATCTGTATCAGGTGCATCGCACCGGCATGCACACTTTGGTACCAGTTTAGTACCCTTGGGGGATTGCCAGGGGCACAGGACTGCCGTATAATAAATCCAAGCCGGTAGTTCATAAAGGAGGCTTGGTTGTCGATGGGAGAGCCTCACCAGTGCCGATTTTGATCGATGGCCACAACCTGATCGGCCATTTGCCAGGGATCTCGCTGGCAGACGTCGATGATGAAGACGCCCTGGTAAGGCTGCTAATAGCTTTTCGGGCACGAACGGGCAAGGCCATCGCTGTCGTCTTTGATCCGGGCGTGAGTTCGACCCTGGGTCAAAGTCGAAAGATCGGCGGTGTACAGGTGATCTCGGCATCTTACGGCAGCAGTGCCGATGCAATCATCCTCCGACGCGTGGCCCAAGCCCGTAACCGCCAGGGAATGACCGTCGTGACCTCTGACCGGGAATTGGCGACAGAGGTCGCGCGGTTGGGAGCGCGCGTCCAGTCAGCAGAAGCCTTTTCGGCCCAATTGGGACAGCCCGAAGCACAAACGTCCCGCAAAGAACAACCGCCAACGCCGGCAGAGGTAGAGCAGTGGTTGGCCCTGTTTGGGAACGATGACGAACAAGACGCTGAGATCGATCCTGGTTGACCTGGCCGGCCTGCCGGGGCGGCGTTGGAACCGCTATCGACAGGGCCTGCAAGAGTTTTCGCGGGCCCTGACCGGCCTTGTCACCGATGACTCGCTCGTGGCCTTGATGGCCGAACAGATCGAGTCTCTATTGCGCCCATGTGGCGTGGCCATCGTCCTCGCTCAGGAGCAAGGATCCTTCGACTCGGTGTTGGTCCGCGGCGATCTGGCAGACCAGCCCCTCTGGCGCCCCGGCTCGCGTTTCAAGTCCCTGCACCCCATCCCGGCCAATCTGGCGAGCAAAGACTGCCTGGTGGACGTCGCCCGGCTCTTGAGTCAGGTGCCGCCGTCTCAGCAAGAGATCTGGCGCCAGGTGCAAAGCTCGGGTGTGGTGCTCATCGTCCCCATGCACCTGCGTGACTGCCTCGTCGGCTGGGCTGCCCTTGGCCCCAAGCGCTCCCGGCTTGGCTACGATCAGGCCGACTGCGGATTCCTGGCAGCCCTGGGCGACCAATCGGCCGTGGCCCTGGGCACCGCCCAGCTCCGGGGCGAGATGCAGCAACGGTCCAGCGAGCTGGCCATGCTGGCGGCCGCGTCTTCCGCCCTTTCTTCGTCGCTGGATCTGGAACAGGTTCTGCACACCATCGTGGACTCGGCCATCAAGGTCATTCACTGCGACAAGTCGGCCATTTTTGAGCTGAGCGAGGATGGCACGACCCTCAACCTGCGCCTGTCCCGGGGGCTCAGCGATGCCTATTGCGAGGCCTCCCACGCGCTGCCCGTCGACGCCACCGGCCGCGCCCGCGTGGTCGTCACGCGAGAGCCGCTCATAGTCGCCGACGTGTTCCTCGAGCCGAACGTGGAAGGCTACCACGCCCTGACCAGGCAGGAGGGTTATCGAGCCGTCATAGACCTGCCACTGCTTGCCCGGGACGGGTTGCTGGGCATTCTCAGCGTCTACTTTTGCGATGTCCACCATCCCTCGGACGTGGAGATGGAGGTGTTGACCACCTTTGCCAACCAGGCGGCCATCGCCATCGCCAACGCGCGTCTCTACGACAGCGTCACACGGGAGCGGGATCGGGCCCGCGACCTGTACGTCCAGGCCAACGCCGCCCTTGCCGCGCGCGTCGAGGAGCTGACCGCTATCGAGGAGATCAGCCGCCGCCTGACGGCGAGCCTGGATCTGCAGCAGGTCATGGACGTCGTTCTGGAGCAGAGCGTGCAGGCGGCACGGGCCGATCGCGGCGTGATCTGGCTCTACGATGCCGAAAGGCGAGGGTTGCGCCCCGTCGCCGAGGCAGGGTTTTGCCTCATCGGCCACTATCAGGAGCAGCTCTGGCCCGATGCCCGGGGGATCACCGGCCGCGTGGCGCGCACCGGCCTGCCCGCCGTGGTGCCGGATGTCAGCCAGGACGCGGACTATTACCTGGGTGTCGAGTCGACACGATCCCAGCTCAGCGTTCCCATCCTGCACGAAGGCCGGTCCATCGGCATCATCACCCTGGAGAGCGACCGCCCGAACGCCTTTGCCGTCGAGCATCTGCAGTTTGCCGAGTTGTTGGCCGATCACGCCGCCATCGGCATCCACAACGCGCAGCTCTTTCAGCAGGCAATGGAAGGGCGCGACCGGCTACAAGCCATCCTCAACTCCACGCGCGACGCGGTAATCGTCTTTGACACCCGCGGCTACGTGATCCTCGCCAACCGCGCCGTCGAGGAGTGGTTTGGCCCGGGCATCAGGCGCTTGATCACCAGCCAGAGCATCCGGGACGTGGTCGCCGTGCCAGAGAGCTTTCTCTACCGGGTGACCGACCTGGACCCCAACAATCTCTCGGCTTACCTGGACAGCACGTATGGGGGCGAAGAGGGCGTCGAGCTGGCCTTTCACTTCCGGCAGGGAAGCCGGCAGCTCTACCTCGAAGCGACCGTTGCTTCGGTGCTCAATGCCGTGGGAGAGGCCTTTGGCTGGGTGGCCGTGTTGCGCGACATGACCCGCCAACGGGAACTGGAACGCTTTCGCGAGGACCTGACCAGCATGGTCATCCACAACCTTCAGGGGCCCCTGTCCGCCGTCATCAGCAGCCTCGAAACCCTGCTCGAAATGAAAGATGTGGGTGAGGACGTGTCGGATCAGTTGCTGTCCATCGCCCTGGAGAGCGGCCGCAAGCTCCACAGCCGCATCGGCACCGTCCTCTGGCTGCGGCGCCTGGAAGACCGGCAGATCCCCCTCGCGCGGCACGCGGCGCCCCTGGACGACGTCGTCGACAACGTTCTGGCCGAGTACCGGGCCATGGCCAACGTGAGCCGTGTGACAGTGTCCTCGGCCCTGCCCCCGGACCTGCCGTGCGTGTTCATGGACGAAGAAGTCATCAGCCGGGTATTGAGCAACCTCCTGGACAATGCCCTGAAGTTTACCCCGGCCCACGGCCGCATCGAGGTGCGCGCCGTCGTAGAGACGGCCGACGACGCCAAGGCCGTCGTCTGCTCCGTTGCCGATACGGGCCCCGGTATCGCGGAGCAGATGCGCGAGACGATATTTCACAAGTTCTACCAGGGCGACGACTGGATCGGCAGGCGCAGGGGCATGGGCATCGGCCTGCATTACTGCAAGCTGGCCGTGGAGGCCCATGGCGGCCGCATCTGGGTGGAGTGCGAAGAGGGCCAGGGCAGCATTTTTTCCTTCACCCTGCCGGTGGACAACGACGGCTGACCTCGCTTTCGAGAGGACATTTTGACAACCGGGGGGACCTGAGCTAGAATAGAGTCGAGCCCCCATAGCTCAGTGGATAGAGCAACTGCCTTCTAAGCAGTCGGCCGCAGGTTCGAATCCTGCTGGGGGTACTCTTTCCTTTTGTGAACCGCATTCGTCACGGCCGCCCACTCTTGCAGGCTGAGGGTCTCTGCCCGGCGGCTGGGGTTCACCCCGGCCCGTTCCAGGGCCGCTTCGACCTCGGCGGCAGGCAGGGCGAGACCCGCCTTGAGCGAGTTGCGCAGCGTCTTGCGCTTCTGCCCAAAGCCGGCGCGTACCGCGCGAAAGAACTCTTGCTCTGTCACGCCCTCACCCAGTTCAACGGCCAGCCTCTCGCCCACTGCAACGCGCACCACGGCCGAGTCGACCTGTGGCGGCGGGTAAAAGGCCCCGGCGGGGATGCGCGCCACGATCTCGGGCTCGCCGTAAAGCTGGATGCTGACGGCCAGGAGGCTCATGTCGCCCGGGCGGGCAACGATCCGCTCGGCTACCTCTCGCTGTACGGTGACCACCACCAGCCGGGGACGCGGGCTCTCGGCCAAAAAGTGCCGCAGCACGGCCGAGGTGATATAGTAGGGCAGGTTGCCGACCATCTTGTAGCCCAGGTGGGAAAAGCCGAAATCGGCCATGCGCAGCACGTCGCCCTGGACCACCTGCACATTGGGCAGGCCGGCCACCTGCTGGCGCAGGATCTGTGCCAGGGCGTCGTCCAGCTCGACGGCCACCACCTGGCCCGCCCTGGCGGCCAGAAGCTGCGTCAGGCTGCCAAGGCCGGCCCCCACCTCGACCACGGCGTCGTCGGGCGATAGGTCCGCGGCCTCGACGATGCGCGCCTGGGCCACGGGATCGACCAAAAAGTTCTGGCCCAGGCCCTTTCGCGGGCGCAGCCCGTGGGCCCGCAGCAGCGCCGGAATGCTCTCGGCCGCCATGCTAACGCCGTCGATCGGGAAAGCGTGGCCAATCGGGCAGCACCCAGCGGATCTGGCTCGCGGGTGGCACCGGAGTCAGCAGGTATACGTCGGTCCACCAGTGCCACGACTGGTAGTCGGTATCGTCAAAGCCCAGGTCGACGAACTTGCCCTTGACGCCGCCGCCGGTGTCGCCGGCCTGCGCGAACCCGTAGCCGGGCACGTACAGCTTGCTCCGCAGGGGGATGACCGTCGGGTCGGTGGCGACGATGCCCTTTTTCAGCTTCCAGCCGAGGCGCGTGTATCCGTAGCGGGGATGCTCGGGCGGCCTGCCGGCTGAAGAGGGCTTGTAGGAGGTCGTGTAGACCCGCATCTTGCGCCAATACTCGATGGGCCCATCCGGCGTGTCCAGCGTGCGGATGACGATCTTGGTGCCGTAGGCCACGGTCCTGGTTATGGGCTTCTGCTCGGCCCAGGCGTCCTCCAGGAACCGGTCCACTTCCAGGCCGTCCTCGTAAACCACCCGGTAACGGCGCTTGTTGATGCCCGGCTGTCCCTCGTGCACCAGGCGGGTCTGGTCGATCTCGAGCTCGGAGTCCGGCACCGAGATCCTCTCAAATGGGATGGGCTCGAACTCGACTTGATACTCCTCGCGCACGCGGGTCACCTGGATCACGTCGCCAGGCCGCGGCCTGGCGTTCAGATCGGGGGTGACGCGGTCCAGGCCCATGAGCGACACTCCCTCCTGGCCCAGCACCCCGGCCACGGTCTCGCCCCGGGTGCGCGTGCGAATGAGGCGGCCGTCCACGTGGATGTCGATGGGAAAGGAACGCTCGATGGTGATGGCCATGCCGGGGACGATCCGGGTCTGGAGCCCGGGCTGCACGGCGTCGCCCAGGGTCAGCTCCATTCCATATTCCTGGAGGGCCTGCCCCACTGTCGTGGCCGTCGTATGGAGCGTGGTATGCAGGTTGCGCGCTTGGGCCTCGCTGATCTCGGCCAGGCTGAGGGTGGCGGCCCGCCGCAGGGCAACCAGGGGTACCGTGCCGTCGCCGGTGCCCTCCGGCAGCAGCGTGGCCGGGCTCACTTCCTCGCCGTCCAGCCAGATCTCGTCGGCCTGGCCGGCCGTTATGCCGGCCGCGACCAGGACGCTGCGGGCCGTGACGGCGTGGGTCCGCACCAGGATCGAGTGCCCGTCGGCGCGAATCATGACCGGCCGGGCTCTCTCGATGCGTATGGTCTGGCCCGCTTGCAGGGCGGCCTCCGGGTGCGGCCAGACCCAGTCCTCTGGAGAGAGTGCCACACCCGCCTGGCGCAGTGCGTCGCCCACCGTGCCGGCGTGGGTTCGCACCTGTCGCCTCTCGTCCTCGACGACCAATTGCAGGGGGACGCTCGTGCGCGCCCAGCCGGCAGCCAGGAGCGCGAGGCCGCCGGCCACGAGGCCAACTGCCAGGACTCCTCGCAGCCACGTGGGAGGGTTCCAGTACGTCTCGCTGGTTATCGCACGCTCTGATGCCATTGGCCTACTCCCGAGCCTCGGCCACGCGCCCGGCCGCGGCGCGCCCGGCGACATAGCCGGTGGAAAAGGCGGCCTGTAGATTATAGCCGCCGGTGTCGGCCTGCACGTTCAGCACCTCGCCGGCGAAATAGAGGCCCTGGACCAGCCGCGAGGCCATGGTCCGCGGATCGACCTCTCGCGTGTCGACCCCGCCCGCCGTGACGATGGCCTCTTCCAGGGGGCGGTGGCCAACGATGGCCAGGCGGAAATCGTGGAGCAGCTCGCGCACGCGCAGCCGTTCCTCGGCGCTGATCTGGTGGCCGGGCTTGGATGGCGGGATGCCGCTGCGCGCCACAAAGACGTCGATCATCTTCAGGGGCAAGAGTTCCTTCAGCAGATTGCGGTAGCTGCGCTTGCCAAACTGGTCGATGTCGCGCCGCAGGCGGGCGTCCAGCTTCTCGGCGCCGAGGGCCGGCTTCAGGTTAATGCTCATCTGCAGCCGCCCCCGGCCCAGCCGCTGCACGGCCGGCCCGCTCAAGCTCAGGATGATGGGCCCCGACACGCCATAATGGGTAAAGAGCATCTCGCCAAAGTCGCGGGCAACCTCCTGGCCGTCGAGGAGCAGGCGCACCTCCACGTTGCGCAGGCTGAGCCCCGCCATCGCCCTGGGCTCGGTGCCGGCCAGGACCAGGGGCACCAGGGCCGGGCGGATGGGCAGCACCCGGTGGCCGGCCTGCTCCGCCAGGCGGTAGCCGTCGCCCGTGGAGCCGGTCTTTGGGTACGAGGCGCCGCCCGTGGCGACAATGGCTGCGCCGGCCGCGATCCGCTCGCCGTCCTGCAGGATAACGCCGCGCAGCCCGCCATCCTCCAGCCACAGCTTCTCGACGCGGCTCAGGGTGCGGATCTCGACCCCTTGTTCGCGGGCAAAGCGCGCCAGGGCCTCGGCAACCTGGTGGGCGTTGTTGCTGGAGGGAAAGACCCGCCCGCCGCGCTCCACGTTCGTCTCGACCCCCAGATCCTGGAAAAAGGCCACCAGGTCGGGCGCGAAAAAGCGAGCAAAGGCGTTGCGCAGGTACAGGTGCGCGTCGCCTTCCGGGTCCGGAAAGCGAAAGTGCTCCAGGAAGTCGTCCATCTCGGCGGTGTTGGTCAGGTTGCAGCGGCCCTTGCCCGTGATGCGCAGCTTGGTGCCCAGGCGGGCTGTGCGCTCCAGGAGCAGAACGGGGGCGCTCGCGGCGGCTGCCTGGCCGGCCGCCATGAGGCCCGCCGCTCCGCCGCCGATCACCACCACCTGTCCCGAAAGGTCCTTTGCCAATCGCCCTCTCTCCCCAGTTCCACGCACCCTTCAAAGAAAACGAGCTGGAGTGCGGCGCACTCCAGCTCGCCATAAGTGCTGGTCGTGCACCCCCTGTCGAACTGTACCAGCCGGCTTGCCAAAACCAGCCTGCTCCGGCCAGGCAACCCTGCGACACCCAAGAGTGACTGCTTACCGTTGCTTCCTCCCGGACCTGGCGGGGTTCACAGGCTCCTGCCGCGCAGGACCCAACCTTCTTCGCCGCTTGGCCTGGCAGTCCCGACCAGCCATGAGCCCTCGAGGGGGAATTCGACCCCGCTATGGCGGTTTGCGGGTACAGGGCACCGCCAGTTCCCCGTCTAGCACGACCAGCATTATGCTACCATAGAACCTGCAATCGGTCAAGCCGGTGCTCGGGTCGCGCACGTGGGCATGTGCTTGACCCGTGTTGCCGCCGGATGTATAATGGGGCCAGTCGCCGGTCGGAGAGTCCCCGGGCGGCGGGCAAGGAGGAGGCATGAACCTTCGTTTCGAACCACAGGTCCGAGAGCTGCTCCACGGCGCCATCGACATGCACATCCACTCGGCGCCCGACGTCTATCCCCGGATCCTCAACGACATCGAGCTGGCGCGCCTGGCACAGGCAGTGGGCATGCGCGCCATCGTCATCAAGAACCACTTTGCGCCCACGGCGGGACGCGCCTCCCTGGCCGGCGACGAGACCGGCTTTGCCGTGTTCGGGTCCATCACCCTCAACCACCCGGTGGGCGGACTGAACCCTCACGCCGTGCACATTGCCCTCGAGATGGGGGCCAGGGTGGTGTGGCTACCCACGCTCCACACGGCCAAATTCCTGGAAAACAGGAGCCACGTCCAGAGCCTGTCCGCCGGGCTGGGCGACGAGGTGGAACCGATCTATCTCCTGGACGAGGAGGGCGGGCTCAATCCGCAGGTGCTGCGCATCATCGACCAGGTGGCGGCTGCCGGCGCCGTGCTGGCCACCGGGCACGTCAGCTTTGACGAGGCTTGCGCCGTGGTGCGCCAGGCGGCGGCGCGCGGCGTCAAGACCATCGTCACCCATCCCCTGGCCAGCTTTGTCGGCTACGGCGTGGAGCAGATGATAGAGATATTGGACCTGGGCGCCACCTGGCTGGAGCACGCCTACAACGACACGACGCGCCAGGTAAGCCATCCCATCCCGGTCCGGGCGCTGTACGACGGCATCAAGGCCGTGGGGGCGGCGCGGTGTATCATGTCCAGCGACGCTGGTCAATGGCTGAACCCCATCCCGGTGCAGCAACTCGCCATCTATATGCAAGACATGTTGAACCTGGGGCTGTCGCCGAGGGAGATCAGGACCATGACGGCGGAAAACCCGGCCCGGGCGTTGGGCATCGATTGACAACGGGGCGCGCTCTCTCTCACTCGTGGGCCTGCAACAGCGCCCGGATGCGGGCCGCCACCATCTCCATGGCCACCTCATTGAACCCGCCTTCGGGGATGATGACGTCGGCATAGCGCTTGCTGGGCTCCACGAACTCCTGGTGCATGGGCCGCACGGTGCCCATGTACTGGCGGATGACCGAGTCCATGGTGCGCCCTCGCTCGGCAATGTCCCGCTGAAGCCGGCGGATGAAACGAATGTCGGGATCGGTGTCGACAAAGATCTTGACGTCCATCAACCGCCGCAGCGCCTCGTCGGCAAAGATCAGGATGCCTTCCAGGATGATGACGCGGTGGGGCTCCACCCGGCGGGTTTCGAGCGTGCGTGTGTGCGTCGTAAAGTCATAGATCGGCATCTGGATGGCCCGACTGGCCTTTAGCTCCTTGAGGTGGCGGATCAGGAGGTCGTTGTCCAGGGCATCGGGATGGTCAAAGTTCTGCATGGCCCGCTGGGCCAGGGGCAGATCGCTCAGGTCCTTGTAATAGGCATCGTGCTGGATGAACGAGATCAGCTCGGTGCCGGCGCGCTTCAGGATCTCCCGGGCCACGGTGGTCTTGCCGGACCCTGTGCCTCCCGCCATGCCGATGACGACCGGTTCCATCTTTCCTCCTTTGTTCCCGCGGGCGCGCCAGGGCGACGGCCGCTACAGGCCCATCAACCGCTGTAGATCGGGCAGCGCCAACAGGCCCAGGATGGCAGCCGAGCCGGCGACCAGGGCGAGGCCGGCGGCCCAACGGTGCGCGGCCTTTTCCAATTGCCAGGCCGTGGCGCTCATGGCGGCCAGCAGCCACACGACGCCCATCCAGCTCTCGCGAACGTCGGCGGGCTGGAGGGTCCCGGTGGCCTGCCACGTCCACCACAGGCCCGCCACGACGCCGGCGCCGACCGCCAGGACCGCCAGGAAGCTGCCCCCGGCCAGCAGGCGCCGGGCGCCCACCCGGGACCAATGCCACGGCAGGACCGCGGCCAGGCCCGCGGAGCCGGCGATGATGGCCCCGCCAGAGCCGGCCAGGAAGAGGACCCACTCGACTCGATAGGCCAGGGTGCGATGCAAGCAGTCCAGATCCTCTCCGCCCGGACGAATGGCCAGCCAGGCCAACACGGCCAGGACGGCGGCGACGGCGTCGGCGATTGGCACGCCCGCGCCGGCACCCAGCGCCCAGCTCAACGCCAGGTGCGCGGCGACCGTGGCCAGCGATAGGCTCACGGTCACCTGCCACAGGTCCTGGGGCGACCAGCCGCCGCGGCCGGCGGACTCCAGGTAGAGGGCCACGGCCAGGGCCACGATGCTGCCCCCTCGGGCGGCGGCCGACAGCAGCAGCCAGGGCCGGCCCTTGCGGGCCAGGGCCGCGGCGCTGAAACCCGCGGCAGCGGCGAGCAGGACGGCGGCGGCAGCCACGGCCCACATCTCAGTCGCCATCCTGGAGGGCCTCCTCCAGACCCCCGGCCAGCCCGGCCAGCCACTCTCTCTGGCCGGCGCCGGGCAATGCCGTCACCCCCACCGCCGAGCCGTCTTCGCCCGCCGGCGCCAGGCCCAGCCACGCCAGGCGCGGGGGGAGCGCCCAGGCCAGGCCCAGGGCCAGCAGCGCCACCAGGGCGCCCGCGAAGGACAGGGCCAGGGCCGGCCTGGATTCCAGGCGCAGGACGGGCACGAAGGATAGCTCGACGCTCAACTGGCCATCGCCCAGGGGCAGCGTGCCACTGCTGCCCAGGCTGCCCAGGCGCTGGCGGTTCTCGCCGTCCGCGTCGATGAGGTCAAGGTGGACGGCGGGGCGGCCGCCATCGCACTCTGGCTCGAAGGTCAGGGCCACGAAACGGTCGAGGAGCGGAACAAATACCAGGGGCTGATCGTCGGGCAGAGCAAAGCGGACGAGTACCCGGTCGCCACTGCCCATCTCGGCGCTGCTGCCCTCCAGGCGCAGCGGTTGGCCGGTGGCAGTCTGGCCGCTGAGCTGGACGGAGGGCACAAAGCCTGCCTGGTGCAGCGCCAGGCCAGACTGCCTTGCCGGACGCCCGATGCCGGCCGCCTCCCGCCCGATCTCGGCCTGGCCATCGAGCCACGTAATCTCGCTCTCGTAGCCTGCCAGGTGCCCGTGACGGTCCATCCGCAGGCGAAAGCTGTCCAGGCGATAGGCAAGGGACGTCCCGTGGCCCGCGGACCGGACCTCGCCGGGGAGAAGCTGAACCGATTCGTCCTGCCAGCCCCAACTGCCCGCCACAAAGAGGCCCGCGAGGGCCAGCAGCAGGGCCGCATAGCCCACGGGCCGCAGCCAGAGGGACGGCGCCCGGTGGCTGGCGATGAGCGTCACGGCCGGCGATTCGGACGACGCCTGGACCTCCTCGTGGCGGTAGCGCTGCCCGGCCAGCCACTCCTCGATGCGGGGGCGCACCTCGGCGAGGGGAAGGGGCGCAGGCACCTGCCGCGGCGGCAGGCTCGACTGCCACGGCGGCGGCATGGCCGACGCGCGGCCCCGCCGGCCCGTAGCTTGCAAGGCCAGCTCGGCCGCGTCCACGGCCCGCACAAAAATGGCCAGCCCGCTGAGGACCAGCAACAGGCGGAACCAGAAGGTGCGGTACAGGTCGTACAGGCCCAGGGTGCGCACCACCGAACTCAACTGTCCAAAAAGGCCTGGCTGTGCTGCCAGCCAGGCCTGGGGATCGCTCGACTCCTCTGGAGGGATCTGCGGAATCCAGGTACCCAGGACCAGGGTCAAGGCGAGGAGGCCCATGAGGACCAGCAGGGTCTGTGGGGCAGAGAGCACGCGCCATAGCACGCTCAAGGGCTCGGGCTGCGACATCTCTACGGGCGGTCTCTCTTCAGCCATCCTGACGCCTGTCCATGCTCTAGAGGCTCGGTGCGCTATACAAAAGGCCCCAACTCGAACCTGTTGGGGCCTGTTGCCACAAGCCACCCAAGGGACTTGAACCCTTAACCTGGCGCTTACGAAGCGTCTGCTCTGCCGATTGAGCTAGGGTGGCGCAAACCGAACCAGGCCTGCTAGCGTGGGCCATTATACCAGGCTTCCCTTCAAATCGCAAATCACGTTTCGTCAGAAGCATTCACCTCTGCCGTCACGACCTCGGGCACCGCACGCCTCGAGGCCTGGTAGTCCAGCGTCGCTCGAACAAAGGCCTGGAACATCGGGTGCGGCCGGGTGGGTCGCGACTTGAATTCCGGGTGAAACTGGGAGCCGACCATGAAGGGATGATCGGCCAGCTCGCCGATCTCGACCAGGCGGCCGTCGGGCGACATCCCGGAAAAGACCATGCCTGCCCTGGTGAGGAGGTCGCGGTAGGCGTTGTTGACCTCCCAGCGGTGCCGGTGCCGCTCCTGGATGATCATCCGGCCCGCGGCGTCTGGCTGCACGAACCCCTCGTACGCGGCCGCGGCCCTGGTGCCGGGCATGAGCTGGCAGGGATAGAGCCCCAGGCGCATGGTGCCGCCCATCTCGGAAATGTCGCGCTGATCGGCCATGAGATCGATGACGGGGTAGGCCGTCTTGATGTCAAACTCGGTAGAGTTGGGCTCCTCGCTGCCCACGGCGTGGCGCGCCAGCTCGATGACCATGACCTGCATGCCCAGGCAGAGGCCCAGGTAGGGAACGCGGTTCTCGCGGGCAAAGCGCGCCGCCACGATCTTGCCCTCGATGCCCCGGTAGCCAAAGCCCCCGGGCACGACGATGCCGTCGAGGCCCTCCAGGCTCTCGCCGCCGTGCCTTTCCAGCGTCTCCGAGTCGATCCATTCGATCTCGACCGACGCCCCGTGGGGCAGGCCGGCGTGGTGCAGGGCCTCGCGGACGCTGAGGTAGGCGTCGTGCAGCTCCACGTACTTGCCCACCAGCCCCACGCGCACCGGGGGCTTGGGCCGGCGAATGTCTTCGACCACGGCGCGCCAGCTATCCAACTGGGGCGGGTGGGCGTTGAGCCCCAGGCGCTCCACCAGGTAGTCGCCCAGGCTGGCCTCCTCCAGGATGAGGGGTACCTCGTAGATGATGGGCGTGGTCACCAGCGAGATGACGGCTCGCTTCTCCACGTCGCAAAAGAGGGCGATCTTGGCCCGCACGCTTTCGTCCACCGGGTAGTCAGAGCGCGCCACGATGATGTCGGGCTGGATGCCGATGCCCCGCAGTTCGCGGACGCTGTGCTGCGTGGGCTTGGTCTTGATCTCGCCCGTGGACGAGATGTAGGGCAGGAGCGTGACGTGTATGTAAACCGTGTTCTCGCGGCCCACGTCCACCCGCATCTGGCGGATGGCTTCCAGGAAGGGCAGGCCCTCGATGTCGCCCACCGTGCCGCCGACTTCGACGATGACGACCTCGGCGCCGCTCTTGCGGCCAACCAGGCCGATGCGCCGCTTCATCTCGTTGGTCACCTGGGGGATGACCTGGATGGTGCCGCCCAGGTAGTCGCCCCGGCGCTCCTTGGCAATGACCTCGGCGTATACCTGGCCCGACGTGACGTTGCTCGCTTGCCCCAGGTTCTCGTCGATGAACCGCTCGTAGTGCCCCAGGTCCAGATCCGTCTCGGATCCGTCGTCCAGGACAAACACTTCGCCGTGCTGATAGGGGGACATGGTTCCTGGATCGACGTTCAGGTAGGGATCCAGCTTCTGGATAGAGACCTTCACGCCGCGGCTCCTCAGGATGCGTCCCACGGATGCCGCCGTCACGCCCTTGCCCACGGACGAGACCACGCCCCCCGTGCAAAAGATGTACTTGGTTGTCACCGATTTCACTCCCTGCTAGATTCTGCCTGACGGCTTTCACAAAAAAAAGAGTCGCCAAAATGACGACCCTCTGGATTCAGCTCTTGATTTGGACGATAACGGTTCGGGCCGGGCTTTCCTGGGCCGCGCTGAACTCCCTGAAAGCCGCAAGCACCTATACCAACCGGGCAAGGTCCGCCGTTGCCCGGCGCATGTCCAAAAAGACCAGCCCCAATTTGGCCTCCTGGCGTGCCAGGGAAGTCAGGACCGCCTCCTCGCCAACCGACATGAGGATGACGTAGCCGTTGCTGCCCCGGATGTAGACCTGGTCGAGCATGCCCCGGCCCAGCTCGCCGGCAATACGCTCGCCAAGGCTCAGCATCGCGGCGCTCATGGCCGACACACGATCTTCTTCCACGTCAGCCGGAAGGTCCGAAGCGATGATCAGCCCGTCGACGCTCACGACGGCTGAAGCTTCGATGTCAGGGGTGCTTACACGCAGGTCTCGCAAGCGAGCGATCATCTGTTCGGTGCGCGATCTCATTGTTTTCCTGTCTCCTTTCTGAGCCTTGCTCCCCATTGAAGCGTTTGCATAATATCACATAACGCCCGGGATGTCAACGACGGCAGGCCCGAACGGGCGAGGTCACGGCCTGGCCGCGGGGATGGTAAAGCTAAAGGTGCTGCCCACGCCCACCTCGCTTTCCACCCAGATGCGGCCCCCGTGGGCCTCGACCAGGCTGCGGGCAATGGCCAGGCCCATGCCCGTGCCCCCGGCCTCCACCGATAGGGCGTTCTCGGCCCGGTAGAACCTCTCAAAGATCTTTTCCTGGTCTTCGGGGGCGATGCCCACGCCGGTGTCGCGCACGCTGACCACGACGTAGGACTGGGGCTCGGCACTGTCGCTTTCGAGGCTTGCCTCCGCCGCCCAGACGGTCACGCGCCCCTGGCAGGGGGTGTAGCGCAGGGCGTTGTCCAGCAGGTTGTCCAGGATCTGGCGGATGTGCTGCGGATCGCCCCTGGCAGGGGCGAGGCCGGGCGGCACGCTAGACACCAGGCTGAGCTGCTTTTCGCCGGCCTGGGGCTGGCGGCTGCGCACGGCATCCTCGACGACGCCCTTGATGTCGACGGGCCGGGCTTGCACCGTGATGGTGCCCCGCTCCATTTCAGAGACGGCAATGAGGTTGTTGATCAGGCTCACCATGCGCTCCGTGTTGTGTCCCACGATCTCCAGGAACCTGGCCTGCTGGGGCGAGATGGCGCCCACGGCCCCGGCGGCCATGAGTTCCGCGTAGCCCTTGATGGAGGTCAGGGGCGTGCGCAGCTCGTGGGAGACGGTGGCGATAAAGCTGCTCTTGGCCCTCTCGGCCTGCTGTTCGCGGGTCACGTCGCGAAAGACGGCCACGTAGCCCAGCAATGTGCCATCGGGCATGCGGACGGGCGCCATGCTGCCCATCACCTCCCTGTCTCCCCACTTGAACACGGGCGCGTCGCTCCCCTTGCTCCTGGCGCTGCGCAGCAGCGCGGCGTACAGCCGCCTGATGGCCTGCCCGATGAGCTTCTCGCGGGGCATGCCCAGGATGCGTTCGGCCGCGGCGTTGGCCAGGACGACCTCCTCGGCCTCGCTGGCCACCACCACGCCGTCGGCAATGGACTCCAGGATGGCCTGCCGCTGGGTAGCCTCCTGGTCTCGGACGCGCAGCAGCTCGGCCAGGTGCCGGGCCTGCTCGTCGACGCTCTGGTAGAGCCGGGCGTTGTCGATGGACGTGGCCACCTGGTTCACCAGCGCCTGGCACAGCCTGGCGTCGGCCTCGCCAAAGGTGCCCTGCTGGCCCACCTTGCCCAGGACCAAAGCGCCCAGGGGCTTCTCCTGGACATAAATCGGCTGCACCAGGGCCGGCCCGGCCTGGGGATGTGCCAGCGCTTCGTGGAGACGAGAGAACTGCTCGTATTCTTCCGGCTGGTTGGCCAGCACCTGGCGGCGCCGCAGGATGGCGTGGCGCAGCAGCGGGAACTCGGGCAGGCGGACGAGGGCCTGGCGTCGGGGCCTGCTCTCGTGGGCCATGCGCCTGCCCCACCAGCCATAGTGGGCGGCGACGTACAGCTCTTCGGGGTCCCGATTTGCCAGGAGGAGGATGTACGCCCAGTCGGCGTTCACGGCGCGGGCCACCGCCTCCGACACCCGCTCCAGGACGACGGGCAGATCGAGCGAGGCCGTGACCGCCTGGCCCACCTCCAGCAGAAAGGCCATGTCCTGGGTTTGCTGCAAGGTGCCCTCGGCGACGGTCCGCAGCTCGTCGCCAAACGATCTCAGATCGGCCAGGATTGCGCGGTAGGTCTCGACGACAAAGAGGGGCAGAGAGGCCAGGTAGCCATAGGCGACCAGGCCCGGAACCCCCAGGAGCCCCGCCACGAGGCCCAGCGCCGAGACCAGGAAGGCCATCCCCAGCAGCCAGGAAAAGATCGGGCGCCTGCGCAGCCACAGCCCCAGGGCGACGCCGTGGAGCAGGAAGAGGGTTGCCGGCCAGGCCGTGTCGCTCCACGGGCCGGGCGCCGTCTCGGCGCGCCACGAGCCGAGGATGAGGCAGGCGCCTGCGACACCCGCCACCAGGGCCACGCTGCCGCCCAGGAGCAGGGTTGCGTGGCGCGGCCGGGCCAGGGCCTTGTGGAGATATGCCCAGGTAAAGGTCGCCAGCCCCAGGCCCTCCAGGATCCACTCCTGGCAGGGCACGACGGCAAAGCCCACCCGGGGGAGTGCGAGCACGGCCAGGCGGCTGAGCAACAAGATTCCGGCAGCCAGGGCGACGCGCCGGTACTCGTCGGCCCGCACACAGCGCCATTCGTTGGCCGCCATGCCGAGCAGCACGAGGCCGGCAGCGGCGCACACCAGGTGAAATGCGGTCTGGGCGGTGTCTGGAGCCGGCAATCCTTCACTCCTCCTGCACCAGGTTGTATCGAGATGCCGCCGGTGGCTATGCCCTGCTGCTTACTCGGGTTCCTCGCGGTAAATCCGTTCGTAGATCAGATACTGCTCGTAGACCCTCTGCAAATAGATCCGCGACTGGCTGGCGGTAATGACTTCGACGAACAGGTCGAGGTCGTCGCCGCCCATCTCGATCCAGCGCATGGTGTTGCCCGGCCCCCCGTTGTAGGCGGCCAGGGCGACGAGGATCTGGTTGTCAAAGCGCTTCATCTGCACCTGCAGGTAAAAGGCCGCAAAGCGTATGCTGACGGTTGGCCGGTACAGGTCGTCCAGGACAAAATCCGTCATTCCCAGGTTGCCGGCGATGCCCTCGCCGGTGGCCGGCATGACCTGTCCCAGCCCGCGGGCGCCGGCGTACGACTCGGCCACCTTCTCGAACAGGCTTTCCTGGCGGACGAGGGCTGCCAGCAACAGCGGGTCCAGGCCCGCCTCCTGGGCCCGGGCCGAGAGGAGGTTGGCGTAGGGCAGCGGATAGGACAGGCGCTGGAGGGCCAGGGGCGCCGCGTGGATGCTCCTGTCGGGCGAGAGGCCGGCCAGGCGTGTGGCGGCCCGCGCCGCCAGGCCGTAGAACCCCTGATCGTGGAAATAGAAGGCCAGGTGGGCCAGGGGCAGCGGCTGATCCCACGCGGCGGCCCGCGCCGCGTCAAAGGCGCCCAGGGCCTCCCGCCGCAGGTTGACGCCCAGGAGCGCCTCTCCCCGCCGCAGGTCGGCCCGCTGCGCCAGCGACGCCGGCAGCGAGATGAGCCGCGTATCCGTGGGCACGCTGGTCCAGCCGCGCAGCCAGGGCAGGATCTCGGCCTCGGCGGCAGCGGGGTCCCAGGCGGGTGGCTCCACTGTGCCCGTGATGAGGCGCGCCGCCGTCAGTGGCAGGCCGGCCCGCACCTGGGCCACGCGCAGGGCATAGTATTCGCGGGGATAGGTCTTCTGGAGTTGGTTCCAGACGGCCTGGCCCTCGTCACCGGGCAGCAGCTTGCCCAGCCAGTAGAGGCTTTTGGTCTGGAAAGCCGAGCCCGGATACCCTTCCAGGAGCGCCCGCACATCGGCGATGGCCCGCTCGTTGGCACCGGCCTGGTAGTGCGCCAGCGCCGCCCGCCACAGGGCCTCGGCCGCGTCGTCGTAGCCCGGGAAGCTCTTTTGCAGCTCTTCGTAGAGGCTGGCCGCCGCGGCAAAGGAACGCTGTCCTTCGCGCAGCCTGGCCGCTCGCCACAGGGCCTGGGGTGCCGTGTCGGTGGCGGGGAAAAATGCCGCCGTGTCGCGGTAGACCTTGACGGCGCCTTCGGTGTCGCCCGTGTTGGCCAGGGTGGCGCCCTTTTCCAGCCAGGCCTGGGCCAGCCACTTGCTCTGTGGGTAATCGGCGATGAGGGTCTCCAGGGTGGCGATGGCCGCCGCCGGCTGTTCCACGGCTCTCTGGGCCAGGGCCTTGCGATACAGCGCCTCGTCGGCCCTGGGCGCTTCCGGGCCGGCCAGGTAGCGGTCAAAGGCGCGGATGGCCGCGCCGTAGGCGTCGGGATAGCTGGCGCCCGCGTAATAGTCGACCAGGCCACGCTGGAACTCGTCCACCTTGACGCCGGCATTCACCAGATCGATGAGGGCCAGGTACGCATACTCGGCGTTGGGGTAGCGGTCGACGGGCCGCCGGTAGCGCTCGACGGCCGCTTCCGCCTGGCCGGCGCCGGCCAGGGCTCTGCCGGCCAGGAACTCGATCTTGGCCCGATAGCTCTCGATCTGGGCCACGGCCAGGATGGCGTCGTACTCGGCAACGGCGGCCGCCGGATCGTCCATGGCCAGGTAGAGGTCGGCGATGCGCTCCCGGAGCGAAACCTGGACGCTCCGGTCTGCGGTGGCTGAGGCTGCCTGCCGGTAGGCGGCGATGGCCTTTTCCTGCGACGGGCGGGGCAGGGGAGCCTGCGCCGCCAGGGCGGCGTAACATTCTCCGACGTTTTCGTGGATCAGGTCGGCCAGGGTCTTGTCGGCTTCCAGGCTCGCCTCATAGAGCAGGATGGCCTTTTCCCACTCTTCCAGCGCCTGGTAGGCCCGGGCGGCCATGAAGGCTGCCCGCCCGTAGGCCTTGGCCTCGGGCCCGTCCTCCGGCCCGTCCTGGAAATAGAGGGCCAGGTACTCTTCCCAGGCTGCCGCCGCGGAGGCATAGTCCTGGTCCAGGAGGTAGGTCTCGGCCAGGCCGTAGCGGGCGGCGCGCTCTTGCTCGGCGGGCGCGCCCTCGTCCAGCAGGGCCAGGTAGCCGGCAATGGCTGCTTCATAGTCGCCGTTGTCCAGGCTGCGGCGGGCGCCGTCCAGCAGCGCGCTGGGCGGCAGGGTGGGGCTGGGCGTCGGCGTCGGCGTGGGGGTCAAGGTGGCGGTGGCAGTGGGCGAGGGGCGGGGCGTCCGGCTGGCCGTAGCCGTTGCGGTGGCCGTGGGTGTGGCGCTTGGCGTGTCCGTGGGCCGGGCCGTGGCTGAAGCGGCCGCACTTGGCTCGCTTGCCACGACGACGCTCGTGGCTGCCCGGGCCGGCGGGTCGGGGGGAGGTGTAGAAGGCGCGTTGGCGCAGCCCGCAACGAGCAGGCAGGCGATGAGGGACAGCCACAGCAATGGGTGCCAGTCGATCTTTTGGATTCGCATGGAGTCCATTATGCCCGCAATCGGGATGCTTGTCAACCCCGCCAAAAGTCCTAGACTTGCGCCCATCGGGGGCCAAGTTGCAGCCCGGCTGCCTTTCGGTTAGAATGTCCCGGCTGGAAGCCAACTAACCGGCCTGACGTGCACATCATCGGCGGCGCTCAGGGCGCAGGAGGGAAAAGGAGACATGGACCTGTCCTCTGCCGGCGAATCGACCGCAAAGGAACAGAAGCAAGGCCTGCGAAACCTGCCGCGCAACGTCTGGGCGGTCAGCGTGACGAGTTTCCTCATGGACATCTCCAGCGAGATGGTCCTCAACCTTCTTCCTCTCTTTTTGAGCAACGTCCTGGGAGCCAGCACCGGCGTCATCGGCCTCATCGAGGGCATCGCCGAAGCTACTTCCAGCCTGCTCAAGATGTTTTCGGGGTGGCTTTCCGACAGGCTGCGGGCGCGCAAGTGGCTGGCCGTGGCGGGCTATGCCCTGTCGGCCATTGCCAAGCCCTTTTTCTACTTTGCAGGCAGTTGGCCGGTGGTCCTGGCGGTGCGCTGGGCCGACCGGGTCGGCAAGGGGGTGCGCACCGCACCGAGGGATGCCCTGGTGGCCGACAGTATCGACGAGGGGCAGCGCGGCCTGGCCTTTGGCTTTCACCGGGCGGCGGACACCGGCGGCGCCCTGCTGGGCCTGCTCATTGCCCTGGGCGTCGTCCTGGCCGTCCAGTCGGCCTCCGTGGAGTTGGGCCGGGACACCTTCCAGGTCGTGGTCCTCATCAGCCTGGTGCCTGCTTTGCTGGCCGTGCTGTCGCTGGCGGTGGGGGCAAAGGACGTGCGCGTCGCCGGCGAGGGGGCGGCCCGGCCGGCCTTCGGCTTCAAGGGGCTGGGCAAGCGCTTCCTGGTCTTTATGCTCATCGTCGGCCTCTTTGACCTGGGCAACTCGTCGGACGCGTTCCTCGTGCTGCGCGCCCAGGAACGTGGGTTGAGCGTGGCCGGCATCCTGGGCATGCTCGCCACCTTTAACCTGATCTACACCCTGGTCTCCGCCCCGGCCGGCTCCCTGTCTGACCGGGTGGGACGGCGGCGGCTTCTCGTTGCCGGCTGGCTGGCCTACGCTGCCATCTACCTGGGTTTTGCCCTGGCGGGTGCTGCCTGGCACGTCTGGTTGCTGTATGCCCTCTACGGGCTCTATTATGGCCTAACCTACGGGACGGCCAAGGCCATGGTCGCCGACCTGGTACCGGCCGAGCTGCGGGGCACGGCCTACGGCACGTACAACGCCGTCCTGGCCCTCCTCGACCTGCCGGCGTCCATCATTGCCGGGCTGTTGTGGCAGGGGGTGGGCGCCTGGCCGGGGCTGGGAGCGCCGGCTCCCTTTTTCTTTGGCGCCGTCCTGGCCTTTGTGGCGGCAGCCTGGATGGCGCTGTGGAGGCCCCGGCCGGCCGGCGCCTGAGCACCCTCTACACCAAAGCTTCGCAGGAGATGGGTAGCAACATGGCTGGCGACGTCAATATCAGGCTGCTGAGAACCGACGACGATACGTGGCCAACGCGGGTCGAGGGCCTGCGCGAGCTGCTGGGCGCCCCGAACAACCCCCTGCTCTTTCCGCCGCACTATCTCAAGGTCACGTTCCCGAGGATGGGCGGGCGGGCTGTGCTATTCGAGGAGGGGCAGGCACTCCTCGGGGTCGGGCTCCTGTTCCCCCGGGGTTACCAGGGCCGGGCCCGCGAGTTCACCCTCAGGTACCATCGCCACGAAACGGCGCGGCCCGTGGACCCGGAGGCGGCCGTCCTCGGCGTCGAGGGGCTCCTCGGTGGAGACCGGGTTATCTTTTACGATCCACTCCTCGAGCAGCAGTACTCCCCGACCTCCCGGGAGGTCATGGGGATCGACGTCGGCAGCCCCAGCGCCCGGGAAGCCGGGGCCATCCGCTGCCTGCAACAGGAGGTCTGGGCCAGCGAGCCCGACTATCTCTACCCCGCCGACATACACTCCCTCGGCTTTGGGGCAGGCACGTCGCTGGTGGGCAGGGTCCAGGGCGAGTTGGCCGGCTTTCTCTTCGGTTTTTACAAGTTTGGCGGGTCCCCGCTGCCCGAGCTGTGGGAGCAAAGGTTTGGAGGCGGCCCGCGCATCGAGTCGCAATTGCTGGGCGTTCTGGCCCGGCACCGGCGCAGCGGTCTGGGCTACATCCTGAAGCGCGTCCAGGCGGAGCGCGCCGCGAGAGAGGGAATCGGGGTCGTCAATTGGACCGTCGATCCGCTCCAGTTTGCCAACGCCATCCTCAATTTCCAGCGATTGAAAGCGGTTGCCCTGGACTTTTACCCCAACTACCATCCCTTCCGCAACGGCCTGAACCAGGTACCGGCTTCGCGGCTGGGGATCACCTGGCTGGTGCGGAGCGAGCGCGTGGGGCGGGCACTGGCGGCGCCGGCCCGCGAGCCGGCCATCGACCTGCACGAAGACAGGTCGGTCCGCCGCCTCAACGAGGGATGGGCGCGCCTCGACCTGGCGGCCGACGATCCCATCGTCGCCATCGAAGTGCCGGCGGACTGGACGGCGCTGCAAGGCGCTTCGCTGGAGGAGGCGCTGCGCTGGCGCGAGGCCACAGACCGGCTCTTCCATCACTACCTGGGCGGCCGCGAGGGAAGGTACGTCATCACCGGCGCCGCCACCGACGGGGAGCAAAGGTTTCTCATTGCCCGCCGGGTCGAGCCGGAGCTGCTGGAAAGCCTGGCAGCCTGACGGGGAGCATCCCGGGCCGGCGGCGATACCGGGAAAGCATCGGACGAGGCAAGGTTCATGCAAATCGAGCGCGTCGATCTATGGATCACCCGGCTGCAGCTCGTTCGCCCCTTTGTGACGAGCTCCAGCCGCAGAGAGCACCTGGACCACATCCTGGTCAAGGCCTACGCCGATGGGCTGGCGGGCTGGGGCGAATGCGCCAGCCCCTCGGACCCCTACTACTGCGAAGAGACGACCGAGACCTGCTGGCACATGCTGGCCGACTTTCTTGTGCCCGCGGTGCTCGGCCGCCCCTGGACCACGGTGGAGGAGGTGGCGGGTTTCTACGGGAAGGTCAGGCGCAACAACTTTGCCAAGGCCGGCCTGGAGATGGCCTGCTGGGACCTCCTGGCCCGGGCACGAGGGCTGCCCCTCCACGCATTGCTCGGGGGCTCCCGTGCCGAGATCCTTTCGGGCGTCAGCCTGGGCATCGAGCAGGACCCGGGCCGTCTCCTGGCCCTCGTGGACCGGTACCTGGGCGAGGGCTACCGCCGCATCAAGCTCAAGATAGGGCCAGGCAAGGACGTCGACGTGGTGGCCGAGGTCAGGAAGCACCATCCGGACGTGCCCCTGATGGTCGACGCCAACTCGGCCTACACGCTGGCCGACGTGGCGCATCTCAAGAGGCTGGACGCCTTTGGCCTGATGATGATCGAGCAGCCCCTGGCCCACGACGACATCGTGGACCATGCCCGGCTCCAGGCCGAGCTGCAGACCCCCATCTGCCTGGACGAAAGCATCCACTCGGCGGAGGACGCGCGCAAGGCGCTGGAGTTGGGTAGCGGGCGCATCATCAACGTCAAAGTCAGCCGCCTGGGCGGGCTCCTGGAGGCCAGGCGGGTCCACGACTATTGCCACGCCCGGGGGGTTCCGGTGTGGTGCGGCGGCATGCACGAGTTTGGCATCGGTCGCGCGGCCAACGTCGCCATCTCCAGCCTGGCGGGTTTCACCATCCCCGGCGACGTCTCTGGCTCGGACAAGTACTATCGCCAGGACGTGGTCAGCCCGCCCATCCGCGCCGCGGGCGGCGCCATCGCCGTGCCCGACGGCCCGGGCCTCGGCTACGAGCCCGACGAGGGGTTCATCCGGCGGAACGCCATCCGGGCGGCCTCGCTCACCGCCTGAAGCGGGGACGGCCGTCCTCTTGCCTCCCGTGCATTTGACAAAAGCATGTGGTTGTGCTAACATTCTCGCTGTTATAATTGAACTGGACGCTCATCCAGAGGGGTGGAGGGACCGGCCCGACGAAACCCCGGCAACCAGTCAAAGGTTCGGTGCGTACGTTAATGCGCGGGACCTTGGGCACGGTGCCAATTCCGGCAGGCGGCCTGGCTCGCGGACAGTGGTGCCAGGCGTGCGCTGAAAGATGAGAGGCATCGCCTGAAAGGCTCTCATCTGGGGAGCCTTTTTTTGTTCTTGAGGAGGGAGACGATGCGGACCGTGGAATGGGATCCGAAGGGCGTGGTCAGGATGATCGACCAGCGCCTGCTGCCCCTCGAGTTTGTGGTGCTCGAGCTGGCGGATCCCGCTGAGGTTGCCGAAGCCATTGAGGACATGGCCATCCGGGGCGCGCCGGCCATCGGCGCGGCGGCGGCCTTTGGCCTGGCCCTTGCCGCCCGGCAAAGCCGCGCCGGGAGCCGCCAGGCGCTCATGGCCGACCTGGAGCGCGCGGCAGCCCTGCTGCGCGCCACCCGCCCCACGGCAGTTAATCTCTTCTGGGCCGTGGACCGCATGCTGCGCTGCGCCCGGGGCGTGGGAGAGAACGGCCCGCAGGCCGTCGTCGAGGCGCTCGTCGCCGAGGCGCAGCGCATCGCCGACGAGGACGTGGAGATCAACCGCCGCATCGGCGCCCACGGCGCGGATCTCGTCGAGGACGGCTTTCGCATCCTCACCCACTGCAACGCCGGCGCCCTGGCCACCGTCGACTATGGCACGGCCCTGGCCGTGGTGCGCACCGCCCACGAACAGGGGAAAGGGATCCACGTCTGGGTCGACGAAACGCGCCCGCGCCTGCAAGGCGCCCGGCTGACAGCCTGGGAGCTCATGAACGAGGGCATCCCCATGACCCTCATTGTCGACAACGTGGCCGGCCACCTGCTGCGCACCGGACAGGTGGACATGGTGGTGGTGGGCTCGGACCGCACGGTGGCCAACGGCGACGTGGCCAACAAGATCGGCACCTATAAGCTGGCCGTCCTGGCCCGCGAAAACGGCGTGCCCTTTTACGCCGCCGTACCGACCTCGACCATCGACCTCGCCATCGAGGATGGCGACCAGATCCCCATCGAGGAGCGCGGCGCCGAGGAGGTGACGCACCCCGGCGGCTGCCAGGTGGCCCCCGATGGCGTGGCGGTCCTGAACCTGGCCTTTGACGTGACGCCCCACCGCTACGTGACGGGCATCATCACCGAGAACGGCGTGGCCTACCCGCCTTTCAGGCAGAGCCTCCGGCGCATGGTGGAACATGGCAAAATTTCAGGCTGAGCTGCGATCGCTGGCCGGGGGCAGCCTGCCCCACGTCGACCCCGACGCGGCCTGCCAGTTGGTGGTGGACACCCTATCCATCCCCACCTGGCCCCAGCTCCCCAAGCGCTCCTTCCTGGAGAACATGTACGTCCAATTCAGCGAGGGTTTCCCGGGCGTGGTCGTCGCCGACAACCAGCTCTACGTCAACCGCGAGGACGACCTGGATGCCGGGCTCGAGCGGCTCTACGTGGCCTATCTCACCGACGATGTGGACTTTGCCGCCATTAGCCCGGAGTACGCCGCCGGCCTGCATCGTTTCCTGGCGTGGAATATGCACCGCGTGCCGGCCGTCAAGGGACAGGTGACGGGTCCCTTGAGCTGGAGCCTGATGGTAGTGGACGAGAAGCGGGCGCCCATCATGGAAGACGACGTCCTGACCGAGGCCATCAGCAAGCACCTGCGCCTCAAGGCCGCCTGGATGGAGCGCGAGATGCACAAGCTGTCGTCCCAGACCATCATCCTGGTGGACGAGCCCTACCTCAGCAGCAGGGATTCGGACTCGATGACGGTGAGTCGCTCGCAGGCGACGCTGCTCCTTCAGGAGGTGTTTGCCGGGATCGAGGGCCTGAAGGGGATCCACTGCTGCGGCTTGCCCGATTGGTCCATGATCTTGCCGGCCGGCGGCGACATCCTCAGCCTCGATGCCTACGACTATCCCGAGAGCCTGGCCGAGCACGCCGAGGCGGTGGACGAATTCCTGAAGCGAGGAGGCATGATCTCCTGGGGCATCGTGCCGGCCGACGACCGGGCCCTGGAGGAAAACGTGGAGAGCCTGGTGGAGCGTTTCCACGCAGCCATCGAGATCCTGGTGCTCCGGGGGCTGCACCAGGACGACCTCCTGGCGGCGGCGTTGATCATGCCGTCGTGCGGCTGCGGCTCTTTGCCCCTGGAGACGGCAGAGCGGGTGCTGACCCTCACCCAGGAACTGTCCAATGCCCTGCGCGAGCGGCACGCCTGACCGCGTGACGCGCCCGCAGGTTAATCAAGCAAGGGAGCTTATATGTCAATTATCGTCACCGGGTCCGTTGCCTACGACTACCTGATGTCGTTTCCCGGCCGGTTTCGGGACCACATCCTGCCCGATCAGCTCCACAAGGTAAGCCTCAGCTTCCTGGTGGACTCTATGCGCAAGCAGCGGGGCGGCTGCGCCGCCAATATTGCCTATAGCCTGGCGCTCCTCGGCGAGTCGCCGACGGTGATGGCCACCGTAGGCCAGGACTTTGGCGAATATCGCGCCTGGCTCGAGGGCGAGGGCATCGACACCTCGGCCACCGTGGAAATGCCCGACGAGTTCACTTCTTCCTTTTTCGTCAACACCGACGTCGAAAACAACCAGATCGCCAGCTTTTACCTGGGCGCCATGGGCCGCGCTGGCGAGCTTTCGTTCCACGATCTGGACTACCGGGCCATCGAGTTAGCCATCGTCGCGCCCAATGCCCCGGCAGCCATGATCCGTTACCCGCGCGAGTGCCGGGAGCTGGGCGTGCCCTACATTTACGATCCAAGCCAGCAGATCATTCGCCTCAGCGGCGACGAGCTGATCGACGGCACGCGGGGGGCACGGCTGCTCATCGTGAACGACTACGAGTTCGGCATGATGCGCAACAAGACGGGCCTCTCGGAGCAAGAACTGCTGAGCCTGCCCGAGGCGACGATCATCACCCGGGGCGAGGCGGGTTCCACGGTGTACGAGGGCGATCTCGTCCTGCAGATCCCGGCCGTGCCGCCCCAGCCCCTGGCCGAGCCCACGGGGGTTGGCGACGCCTACCGTGCCGGCGTGATCAAGGGCTTGCTCCGCGGCTGCTCGTGGGAGACGACGGGCCGCATCGCCGCCCTGGCCGCCACCTATGTCCTGGAACAATATGGAACACAGAACCACCGCTACTCGCTGGCAGAGTTTGTCGCCCGCTATCGGCGGGTCTTTGGCAACACGGGAGGGCTGGAGGTCCTCCTCGAATCTGCGGGCGATGAGCCGGAAATCTCATAAAGGAGTTGCAGAGTGACAGAATACGACGTCAAGGATCTTGACCTGGCAGACGCCGGCAAGCGCCGCATCGAATGGGCGGAACAAGAGATGCCGGTCCTGCGGCTCATCCGCGAGCGATTCGACCGCGAGAAGCCCCTGGCGGGGATGCGCGTGGCCGCCTGCCTGCACGTGACCACCGAGACGGCCAACCTGATGCGCTGCCTGAAGGCCGGCGGCGCCGACGCGCGCCTGTGCGCCAGCAATCCCCTCAGCACCCAGGACGACGCTGCCGCCGCGTTGGTGGCCCACTACGGGGTGCCGGTCTTTGCCATCAAGGGTGAGGACCACGACACCTACTACCGCCACATCCACCAGGCCGTCGACCACCGGCCGCAGCTCACCATGGACGACGGCGCCGATACCGTCGGCGTCATTCACAAGGAGCGCACCGACCTGCTGGAGGGCATCATCGGGGGCACCGAGGAGACCACCACGGGCGTGATCCGCCTGCGGGCCATGGCCGCCGATGGCGTGCTGCGCTACCCCATCGTGGCCGTCAACGATGCCATGACCAAGCACTTTTTCGACAACCGCTACGGCACAGGCCAGAGCACCATCGACGGCATTGTGCGGGCCACCAACGTTCTCCTGGCCGGTAAGACGGTGGTCGTGGGCGGCTATGGCTGGTGTAGCCGTGGCATCGCCATGCGCGCCGACGGCATGGGCGCCAACGTCGTCGTTACCGAGGTCGACCCCCTGCGTGCCCTGGAAGCGGTCATGGATGGCTACCGCGTGATGCCCATGCAGGAGGCGGCCCGCATCGGCGACGTGTTCGTAACCTCGACGGGCGACAAGAACGTCGTCGACCGGCACCACTTTGAGGTCATGAAGGATGGCGCCATCGTGGCAAACTCGGGCCACTTTAACGTCGAGATCAACATCCCTGCCCTGGAAGAAATGGCGGCTTCGGTCTGGGAGCCCCGGACCTATGTCCGTCAGTTCACGCTCGCCGATGGCCGGCGCATCTCGCTCCTGGGCGAGGGTCGCCTCATCAACCTGGCCGCGGCCGAGGGCCATCCCTCGGCTGTCATGGACATGAGCTTTGCCAACCAGGCCCTGTGTGCCGAGTACATGGTGCAGCACGCCGACGAGCTGGAGAACACGGTCTATGGCGTGCCGCAGATCATCGATAAGGAGATTGCCCGCCTGAAGCTCAAGGCCATGGGCATCGAGATCGACGTCCTTACGCCCGAGCAGGCCCGCTACCTGGCCTCGTGGCAAGAGGGCACCTAGGCGAGAGAATCACGGATCAAAGGAGAGTAACGATGTCAATGACGAGCACGTTTATCACGTCGCCCAAGTTCTATTTCACCTCAGAATCGGTGACGGAAGGGCACCCGGACAAGATCTGTGACCAGGTCTCGGACGCCGTGCTCGACGCTATCATCGCCGAGGACCCCAATGCCCGCGTGGCCTGCGAGTGTGCGGTGACCACGGGCCTGGTCCTGGTCATGGGCGAGATCACCACCAGCACCTACGTGGACTTTAACTCGCTGGTCCGCGACGTGGTCCTGGATATCGGCTACACCCGGGCCAAGTTCGGCTTTGACGGCGAGACCTGCGGCGTGCTGGCCTCCATCAAGGAGCAGAGCGCCGACATTGCCCTGGGTGTCGACAAGGCCCTGGAGGCCAAGATGGGCGAGATATCCGAGGAGGCCATCGAGGCCATCGGCGCCGGCGACCAGGGGATGATGGTCGGCTTTGCCTGCACCGAGACGCCCGAGCTGATGCCCCTGCCCATCATGCTGGCCCACAAGCTCTGCCGGCGCCTGAGCTACGTGCGCAAGGAAGAGATCCTGCCCTACCTGCGCCCCGACGGCAAGAGCCAGGTCACGGTCGAGTACGAGCACGGCCAGCCCAAGCGGGTGGACACCATCGTCATTGCCGCGCAGCACTCGCCCGACGTGGAACAGCCCAAGATCCGCGAGGACGTCATCAACCGCGTCATCAAGTACGTGGTGCCCAACGGCATGCTCGACGAGAAGACCAAGATCTATGTCAATCCTACGGGCCGCTTTGTGACGGGCGGTCCCAAGGGTGACGCCGGCCTCACCGGCCGCAAGATCATTGTCGATACCTATGGCGGCATGGCCAGCCACGGCGGCGGCTGCTTCTCGGGCAAGGACCCGACAAAGGTGGACCGCTCCGGCGCCTACTATGCCCGCTACGTGGCCAAGAACGTCGTCGCCGCCGGCCTCGCCGACCGCGTGGAGTTGCAGGTGAGCTATGCCATCGGCGTGGCCCGGCCCCTCTCCCTGGCAATCGAGACCTTTGGCACGAACAAGGTGCCCGACGAGACCATCGTGGCGCTCATCGACAAGCACTTTGACTTTCGCCCGGCGGCCATCATTCGCGAGCTGAATCTGCGCCGCCCCATCTTCCGGGCCGTGGCCGCTTACGGCCACTTTGGCCGCGAAGACCTGAACGTGCCGTGGGAATGCACCGACAAGGCCGAGGCACTGCGCCAGGAGGCCGGGCTCTAGCCGGTCGTCTCTGGCAGTGGAACCAGGCCGGTCCGGCACCCCTGGGCTGGACCGGCCTGGCTCTAACCTCCTGAGCCGTGGCCGCTGGCCGCTGCCCCGCCCGGGGCTGACCGGCTGCGGCAACGCGGCCTTTGGCCGTCCTGTCCAAGGTCTTCCGACCAGGCGGATTGGACATTTCCTATTGGGGGGTGTATAATCCCACCAGCCAGCTTCAAGGAGGAGGCCACTGTGACAGGTTTCCCGTGGCAGGGGCGATGCCACGAATTGAACTGTTGCTTCTACACACCTCGCGGCGCCCCGACCGTGTGCAGGTTGGTGCCCTGGGGTGTTTTGTTTTCTCAAAGGGGAGGGTTGACAACGTGAAAGAGATCCATGCCAGCCAGATTGCAGAGACGGTTACCCGTTTGTGCATCGAGAGCAATTACTACCTTGGAGAGGACGTGTTGGCTGCCCTGGTCAAGTATCGCGAAGCAGAAGTCTCGCCCGTCGGCCGCGAAGTACTCGACCAGATCCTGGAGAATGCCAGGATCGCCCGGGAGGAGCAGATGCCCCTCTGCCAGGACTGTGGCCTCGCGGTGATTTTCCTGGATCTGGGACAGGAGGTCCACGTGGTGGGTGGCGGGCTAAACGATGCCATCGCCGAGGGCGTGCGCCGCGGCTACCAGGATGGCTACCTCCGCAAGTCCATGGTCACCCAGCCTTTCTCCGCGCGGATCAACACCAAAGACAACACACCGCCCGTGATCCACACCAACGTCGTGCCCGGCGACGAGCTTCGCATCGTCGTGGCGCCCAAGGGCGGCGGCAGTGAGAACATGAGCCAGTTGGGCATGCTCAAGCCGGCCGACGGGCGCGCGGGTGTCATCAATTTTGTCGTCGAGTCGGTGCGGCGCGCCGGGGCCAACCCCTGCCCGCCCATCATCGTCGGCGTTGGGGTGGGCGGCTCGGCCGAAAAGTGCGTCTGGCTGGCCAAGCACTCCCTGCTCCGCGAGGTGGGCCAGGCCAATCCCGACCCCGAGCTCGCCGAGCTGGAGGCCGAGATCCTGGAGCGGGTCAACCGCATCGGCATCGGCCCCCAGGGCTTTGGCGGCCTGACGACGGCCCTGGCCGTCCACGTTGAGACGTTCCCCTGCCACATTGCCAGCATGCCCGTGGCGGTCAACATCCAGTGCCACTCGGCGCGGCACAAAGAAGCAGTCCTGTAACGGAGGGACCGGACATGGAGATCAGCACCCCGTTGACGGATGAGGTCGTCGCCCAGCTCCACGCGGGCGACAAGGTCAGCATCACCGGCACCATTTACGTCGGGCGCGATGCTGCCCACAAGCGCCTGGTGGCTGCCCTGGATGCCGGGCAGCCGCTGCCTTTTGATCCCCAGGGACAGATCATCTATTACATGGGTCCCGCGCCGGCCAAGCCGGGGGATCCCATCGGCTCGGCCGGGCCGACCACCAGCGGCCGCATGGACCCGTACGCGCCGCGCCTCATGGAGGTCGGGCTGAAGGGCATGATCGGCAAGGGCAACCGCTCGGCGGCGGTGCGCGAGGCCATGCGCCAGCACAAGGCCGTCTACATGGGCGCCACCGGTGGGGCGGGGGCCCTCATTGCCAAGAGCATCAAGAGCTCGGACGTGGTGGCCTACGACGACCTGGGGGCCGAGGCCCTGCGCCGCCTGGATGTGGAGGATTTCCCGGCCATTGTCATCAACGACATTTATGGCGGCGATGCCTACGAAGACGGTGTGAAGCAGTACAACCGCGAGTAGTGTGGCCCTGGGCCAGTGGGAGATGAATAGATGAGAGTTCGAATTTCGGCCGAGTCGGTTCACAACGAGCTGGTGCGCCGCGTGGAGGAATACAGCGGCCAGGATCTCATGGCCTGTTACCAGTGCGGCAAGTGTGCCGCCGGCTGTCCCGTGGCCTTTGCCATGGACATGCTGCCCAGCCAGGTGATCCGCTTTGCCCAACTGGGCCTGGTGGAAAGCCTCCTGGAGAGCAAGACCATCTGGCTCTGCGCTGCCTGCCAGACCTGCTACACCCGCTGCCCCAAAGGGATCGATCTGAGCCGCATCATGGAGGCCCTTCGCGAGATCGTCATGCTCGAGGACGGCAGCCACATCAACTACGACGGGGTCGCGCCCGAAGACGTGGCCGAGTGGCCCCAGCAGGCGTTCATCGGCGGCTTTCGCAAGTACGCCGTCTAGGATCGGGTCGCAGACCCTGAGAGAATGCGAAGGGACGCAGACCCTGAGCGAATGCGAAGGGACGCAGACCCTGAGCGAATGCGAAGGGAGAAATGCCGGGCATGAGAGTATCCTACTTTCCGGGTTGTACGCTGAATACGACGGGCAAGGGGTTCGACAACGCCGTGCGCGCTTCGACAGCAGCCGTGGGGCTTGAGCTGGTCGAGCTGCCCGAGTGGAACTGCTGCGGCGCCACCTATCCCCTCATCATCGACAACATGCTGGAACTGGCCGCCCCGGCGCACGTCCTGCTCGCCGCCCGCGATCACGACGCCGGCTCCGACGGCCTGGCGAGCGTGGTGACCACGGCCTGCACGACCTGCTACAACGTGCTCAAACGGACCAACAAGTTCATGCGCGAGCACGAGGAAGAGCGCGAGCGCATCAATGCCTTCATCGAGGGCGACTATGCCGGCGAGGTCGAGGTCAAGGACATCCTGCACGTGCTGCGCGACGACGTGGGCTTTCAGGCCATCGCCGAGAAGGTGCAGGCTCCCCTCACCGGGCTCAAGGTCGCCGCCTACTATGGCTGCATGGTGCTGCGCCCGCCCAACGAGGTGGCCTACGACGACCCGGACCATCCCACCTCCCTGGACGACCTGATGGTCGCGCTGGGCGCCACCGCGGTCGACTTTCCCCACAAGAACGAGTGCTGCGGCGCCTACCTGGCCGTCAAGGCCCCCGACGTCACCCGGGAGATGGTCTACACCATCGTCCACTCGGCCCAGGCGGCCGGCGCGGAGGCGGTGGTTACCAACTGCCCCCTGTGCCAGTTCAACCTGGACAAGCAGCAGGCCGAGATGCGCAAGACCTATGCCGGCTACAGGCCGATGCCGGTCTTTTATTTCAGCCAGTTGATGGGCCTGGCCCTGGGGCTGGATACCGAGAGCTACGGGTGGGAGCGCCATTACGTCGACGCTCGCCCCCTCTTGGAACGATTGTCCTGACTGAAGAGGCTGTCCTGAGCGCGGCGAAGGAGCTGCCTTGATGAGAATACCCATTGGGAATGAGCATGACTGAAGAGACCTATAGCAAGCAGGTCCTGATCGTCGGTGCCGGCATCGCAGGCATGCAAGCCGCCCTGGACATCGCCGGCTCGGGCTACCAGGTGGTGATGGTCGACCGGCTCCCCTCCATTGGCGGCCACATGCACCAGCTCTCGGAGACCTTTCCCACCCTCGACTGCGCCCAGTGCATCATGACGCCTCGCACCGTGGACGTGGGCCGCCACCCCAACATCCGGCTCCACGTCTATTCCGAGGTGGAAGAGATCGCCGGCGAGATGGGCGACTTTCGGGTGCGCATCCGCCGCAAGCCGGCCTACGTCAACTGGGATCTGTGCACGGCCTGTGGCGCCTGCACCGAAAAGTGCCCTACCTCGATCCCCGTTGCCTTTGACCGCCACCTGGAAATGGCCAGGACGATGCGCAGCGGCAAGGTCCGCTACGAGGGCACGGGTAAGGCCATCTATACCCTTTCGCCCCAGGCGGTGCCCAAGAAACCGGTTATCGACGCGGCGTACTGCACCTACCTCAACTCCGGCAAGTGCGGCCTGTGTGCCAAGGTTTGCCCCGTGGGCGCCATCGACTACGAGCAGCAGCCGGCGTGGTTCGAGGAGCGGGTGGGAGCCATCATCCTGGCGACCGGGTTCGAGCTTTACCCCCTGGAAAAGCTGGGCGAATACGGCGGCGGACAGGTGCCCGACGTCATCGACGCCCTGGCCATGGAGCGGCTCCTGAGCGCCTCGGGCCCGACCGCGGGTGTCATGCGCCGCCCCAGCGATGGCAAAGAGCCCCGGGAGGTGGTCTGGATCCAGTGCGCCGGCTCCCGCGACCCCGAGCTGGCCATGCCCTACTGCAGCAAGATCTGCTGCATGTACAGCGCCAAGCAGGCCATGCTCTACAAGCACAAGGTCCACAGCGGCCAGGCCTATGTCTTTTACATCGACATCCGCTCGGCCGGCAAGCGCTACGAGGAGTTTATCCAGCGCGCCATGGAAGAGGACCGGGTGCTCTACGTTCGGGGCAAGGTCAGCAAGGTCTTTCGCGAGGGCGAGAAGGTGATGGTCTGGGGCGTGGACACCCTCACCGGCCTGCCGGTGGAGGTGGCGGCCGACCTGGTGGTCGTCTCGCCGGCCATGGTTCCCTCCGAGGGCACGCGGCAGATGGCCGCCATGCTGGGGCTTGAGGTCGACGAGTTCGGCTGGTGGGTAGAGCAGGAGAGCAACCTGGCTCCCCTGGATACGGTGCGGCCGGGCGTCTTCCTGGCCGGGGCAGGCATCGGCCCCAAGGACATCCCCGAGGCAGTGTCCCAGGGGAGCGGCGCGGCGGGCAAGGTCCTGTCGCTCCTCACCCGCTGGGGCAACGGCCCGGCTGCGGCGGACGCGGAGTAGCTCCATGAAGCGTATTGGAATCTTTGTCTGCCATTGTGGGACCAACATCGCGGGCACCCTCGACATCGAGCGCATCGTCCAGGAGATCGCCCGGTTCCCGGAAGTCGTCTATGCCGTCGACTACAAGTACATGTGCTCCGACCCCGGGCAAAAGCTCATCCGCGAGCACGTGGCCGAAGACCGGCTGGACGCGGTCATTGTCGCGGCCTGCTCGCCGGCCATGCACGAGTCTACCTTCCGCCGGACGGCCGAGTCGGTGGGGGTCAATCCGTACCAGACCGAGATCGCCAACATCCGCGAGCAGGCCAGTTGGGTCCACCAGAAGCAGCAGGAAGCGGCGACGAACAAGGCCATCGAGGCCATCCGCACCATCGTGGCCAAGGTTCACTACAACCAATCGCTGACGCCCTACTATTTGCCCCTGGTCAAGCGGGCTCTCGTCATCGGCGGCGGCATTGCCGGGCTTCAGGCTGCCCTCGACGTGGCCGACGCCGGCTATCCCGTGGTGCTCGTCGAGAAGGCGGATCACCTGGGCGGCCGCATGGCCGAGCTTTCGGGCCTATACCTCAACATGGACGGTGCCCACGATCACCTCCGGCAAAAGATCGAGGCCGTGGTCAACCATCCCAACATCCAGGTGCTGACCCGGGCCGAGGTCGCGGAGGCCGGCGGATACGTGGGCAATTTCGTCATCAAGGTCGAGCAACGGGAGGAAGGGCAGGCCCTGAGCGAAGGCGTAGGGCAGGCCCTGAGCGAAGGCGTAGGGGAGGCCCTGAGCGAAGGCGTGGGGGAGGCCGCCGCGGGCGGACCGGTGCCCTACACCTTTGACATCGGCGCCATCGTCGTCGCCACGGGCTTCGACCTCTATGACAAGGGCAGGCTGGGCGAGTATGGCGGCGGCCGCTATCCCGACGTCATCGACGGCTTGCAGCTCGAAGAGATGCTGCGGCCCGACGGCCCCACCGGCGGCCAGATCCGCCGCCCGTCCGACGGCCAGGTGCCCCGGGAGATTGCCTGGATCCAGTGCGCCGGCTCTCGCGATCCGGAGCTGCACATGCCCTACTGCTCCAAGGTGTGCTGCATGTACGTGGCCAAGCAGGCCATGGCCTACAAACAGCAGGTGCCCGACGGGCAGGCTACCGTCTTTTACATCGACATTCGCAGCCAGGGCAAGGGCTACGAGGAGTTTGTGCAGCGGGCCATGGAGGAGCACGACGTGCTCTATGTCCGGGGCAAGGCCTCCAAGGTCTGGCAGGAGGGCGGCGCCGACGACACCGGCCCGGGGCGGGTCGTTGTCTGGGGCGTCGACACCCTCACCGGCCTGCCGGTGGAGGTGCAGGCCGACCTGGTAGTGCTCGCCACGGCGACGGTGCCCCGCGCCGGCGCCCAGGAGCTGGGCCAGCGCCTGCACGCCAGCACCGACGAGCACGGCTTTTTCAGCGAGGCCCATCCGAAGCTGCGCCCTGTGGAAAGCCTGACTGCCGGCGTCTACCTGGCCGGCGCGGCCCAGTTCCCCAAGGACATCCCCGAGACCGTGGCCCAGGCCAGCGGCGCGGCCTCCAAGGTCCTGAGCCTGTTTTCCCAGCGACAGATGGTCCAGGAGCCGACCATTGCCTACGTCGATCCCGAGCTCTGTTCCGGTTGCGGGCTGTGCATCCCGGCCTGTCCCTACGAGGCGCGGACCATGCACGACTGGCAGCACATCGCCGTGGTCAACACCGCCCTGTGCCAGGGCTGTGCCGCCTGTACCATGGTCTGCCCCAACAAGGCCTGCCAGGTCCGCAACCTGACCCACCAACAGATCCTTTCCATGATGGAAGCATACCTATGAAACCCGATCTCACACTGTCGACGGCGGCGGGGACGTTTGCCAGCCAGGTGAGCGCCCTGAGCGAGCAGAACGTGCAGCGCTGCTACTACTGCCAGCGGTGCACGGCGGGCTGTCCGGCGGCGTACGCCATGGACTACACGCCGGCCCAGATCTTGCGGCTGGTGCAGTTGGGGCAGAAGGAGGTCCTTCTGTCGTCGTCGGCCATCTGGCTGTGCATCGGCTGCGAGACGTGCGGCACGCGCTGTCCCAACGAGATCCACGCCGGGGCGGTCATCGACGTATTGCGGCACATGGCGGTGGAGGAAGGGGTGGCCGTCG
>DAOUHB010000124.1:0-2010 GCA_034428935.1 Anaerolineae bacterium | reverse complement strand
GACTTTATGGCCGCGGCCATGGCGCACTATGCGGACGAGGTGCTGGAAAAGAAAGAGGCAAAGTAGCCCAGAAAACGAGCCCGCGCTGGTTTCGACCAGCGTGAGATAGGCGCGCCCCGGGCGATCAGTCCGGGGCGCGCGCTGCACCGTTGCCGAGCAACTCGGACAGGGTCACAAAACGGTAGCCCCTCTCTCGCAGCCCGTCGATAATCCCCGGCAGCGCTGCCCGCGACTCGGCCCGGCTTTCGTACATGACGTGAAGCAGGACGATCGAGCCGGGGCGCACCTGGTCCAGAACGCGAGCCACGATGACATCTGCTTCGTAGGGCGCCGACTCTGGGGCGACGCTCCAGGTGACGGTCCGGCGACCGGTGGCGGCCAGGTAGTAGGGCAGCAGGATCAGCTTCTTGCCGTTGGGAGGCCGGAAATAGATCTCGCCCTGGTGGCCGGCCTGCCGGATGAGCTCGTCCGTGCGCTCGATCTCCTGCCGGATAAAGGGCAAGGGCTGGAGAACCAGCCTGGTGTGCGAGTAGGTGTGGTTGCCCAATTCGTGCCCGGCGGCGACAATCTGCCGGCCGACCTCGGGGTCCCTTTCCAACGCCCGCCCGACGACAAAGAAGGTCGCCTGGACCTGCCGCTGGTCGAGGAGATCGAGGACTTCGGAAGTGAACTGGGCGGTCGGCCCGTCGTCAAAGGTGAGGGCCACGACCGGAGCCGAGGTCTCGACCCGATCGACGATGCCGCCGAAAAGCTGGACCGAGCGAGAATTGCCGAGCTTCCAGGTGGCGAACAGCATCGCCGGCGCGATCAGGACGCCCAACGCCGCGGCGCGGCCGGCGACGCCCCAACGTCGAACCGGCCCGCGGACGAGCCGCCACAGAGCCAATCCGCCGGCCAGCAGCGTCAGAGCGACTGCCAGGAAAATCAAGGCTTCAAGCATCCCGGCCATTATACCACATTGGGGAGCCTGTCCCAATTCGACGCGACGTCAACGAATGTGAAACGAACAAACGAATTCTATCATCGTCATTCGTTTACTACTCGTTGACAGCACATCATGCAGTCCCCGATCCCTATCCGTGACCGCTCGTCGTCGCACCCGTTTGACTCCCCAACGCTTGACAGGCAAGTACAACCGGGGTATAGTAATCCTGTGAAGCAAAAGGAATCGCCAGCAGTCAGAGTCAAGGTCGTCACCCTCGTGCCCATGACCGAGGCCGAGTACGAGGCCTTCCTGGAATGGGCCATTCCCGATTATGCCCAGGACAATGTGCGGAGCGGCACGTGGCCCGAGGCCGAAGCCCTGCAGAGGTCGGAAGAGCAGTACCGCGAGCTGTTGCCCCAGGGACTGCACACGCCTGGCCACTACCTCTTCACGGTTCGCGACCCGAAACTGGACAGCAGCGTGGGCCTGCTGTGGTTCAGCCTGGAGCTGGCCCGGCCGGGCAAGCCTGCCTTCTTGTACCAGTTCAAGATCGAGGAAGCGTTTCGCCGCCAGGGCTACGGCCTCGCGGCACTGCGGGCACTGGAGGAGAAGGTCAGGGCGCTGGGCGCCGGCGCCATTCTGCTGCACGTCTTTGGCCACAACGCACCCGCGCGGACGTTGTACGAGAAGGCGGGCTACGCGACCATTGATCTCGTCATGGCCAAGGGGCTGGCTCCTGCCGAGGACGCCTGAGCCCCGGCCCCAATGCCCGACGCTCCCGGAGAAAGCGAGGTTCAGGGTGGAGTGCAGGCCCGGCTGCGGCGCGTGCTGCGTCGCCATCTCGATTTCGTCGCCCATCCCCGGCATGCCGGGCGGCAAGCCGGCAGGCGTGGCCTGCGTGCAGCTCGACGAGAACGGGCTGTGCCGCCTCTTTGGCCGTCCGGAGCGGCCGGCCGTGTGCGTCCGGTTTCGGGCCAGCCCGGAAACCTGTGGCAGCAGCACCGAGGAGGCCTATGCCCTCCTGGCCGAGCTGGAGCGCCTGACGGCGCCCGACAGCGCGTCCTGAGGCCGCCCGGGGAGAGTCC
>DAOUHB010000123.1:0-25190 GCA_034428935.1 Anaerolineae bacterium | reverse complement strand
GGCCTGCCGCCCATCGAGACCGGCCGCGGCCGCATCGACCTCATCATGGACATCGCGTCGGGCAAGGTGCCCATGTCCTCTCAACCCGCCCAGGAGTTCTTTTACAAGGCGTACAACATCTCCTACTGGTCCATGCCCCAGGCCGATGCCACCGAGTGGCTGAACGCCCAGTTCGGGACCAACATCCAGGAATAAAGGATAGCGGGTCAGACGGGAGGGGAGTGATGCTCCCCTCCCCATGGGAACCAGGAAGTGGACCTATAAAGATGACAGAGAACGTTTTGGAAATTCGAGACCTGGTAAAGGATTTCCCCGGTGTGCGGGCGGTCAACAACGTCAGTTTCGACATCAAGCGCAACACCGTCCACTGCCTGGTCGGCGAGAACGGCGCGGGGAAATCGACCCTGATCAAGATCCTGACCGGCGCCTATCCGCGCACCAGCGGCAAGATCTCCTTGAGCGGCCGGGATTATAACCCGCACAACCCTCGCGACGCCAAGCAGAGCGGCATCAGCACGCTTTTCCAGGAACTCAACGTCGTCGACCAGCTCACCGTCGAGGAGAACCTCACCCTGGGCATGGAGGACACGACGTTCGGCTTTCTCCGCAAGACGCCCAAAGTCGAGCGGATCGTCAGCGTGATGAACACCCTCGAGCCGTCCATCCACCCCCGCCAGCGCGTCTCGACCCTGAGTGTGGCGCAGAAGCAGATCGTCGAGATTGCCAAGGCCGTGGCCACCGAGTCGGACATCATCATCATGGACGAGCCGACGGCCGCCATCTCCGAATGCGAAATCGAGCGGCTGTTCGCCATCATCAGGAGCCTCCGAGAGCAGAACGTCACCGTCATCTATATCTCCCACCGGCTCGACGAGATCTTTCAGCTCGGCGACTATGTCACCGTTCTGCGCGACGGCCGCCACATCGATACCAAACCAATCGCGGAAGTCAGGGATCGGGCGGAGCTGATCAAGATGATGATCGGCAAAACGGTCTTTGAGCAATACACCGCCAGGGAGGACGCCAACAAGGAGGTCCTACTGCGGGTGCGTGACGTTTCGACCGAGAAGCTACAAGGCATTTCCTTCGACGTCCACGTGGGCGAGATCGTGGGCTTTTACGGCCTGGTGGGGGCGGGCAAGACCGAGCTGGCGCGCGCTATTTATGGCGTCGACGAATACGAAGGCGAGATAGTGTTCAAGGGCAAAAGGCTTCAGCAATCTCCGGGCAAGGCCATCGCCGCGGGCATTGCCCTCGTGCCCGAGGAGAGACGATCTCAGGGCCTCTTTACCATTCTGACCATACGCGGCAACGTGCCCGTGATGAACATGGCCAAGATCTCCCGCCTCGGGTTCATCAACGGAGTGCAGGAGAAAAACGCCACGCTCAGATATATCGACCGGCTCAAGATCGCCACCGACAGCACCGAAAAGGAGGCCTCCAAGCTCTCTGGTGGGAACCAGCAAAAGGTAGTGCTCTCCAAGTGCTTGTTCGCCGATGCCGACCTGCTCATGCTCGACGAGCCGACCCGGGGCATCGACGTGGGTGCCAAGAGCGAGATCTATGGCATTATCCGCCGGCTCTCCGCCGAGGGCAAGTCCATCCTGATCTTTTCCTCCGAGCTGCCCGAGATCGTGAACATCTGCGACAGCATCTACCTTCTGTACGACGGGAAGCTCAAGGCACGGATGCGAAACGGAGATGACATCGACAGCGAGAAGATTATCCACATTGTGACGGGTGGGGAGTGCGAAGAATGAGCCTGGAAATCAAGGACGCTGTGCCAAGGCCGTCCATCGGCGGCAAGATGAGTAACGAGTCGTTCCTGTCCCTCTTTATGGTCGGCGTGCTGCTCGTGCTGTTTGCCATCGCCGCCCTGACGGTCAAGAACTTTTACTTGCCCAGGAACATCCTGAACCTGGTGACCAACAACTGGTACATTGTCATTCTGGGCATCGGGGTGACGTTCTTGCTCATCACCGGCAACTTTGATATGTCGGTGGGCGGCGTGATCGCGTTGACCGGCGTGCTGTCCGTCTATTTTTGCCAGGCATCCAACGTCTCTCAGAATCCGCTGGCCAACGGACTGGGGCTGCCCTACGGCATCGCCATGGGTCTGGCCCTGCTATGCGCCCTGGGCATCGGCGCGCTGAACGCGTTCTTTGTCACTCGCATCAAAGTACCGTCCATCATCGTGACCCTGGGCACCATGATGCTTGCGCGCGGCATCGCCCAGGTGGTCACGCAGGGCGCCCAGCGCAATACCAGCCTGCCCGATGTGTACGGCGTGCTCGGCACCTGGTCCATCCCGGGCACGCCCATCCGGCTGGCGGTTGTGGTCATGGTCGTTCTGCTCGTCGCCGCCTTTATCTTTGAAAAGACCACGGTGGCCGGCAGGCGCACCTATCTGATCGGCGCCAACGCCCGCGCCGCCCGGCTATCGGGCATCAATGTCAGCCGGCACCTCACGGCCCTCTATCTCCTCAGCGCCTTGCTGGCGGGCATCACCGGGCTCCTCATGGCCTCCGAGTACAAGGCCGGCGTATCGAGCCGGGCGCTGGGCTACGAGTTTGACGCCCTGGTCGTCGCTCTCCTGGGAGGAGTCAGCATTTCTGGTGGCTTTGGCTCTGTGCTGGGCATGTTCGTCGGCACCCTGATTCTGTCCGTCGTCACGTCGGCGGCGACCGGGCTGTTGCTTTCGCCGGACTGGCAGTTTACCTTGAAGGCCATCGTCACCTTCTGCGCTATCCTTGCGCAGCGTTTTGCCCTTGACAAGAGAAGGGGGTGAGAAGCAACATGAGCCAGACAGCTCTCGCCGATGAGCGTGTTCCGGTGCGAGATTACACGCTGGATCGGTCGGCCAGGGTACGAGCGAACATCAAGCGCTACTATATCTATGTCGTGCTGGCGCTGATCGTGCTTGTCTTTAGCCTCTTGAAGCTGGACGAGGTCAGCTTCTTTGGGCGGGGGCACTTTCTTAGCCCCGACAGCGTGATCAACCTGCTGCGCACCGCCGCGCCCATTCTGACGCTGAGCGGCGCCTTTACCCTGCTGATGATCTCGGGCTATATCGACCTGTCCGTGGGCAGTGCCATGAGCCTCAGCGCCGTGATCTTGGCCTACATGATCCTCAACGGGTTCAGCTTTGTGCCCGCCGTCGCCGTCACCCTGGTCGCAGGCATGCTGATGGGAACGCTGAACGGTTTCCTGGTGATGAAGCTGCGCATTACGCCCGTGATCGCGACGCTGGTCACGCTCAGCCTATTCAAGGGCCTGGCCCTGCTGATCGTGCCCGATGGTCTGTCGGCCATCAAGAGCACCGCCGAAAAAACGATGCCTGCCTGGATCAACAACTATGCGCGCCAGGACGTCCTTCTTGGTTTGCCTGCCGCCTTTTACGTCGCCGTGCTCGTCATCGTCGTGCTGGTCATCGTCCAACGAAAGACCCTGCTCGGAAAATACGCCGCGGCCATCGGCGGCAATCCCACGGCGGCCGCGCTGTCCGGCATCAACGCCGTCCAGGTGGTGTGGATTCTGTACATCATCGTCGGGTTATTCGCCGCCCTGGCGGGCGTGGCCCGGGCCAGCTACATGTCCCTCGGCGACCCCCTTTCCGGCGACGGCATGGAGCTGTCGTGCATCATTGCCGTGTTGCTGGGCGGGACGGCGTTTGAAGGCGGCGAAGGCTCGGTGGCCAAGACCATCGTCGGCGCCATCATTATCATGTGTGTGACCATCGGCCTCATGACCGTCATCCCTGCCTACTGGCAGACCCTGGCGACCGGCAGCGTGCTGCTCGCCGCCGTGGCCCTCAACCACCTGTTGGTGCGCGAAAAGCCAAAGGCGTAGCGCCGGGCCATCAACATCAGGAGGAACGGATGCGCAGGCAGAAACTGGGAACCACCGATCTGGAGTTGACAGCCATCGGCTTTGGCACGTGGGCCATCGGCGGCGGCGGCTGGCAATGGGCCTGGGGTCCTCAGGACGACGAGGCTTCCATCGCCGCCATTCGGCGGGGGCTCGACCTGGGCATCAACTGGGTGGACTGCGCGGCGGCCTACGGCCTTGGCCACGCCGAGGAAGTGCTGGGCCAGGCGATCAAGGGGCGGAAGGACGTCATCCTCGCCACCAAGTGCGGCCTGGTCTGGGACGAGGGAAAGCCCGACACGTACGGCCGGCTCACCGCCGCCAGCGTACGCGCCGAGTGCGAAGCCAGCCTGCGCCGCCTGGGCGTGGAGGCCATCGACCTGTACCAGATCCACTGGCCGCACGACGAGGCCCACCTGGAAGAGGGCTGGAGCACCATCGCCGACCTGGTTCGAGAGGGCAAGGTCCGCTACGCGGGCGTCTCGAATTTCTCGGTGGCCCAGATGCAGCGCATCCAGCCCATCCACCCCATCGCCTCGCTGCAGGCGCCCTACAGCCTGGTGGCCCGTGGCATCGAGACCGAGCTGCTGCCCTTTTGCGCGGCGAACAACGTTGGCATGATCGCTTACAGCCCCATGCACAACGGGCTGCTGACCGGCAAGGTGACACGGGAGTGGGTGGCCGCGCTGCCGGCCGGCGACTGGCGCCGCCACCACAATCCCGAATTCCGGGAGCCGGCGCTGAGTGCCAACCTGTCCCTCCTGGACGGGCTGCGCCCCATGGCCCAACGCCACGAGAATGGCCTGGGCGAGGTGGCCATTGCCTGGGTGCTGCGGCGCCCCGAGGTGACCGCCGCCATCGTCGGCGCGCGCAGCCCAGGCCAGATCGAAGGCACCATCGGCGGTGGGGATCTACAGCTCTCGGATGCCGACGTCGCCGAGATCGACGGCCTGCTGGCCGCCCGGGCTCGGGCGCTGGCCGCGGCGGAGGAGACAGGACGATGACGAGGGCCCCGGAAGGGCAGCGCACCATCCTTCATGCCGCCGGCGAACCGCTTGCCGGGCCGGTCGAGGACGCCGGGCTGGCGCTCGCAGGGCTGCCCGTGGGCCTGTACGAGAAAGGGCTGCCCGCGCCGTGGTCCTGGGACCGGCGGCTGGCCGCGGCGGCCGAGGCCGGGTACGACTTTGTCGAGATCTCGATCGACGAAAGCGACGAACGCCTGGCCCGCATTGAGGGGCCGGCGTCGAACAGGGACGAGCTCCGCCGGGCCATCGCCGAATCGGGCGTGCCAATCCTGACCATGTGCCTGAGCGGGCACCGCCGCTATCCCCTGGGCAGCCGATCGCCCCAGGTCCGGCAGCGGGCAGCCGACATTGTGCGGCGGGCCATTGCCTTTGCCGTGGACGTGGGGGTGCGCATCGTGCAGATTGCCGGCTATGACGTGTTCTACGAAGAGAGCGACGCTGCCACGGCGGCCCGCTACGTGGAGGGCCTGCAACGGGCGGCCGAGTGGGCCGGGCAAGCAGGGGTCATGCTGGCCCTGGAGAATGTGGACGTTCCCCTGACCGAATCCATTCACCGCTGCATGGAGATCGTGCGGCAGGTCAACTCGCTGTGGTTCCAGATCTATCCCGACATGGCCAACGTGGCCGCGGCCGGCTACGATCCGGTGGCCGAACTGGCGACCTGCGCGGGCCACATGGTCGGCATCCACGTCAAGGACGCCCTGCCCCGCACCATCCGGCGGGTGCCTTTTGGCACGGGCATCGTCCCCTTTGAGCCGGTCTTTCAGGCACTGGCCGGCCAGGGCTACCGTGGCCCCATGGTGGTCGAGATGTGGTCGGACGAGGGCGCGGCCGGCGATCCCATGGCGACCGCACGCGCTGCGCGCCAGTTCGTTGCCGACCTGGTGAACAAGACACACTGCTAGAAGAGGCGAGACTATGTTGGAAGAACTGCGTCACGAAGTCTGGAAGTATAACCTGGAGTTGCCCAAACATGGCCTGGTCGTGATGACCAGCGGCAACATCAGCGGCCGCGACCCCGAAACCGGGCTGGTGGTCATGAAGCCCAGCGGCTACAGCTACGAAGAGATGACCCCGGAGGATATGGTCGTCATCGACATGAACGGCAACGTGGTCGAGGGCCATCTCAAGCCGTCCGTCGACACGGAAACCCACCTCTACGTGTACGCCAAGCGGCCGGACGTCTTTGGGGTGGGGCACACGCATTCGACCTATGCCACCAGCTTTGCCGCCCTGGGCCGGCCCATTCCGGCGTGCCTGACGCAGTCGTGCATGGTCGGCGGCGAGATCCCTTGCGGCGGCTTTGCCGCCATCGGCGGCGAGCAGATCGGCGCCGAGATCATCCAGGCCATCGGCTCGGCCCGCGCCGTCCTGCTGCAGAACCACGGCGTCTTTACCATCGGCGACTCGCCGCGGCAGGCAGCCAAGATGGCCGTGGAAGTCGAGGAGATTGCCAAGATCACCCACCTCGCCATGCTCATGGGCCAGCCCCTCCTCTTGAGCCGGGAGCAACTGGCCGAGACGGGCCAGATGTACCAGACCGTCTACGGACAGCGGTGAGCGCAGGGATCGTGGGCCGGGTGGGATCGGAATCAAAGGGAGAGAAGACATGGCTTCGTATCTCATGGGGATTGACAACGGATTGACCGTCTCCAAGGCAGCCATCCTCGACCTAGAGGGTCGCGAGGTGGCGGTGCAGGGACACAAGGTGGAGATGAACTATCCCCGGCCCGCGTGGGTCGAGCGCGACAGCGAGATCGTGTGGCAGACGACGGCCGCCGCCATCCGCGAGGTCATCGAGAAGGCGGGTATCGACAATCGCGACATCGTGGGCGTGGGCAATTCGGCCCACGGCAACGGCATCTACCTGGTCGACAAGGCCGGCGCGCCCCTGGGGCCGTCGGTGACCTCCATGGACAATCGCGCCAGCGACATCATCGACGAATGGTTTCGTCCGGGCGGCGTCCACGACCAGAATTTTGCCATGGTCCTGACCAATACCTTTGCGGCGCAGCCGGCCGCCTTGCTCGCCTGGTTCAAGCGGCACCGGCCAGAGGTCTGGAGCCGGATCGGCCACGCATTTCCCTGCAAGGATTATATCAAGTACCGCCTCACAGGGACGGTGACTTCGGACTATACCGACATGAGCGGCAGCAGCCTGTACGACAGCCGCAACCGCCGCTTCTCGCCCGAGCTTCTCGACCTGTACGGCATCGGCGACATTCTTCCCGCCCTGCCGGAGCCCATTGAGAGCCACGACATCGCCGGGAGGGTGACGCGCGAAGCGGCGGCTGTGACCGGCCTGGCGGAGGGAACGCCCGTCGCGGGCGGCATGTTTGACATCGACGCCGCAGCGGTGGGAGCCGGCGTCATAGACGAGGGGATGCTGTCCATCGTCGCGGGCACCTGGAGCATCAACCAGCTTGTCCTCCGGCAGCCGGTGGTCGACAGCCGCATTTTTATGTTCACCATCTTTGCCGTGCCCGGCCTGTGGCTGGCCACCGAGAGCAGCGCAACCTCGGCCACGAACCTTGAATGGTTTATCACCCACTTTTGCCACGAGGAGCAGGCCGCGGCCGCCGCGCGGGGGATTTCGGTGTATGAAGTGTGCAACGAGATCGTCGAAAGCCTGCCGCCGGGCGGAACCGACGTCATCTTTCATCCCTTCCTGTACGGCTCCCGGATGCAGGCCAATGCGCGGGCCGGATTCTACGGGTTGGGTGCCTGGCATACCAAGGCCCACGTCCTGCGCGCGCTTTACGAAGGCGTGGTGTACGGCCACCTGGACCACGTTAACCGGCTGCGGGCTACCGGCGCACAAATGACAGTCGGGCGCTTGACGGGCGGCGGGGCGCGCAGCTCGGTGTGGACGCAGATATTCGCCGACGCGCTGGAGCTGCCCATCGAGGTGCCCGCTGCCAGCGAGATCGCAGCGTTGGGCGCGGCCATCGCGGCGGGCATCGGCGTGGGCGTCTATGCCGGCTATGCCGACGCCGTCGCCCAGGCGGTGCAGGTGGTACGCCGCCACGAGCCGCAGCAAGACGCAACGGACAGGTATCTGGCGCGGTACGAGGAGTACCGCTGCCTGCAGGAGGCCATGCGCGAGCCCTGGCAGCGCCTGGAAAAGCTGGGGTGCTGATGGAAAACTTGCCGTTGCCCTGCACAATTGTGCACGGGCCCAACGTATTTTTGCGAAAACCGTGGCATGTAATGTAAAATAGGTACTTGACAGTAAGGCTATTATCGAAATGGAGTGAGTATGGAAGAGGAAAGAATCGACCTCCTGGCCCAAGTTGCTATCTGGTACTACGAAGAAGGTCTGAACCAGGCTGCCATCGCCGAACGCATCGGCAAGTCCCGCTCCATGGTCTCGCGATTGCTCGACCAGGCGCGGGATGCCGGGCTCGTCGAGGTGCGCATCCGCTATCCCCTGCGGACCGACAGCGAGCTGGAGCAGCAGTTGCTCCAGGAGTTCGATCTGGCGGAGGCCCACGTGCTGGCCGATCCGCCGGAGAACTACCAGCTCTTGCTGCGGCGGCTCGGCGACCTGGGCGCCCGCTGCCTACAGGCATCCCTGCATCCCGGGGTCATCATCGGGCTGAGCTGGGGGACGGCGGTCCATGCCGTGGTCAGCGCTATGCCGAGCACCATCGTGCCGAGCTCGACGGTCGTGCAGCTCATCGGCGCGGTGGGCCATGGCGATCCCATGGTCGATGGCGCGGAGCTGGGGCGATGGCTGGCACAGAAGCTGGGAGCGTCGTTTCGCTTCCTGTCCGCGCCGCTGCTTGTCCGGGATGAGGACGTTGCCCAGGCGCTGCGACGCGAGCGGATAAACCAGGAGACGCTGGCGATTGCGGCCGAGGCGGAGGTGGCGCTCATCGGCATCGGTACCCCCGAGCCCGAGTATTCCAGCCTCTTGCGTGCGGGCTATGTGAGCCGGGACGAGTTGAACGAGCTGTTGGAGGCCGGCGTAGTCGGCGACGTCGTCGCCCACCAGTTCGACGACGAGGGGCGGGTGCTGGATATTTCGGCAAACAAGCGGGCCATCAACCTGGACGCGGATTCCATCCGGCAGATCCCCAGGGTCATCGCCGTGTCGGGCAGCGTGGGCAAGGCCAGGGCCATTGCCGCGGCTCTGCGCGGAGGTTTTTGCAGTTGCCTGGTGACGGATGCCCGCGCCGCCGAGGCCGTCCTGGAGCGCGCTCGTTCCACCGCTCGCAAGGGCCGCGGCGACGTCTCTAACGGGAACATGCAGCACCGGCACGTACACGAGATCGTCGCCTGATCGGCAGCAGATCAAGAAAGGGAAACGTCCATGTTCGAGATCGAGCACGTCATCAAGGTGGAAAACGAGGTGGGCGAGAGCCCGCGGTGGGACGTCGACGAACAGGCCCTATACTGGCTGGACATCTGGTCGAACCCGACGGTGTACCGCCTGGAGCCCGGGACGGGCGCGTTCCGGCAGTGGACGCCCGGCATTCACGTCACCGGGCAGGCGCGGCGGGAGAGCGGTGGCTTTGTGTTCGCCACGCGCACCGGCCTTTACCTCTGGGATGAACGGACCGGCGAGCACCGGTTCCTGGAGGACCCCGAGGCGGACAATCGCCCCGTCCGGTTCAACGATGGCTCGGCCGACCGGCAGGGCCGCTTCTGGGCCGGGTCGACCCACGCCGACGATCAGTCCCGGCCGGAAGGATCCCTCTACCGGCTGGACCTTGACTGCTCCCTGCATACCATGGCCGGTGGCCTGGCCTGCTCCAACGGGCTGGGCTGGAGCCCCGACAGCAAGACGATGTACGTGACCGCCCAATTCGCCTACGAGCTGCTCGCTTTTGACTTTGACCCGGCGACGGGCGAGCTTGCCAACCGCCGGTCCTTTGCCAGGGTACCGGAGGACAAGGGGCTGCCCGATGGCCTGACGGTGGACGCGGAGGGGTGCGTCTGGAGTGCCCAGTGGGGCGGCTGGTGCATCACCCGCTATGATCCGGACGGCAAGATCGAGCGCGTGGTCAAGATGCCCATTCCCAACCCAACCAGTTGCTGCTTCGGCGGGCCCGATCTCAAGGACCTATACGTGACCACCGCCTGGGGCTGGCTGACCGACCAGGAGCGCGCGGCCGCTCCGGGCTGTGGCGACCTGTGGGTGGTGCACACCGACGTGCAAGGGCTGCCCGAGCCCCGGTTCAAGGGCTAGGGCAGCAATCCCTGGAGGACGAACCCGCGGGAGCACGATCCCGCAGCCAGATTACCCGCGGCCAGATCACGGCCCGGCGAAATAGATGGGGTTCGACAGCAGCGCCGGCAACATGGGCAGCCCGGGCAAGAATGAGCGCAGGATCTCGGCGCGGGCGAACCCGGGCGAAGCCAGGGCGTAGGTCAGTTCTACGTCCCCGTCCACCGGCGCCGTAAAGAGCACCGCCGTCTCCTGGGCGGTGGCAACGCGCACCACGTCGCCGGCCAGCAACCCCTGCGCCTTGATGCGCACCTCTTTCAGCTCCTGCCAGTTGACCGTATCGCCCATGATGGCGTCGCCGGCGGCCAGCTCCAGGCCGGGCCCGGCGGGCGCAAAGGTAATGAATGCATGGCCGGCCCGTAGGGCCGCCAGGATATCGCTGGGCCCGGCGGACTCGGCAAACACGCAGGTCGTGGGCCCGCCCAGGAAAAGAAAGGGCGTGTCGCGGTGATAGTCGCTTCCGCCGCAGGCCGGGATCTTGGCCCCGGACGCCAGGAGCTGATGCCACATGCCCACCGACTGTAGGTTGCACTCGCGCATAGGGCCGTTCCACACTTCGATGCAGTCCCACGGCAGAGCGTCGAGGGGGAAGTGAAAGCCGCAGAGCGGATCGAAGGGATGGTCGACGACGATGAGCGCGCCACGCTCGCGGGCGGATGCAAAACGCGTCCGCGCCTCCTCCACGGAGTTGGTCGCGAAACACCCGTCGTAGGGCCGGTCCACCCCGAGAAAGCTGGCGTGTCCCTGATAGTGCGTCCACTCCACGCCGGGGATCATGGTCACGCCGTCCACGCGAGGCAGTGAATCCGCCGGCGCGAACTGGTTGTGGTCCGTGATGGCCAAAAAGTCCAGGCCGTGGCGCCTGGCTTTCCAGGCCAGCTCTTCCACGGTGTGTACGCCATCCGAGCCCACCGAGTGGACGTGCAGGTCTCCCCTGAGGAGCCTTCGCGCCTTGCGCCGGAGCCTGATCTCGTAGCCGACGGTGACGCCCTCGGAGGCCACCTTGTAGGCTCCCACCAGGATCTGCCACCGGCCGGGGACGATCCGGGTGGGCTGATAGCCGGGGGTTGCCCTGGTCTCGCCGACCTCGATCTCGACCTTGTCAGAGCCGGAGGCCCCGACCTGCACGCCCCGCGGGTCGATGAGCCCCAGGTCGACGATGTTGACCTCTTCCCGGCCGGTGAACAGGCCCCCGTCAAGGGCCTGCTCCTTTGCCGGCCGCCTGTCATACCCGTACTTCAGGGTTATCGATTCGATCCCCTCCGGCACGTGGAAGGGCAGCGTGAAGTAGGTGCCCGCCTGGGACGGGTCGATGCGAATTGACAGGTTCAAAAGGGAGTCCATGGCTCACTCCAGCCCCGCGACAGGCTCGGGCACCGCCGGTGCGGCCTTTTCCTCCGGGAAGTTGATCAGGAAGGAAAAGGCAAAGCTGATGACCATCAACACCGGCGGAAAGACGGTCAGCAGGAAGCGAGCCGCGTTGTGGGGCTCGGGGCCCGGGTTGTCGCCGCTCACGAAGCCAAAGAGGATAGAGACCAGGAAAAAGGCGGCGCTGGTGAACAGGCCGTTCAGGCGGTTCATAAAACCGAGCGCGTTGGAGATGATCCCCTCACGCCGCACGTTGTGCTTCCGGGTGTCCTCGTCCATGATCCTGGCGCCGATGAGATCCATGGTGGTGATGACCCCCGCGAAGCCAAAGCCCACCAGGGCGCTGGCGACCATGGCGGTGGGCAGCGAGTTGGCAAAGTAGAGGGGAACAAAGGCGACGGCCAGGGTGATGAGCGCCGTCCGCCACACCGGAATCAGTGAGAACCGGCGCACCAGCCGCGCCCAGACGGCGACGCAGCCGATGGCGATGAGCAGCACCGCCGCAAAGAGGAACGTCGCCTGGCTGTCGCCAAGCTGCAAGGTGTACTTGACAAAGAACGGCATGGAGGCCAGCACAAGGGACATGGCCGCGCTGTAAAAGGCATTGGCCAGCCCGGCCATCCAGAACTTGCGGTTCTTGAACAGGTCCTTCAGGCTGTTCCACAGCTCGGGCTTGTTCTCGTCGACCTCCATCCGGACCTCACGGGAGGTGAGGCTCATGTAGAGGATGACGACGCCGCCCAGGATGCCGTAGATGATGGCCGTCGTCTGGAAGCCGATGGCGCTGGTCACCATGGGCGTGAGGGCGATGCTGATGATCATGGCCACCAGTTGGAACGCCTGGCGCATGGCGTTCGTCGAGGCGCGGCTGGAATCCGTGCGAAACAGCTCGGGGAAGAGCGCCCCATAATTGGCATTGATGACCGAATCCAGCGTGCCGGTCAGGATGTAGAACAGCGCTGCATAGCCGAACAGGTTCTCGCCCGCCAGGAAGGCCGGCGGCGAATAGAAGGCGATGAAGGCCAGGATCAGCAGCGGCGTGCCGATGACCAGCCAGGGCCGGCGCCTCCCCCAGCGGGTGCGTGTCCGGTCCGAGAGGAAACCATATACCGGGTTGTCGAGGGCGTCGATAAAGGTATAGATCAGGAGAATGGTCGCCATCTGGACGGTGGTCATTCCCAACCGGTCAACATAGTAGATGGCTGCGTACGTCTTGAGCATGTTGATCGGAATGGAGGTTCCAAACATACCGATGGCATAGTTGAAGGACTTCTTGAGTGATTCGGCCGTCTTCATCGTGGCTCCTCCGTTTCAGGCACGTGTACGAGAGCGTCAGGCATGATGAGCGCTATTGCGCACTGCGCGTGCGCCAGGTTTCACGGGCGCTCTCATTATGCACCCGGAACGCCCGTTTGTCAAACGGAGACGTTGGCCCACGCGGCGACGACGTGCCGGCACTCGTGCCCGGCCCAGTCGGAAGCGTAGTCCGCCGGCCTGCTTGGCGGAGCCGGCTGGGGCTGCCAGGGCTGTTGATCACCTGGCGGCTTTGCTTGTTACCGCTTCTGAGCCGTGCGGAGCCAACGAAACGTCCAATGATGATGAGGGATTGTGAGGCTATGCGCGTATTGGCAATATCGGTGTCGTGGCCCGGAGGGCGACTCAGGTCGTGAAAAGGCCGGCGGTTGGTTTTCCTTTCGAACGATCTCCCAGCCCAGGGCTGCTCGGAACGGCCTTCCCCAACCGGAGGAGACGCCAGCCGATCAGAATGTGCCAGACCATCAAGAGGAGACCGGCAGCCGGTATGAAAAAGACAGGCAACATCTCTACCCCGGGCAGGAATAGATAGGCGATGCAGTACGCCAGGTCTAGGGCAGCTGCCACAATGCCGACGTACGCTGTGGCCCGGTTGAAGGCACGGCTACGCAGCATGACAAGCGAGGTGATCAGGCCGGCAGCGGCGACGAGGAGCAGGCTGAGGTAACCCGCACTACCGGGAGCGCCGGCGCTGGCAAAACGGCTGATGGCCAGCATCGCTTCTCCCGCTCCCAGCAGATAGGCCCGCTGCGCCTCGGACGTGGCGGCTGCGTACTGATTGCTGAGGGAAAGCATAGAGAGCGCCGTGTTCGAGGCCAGGTACACCGCAATTCCCAGGAAGCCAAGGGCCGCGGCGATGGCCATGGCGCTCTTGTTGGCCGGACGGAGCACAGCAAGCAGAGCCAGAAACATCAAGGCCAGCAGGGCATAGTTCACGACGTCCAGGATGTTGAGATGAACGAGCCCCAGGAGCCGGTTGTCCTGCAGGAGGGCGAACCAGTCGCCTGCACCGGCCGGCGATTCGTGCTGAACGAAAAGCCCAATTTCCGCGGCAATGTTCCGCCGAAAGAGCACGCCGGCGAGCAGCGCAGCAATGCCGCCGGCCCGGTAAAGCCCTTTCCAGCCGAGGTTCGTGGTCTCGTCCTTGAGGATTTGGGTCATTGTGTTTCTTGTCTCCCGGCTCTATTCAGCGTTAAGCCATACAAGGAGCCACCATTTCTCAGCGCAGCCTCACCCGACACCCGCGCGCATGGCGATGACCATGGACCCGAGCAGCAAGACCGTCGTCACGACCGTGACGAGCCACAGGCCGCGGTCCATGCGAAACATGGGCAGGCCCATGAGCAGGATGGCGCCAAAGAAAAGCAGGAGGTAGGGCACGAGGATGCTGTAGCGCGCCGGTGATCGGAACTCGACGGGCCAGAGGTATTCGACGGCGAGCATCAGCGCCACAAAGGCGAGAAACACCGCCGGCCCCACCCACTGCCGCCAGCCGGCGTCCGCGTGCAACAAGGCGACGAGGGCGACGGCCGACGGGACTGCCAGGGCAACGATCACGCCGCCCAACACGTGGTTGATGGTCCTGCTCCCGGTATAGATCCGTGAAAGGAAGCCTGCTGTCTGCAAGAGGTTGACGGCGTTGACAACACCCCACACCACGAGGGCCGCCCACCAGGGCTGCACACGCACCTGAGCATGCATCTCTCACCTCCCGGAGACCCACTCGCCTGGGCCCCGATGAGGATCATACACCTGGAACTTTTATCTGTCAAACAACCCCGGGCGAACGTCAGGTTGACCTGCCCGCCGGCGGCTCGGCCGGCCGGTAGGTGGCAATGATCACACCCGTGGTTGTGGTGATCGAATCGACGAGCCGTAGGGCAGCGTAGTGACCCTCGTCGGCAAACATACGCCGGCCCGTACCCAGAACCAGGGGATGGATCATGAGCATGAACTCGTCGATGAGATTGTGACGCATGAGGGACTGGATGAGCTGCCCGCTACCCATCACCAGGAGATCCTTGCCCGTCTGCTCCTTGAGCCTGGCGACGGCCTCGGCCGCGTCGCCCTTGAGGAGTTTGGAGTTGACCCACGGCAGGGGCTCCTCCAGCGTCCGCGACACCACGTACTTTTGCGAGTTGTTTAGCACGGTGGTAAAGGGATTGTCGTCCTTCTGTTTGGGCCAGTAGTCAGCCCAGTTCTCGTAGGTCCACCGGCCCAGGAGCAGATCGGCACCCCTGGCCATCCCCTTGCCCATGAACTTGCCCATGACTGAATCGTTGTTGGGCTGCGCCCAGCCGCCGTACTGGAAGCCGCCACGACGGTCCTCGTCCGGGCCGCCCGGCGCCTGCATCACGCCATCGAGCGTCAAGTGGTTCAGAACCTTTAGCTTTCGCATCGGATCTTCCTTTCAGTCTTTTGTCAAGTATGCTGCGCCAACCGCTGCCGGTTGCGCGGTCAAGAACTCGATCAACACCGGTGCCAGCGCCTCGGGCGAGACCTCGTGGGTCTGGCCTTCCAGAACGCGGTACTCGGCGTGAGGCATGGCGGCGGCCAGGGCCCTCGCCGTGTCATGCATGAATGGATAGGTCTCGCCGCCGGCCATGATCAGCGCCGGCATCGCAACCCGGCGTGCCCGCTCGACCGGCACCGAGGCGTCTTCTCCGAGTGCCGCGGCGTCATAGGCCAGGGTGGGCGCCACGGCCTCCCATGCCGGCCACGTGGGCATCCGGCGCATCTCGTCGGCCTGCTCGGCGGGCATGCCCACCAGCATGGCAAAGAGCACCACCGCATTACCCCGGCGGCCGGCAGCCAGCAGCTCTTCGAGCCGCCTTCTGTACTCCCGCCACGCCTCCCGGGCAGTCTCCTCCGAGTTGTACGGAGCTTCGTACATGACGAGCTTCTCGACCTTGCCCGGAAGGGCAATGGCCGCTTCCATGGCCAGCGCTGCGCCCGAGGAGATGCCATACAAGGACGCGGAGCCGCCCGCCTCGCCGATGAGAGCTTCGATATCCTCGATTTCGCGCTGCAGGGCAAAAGGCTGCCTGTCCGTGCTCTCGCCTCGTCCCCGCCGATCGTAGCGCAACACGGTCAGGTGCGGGGCCAACAGCTCGACCAGTTGTCCCGCTGCCTCGTCCAGCGCACGATGCATAAGCGCCCCGTCCACGAGGATGAGCGCCGGTCCATGACCGGATCGTTCAAAGGCGATGGTCGTGCCATCCCTGGAAGTGGTTGTTGGCATAGAGAACCTCCCTTTCACCAAGATACGTCACACGGAACGCGCTGAGCACGCCCCGAACACGCGATTGTTCATCATGTTGTCGAATCCCGCTGCCGAAAATCGACAGGTCGGGAAGAAATATTCTGGTTCTGCAGGTCGTCCCGCGCCTTTGGCACCTCCGACCTCCACCCCGGCGAAAGTGCCGCGAAGTGGGGCCCACTTGCAGTACCCGTGGCCTGGGAGTATAATGACGGCAGGTGCGTTGACAGCAGCGCGGCGCCTCGCATCGAGAAAAGCCGAGAGAGGTATGCGCTATGCTGTTAAAGCACTTTTTCTTGAACAAGGTTGCCCACAGCTCCTACATCCTGGCCGGCAAGTCAAGCTGTGCCATCGTCGACCCCCAGCGTGACGTAGACATCTATATCGAGCAGGCACGTGAGATGGGCATGACCATCACCCACATCCTGCAGACCCATCTCCACGCCGATTTCGTGTCCGGCCACATGGATCTGGCCAGGCAGACGGGCGCCAAGATCTATGCGCCGCGGTCGGCTGAATGCACGTTCGACCACGTCCCCCTCGCCGAAGGCGACACGCTCGAGCTCGAACACGTGCAACTGCGCGTGCTGGAAACCCCCGGCCACACGCCCGAGCATGTCTCCTACGTCGTGACCGACACGTCCCGCGGCGATGGCCCTATCGGCGTCTTTGTGGGCGACGTGCTCTTTGTAGGCGACGTGGGCCGGCCCGACCTGTTTCCCGAGCAGGCCAAAGAACTGGCCGGGCAGCTCTACGACAGCCTGCACCAGAAATTGTTGCCCTTGCCCGACCACGTGGAGGTCTATCCCGCCCACGGCGCCGGCTCGCTCTGCGGCCGCTCTATCGGATCCAAGTGGCAGTCCACCATCGGCTACGAGCGCCGCCACAACGCCGCACTGCAACTCGACAGGGAGAGCTTTGTCCACTCGCTCACGTCCGAGATGCCCCCCGCCCCCGATCACTTTGAGCGGTGCAGCGAGATCAACCGTCGTGGCCCGGCGCTGCTGGCCGACCTGCCTTCGCTGGAGGAACTGAGGCCCAACGACTTCCGCAAGCGCATGGAGGATCCGAACCTGGCGGTGGTAGACGTGCGCAGCTATACGGCCTATGCCAGCCTGCACGTGCCCGGCGCCTGGAGCCTCGACCTGGCCGGCAATTTCCCGACCTTTGCCGGGTGGGTGCTGCCCATGGACGAGGAGATCTTGATCGTAGCCGAGGATTACGAGGACGCCCAGACCGCCGCCCTGTGGGCCCACCGCGTGGGACTGGACTGCACAGCCGCCTACCTGTACGGCGGGATGGCCGCCTGGGCCATGGCCGGACGCCGCACCGAGGACGTCCACCTGGTCTCTGCCCAGGACCTGCACGACAGGGTCACCGGCACCTCCAACATGGTGTTGGTGGACGTGCGCGCCCCCCTCGAGTTCGAGGACAGCCACATCGACGGCGCGGTCAACATCCCCGCCCCCGATCTGCGCACCCGCTACACCGAGCTGGACCCCGACAAGCCCACCTTTGTAGTGTGCAGCTCGGGGAACCGGTCCAGCCTGGCGGCCAGCATCCTCAAGCAGCACGGCTTTCGCGAGGTGCACAACGTGGCCGGCGGGATGACGGGTTACAGCGCCGCCGGTTATGCCCGGCAGTGCGACGTCTGCGAGAATCCGCACGGGTCGCGCTTTTTCAGCGTCACCCTCGGCCCCTCCGCTCTCAGATCCTGGCAGAGGTCCAGACGATGAGTTGGTTGACAGAGACCACCTGGTCACCCTATGTGGTGGGCATCGGCATCGGCGTGCTGAGCTGGCTTACCTGGTTGATCTCCCACAAGCCCATCGGCTGCTCCACCTCCTTCGCCCGGTCGGCCGGCATGATCGAGAAGCTCTTGCGCGGCCCAAAGGTAGAGACCCGGCCCTATTACCAGGAGGTGAAACCGGCCGTGGACTGGCAGTGGATGCTCGTCTTAGGAATGGTCGTGGGGGCGCTGGTTTCGTCGCTTCTGTCTGGCGACTTCCAGTGGCAGTGGGTTCCATCCCGGTGGGCTGCCGCCTTCGGGACGAACGTGCCGATCCGGCTGATCGCTGCCCTGCTGGGCGGCGTTCTCCTGGGCCTGGGCTCGCGTTGGGCCGGCGGCTGCACCAGCGGGCACGGCATCAGCGGCACCATGCAGCTTGCCGTGTCGAGCTGGATCTCGGCCATCTGCTTTTTCGTCGGCGGAATCTTGATGGCCGCGCTCCTCTTTGCCCTGGTCGCCTGAGAGGAGAAAACGGATGAAAACCAAGCTGCCTCTGGCCTGGGGGTTCCTGTTTGGTATCGTCTTTGGCTTTCTGCTACAAAAGGGTGGCGTGACCAAGTACGACGTCATTCTCGGGCAGTTGCTGCTGACCGATTTTACCGTGCTCAAGATCATGCTCTCGGCCGTGGTGACGGGCATGATCGGCATCCACCTCATGAAGAGACTGGGCTCGATCGAGCTCGCTCCGAAATCCGGCTCGTGGGGCAAGAACGCTATCGGGGGCCTGATCTTTGGCCTGGGCTTTGCGCTCCTGGGGTATTGTCCCGGTACCATTGCCGGCGCCATCGGCAACGGCTACCTGGACGCTGCCGTAGCCGGGCTGGCCGGCATCCTGCTTGGTTCCTGGCTCTTTGCCGTCCTCTATCCCCGCGCTCGAGACGGCATCCTGAAACGCGGCGGCTTTGGCGACCTGACCCTTCCACAGCTCCTCAAGGTGAACGACTGGGTCGTTATCGTTCCCCTGGGCGCCCTGATCGTCTTCCTGTTGTACGTGATAGAGCGCGCCGGGCTGTAACCGCAAGAGCCTGCCTCGCCCTTCCCTATCGAGAGGACCGAGCCTACAGGATCTTGATGCCGAACCAGATGCCGAGCAAGGTGCGCACCTGGAGAAAGACGATCAGCAGGCCGACCAGGATCATCATGACCTTCTGCGGGATCCACTTGCAGGCGTACGCGGCCAGGGGAGCGGCAATGGCTCCGCCGATGAGGAGGCCCAGGATGATGCGCCAGTAGTCGACCAGGTTGCCGATGGTCAGGATGAACGTCACCGACATGGAGAGGGTCACAAAGAACTCGCTGAGGTTGACCGAGCCGATGGCAAAGCGGGGCTTCTTGCCGGTGGCCACCAGCGTGGTCGTAACGATGGGGCCCCATCCGCCACCGCCAATGGCGTCGAAAAAACCTCCGAAAATCGCCAGGGGAGGGATGAGTCCCTTCTTGATCTCGGATTCGACGATTTTCATGAATGCCCGAACCAGGATCACCAGGCCCATGATCAGCAGATAGATGGCGATGAAGGGCTTGATCATATCGCCGTTGACCTGCGTCAGCAGGTAGGCGCCGCTGACACCGCCCACGACGCCCGGCAGAATGAGCCTCAGGACCAGGCGCCTGTCCACGTTACCCACCTGGGCATGGGAAAAACCCGAGATGGCCGTGGTGACGACCTCCGCGGCGTGGACACTGGCGCTGGCCAGTTTGGGGGGAATGCCAAAGGCGAGGAGAACCGAGTTGGCACTGACGCCGTAGGCCATGCCCAGGCCACCATCGATCATCTGGCCGATAAAGCCAACGACAACAAAGAGCAGAATACTGCTATTCTGAGTCACGATCTCTTCCATGCCACGCTGCCTCTCTCCGAGAAACGGGTTGGCTCATTGTATACAAGTCAGGTGATAGGCGCCATGATAGGGCCGTGACAATGCTGTGACAAAATGGCCGCGACCAGGGGAGGGTGGCCGGAAGGCGGGGCGGCGGCGGGCAGATCTCTTTCCTGGCGGCCGTGGAACGGCCATTACTCCTCAGATGCTCGACCGGAAGCGGGGATCAGACATGGCGCTTCAGGTCCCGCAAGCTTGGGGACGACTTCCAACGCAGGATGATCGAGTCGGAGCAACAGAACCAGATAGTCGTGGAGCTGATTGCCAATCTGACAGCCGACCAGCTCGACCCCGGTGCCCAGGGTCTCTTGCAAAAGTTGCCTGAGCAAGTCCTATGGGAGATCGATTCCGGTCAGCTCACCCTTCTGAGCACGCAGCAGGGCACCAGGGTCGCCCATAGCGTCGTCTCCCTTGTCCTGGCATTGTTCAGGCGTCCCGGCGAGGTCCTCCCAGGCGGGGCAGGAAGCGGCCGGTTTTGCTCATATAGTCGCGGTACTCGGGGCCGAACTGTTCGATCATGACAGCTTCCTCTTCTGCAAGCCTCAACGCGACGAATAGGATGTAGAGCGGCCCAGGAATGAGGGTGAGAACGAGGCTGGACGCGAGCAGACCACCACCAAAGTAACTGAGCACGTATGCCGTATAGATCGGGTGGCGGACAAGGCGATAGGGCCCGCTCTCGACGAGGATCTGACCGGACTTCTGAACGACGAGGGAGTGAAATGACTTGCCGAGATGGTGATGGGCTACCGCAAGAAGGGTAACACCACCGAGGAGAAGGATGGCCCCTGTCCACCGGAGCCAATCTGGAAAATCTGCGTAGGACCAGGCGAAGGCATTGGGGAAGAATATGAAGGCAAAGCCGAACACGAGGACAGTCAGGGCGGCAAAGGCCCCAGGGATTAGCCGCCAGGTCTGTCCCGTGACCTTTGTCCGGGCTTGTTCAGGCAGGATCCGGGACTGGAAGTAGATCCGGATCGCGGCCTGGGCGATGGCGGCGAGAATGAAAAGAAGGCGAAACACGAGATCGGTGCTCATCTTTGATTGCCTCTCCAGAGCGTGACTGCTGTGTGGGTTCCGTCTTGGCCCCCAATTGGGCAACCTGACACATTCTTCTGCGGACCGTTCGGCGACACTACACCAGCCACAGTATAGGCCAAGCGCGGAACCTGTCAAGTAAAGGGAATCGATTTTTGAAACACGATCAATTTGAGGCTCCATCGGCCACCAGAGCAGCCCCACGTTCTGCTCTACCCGTAGCGCCTCGATAGTCCGAGCCACCTTCGTGGACCAGCCCTCGACGATCCGCTTGTCCGGCGCCCGCTTGTCGCCGGGGGATGGTGAAGGCGGCTTTAACGACTTGCGATGGGTCCCGGTCTCTGTTTGGCCCTGACCGATGGCTCCCGAATGCCAAAGAAACTCCTGATCGGTGGTATGAACCGTGCCAGGAATGTGAACACTGCTACGAAACTCCACGACACGGCCACGGCGAGAAGCCATCGGGTCCAGATGGACAGGCCGCTATTCAACAGCAGGTACGTCGCCGCAGTGAGCGGAGCATAGTGCAGGATGAACAGTGGGAAGGAGAGGTCGCGGGCAATCCCCAACATCTTGCCTTGCACATTCAAGTAACGCCGTCCATAGCCCATAGCAGCGATGACAAGCCCGTATGCGGCCATGCCTCGCAACGCCTGCGCAACAACGTTGGCCGCGTTGTAGCCGTCCGGAACAGCCACCAATGCGTAGGTCGCAATCCTGGCAAGGAATGCTGTGGCGCCAAGAATCAAGGCGGGCCGCCTGTGTACCTCAAATGCCTGGAGCAACTCCGGTACGGATCCCGCGACGTATCCCGCAAGGAAGAAGGAGAGGAACATGGAGACGTTGGCCCAGTCGCTGACGAGGTTAAAAGCTCCAGGCCAGCCCGGTCTGAATAGCGCCTCCAGGAGGCCTGTCCAGAGTGCGGGGAGTAACAGCAACGGCATCGTGGCAAAATGACGAGCAACGGAAAGGATGCGAGACGCTTCTCCTTTTCGCCGGATTGAAAGCAACAACGGCAGCGCCAGCGCCGAGAAAGCAAAGAGGTATGCAAGGAACCAGAGATGTCCCCAGTCATAGTTCCCGCTGCTTTGTGGTCCCGTGTATATTCCGTTGAAAAATGAAGGGAAGAACGCAAAGAAGCTGCCCGAAAACCTGCCAAAGGACAGAGCACGCAGCCACGATTGGACGGACACCACAAACACCGTGCCAAAAAGAAGTGGGAGAAGCAGCCGGTTGCAACGCTCTCCAAGAAACTGAGCACCGCTTCTTTTCCGCAGCGAGTGGGCGGCGCCGATGCCCGCCACAAGGAAAAGCAGGTGCATGAACCAATTATCCATGAAGACGGTAAACTCGGTGAGGACAAGCGGCCCGACACCGACAGGTTGGGAGCCGGCCAGAAGAATATCTCGCACCGGGCTATCGTACACGTATACCGAACCCATGCCCGTGAAGCTGATGGATGCATGAAACGGGGCCAAAGACAGAACGACGAGGAATCTAAGCCAATCGAGGTAAGCGAGTCGACCGCCAGGGGATGTCGACCGGAGGGGCACCGGGTTCTCCTTTTTTTCGCTCTCAGACACGGTCGCGCTTGGCTCCTTACCCGCCGGTCTCCAGCCACTGGCGCCGCTGCTCCGCCTTCAAGGCATACCCGGCCTCACGAATGAGCTTGTTGGGGCTGCGGGGACAGGTCGGCGTTGCCGTCGGCGGGCGATACATCTCGGGCAGCGGTGTTGGCTGCCGGTTCAACGCCTCGTTCAGGCAGGGTGCCAGATCCTGGATCAGGAGACGCTCTGCTGCGTCGAGCTGGTGCTCCACCGCCGCAAATCGCATAAGCTGCGAGCTGAGCAGCTCCACGGTCCAATGCATCGACGCCGGCCAGTTGCACAGGATCAATCTGCCGAGCAGCGATCGGGCCTTGAATCCACCGTAAAAGTGCGACCACACCCGGTCAAACGCCACGTGAGACTGCCCCACGTAGAACACCACCGGCCCGTCACGTACCACGTACAGGTCCAGCGTGCGCCACGCCCGCGGACAGTGCTCGATCTGCAGCAGGTCTTTCAGCGTGACGGTCACCTGGAAGACCGGCCCCGGATCTTGGATGCGTTCATCGTCGAGAATGGATAACATGCTCTAGCCTCGCCTATCTGGCCGGGTCGGCATCATCGAGTTGTCAGGCATCACAGCTTGCGAATTTTGTCCTTATGTGTTGGGATGCCATCGTGAACGACTTGCCATCCCCCGTCGCGAAGAACCTCGTACTCCCGGAAGCAGCAAGGGATGCCTTTCGCAAGGCGCGGGTCCCGGTGATCCATCAGGTGGAAGTGGAGGTGGGGCGCTGTGGAGTTGCCTGAATGCCCGACGTTGGCGAGATGCTGGCCGGAGGCGACGGCGTCTCCTTTGGAGACGCGGATGGAGCCAGTCTGTGCATGAGCGATGACGGCGTAGCCGTTCACGGTCTCGAGAGTGATATAGTTCCCGGCCAGGAGGCGATAGTCTATTATGCGCTTCTCGTCGAACGTGTAAGCGTGCTTGAGGGCGATGGCGAGGTCCCTGACGGGGTGCACAGGATTCCGTTCGGGCCAGCCGTCCTCGGCGACAACGACGGTCGCATCCGACGGGGAGTAGATGGGTCGCCCCCAGCCATAGCATTCTTGCAGGCGGACGCCGAGCAAAAGATAGCGCAGGGGACCGGCCCGATAAAACCGCGTTCCACGGGTTCCTGAGTTTACGCCGACAAAGTCGTAGGCGTACGTCTCGCCGAGTATATGGGTTCCGTGGCTTGGGACCCTCCTACCAGGTGTGTTGGGGGCGATCCATTCACCTCTGAGGGGGAATTCGACGACGACCGGTGCAGACATAGGTGAACGGTCCTTTCAGGTGGTTTCCAAGCGCGAGCCCGGCCGCGTCAGCGGCAAGGGTGGGCAGTGCTTCGGCTGGAACGCGTGATTTGGTACGCTGGGCGTGACCGGGAAATCTTCACGTGCGCGGAATGCCTGCCTGTCTATCTGATTAAAGGTCAAGAATGGCAGGAGAAGGATTGAACCGGAAATCACCGGCACTCTGGTAGCGAAGACACTCTTCACAGCAACTCCCCCATGTGTCGTTCCAAGTCGGTCAGGATTACAGCCCCATTCTAGCACGGGTCGAAGAGCATGTCAACGCTTTTTCCCTTGGACGGCGCCGTATGGATCCCCGAGGGCACGCCCGATCCTTTCAGGTCGGCAAGGCGGTAGCTGTTCTGCCCAGGTTCCGGATCATCCCTACTTCTGTGTATCGATATTTTGGCACCGTTGGGGACAATATGTCAACGGTCAAGATACAGATCGTCTGTTGATCTCTCAGCCCGGCGCCAGCCTGCCTGTGCTCGCTCCACGACACGGGCCAGATCTTGGCACTCGCTCTGGATTCGCTTTGCCAGTCGCAACAGGCGATCGCTCACACAGCAGCTCCTTCGCGCTCAATAGCACGTCGCAAAGCGGGCCGACAGTTCTGGGGATCGATAAGGTCTACCTTGAACTCTGTACTCAGGCCCGTCACGGCCGCCACCGCACGAAAGAAAGCATCGGGCGGTATACCCCAATATCGGCCCGCTTGCCCTTGTTCAGGATAGCCTTTGGCCGGTAGGGCACGAACGCTGCACGCCTTGCCATCATGGACGTATTGTAGCGGGCAAGGGGAAATCGGTCAAGCTGCGGCCCTGGCCGCTGTCCCCCATCGACAGAAGTCTTGTGGACCAGGCGCCGGCACGGCAAACCTGATTACACGGCGATCCGTTGCAACCAATCCTTGACATCATGGCGGCATGGGACTACTGAGCCGTTCCTCGCCGGGCTCAAGGGCAACGAGGGGAGACCGATCCGCGAGGGCCGGGGGCTCCTGCCGCAGGCGCAGGTCCGCTTGATTGGCCGTACCAACACCTTGTGGTATAATCACCGTGCCACGTCCGGTCGCTCCCGGGTCGCATCAGGGAGCGTTTCCCGGCCATTGAAAGCGGGCGGTGAGCCCCAACAAATGCGGAGTCAAAGCATGAAAAAACAGAATATGCTCCAGGTCGCGCTCTACAGCCTCATTCTCCTGTTCTTCTTCCAACTGATCTCGGATTTTGTCGAGGCCATCTATGCCTTTGGATTGATGGGCACCAGCATCCCTGTCGAAATCGTCAGCATCCTGTTTCTCTTTTCCCCCTTGATCCTGCTCTTCTTGCCAAGAGGACTCTCCGGGTGGCCGCTGGTGCTCGTCGGCGAGTTGATGCTCCTGTGCCGGGTGGCCGAAACGCTGCTCGATACGCGGGGTAGGATGCTCGTCGCCGGGCTGGGGGTCGCCTGCTTTCTGATCCTCTTGCCCTCCCTCCTCTGGAACCGAAAGGACCGGGAGGGCGCGTCGAGCAGCTTGCTACTGGGGGCAAGCCTGG
>DAOUHB010000122.1:0-33027 GCA_034428935.1 Anaerolineae bacterium | reverse complement strand
CAGGCCCTCCTCGCCGGCGACGTCGACATGGTCCTCATGGACGCCGCCTCCAGCCGCGGCTACATCGGCGCCAACCCCGACCAGCTCAAGATCGTCGGCGAGCCCCTGGGCACCGAGGAGTTTGGCTTTATCTTTACCCCCGGCTCCGACCTGGTCGAGCCCTTTGACGCCGCCATCGAGACCATGGAGGAGGATGGGTACCTGGAGTACCTGAACAGCCGCTGGTTCTTCCTGTACGAGCCGTCGGCCCAGTAGCAGGTTCGGGTGCGGCGCACTGCTCCCAGTGCGCCGCACCCGGCCAGCGCCTGGGGTTCCTGCGCGCCAGGAGCCCCGGACCTGCAGCGGCGACGGAGCCGGATACTCCCCACGTGAGGTGCCATGAGAAACGATCACCGGGGCTCGAGAGCCCACTTGCTGCCCTTCACCGGGCGGCTCAGCCGGATGCCCCTGTGGCTGCTGTTCGCCATCCTGCTGGCCATCCTGTTCCTGTGGATGGTGGCCAACAACGGCGATTATCGGATCATCTTTGTGGCGACGGCCAGGGGGCTGGACACCACCATCACGGTGTCGATCATCGCCTATGTAGCCGCCATGCTCCTCGGGCTGGCGGTGGGCCTGCTGCGCATCTCTCGCAACCGCCTGCTCCTGGAGGTGACCTCGTTCTACGTCGAGATCGTGCGCGGTGTGCCCATGCTGGTCCTCCTGTACTATATCGCCTTCGTGGGCGCCCCGGCGGTGGTCACGGCCGTCAACTGGCTGGGCGGGCCCCTCATCGAGGCGGGGGTCATCCAGCCCCTCAACGTCCGCCAGCTTGACTTCACGGTGCGGGCCGTCCTGGCGCTGACCATCGGCTACAGCGCCTTTATCTCCGAGATCTTTCGCGCCGGGATCCAGTCGATCCCCAGGGGGCAGATGGAGGCCGCGCTGGCCGTGGGAATGACCCACGCCCAGGCCATGCGGCGCATCATCCTGCCCCAGGCCGTGCGCAACGTCCTGCCGCCCCTGGGCAACGAGTTCGTGGCCATGCTCAAAGACTCGGCGCTGGTCTCGGTGCTGGGCGTGCAGGACATCACGCAGTTGGGCAAGGTGTATTCGGCCTCGACCTTCAAGTTCTTCGAGACCTATAACACCGTCGCCTTTCTATACCTGGTGATGACGGTCACCCTGTCGCTGGGGGTCACCGCCCTGGAGCGGCGCCTGAGCCAGCACAAGACCTGATGAGAGGAGCAGAGAGAATGGCCGAGGACAGCACGACGCCGGCGCCGCGCAGGCTGAGGATGGGCATGGTCGGGGGCGGGCGGGGCTCGTTCATCGGCGCCACGCACTACCGGGCCGCCACCCTGGACGGCGGCATCGCCCTGGTCGCGGGGGCGCTGTCGTCCACCCCCGAACGGGCCAGGCTCTCGGCCGCCGATTTCGGGATCGCCCGAGAGCGGGCCTACGGGAGCTGGCAGGAGATGCTCGAGCGCGAGCGAGCCCTGCCCGCCGGCGAGCGCCTCGACCTGGTGTCGGTGGTGACGCCCAACCACCTGCACTTTCCCGTGGCCCTGGCCTTTGTCACGGCGGGATTCAACGTCCTCATCGACAAGCCCATGGTCCACACCACGGAAGAGGCGCGCCGCCTGGCCGCGGCCGTAGAGGCCGCCGGCACGGTCCTGGCGGTCAGCCTGAACTATACGGGCTATCCCATGGTCAAGCAGGCGCGGCACATGGTCCGGGAGGGCCTCCTGGGCGAGATCCGCAAGGTGGTCGTCGAGTACAACCAGGGCTGGCTGGCGACCAGGCTGGAGGATACAGGCCACAAGCAGGCCGCCTGGCGGACCGATCCGGCCATCTCGGGCCCGGGCGGGGCCATGGCCGACATCGGCTCCCACGCGGAGAACCTGGTGAGCACCATCACCGGCCTGGAGCTGGCCGAGGTGTGCGCCGACCTGTCGCACCTGGTGCCGGGGCGCCGCCTGGACGACGACGCCAACGTACTGCTCCGCTTCGGCAACGGCGCCCGGGGGGTCCTGGTGGCCTCGCAGGTTGCCACGGGCAGCGAAAACGATCTGAGCATCAAGGTGTGGGGCACCCGGGCGGGCCTGGCCTGGCGCCAGCAGCAGCCCAACGACCTGGCCTACACGCCGGCCGGCGGCCCGGTGCAGCTCATGACGCGGGGCACCGACGACCTTTGCCCGGCGGCCAGGCGGGCGTCACGCCTGCCCGCCGGCCATCCAGAGGGCTTTCTCGAGGCATTTGCCAACATCTATCGCAACGTGGCCGATACGATCCGCGCCCGGCAGGAGGGCCGGGAACCCACGGCGTTAGAGTCGGACTTTCCCACGGTCTATGACGGGGCGCGTGGCGTGTTCTTTATCGAAAAGGTCGTGGAGAGCAACCAGAGCACGCAAAAATGGCTGCCTGCCCGGTGGGTACCCTGACCCGGACCCGGCTTACTTGAAGACCACCACCTCTTTGCCGTGGAGCTTTTCCAGGACGCGCGCGGCGATGAGCTCCAGGTGAGAGTTGTGGGTCACAAAATTAAAGTCGTCCGTGGGGACGGTTAGCACCGGGCACAGGACAAAATTCTCGACCCAGCCATCGTACAGGTCGTTGAGGCGCGTCAAGTAGTCCACATGGATCTCTTGCTCGTAGTCGCGCCCCCGCTGCCGGATGCGCTCCTGGAGCACCGGCACGGAGGCCTGCAAATAGATCACCAGGTCGGGCGGCTGGAGGATAGACACGACCGTCTGGTACAGGTCCCAATAGCTCTTCCAGTCCCGCTCGGTCATTTGCCCCTGGAGGTAGAGGTTCCGGGCAAAGATCTCGGCGTCTTCGTAGACCGTGCGATCCTGGATGACGGTGCCCGGCCGCTCCACGATCTGGCGGTGGTGCCCCAGCCGGCGGGAGAGAAAATAGACCTGGGAGTGAAAGCTCCAGGTCGGCATGTCCCTGTAAAAGTCGGCGAGGTAGGGATTGTCGTCGACCGCTTCGTAGAAAGGCTCCCAGTACAGGTAGGCGCTCAGGAGACGGGTCAGCGAGGATTTTCCGACGCCCACGTTGCCCGCCACCCCGATAAACTTTTTCATGTCCTCCTCCCCCGTCCATCGTCCCTCTCCAGCCCGCGCCGCCGCTGGAAGAAGGGCGGCGGTCACAGCGCCGGGCTGGGTCGCCCCACCGCGGTAAAGATCAGCTCGGTGCCCAGGTAGATGCGGTCGCCCCAGCCCGAGTGCACCGGCACGGCCTTGTCCTCGCGGACCATCTGCACCTCGACCTGGTCGGCGCCGGCCTGGCGGGCCAGGTCCAGCATCCAGCCCTGCATCTGCTCCCGGGCATAGCCCACGGCCGTTTCCAGCTCGAACAGGTCGTGCACGCCGTCGGGCAGGTGGACGCGCAGGTGCTCGCCGCCATCGAGGGGTGTGATGAGCACCCTCTGGCGCTGCACCACCCCGCCCACGACGGCACCGACGGCGTTTGCCACGCCAGCGTGGGGTGGGATGAGCAGGCTGGTGTTCAACTGCCGGGCCACGCGGGGCATATAGGCCTCGACGGGAGCGCCGATGGCGACCATGGGCCGCCGCAGGGTCAGGGAAAAGTCCAGGTCGCGCTCAGGGCCGCTGCCGTTCAGCGCCCGCTCCAGGAGGAGCGCCGCCGTGGGCTCTTCGTCCCAACGGGGCGGGTGGGCCTCGTCGCTCAGGGCCTTGCTCACCAGGGCGGCGGCCGCCCGCCTGGAGACGCCTTCCACCACTTCCTCGCAAAAACGCTCCACCGGCTTGCGCGCCTGGGCGGCCAGGACCTGGGCAGCCAGCCGCGCCGCCTCGGCGTTCCACACGTCCAGCCGGCCGAGGGCGTGGAGTGCGTCGGTGGGCGTAAAGCCAGCGCGCATCACCAGCCGCTCCGACGCCAGCGTGTCAATACGGCGCAGGATGAGCGCGCCGAACCGAGACTCGCGCATCAGGAACGACAGGGAGAGGGGTCCCCGGGCCAGCCGCTCGATGAGGGTCAGCTCGTCGCCCTGGAGCTGCCGCCTGGGCGGGCGGCGGGCCATGAGAAAGGCCGCGGCCACGTCCTCGCGGGGCGGCACCATGGCCTGGTTGCGCAGGTCCTCCACGACCTCCGGATGCTGGCTGGCCAACAGGCTGACGGGCACCACGCGCTGCGGGCCGATGGACAGCCGCCGGTCAGACGTAACCTTCACCTGGCTGTCGCCGCCCAGGCCCACGGTATAGACGTCCACGGCCTCGACCATGGTGCGCCAGCGGCCCACCTGGGCGCCCTCGATGTTCAGGCGGGGCCGTCCCTCCCGGAGCCCTGCAATATCGGTGGTCGTGCCGCCCACGTCCACCACCCACACCGCCGGCAGGTTGCCGGCCGGGTCGCCACCAGGCAGGTCCGAAGGGGCCTGCTGGGCCAGGTGCCAGGCGCCCACGGCGCTGGCCGCGGGCCCCGAGAGGATGGTCTCGATGGGCCGCTGCATGGCCCACTCGGCACGAACCAGCGAGCCGTCGCCCTTGACCACCATCAACGGCGCGACGATCTGGCGCTCGGCCAGGCTGTGGCGCAGGGTGTCGATGAGCTCGCGCAGCAGAGGAACCAGGCGGGCGTTGAGGGCCACCGTCGTCGCCCGCCGCACCGAGTTGAGGCGGGTGGTCAGCTCGTGGCCGCACGTCACCGGCAACCCGGTCAGCTCCTCGATGAGGGAGCTGGCCCGGATCTCGTGTTCGGGGTTGCGCACGCCGAAATAGCTGGACACGCCAAAGGCGTCCACCTGGTCCTTTCGAGCCAGGACCGCCTGGCGCAGCCCGCCCTCGTCCAGGGCCGTGACGGCGTCGCCGTGGATGTCGTGCCCGCCGTCGATATAGACCACGTCGTCGGTCACCAGCTCGTGCTCGAAGCCGTACTGGTGGATCAACTCCGGATCGTAGCCGATGAGCACCAGGCAGACGCGGCTGCCCTGGCCCTCGACGATGGCGTTCGTCGCCAGCGTGGTCGAGACGGCCACAATGCCCACCGGGCCGGCGCCGGCCGCCTCGGGCCGTTGCAGGACGGCATCCATGGCCTCGCCGATGCCGATGGACAGGTCGCGACGCGTGGTCAGGGCCTTGGCCGCACACAGGACACGGCCGGTGTCGTGGTCCACCAGGGCCGCGTCGGTGTAGGTACCGCCGGTGTCAATGCCGAGTGCAATCATAATGCGTCCTCGTCGTTCTCCTCGTCGATCTATCGGCGGGCATTGTACCACGGTTCTTCCCGGAACGAAAGTGTCCGGGCAGGGTTGGAGCCGGCCGGGGAAGCCGGGAGGGCCGTCAGGATCGGACGACCTGGATGCCGGTGCCCTCTACCACCTCGCCGATGTGCCACACGTCCTGGCCCGCCGCCCGGGCCAGGGCCTGGTAGCGGCCGGCCTCGCCGGGCGACAGGGCGACGAGCAGGCCGCCGCTGGTCTCGGGCGTCAGGAGGAGCATTTGCAGCTCTTCCTCCAGGCCGTCAAAGGTGACGTGGGCCTCGTAGGTGCGCTGGTTGTTGCACGCACCGCCAGGAAAGAGCCACTGGTCGGCGTACTCCAGGGCGCCTGGCAGGAAGGGCACCCGGTCAAAGTGGATGCGGAGCGCGGCGCCACTGGCCTCGGCCATCTCGTAGCCGTGGCCCAGAAGGCCAAAGCCGGTGATGTCGGTCAGAGCGTGCACCTCCACCTGCTGCACCAGCTCGGCCGCGCGGCGGTTCAGGAGCAGCATCGACTGGATTGCCGCCTCCAGGTGGGCGTCGGCGGCGGCGCCGCCCTTGGCCGCCGTCGTGATGATGCCTGTCCCCAGGGGCTTGGTCAGGAGCAGCAGGTCTCCGGGGCGAGCGCCGCCCTTGCGCCCCAGCCGGTCGGGGTGCACGGACCCCATCACCGCCAGGCCGAACTTGGGCTCGTCGTCGTCCACGGTGTGCCCGCCGGCGATGATGCCGCCGGCCTCGGCCACCTTGTCGGCCGCTCCCTTCAGGATGGCCCCCAGTACCTCGGAGGGCAGCTTGGGCGGAAAGGCGGCGATGCTCAGGGCGAGGAGCACCTGCCCGCCCATGGCGTACACGTCGCTCATGGCGTTGGCTGCCGCCACCGCGCCGTAGGTGTAGGGATCGTCGACCACGGGCGTGAAAAAGTCGGTGGTCAGGATCAGCGCCTGGTCGTCGCTCACCCGCCACACCGCCGCATCGTCGGGCGACGACAGCCCGGCCAGCAGGTTGGGGAAATCGGTCTCTTTGAATGTCTCACGCAGTGGGCGCAACACGTGCGCCAGGTCGTCGGGCGACCGTTTGGACGCTCAGCCCGCGGCCGTGGTCAACTGCGTCAACTTCACGTTGTTCCAGTCCACCGTCACTCTCGAACCTCGGTCTCGTTTCTCTGTGTCGATCCTGGACAGGCGGGGGCGCGGATCACAGGTTCACCACCTTGCCCGCACCCAGCATCTTTTCCGCGATGTCGTACATGTTGGACACCTGTCCCGCGGCCAGGCTGCCTGCCAGCTCCAGGTAGTTCAGGCAGGTGCCGCACACCAGCATCTCGACGCCGTCCGCTTCCAGGGCGCACAGGTCCTCCAGGACGGGGGAGCCCTCGCAGGCGAGGCGCACGCCGGTGTTGAACAGGATGACCGTCTGCGGCCGGGGCGAAACCTCGCCCAGGGTGTGAAAAAAGCTCCGCATCAGGATGCCGCCCAGCTCCTCCGCACCGCGGCCCATCACGTCGGACGACACCACCAGCACCAGGGGGCCGGCCAGCGCCTCGGCCTTGCCCGTCGCGGGCGCCGGCTGCGGGGCGGGCGGCGCAGCGCCCGGCACCAGCTCCAGGCGATACTCCTCGCCTTCCTGGCTGACCTGCACCTGCCAGCCCGCCTTGAGGGCCATGCGTCGCACGTTGTGCATGGAGGTCTCGCTGTTGACCAACGCCGTCACCGCACCCCCGGCCTCCATGGCCTTGCGCGTGGCAATCACCGGTTGCGGGCAAGCCAGCCCCCGGGCATCGACCATCGTACTCATCCCCGTCACACCTCCATCCGGCGCGGCAGCGGCCGGCGCCACGTTCTCGACGGGGGCATGATACCCGGTTTCTCTAACCAGGTCAACTGGCAGCAATAACTGGAAAGAATAAAAGGAGGCCCCCACCGGAGAGGGCCTCGCGAACCAGTAGGGCGGGTGGGATTCGAACCCACACGGGGTATTACCCCAGCGGATTTTCGCACTACCATGGCTTTCGCCACCCCTGACGGGTTTGTAGTCCGGACTTTACCTTGACCCTGGGTGCCCACCGTAGGTCCCGACCGTCAAGTCTCTACACCTTCTTCTTGCACGCCCGCCGATTGCCCTCCAATGGGGGCAATCGGGGCACGAGGCACGTTGCGCAAGAAGCTTGGCTCGGGATTGCCACCACCGCTACGTGCTGAGGGTTCCCCGAATTTGGCCGGATTCACGCGGGGAGTTTCCTGCCCCGGTGCTCGTCTAGAAGTCCGCAGCGTCTGCCCTTTCGCCACCGCCCCACAGCAGCCCGTCCATAGCAAAGGGCTGATAGCGATCGCTATCAGCCGCTTGCTACTGGAGGCGACGACGGGATTCGAACCCGTGATCGCGGTTTTGCAGACCGCTGCCTTTCCACTTGGCTACGTCGCCTTTCAACGACAGAGCGGGCGATGGGATTCGAACCCACGACCCTCTCCTTGGCAAGGAGATGCTCTACCACTGAGCCACGCCCGCATTGTATTGGTCGTATTCGGTTCTGATGCCGCAGCCCAGACTTGAACTGGGGACACCTTGATTTTCAGTCAAGTGCTCTACCAACTGAGCTACCGCGGCAGGTGCAGGCGACATTGTAGTACAACTTACGTGACTTGTCAAACCCCGGGGCGCTTAATGCGCGACCCCTTCGCCCGCCTCTGCCCGCCGCCTCAGGAGCGAGAGATAGCGGGGGATGACGGTGGTGTACAGGCGGTAGGCCGCCGGCCAGGGGGCATAGTCCCAGGCCCCCAGGCCCCGGGCCAGCTCGCCGCCCAGGCCCAGCTTGAAGCGCGTCACGCCCCACATGGGGTCCGATTCGACCAGGTTCTCGGGCGCACCCCACAGGTCGTAAAGAGTGCAGCCGGCGGCCCGGGCGTGGCGCATGGCCTCCCACTGCAGCAGGTTGTTGGGCATCAGGTTGCGATGCTTCTCCGACGAGGCGCCGTACATGTACCACGCCGTGGGGCCAAAGGTCACGATCAGCAGCCCCGCCACGGCCTCGCCCTCGACCTCGGCCAGGAGCAGGCAGCCCTGGCCCCGCGCCAAAAAGCTGCCCCAGGCGTCGTGGTAGTAGTCGGGGGGCCGGATGGGAAAGCCGTCGCGTTGCGCCGTTTCGGCATAGAGCCGATAAAAGAGAGCCAGGTCGGCAGCCGTGCCCCGGCGGATGGCGACGCCTCGCCGCTGCGCCAGGCGCAGATTGTAGCGGCTCTTTTGTTTCATACCCGCCAGCAACGCCTCTTCGCCGGGCCGCAGGTCGAGGAGCACGGTGTTGCGGAATTGCACCTGGCTGCCCGAACAGCGCCAGCCTCGCCGGGCGAGGAGGGCCACCACCCGCGGCGCGACGGCCGGCCGCCCCGCGAAGGCCGGCGCGGCCTCGGGATAGTAGACGTCGGGATCGATCTTGACAAACGTCGCCCGGCGGCGGCGCGCCAGGGCCTCCAGCTCGCCCAGGACGCCCTCCGCCACGGTCTCGTCGTTCCAGTCCAGGGCGGGGCCGCGGGGCACGTAGAGGATCGATGCAGGCGCCAGGGGCAGCGACGCGGCGCGCCGCTCCAGGACCGAGGCCGCGGCCACGGTCTGCGCCCCCTGGCGAAAGAGGAACCGCCCGGCCCGCCACCCATGGCGCCCTTTGAGCTCGCCCCAAACCCACGACTGCAACATCTGGGGGTCGGGCAGGTCCAGCAGCGCCCGGTCCCAGGCCCGCGGGTCGTCGACGACGACGGCGTCCATCACCTTCCCCGCCTCCGCAGGCCCACCAGCCGCTCGCGCAGGGCCAGCGCCACGTTGTAGAGCCCGTAACGCAGGGGAGAATAGACCAGGTCCCAGGCGCCGGCCGTGCGCACCAGGCGCCCGCCAAAGCCTCGCTTGAAGCGATAAACCCCCCACAAGCCGTCGCTGCGCTCGGCAAAGCCGGCCTCCAGGGTCCCTTCCTCCTCGTCGGGCACGCCCCACAGGTCATAGTAGAGGCAGCCCCGCTGGCGTGCCCAGAGCATCGCCTCCCACTGGAGGAGGTAGGTGGGCATCAGCTCGCGCTTCTCTCCCGACGACGCGCCGTACATGTAGCAGGCGGCGCGCTCGAAGGCCATGGCCACCAGCCCGGCCAGGAGCTGGCCCTCGTGCTCGGCCAGGAGCAGGCAGCCCCGGCCACCGGACACGAACAGCTTGTGGGCGGCCTCGTAGTAGGCCCGGGTATGAATGCCAAAGCCGTCCCGCCGGGCCGTCTCTTCCATCAGGCCGTAAAAAGCCGGCAGATCCTCCTCGCTGCCGGGGCGCACGCTCACGCCCTTGCGCGCCGCCAGGCGCACGTTGTAGCGGGTCTTTTGTTTCATGCGCGCCAGGATCGCATCGGCCTCGCCCTGGAGATCCACGACCAGGGTCCGCCGCGGCTGCACGTCCTGGGTGCTGGGCCGGAAGCCGGCGGCCCGAAGCTCGCCGGCCAGGGCCTCGTCCTCCTCACGGTCGGGCTCGATCTTCAGGCAGATGGCCCCTCGCCTGCGGGCCATCGGGCGGATGGCCGCCAGCAGGTCCGCCAGGGCCGCGGGCTCCAGGCTGCCGGCCGGTCCCCGGGGTACGTAGGCGATGCTGCCCAGGCCGGCGGGCAGCGGGCGAAACAGGACCTGGGCCAGGGCCGGGCCGGCTGCCACCCGCCCCACCTGCCAGCCGAAGCGGGCCTTCAGCTCGCCCCAGGGCCAGGTCTGCAGCAGGTGCCCATCCGCCGCGGCGACCATGCGGTCCCACTCTTCGCCACTGAATGGTTCGTTCGTCGATGCCATGCCGGGGATTATAACATGCCCGCCCGGGCATGGCAAAGGAGCCAGCTGCTGTCGGGGCACAGCATGTTGCGTCCGGGAAACAGCCCCGGACCCTGTCCGGGAAACAGCCCCGGACCCTGTCCGGGAAACAGCCCCGGACCCTGTCCGGGAAACAGCCCCGGACCCTGTCCGGGAAACAGCCCCGGACCCTGTCCGGGAAACAGCCCCGGACCCTGTCCGGGAAACAGCCCCGGACTCTGTCCGGGAAACAGCCCCGGACCCTGTCCGGGAAACAGCCCCGGACTCTGTCCGGGAAACAGCCCCGGACCCTGTCCGGGAAACGGCCCCGGACCTTGCCGGGCAACGGCCCCGGACCCTGCCCGTGGGGTGCAGCCGGAAAAATTACCCTACGAGGTCCGTCATTCCAGGCGCTAAAACCGACGAACAAGCCAAGTCCGCCCCCTTTCGACTGCGCTTCTTCGTGGGCAGCCGGCCCTTTTCTGGCGGCCGCGGCATTTGTGCCAAAAACCGCAACAAGAACTTGCCTTTTCCCTGGAAATGTGGCATAATGGCTCGCGTCCTGAGCTAGAATAGGAGGTTATGACATTGCTGTCAGACTACAATTTCATCGGCATTTACGCTGCCGTGGCAATCATCTTCCCCTTCATTGCACTGGGCCTGGCGTGGGTTCTACGCCCGAAGAAGCCCAATCCGGTAAAAATCGATACGTACGAGTGTGGCCAGCTAGGCACCGGTGATGCCTGGGTTCGCTTCCGCGCTCAGTATTACATCTATGCCCTCGTTTTCGTCGTCTTTGACGTCGAGGCTGTTTTCCTGTTCCCCTGGGCTGTGGCCTACAACCAGGTGGGGCTCTGGGCCCTGGCAGAGGCATTTCTCTTCCTGGGCATCCTCACCGTGGGGCTGGTCTATGCCTGGCGAAAGGGAGCCCTCCGCTGGCAATAGTCGACATCGGATAGCCAACCCCGTTCCGCCGGTCTCCCTCGCTCCGGGTGCCTCGCGGCAGGGATTGGAAGCCGGAATCGTGTAGAGGTGAAGCGTATGGATTTCATTTTGAACTTTTGGGTCGAGCTTGGCAACTGGGTAGCCGGTGTCCTGTCCGGCTGGGGCATGCCCGAATGGGGCGTCAACCTTTTTGCCGACATCGTCGGGGTTCTCATCCTGGTGGTGGTCGGCATCATGGCCGTCATCGTGTTCACGCCCATGGAGCGCAAGGTCATTGCCCGCATGCAGGACCGGCCCGGGCCGAACCGCACCTGGGGTTACGGTGCCATCCAGGCATTTGCCGATGCCATCAAGATGCTTACCAAGGAAGACGTCACCCCCGCCAACGCCGATAAGCGACTGCACATGCTGGCCCCCATCCTGGTGGTCATCCCCTCCCTCCTGGTGTTTGCCGTGTTGCCCTTTGGGCCGCGCCTGGTGGGGCAGGACCTGAACATCGGCGTGCTCTATTTCGTCGCCATCGGGGCGGTGCACGTCCTGGCGGTGCTCATCGCGGCGTGGGGCTCCAACAACAAGTTTGCCATGCTGAGCGGTTTTCGCGTCGTCAACCAGTTGATCGCCTACGAAATACCCATGGTACTCTGCATCCTGGCCGTGATCCTATTCACGGGCACGATGTCGACCCAGGGGATCGTCGAAGTCCAGTCGGTCCCCTATTTTGTGGTCATGCCCGTCGCCGCCCTCATCTTTCTCATCTCCTCCCTGGCCGAGACAAACCGCTCGCCCGTCGACCTCATCGAGGCCGACTCCGAGATGGTCGCCGGCTACATGGTCGAATACAGCGGCATGAAGTTTGCCATGTTCTTTATCGCCGAGTACGTCAACATGTTTGCCGCCGGCATCCTCTTCTCGACCCTGTTCCTGGGCGGCTGGAAGTTCTTCGGGCTGGAGAACCTGGCCCCCGTGCTGACGCCGTTCATCGTCTTTTTCAAGGCAAGCTTTGTCATCTTCTTGATGCTCTGGTTCCGGGCCACCTACCCCCGTGTGCGCTACGACCAGCTCGTCGGCTTTGCCTGGAAGTTCCTGGTGCCCCTCGCCCTGGCGAACCTGCTGCTGGCCGGCCTGGTGGTCAAGATCCCCACGGAGAGCGAGCTGCTGCGGCCCATCGTCCACGGCGGCATCATGCTGGTGGGCAACATCGTGCTCGTGGTCGTCGCCTACTTTATCACCAACCGCGTGGTGCGCCGCCTGAGCTACGCGCCGGCGCTCAAGCGCATTGTTGCCGCGGAAAGGCCCGCCTTGAGTGCAACGAAAGGTAGGAGTCAATGACTGTCTCCCAAGTCGTCTTTATCATCCTGAGCATCGCTGCCCTGGGAGGCGCCCTGGGCGTCGTCCTGAACCGAAACCTCTTTCATTCGGCTCTCTTCCTGGTGCTCTCGTTCGTGGGGGTCGCCGGCTTCTATCTCTTGCTGGAGGCGGAGCTGCTGGCCATGGTCCAGATCCTGGTGTACGTGGGGGCCATCGCCATCCTCGTCATCTTTGCCATCATGCTCTCCCGCCGGCTGATGTCCGACGACTACGAGGCGCGCAACGAGCAGTGGCCCTACGGGCTGGGAGCGGCGGTCATCCTCTTTGGCATCCTGGTCTACATCCTGCTCAACACCAACTGGCCGGCGGCGCCCGCGCAAGTACCGGATGGGACCATCGTGCAACTGGGCATCGGGCTTGTGAGTCCCGATGCCTATTTGCTGCCCTTCGAAGTGGCCTCCGTCCTGTTGCTGGTGGCCCTGGTTGGCGCCGTCATCATCGCCCGAGAGAAATAGGCAAGGGAGGAGAAGGCTCATGGATGTCCCGCTGTCCTGGTATCTCGTCGTCGCAGCCGCCCTGTTCTGCATCGGCCTATACGGCGCCCTCGCACGCCGCAACGCCATCGGCGTCCTCATGGGCGTGGAGCTGATGCTGAACTCGGTGAACGTGAACCTGCTGGCTTTCTGGCGCCACGTGGAGGTGGTACAGGCCACGCTCTCGGGCCAGGTATTTGCCATCATTGTCATCAGCGTGGCTGCCGCCGAGGCAGCCGTTGGTCTGGCCCTGGTCATTTCGGTCTATCGCAATCGCCGTACGATAGACGTCGAAGAAGTAGACGTGATGAAACTGTAGAGGAGCGAGGAGTTGATGACCGAAACCTTTTTTAACTTGACCTGGCTGATCCCGCTCTTTCCACTGGCCGCCTTTGCCCTCATCGTCCTGGTCGCCAATCGCCATCGCCTCCTGAGCACCTGGGTGGCCTGGGTGGGCATCGGGCTGGCCTGGATCCTGGGCTGGTTGGTCCTGTTCGGCGCCCGGGGGGCGGCCCGCGAGCTTACTCCGCCCCGGGGAGGGCTCGCCCTGCCTCTCTATACCATTCCCACCGGGGGCAGCCAGCTTCAGCTTGGCTTCCACGTCGACACCCTCACCGGCCTGATGCTGTTCATGGTGCCCTTTGTGTGCTTGATGATCTTTATCTACTCCAAGGGCTACATGAACTTTGGGACCAGCGACGTCGATCCTCGCTACTCCCGGTTCTTTGCCTACATCTCGCTCTTTGCCTGCGGCATGCTGGGCCTGGTGATCTCGGACAATTTCCTGACGCTCCTGGTCTTCTGGGAGATCATGGGCCTCTGCTCCTACTTGCTCATCGGCTTCTGGTTCGACAAGTCCTACTCTGACCCGAACCGCATCACGCCCAAGCAGGCCGGCCTGAAGGCCTTCTTGACGACGCGCATCGGCGACGCCCTGATGATGGTCGGCATCTTTTTGCTCTACTCCCAGACCAAGACCCTCACCTTCCGCGAGGTGTTTGCGCCCGAGACGCTGGAGCAACTGGCCAACACGTATGCCTTTGGCGGCGTGCCGTGGGCGACCCTCATCGCCCTCCTCATCTTTGGCGGGGCGGTGGGCAAGAGCTCCCAGTTCCCGCTGCACGTCTGGCTGCCCGACGCCATGGAAGGCCCCACGCCGGTGAGCGCCCTCATCCACGCGGCGACCATGGTCTCGGCGGGCGTCTACCTGGTGGCCCGCTCCTTCCCCCTGTTTGTCGCCGTGGAGGGTGGCCTCCAGCTCCAGGTGGTGGCGTTTATCGGGGCCTTCACGGCCATATTTGCCAGCACCATCGCCGTGGCCCAGAACGACATCAAGCGCGTCCTGGCCTATTCGACCATCAGCCAGCTCGGCTACATGATCGCCGCCCTGGGCATTGGCGCCTACGTGGCCGCCGTCTTTCACCTCATCACCCACGCCTTTTTCAAGGCCCTGCTCTTCATGGGCTCGGGATCGGTCATCCACGGTGTGGAGCACGGCTACCACCACGTCCACCATCACGCCGGCGGACCCGAGTCGCACGAGCACAAGGAAGAGTTTGACGCCAACGACATGATGAACATGGGCGGCCTGCTGCGGCGCATGCCCGCCACCGGCTGGACCTTTGTCATCGGCGCCCTGGCCCTGACGGGCATCCCCATCTGGGCCGGGTTCTGGAGCAAGGACGAGATCCTGGCCGATGCGTGGAACGCGTTCATGCACGGCGGGCACTTTGGCGTCAGCTCCAACTGGGGCTTTATCGTCTGGCTTTTGCTGACCATCGCCGCCTTCCTGACGGCCTTTTACACCGGCAGGCAGGTCTTCCTGACCTTTGCCGGCCGGCCGCGGACCGAGGCGGCGGCCAACGCCCCCGAAAGCGTGCCAAGCATGACCTGGCCCCTGGCCATCCTGGCCGTATTTGCCACGCTGCTGGGCCTGGCTGGCACGCCCTGGGCCAACCAGTTCTACCAGATGGTGGGCGAAGAGGCCGAGATCCTGGGCGAGCACGTGGCCCACGGCGAGTTCAACCCCCTCGTGGCCGGCATCTCTATCGGGGTGGCGCTGCTTGGTTGGGTCATCGCCTGGGCCATCTACGGGCGCAAGCCCCTGACGGTCCCCGTCGATCCCCTGGAAAGGCCCCTTGGCCCCGTCTATACGCTGCTCAAGAACAAGTACTACTTTGATGAGGCGTACATGCGCTTTATCGTGCGGCCCACCATCAGCCTGGCCCACGCGGCGTTCGTCTTTGACGACAAGGTCGTCATCGACCCCATCGTCGATTCTGTGGGCCGCTTTGGCCGGTGGCTGGCAGATTGGCTGCGGAAGGCCATCGACAGCCCCGTGGTGGACGGCGCCGTCAACGGCGTCGGGCGGGCCATGGGCTGGATGGGCGAATTCATGCGCGCAACACAGACCGGGAAAGTGCAGAACTATTTGCTGGTGGCGGCCGTGACGGTCGTGCTGCTCCTGGCCCTGTTCCTTGTTCGCGCCTAGCACATATTCGACATTGTATCGAGGAGGATCTAGATGGAATATCTGCTCACGTTCATCACCTTTATCCCGCTGCTGGGCGTGTTGCTCATCCTGTTCATTCCCCGCGAGGATGAGCGCACGATCAAGAACCTTGCCACCGGCCTCAGCGTCATCCCCTTGCTGCTGTCGGTCTACCTGTGGTTCGCCTACGACAAGGCCGCCGGCGGCTACCAGTTCGAGATGCTTGCCGCCTGGATCCCGGCCATCAACGTCAACTATCACGTGGGCGCCGACGGGCTGAGCATTCCGCTCATCTTCTTGACGGCCCTCCTTACGACGCTGTGCCTGATCTACTCTTCCTTCACCATCACCCGGCGCGTCAAGGAGTTCTTTTTGCTCTTCTTGCTCCTGGAGATGGGCATGTTCGGCGTGTTCATCTCGCTGGACCTGGTGCTCTTTTACGTCTTCTGGGAGATCGGCCTGGTGCCGATGTACCTGCTCATCGGCATCTGGGGCCAGGCCAAGGACCGGCCGCAATACTCGGCCATCAAGTTCTTTCTCTATACCCTGGCCGGCAGCGTCTTTATGCTGCTGGCCATCCTGGGCCTGTATTTCTACCACGGCACCTTTGACATCGTGGAGCTTTCGCGCGGCCTGGGCGAGAACGGCGCCCTGGGGCAGGTCTTTGGCGGCAACTCTTACCTGGCCATCGCCGCCTTCTGGGCCTTTTTCGTGGCCTTTGCCATCAAGGTGCCCCTGTGGCCCTTCCACACCTGGCTCCCCGACGCCCACACGGCCGCGCCCACGGCGGGCAGCGTCATCCTGGCGGGCGTCCTCCTGAAGCTGGGGGCCTTTGGCATGGTGCGCATCGCCCTGCCCATCTTTCCCCAGCAGTTCCAGTTCTATAGCTTGCAGGTACCCATCATTCCCATCCTGGCCCTGTTGAGCATCGTCTATGGCGCCCTGGTGTGCATGGCCCAGTGGGACCTCAAGCGGCTCATCGCCTACTCTTCGGTGAGCCACATGGGCTACGTGATGCTCGGCCTGGCAGCCGGCGCCGCGGCCTGGGGTGTTGCCGGCCAGGAGGATGCGGCGGCCATGGCCATCAACGGCGCCGCCCTGCAGATGTTCAACCACGGCATCATCACCGGCGGCCTGTTCTTCCTGGTGGGCGTCATCTACGAGCGGGCCCACACCCGCGACCTGAAGAGCTTTGGCGGCTTGAGCAAGATGACCCCCTACTACTATGGGATCTTTATGGTCACCGCCCTGGCGAGCCTGGGGCTTCCGGGCCTGGCCGGTTTCTGGGCCGAGTTCTTTGTCTTCCGGGGCGCCTTCGAGATCATGCCCTGGTTCGCGGCCATCGGCATCCTGGGCATCGTGGTCACCGCGGCCTATATCCTGTGGAAGATCATCCAGCACGTCTTCCTGGGCGACTTTTCGCCGGAAAAATGGGAAGAGGTCACCCACGGCGCCATCCTGACCGACATGCTGTCCTTCGAGAAGGTGACCCTCTGGCCCCTGGTCCTCTTCATGATCGGATTTGGCGTCTACCCGACCCCCCTGGTCGACTTTTTCAACAGCTATGCCACGGCCCTCTTTGGCGGGTAGGAGGTGAGTTTTGACCCTAGGTGAAACCCTGAAACTGCTCTCGCCCGAGCTCTTACTGCTGCTCACGGGCCTGGTGGTCCTGATCGCCGACATGATCTGGCGCGACGAGGCAGCCAAGACGCTGTGGATGCCGGGCCTGGCGCTGGGAGGCCTGGGCCTGGCTCTGGCAGCCACGCTGTGGCTGTGGCAGACGCCGCCCACCACAGTCATGGCCATGATGGCCGTGGATCCCTTTGCCCTCTTTTTCAAGGTGATCGCCATCGGTACGGTGGCGCTGGTCATCCTGGCGGCGACGCCCTATCTCCAGGGGCGCACGCCCTACCGTGGCGAGTTCTATGCGCTGCTGGTCTTTGCCGGGCTGGCCATCAGCCTGGCTTCGTCAGCCATCAACCTGATCTCCATCTATCTCTCCATGGAGTTCCTGAGCATCACCTCCTACGTCCTGGCCGGCTACCTCCGCGACGACATCAAGTCCAGCGAGGCGGGCCTGAAGTACTTCTTGTACGGGGCCGTCACGTCGGCCATCATGCTCTACGGCATGTCACTGCTCTACGGCATCTCGGGCACCACCAACCTGGCCGGCATCGCCCGCTTTGTGGCCGCCGGCGATCCCACCTCCCAGTGGCTGGCCACCGCGTCCATCGTGCTGCTCCTGGCCGGCTTTGGCTTCAAGATCGTGCTGGCGCCCTTCCACCAGTGGGCGCCTGACACCTACGAGGGCGCCCCGACGCCCATGACCGCCTTTCTGTCCGTGGGCTCCAAGGCCGCCGGATTCGCCATCCTGATGCGCGTCTTCCTGACGGCGCTGCCCGCCTTCCGCTGGGACATCGGCTGGATGGCCTTTCTCATGGCCCTGTCCATCATCTCCATGGCCCTGGGCAACCTCATCGCCCTGCGGCAGACCAACGTCAAGCGCATGCTGGCCTACTCCAGCATCGCCCAGGCGGGCTATATCATCATCGGCTTTGTCTGCCTGACGATGAACGTCCAGAGCTCGTTCCTGGGCATCAACGGCACGCTGTTTTACCTGTTCGCCTACCTGTTCACCAACCTGGCGGTCTTTGCCGGGGTCATTGCCTTCGAGAGCGCCACGGGGTCAACCGAGATATCGGACATGCGCGGCCTGATCAAGCGCTCGCCCCTCATCGCCGGGGTGATGTTCCTGGGGCTGCTGTCGCTGGCGGGCATCCCGGGCACGGGCGGCTTCCTGGGCAAGCTGGCCGTCTTTGGCTCGGCCATCCAGTTCAACACGCCCCAGACCCTGGCCCTGGCCATCGTCGGCATCGTCACCAGCGCCATCGCGGCCTACTACTATCTCAACGTGGTGCGCTGGATGTTCTTCGAGCCGGCGGAAGAAGGCGCGCCCGACATCGCGGTGCCGGTCGGGCAAAAGGTCGGGCTCTTGCTGGCGGGCATTGCCGTCCTCGTGGTGGGCATCTACCCGCAGCCCTTTATCGAGTTTGCCACGCGGTCCATCCAGATGGTCGCCATGGCCTTCTAGCCGCAACCCATGGCCAATCGAAAACGTATAAACGTCAAGGGAGACCGAGTTTCCCTTGACGTTTTCATTTTCCAGGGAGGTTGATCTGTTATGAGCCAACGACCGGGATGCCTGAGCGGACTCTTGCGCCTGGCCATCATCAACGCCGTATTCGATTTCCTTCAGAAGCGCTTTGGCTTTGGGAAGGGGGCGTCGTGCAGCGGGATCGGCTGCGGCCTGATCCTGCTCTTTATCATGCTCGTGCTCGTGTGCGGCACCTGCACGAGCGTCGACTGGACCCAGCTCTCGTTCTGACCTGGTCGGGGGGGATTGGACCGGGGCGCGCTGCGCGGCCCGGCCTCAGGCCTGGTACTCCAGGAGCGGCGCGCCGTGGGCGACCTGGTGGCCCTCGACGGCCAGGATCCTGTCCACCACGCCGTCGCGGGCGGCGCGCAGGACGTTGTCCATTTTCATGGCCTCGATAACCAGGAGCGCCTCGCCGGCCGCCACACGCTGGCCCGGCTGCACCACGATGCGCTTGACCACCCCGGGGAGCGGTGCCGTCACCGCGTTGCCCGGGGTGGCGGCCGCCGGGACGGCCATGGGGCTTGCCGCGAGCGTGGCAGCAGCGGGTGCCGGTACTGGGGCCGCGGCTGAGGCCGGACCGGTAGTTTCCCGGGAGCCAGGCGCGGGGGACAGGCTTTCCACGGCCACCGTCAGGGGCACGCCGTTGACCTCGACCTCCACCTCGCTTGCGCGGGGGTCGCTCAACACCTGCACGTCAAACGTCTGGCCTTCCAGGGTAATGCGATAGCTCTTCACGATCTCCTCCACGGGCTCGAGCCGGCGGCCAGCCGGCTGCCCTGGTGCATGGACCACCAGGGGCTGAGGGGCTCGCCGCTCACCCCGGCGGGCACCGGCGCGGGGCGCGCTTCGCCCTCGGCTCGGGCCAGGGCCACGGCGATGGCCGCCGCCCGATGCATCAGCTCCCGCTCCGCCGGCGGGGCCGGAAGCTCCGCCTCGTCCGGGGCAGCCTGCTCCTCGGCCTTCGCCGTCCCCGGCGTTTCGGCCCCATCGTGCAACGCCCTCGAGATAAGCGACAGCAGGCCGTAGAAAAAGGCCAGCGCCAGGAAAAGCAGGGTCATGCCGGCTACGGTGATGGCCAGGGCAACGAGCAGCGGATTGTCCACCCTCAGTCCTCCTCCAGCTTGTGGAGCGCCAGGATGACGGCGGCCATCCAGGACAGCAGCCGGAACTCGCCCGCATTGATGGCCGCCTTCAGCTCGGCGCGCGACAGGAGCAGCAGCTCTTGCTCCTCCAGGTCGTCGGGCCGGGCATCGGCCACCTTCGCGGCGCCCCGGGCCAGGAACAGGTATGCCGTCCCGGCCCCACGGTTGCCGTCCACGGGGTAGGCGCCCAGCGAGATCCACTCCGCGGCCCGGTAGCCGGTCTCTTCCAGCAGCTCGCGCCGGGCCGCAGCCAGGGGCTCTTCGCCCGGCTCCAGGTAGCCTCCCACCGGGGCCAGGGAAGTGCCCTGGAGGGCATACTTGCCCTGGCGGAAGCAGATGATCCGGCCGTCCTCCGTCTCGACGACGACGTTGGCATAGTCGGGCATGACCAGCCACGGCCAGTCGGCGATCACCCGGCCGCCGGGCAGCTCCACGGTGTGCTCTTCGACCTTGAGAAAGGTGCTGTGATCCAGGATCAACCGCCTGGACAATGTCTTCCAGCCTTCCATGGTCCCCCCGGACGCGCTCTCTGCCGCTCCCGGCAACTGATCCACCCTGCCCATCTACAGCGGCATGCAGCCGTGCTTCTTGGGCACGCCCGGCACCTGCTTGTCGCGCAAGTAGTCGAGGGCGGCGATGAGCCGTCCTCGCGTCTCGCTGGGCAGGATGACGTCGTCCACGTGCCCGCTGGCCGCCGCGGCGTAGGGGCTGCCGAACTGCTCCCGGAACTCGGCGACAAAGCGCTCGCGGGCCGCGGTGTCCTGCTCCTCGGCCAGGCGCTTGCGGTAGAGGATGTTGACCGCCCCCTCGGCGCCCAGGACGGCGATCTCGGCCGTCGGCCAGGCAAACACGAGGTCGGTGCGGATGTATTTGCTGCTCATGACAATGTAGGCACCGCCGTAGGCCTTGCGCGTGACGACGCACAGCTTGGGCACGGTCGCCTCGGAGTAGGCATAAACGATCTTGGCCCCGTGGCGGATGATGCCGCCGTGCTCCTGGACGGTGCCGGGCATAAAGCCCGGGCAGTCCACAAAGGTGACCAGGGGGATGTGAAAGGCGTCGCAGAAGCGCACGAACCGGGCGATCTTGTCCGAGGCATTGATGTCCAGGACGCCGGCCAGCCAGGCCGGCTGGTTGGCCACCACGCCCACCACCTCGCCGTGGAGCCGGGCAAAGCCGGCGACGGCGTTTGGAGCAAACCTGGCGTGGACCTCGAAAAAGCTGTCCAGATCAAAGATGCGGTTGATGGCCTGGCGAATGTCGTACGATTCCGAGTCCTCCAGGGGAACCAGGCTGTCCAGCTCGGGATCGGCGCGGGCGGGATCGTCGGTGGGGGCGACGCGCACCGGCGGCGCCGCGTTGTTGGGCGGCAGGTAGTCGAGGAGCCGGCGGGTCACGGTCAGCGCCTCGTCCTCGTCGGCGGCCACGAAATGGGCCACGCCGCTCACCGCCGCGTGGGTCTGGGCGCCGCCCAGCATCTCGAAATCGACCTCCTCCCCGGTGACCGTCTTGATCACCTCGGGGCCGGTAATGAACATGTGGCTCATGCCCTCGGTCATGATGATAAAGTCGGTCAGGCCGGGGGAATAGACCGAGCCACCGGCGCAGGGGCCCAGCATGACGCTGATCTGGGGGATGACGCCGCTGGCCTGGGTGTTGCGCCAGAAAAGCTCCGCGTAGCCCGCCAGGCTCCAGACGCCCTCCTGGATGCGCGCTCCGACCGAGTCGTTGAGGGCCACGAAGGGAGTGCCTGCCTTTAGCGCCAGGTCCAGCACCTGGGACACCTTTTGCGCCTGGGCCTCGGAGAACGAGCCGCCGATGACGGTAAAGTCCTGGGCCGCGAGGGCGATGGGCCGGCCGTCCACGCGGGCAAAACCCACCACCACCGCGTCGCCGGGGCAGCGCTTTTCGTCCAGGCCAAAGGCCGTGTGGCGGTGGGTGATGTAGGGGTCTACCTCCTGGAAGCTGCCGGCGTCGACCAGGGCATCGATCCGCTCCCTGGCCGTCCGCTTTCCCTTGGCGTGCTGGCGCTCGATGGCCTCCGGGCCGCCGCCCAGCCGCGCGTCCTGGCGGCGGCGCAACAGTTCGTCGTTCAGTTCGCTCCTGGCCATGGCTCCTCCTGGCTCGATTCGGCCATCGCGGCCGAGCCGCGTTGCAGTATACCACGGCTTGTCTCCCTTGTCTATTCGCCCCGCCCGGCGGGCTGCCCGCACCTACTCCGCGATGGGCAGCATCAGGTCCAGCACGAGCAGGTCGGGGCTGATAGAGATGTGCCTTTCCAGCCACTGGTGCGAGGCGAGACGATAGCGACTGTTCTCGCCCCACATCAGCAGCCGCTGCCACACGGACGGCATCTCTTCGCCGCGCCCCTCGAAGCGCGTCACGGCGTACAGGCCGCCCTCCACGTCCTTGACCGTGGCCTCGCCGTCCGCACCCAGCGGCGTGCCGGCGTCGACGTCCGTCCAGAACTCGTAGCCATAGTTCGGGCTTCCGGGCGCAGGGTCCGGATTGTTAAAGCCATAGGTCTGGAGATGCCCCGCGTCGCCCTCCAGCCCCTGCGCTTTGGCCCAGGCCAACAGCTTTTCCCAGGCGATCATTTCGGGCTGCGGCCCGAACGCGTGCGCGCTGGCTACCCGCCGTGCCGGCAGCCGCTCGATCCGCACTTCCAACTCGTCCATCGCTCACCTCCTCCGAGGATTTGCCCCATTGTAACCCACAATACCTGACATCTTTTGTCAGGTATTTCCATTATAATGGAGAAACTGGGAGGTAGCATGCGGGCCGATCGCTTATTGTCCATGCTGATGATCCTGCAAGCCCGCGGCCGGGTGACGGCCGAAGCGCTGGCGGACGAGCTGGAGGTGTCGGTGCGCACCATCTACCGGGACCTGGACGCCCTCAGCGCGGCAGGCGTGCCGGTCTATGCCGAACGGGGCCCGGGAGGTGGCTGCGCGCTGCTCGACAGTTATCGCACGACGCTCACCGGCCTGACCGATGCGGAGGTGCAGGCCCTGTTTGTGATGAGCCTCCCGGCGGCGTTGGTCCAGCTCGGCCTGGGCCCCGAGATCAAGGCTGCCATGCTCAAGCTGAACGCCGCGCTGCCCGCCGAGCGCCGGCAGGGCGAGGACTGGGTCCGCCAGCGCATCCATCTCGACTGGTCGGGCGACGCCCGGCGCCACGAGCCGGTGCCGCACTTGCCCGTGCTCAAGCAGGCGGTGTGGGAGGATCGCCGGGTGCGCCTCGCGCACCGGCTGCCGTCCGGCCCGGGAATGCTGTCCCTCGAGCGGCTGGTCGATCCCCTGGGCCTGGTGACCCTGGCGGGCGACTGGCACCTGGTGTGCCGCGCCGGGGGCCGGCTGCGGGTCTATCGCGTGGCCAGCCTCGTGGACGCGACGATGACCGCTGAGGTTTTTGAGCGGCCCGCCGGCTTTGACCTGGCCGCCTTCTGGGCAGAGTGGCGCGCGGAGCGCCGGGTCAGCCGCGGGCGGTATGCGGCCACCGTGCGGGTCTTGCCCCACGCCGTCCCCTGGCTGCCCCTGATGCTCGGCGCTGCCGTCCAGGACCGGCTCGAAACCGCCGCCGGGGACGACGCCCAGGCCGGCGATGGCGGCATCGTCCTCACCCTGTCGTACGACAGCCTGGAGTCGGCCCGCGGCCACCTCCTCGGCCTCGGCGCCGCCGTGGAGGTCCTGGAGCCCCTGCCGCTGCGGCTCAGCCTGGCCGATTACGCGGCCCAGGTGGCGGCCCTGTACGGCGCCGCCCCGGACGGCCAGGCCGCGCCATCCCTCCCCCGGCCGGCCTGACCGCGGCGGGCCCGGCTGCCATACCGAGAACCGCCAGGGCCCCTGCCCCGATTTTGACAATTTTCGGCTTCTGTGCTATCATGCCCGGCACGTGTGAGAGGAGAGGACCGTGCCCGGCAAGCAGGAATGCCATCATCCGCATAGCGCACGATCGACCGGTGCCCCTGGCCCCGGCATCTCTCCTGCCCGCGCGCCGTTTGCCTTCGAGTATTTTGGTTACTTTTATCCCCCGGTCGGGGGTGGTGGCATGACGCGCGGGAGGGATCTACCCGGGTAGATCGAGCAGAGATCGAGCAGATCGAGACAAGCCAAACGAGCGTGGAGCCACCGGCCCACGCTCGTTTTATTTTGCCCGGCCCCGGTGGCAGAGGCCGGGCGCAGAAAGGGAGGGAAGCATGGCCTGTCGAGGAATACGCGGCGCGACGACGGTCGAGGCCAACACGGCCGAGGCGATCCTGGACGCCACCGGCGAGCTGCTGGCCGCCATGGCCGAGGCCAACGGCCTGGCGGCCGAGGACATTGCCAGCGCCGTGTTCACCGTCACGGCCGACCTGGACGCCGCCTTTCCGGCGCAGGCCGCCAGGCAGCTCGGCTGGCACCAGGTGCCCCTTCTCGACGCGCGCGAGATCCCGGTGCCGGGCAGCCTGCCCCGCTGCGTGCGGGTGCTGCTCCACTGGAATACGAGCAGGAGCCAGGCCGAGATACGGCACGTCTACCTGCGCGGCGCGGCGGGCCTGCGCCCGGACCTGAATGGCCGGGACGGGCCCGCCGTCTCATAGAATCACGCACTGCCGGAGGAGAAGGTGAAGAGGATCGCGTTTCAGGGCGAAAAGGGTGCCTATTCCGAGGAGGCCATCCACCAGACGATGGGGCCAGACGCGGAGACGATGCCTTGCCGGGATCTGGAGGGCATATTTGAAGCTGTGGAAACCGGGCAGGCCGAGAGCGGCGTGCTGCCCGTGGAGAACTCGACGGCCGGGTCCATCTACCAGGCCTACGACCTGCTCCTCAACCACGACCTGCGGGTGTGCGGCGAGATCATCTTTCGCGTCCGCCACGCCCTCCTGGCCGTGCCCGGGACGTCGCCCGAGGCCATCCGCCGCGTGCGCTCCCATCCCCAGGCCCTGGCCCAGTCGGAGCACTACCTGGCCGACCGGGGCTGGTTGGCCGAGTCGGCCTACGACACGGCGGGCAGCGCCCGCGACCTGGCGGCCGATCCCCGGCCCGAGGTGGCGGTGATTGCCAGCCGCCTGGCCGGCCAGCTCTACGGCCTGGAGGAGCTGGACTATGGCATCGAGGATTCACGACAGAACTACACGCGGTTTTTCATCCTGAGCCTGGAGGAGCCGCCGCGCGCCCAGCGCAACAAGACGTCCCTGGTCTTTTGCACGCGCCACCATCCCGGGGCGCTGTACGAGTGCATGGGCGAGTTTGCCCAGCGGGGCATCAACCTGTGCAAGATCGAGTCGCGCCCCCGGCTGAACCTGCCCTGGCAGTACATCTTTTACCTCGACTTTGAGGGACACTGCCGCGACGCCCTGTGCGAAGCGGCCCTCATGGGCCTGCTGCGGCGTGCCTCCTTTGTCAAGCTCCTCGGCTCCTACCCGGCTGCGACCACACCGCTGCCCGGTGCCCGGGCCGGGGAAGAGTAGAATCGAAAGCGATGGGAGGTGAACCCATGATCGTAGTCATGAAGGCGAATGCAACGCGCGGGCAGATCGTGAACGTGACGGCCCGCATCGAAGGGATGGGCTGCCAGGCCCACATCTCCGAGGGCCAGGAGCGAACCATCATCGGCATCATCGGCAACGGGCGGCCCCTGGACCGCGAGCAGCTCGAGCGACTGGATGGCGTCGACCGGGCGGTGCCCGTGCTCCGGCCCTTCAAGCTGTCCAGCCGCGACTTTCATCCCCAGGACACGGTGGTGCCCATCAACGGCGTCGCCGTCGGCGGCAAGAAGCTGATGATCGTGGCCGGCCCCTGCGCCGTGGAGGACGAGGCGCAGATCCTGGCGGCGGCCCGGGCCGTGCGCGATGCGGGGGCGCACATGCTCCGCGGCGGCGCCTTCAAGCCCCGCAGCTCGCCCTACAGCTTCCAGGGCCTGGGCGAGGAGGGACTCAAACTCCTGGCCCTCGCCCGCGAGGAGACGGGCCTGCCCGTCGTCACGGAGGTCATTGCCCCCGAACAGGTGTCCCTCGTCGCGGCCTATGCCGACGTGCTGCAGATCGGCGCCCGCAACATGCAGAACTATGCGCTGCTCCACGCCGTGGGCGAATCGCAGCGGCCGGTGCTGTTAAAGCGGGGCATGATGTCCACCGTCGAAGAGTTGCTCATGTCGGCCGAGTACATCCTGTCCCACGGCAACGACCGCATCATCCTCTGCGAGCGGGGCATTCGCACGTTCGAGAAGTACACGCGCAACACGCTGGACATCAATGCCGTGCCGCTGCTCAAGCAGCTCACCCACCTGCCCGTCGTCGTCGACCCCAGCCACGCCACGGGCAAGTGGGAGCTGGTGGCCGCCACGTCCAGGGCGGCCGTGGCCGCCGGCGCCGACGGCCTGATCGTCGAGGTCCATCCCCATCCGGAGCAGGCCCTGTCCGACGGCGCCCAGTCGCTAAAGCCGGAGGTCTTTCAGCGCCTGATGGAGCAGGTGCGCGCCGTGGCCGGGGCCGTGGGCCGGGAGCTGTGAGGTGAAACGCGACCTGCGAGACTGCCAGGTGACCGTCGTCGGCCTGGGCCTCATGGGCAGCTCCCTGGCCGGCGCCCTGCGCGGCCGGTGCCGGTCGGTGGTCGGCGTCGCCCGCCGCCCCGAGGCGCTGGAGGCGGCCCGCGAGCGGGGCCTCGTCGACCGGGCCACGAGCGACCTGGCCGAGGGCCTGCACGGCGCCGACGTCGCCGTCCTGGCCACGCCGGTGCGGGCCATCCTGCAGCAACTGCCGGCCATCGGGCTGCTCCTGGCGCCGGGATGCCTGCTCATGGACCTGGGAAGCACCAAGGCCGAGATCGTGGCCGCCATGGCGGCCCTGCCCGAAGGCATCCAACCCCTGGGCGGCCATCCCATGTGCGGCAAAGAGATATCGGGGCTGGAGGCCGCCGACCCGGGGCTGTATCGCGGCTGCACCTTTATCCTCAGCCCGCTGCCCCGCACGTCGGCGGTCGCCGTGGCGCTGGGGTCTGCCCTGGCGCGGGCCGCCGGTGCCGCGCCGCTGATCCTGGCTCCCGAACGCCAGGATTTTCTGGTGGCCACCATGAGCCACCTGCCCTACCTCCTCGCCTGTTCGCTGGTGGCCACAGCCGACGCCACCACCTCGCCCGATCCGGCGGCCTGGCAGATCGTGGCCGGCGGCTTTCGCGACACCTCGCGGGTGGCGGGCAGCGACGTGACCATGATGCTCGACATCCTGTTCACCAATCGCGAGGAGGTGCTGCGGGCGGTGGACGCCTTTGGCAGCCAGTTGAGCCGGCTGGCGAGCCTGCTGGCCGCCGGCGACGAAGACGGACTGCGCCAGGCGCTAGAGACCACGCGTCAGAAGCGAAGGGAGATGTTCCCATGAGCCACATCCGCGCCCGCGGAGCGGGCGGCCCGCCGCTGCGCGGCCGTGCAGCCCTCCCGGGCGACAAGTCCATCTCGCACCGGGCGATTCTCCTGAACATGCTGGCCGGGGGCGCCGCCCGCGTGACCAACTTTTTGCCGGCCAGCGATTGCCGGGCCAGCCTGCGGGTGGCGGGCGCATTGGGGGCCGAGGTCGAGGTCCTGTCGCCCACGGAGCTGCGGGTCCACGGCCGCGGCATGGTCCTGCCAGAGCCCGACGACGTCCTCGACTGCGGCCGCTCGGGGACCACCATGCGCCTCCTGGCCGGCATTCTCGCCGGCCAGCCCTTTGCCGCCGTCCTGAGCGGCGACGCGCAGCTCCGCCGCCGGCCCATGGCCCGCGTGGCCGAGCCCCTGCGCCTCATGGGCGCCACGGTCCTGGGTCGCGACGGCGGGCGGCTGCCGCCCCTGACCGTCCAGGGGGGTGCCCTGCGGGGCATCGAATACCACCTGCCCGTGGCCAGCGCCCAGGTCAAGAGCGCGCTGCTCCTGGCCGGCCTGTACGCCGAGGGGCCCACGACGCTGCACGTGCCCGGCCCCGCCCGCGACCACACCGAGCGGATGCTGCGCGCCATGGGCGCCGAGGTCGCGACGCGAGCCGGCGATGGAGGGCACACGCTGCACGCCGGCCCCGCGGCGGCCCTGGCGCCCCTGGACCTGGCCGTTCCGGGCGACTTTTCCTCGGCCGCCTTTTTGCTGGTGGCGGCCACGTTGGTCCCCGGCTCGGAGGTGGTCCTGGAGGGCGTGGGCATCAACCCCACCCGCACGGGGCTGCTGGACGTGCTGCGGGCCATGGGGGCCGAGATCGAGGTCCTGGACGAGGGCAGCGCCGGGGGAGAGCCGGTGGCCGACCTGGCGGTCCGCAGCGCCGGGCTGCGGGGCATCGAGGTCGGGGGCGACCTGGTGGTACGGGCCATCGACGAGCTGCCCATCCTGGCCGTGGCCGCCACGCAAGCCCGGGGAGAGACGCTGGTGCGCGACGCCGCCGAGCTGCGCGTCAAGGAGACCGACCGGGTGGCGACGACCGTGGCAGAGCTGCGCCGCCTGGGCGCGGCCATCGAAGCCCGGCCCGATGGCTTCCTGGTGCAGGGGCCCACGCGGCTGCGCGGCGCGCCCGTCGACAGCCACGGCGACCACCGCCTGGCCATGGCCCTCGTCGTCGCCGGCCTCGTGGCCGAGGGCGAGACGGTGGTCCACGACTGCGGCTGCATCCCCGACTCTTTCCCCGGGTTCGAGGCCCTGTTGGCCGGCCTGGGAGGGCGAATCGCGCCATGAGCGGCGAGGAGACGCGCGCCGGCCTCATCGGCTGGCCGGTGGAGCACAGCATCTCGCCGGCCATGCAGAACGCAGCCTTCCAGGCCCTGGGGCTCGACTGGCACTATGACCTGCTGCCCGCGCCCCCGGGCGAGGTTGGTAGCTTGCTCGCGGGGCTCGCCGCCCGGGGTTACCGGGGGGCCAATGTCACCGTACCCCACAAGCAGGCGGTGCTGCCCTTCCTGGGCCGGGTGGCAGGCGAGGCGCGGGCCATCGGCGCCGCCAACACCCTGGTGCTGCAGGACGAGGGCTGGGCCGGCCACAACACCGACGCCGCCGGCTTTATCGGCGCCCTGCGCGAGGGGGGGTTTGAGCCGGAGGGCGCGGCGGCCCTGGTGCTGGGTGCTGGAGGAGCGGCCCGGGCCGTGGTCCACGCCCTATTGTCCGCCGGCTGCCGCGTCGCCATCCATAACCGGACGGCCGAGACGGCCCGGCGCCTGGTCGCCGAGCTGGGCCCGGCAGGAGGGCCGCGCGCCCGGGTCATCCCTTCCCCGGACGCCCTCGAGCCCGACGCTGTAGACCTGCTGGTCAATGCTACGCCGCTGGGCATGGGGGCAGCGGCCGGGGCTTCTCCCTGGCCCGAGCCGCTGCCCCTGCCCGCCCATTGGACGGTGTACGACCTGGTCTACAGTCCGGCCGAGACACGATTGCTGGCCCGGGCCCGCGCCGCCGGCGCCGCGGCGGTGGGCGGCCTGGGCATGCTGGTACACCAGGGCGCCCTGTCCTTCGAGCTGTGGACCGGGCAGCCGGCGCCCCTGGAGGTGATGTGGCAGGCGGCCCGGCAGGCGCTGGGCGCTGCGCCCTCGACGGTTATGTAAAGATCAGCACACGTGCAGGCAGGCCCGCTGTACCGGCTCCGGCCGGGAGATCTGAGGAGGTAGGACGATGACCATAAAGCTGGATGAACAGGTGGCCCTGCTGATGCAGGGCACCGAGTTCGGAGACCCACAGATCGGGGAGACCATGGCCGCGGAGCTGCGCCAGCGCCTGGCCGAGGGCCGCCCCCTGCGCGTCTACTGCGGCTACGACGCCACCCGGCCCGACCTGCACCTGGGCCACACCATCACCATGCGCAAGCTGCGCCAGTTCCAGGACCTGGGCCACGAGGTCACCTTTCTCATCGGCGACATGACCACCCTCGTCGGCGATCCCAGCGACAAGGAGGGTCTGCGGCCGCAGTTGAGCCCGGAACAGATCGCCGAGAACAGCCGCACCTACGCCAGGCAGGCCTTCCTGATCCTGGACCGCGAGCGGACGCGGGTCCGCTACAACAGCGAGTGGCTGGGCCGCCTGGACCTGCCGGCCATCATCCGGCTCGCGGGGAACTTTACGATGCAGCAGTTCCTGGCCCGCGAGAACCTGGCCCGGCGAATGGAGCGCGGCGAGCCCGTCTGGCTGCACGAGCTCCTGTACGCCATGCTGCAGGGTTACGACGCCGTGGCCCAGGAGGCCGACGTCCAGCTCGGCGGCACCGAGCAGCTCTTCAGCCTCCTGGCCGGCCGCAAGCTCCAGGAAGCCCTGGGACAGCGGCCCCAGGTGTGCCTCACCTTTCCTATCCTGGTGGGCACCGACGGCCGGGTGCGCATGTCCAAGAGCATGGGCAACTATATCGGCATTGATGAGCCGCCCAAGGTGATGTACGGCAAGGTCATGAGCCTGCCCGACGGCGCAATGGGACAGTACTTTCGCCTGGTCACCCGCTGGACCCCGGCCCGGGTGGCCGAGATCGAGGGCGACCTGGCCGCCGGGCGGATGCACCCCATGGAGGCCAAGAAGCGACTGGCCTGGGAGATCGTGGACTGCTTCCACGGAAGCGAGGCGGCCGATGACGCCGCCCGGCACTTTGAGCGGGTGCACCAGAGGGGCGAGGCGCCGGAAGAGATGCCGGCCTTTGGCCTGGCGCAGCCCCTGCCCATCGCCGACCTGCTGGTGGCCGCCGGCCTGGCCAGGACCAAGAGCCAGGCCCGGCGGCTCGTGGAGCAAGGTGGCGTGAGCCTCGACGGCGCCCCCGTCGCCGACGTGGGGGCCGTGGTCGCCGCCCGGGGGCAGGTGCTGCGGGTGGGCAAGCGGCGCTTTGTGCGGCTGGTGCCGGCGTGAGGAGGGAAGCCATGCTCCGATTTCTGACCGCGGGCGAATCCCACGGCCCGGGCCTAACTGCCATCCTGGAGGGAATGCCTGCCGGGCTGCCCCTGGCTGCCGGCGAGATCGACGCCCAGTTGCGGCGGCGGCAGCAGGGCTTTGGCAGCGGGGGGCGGATGCACATCGAGGACGACCGGGCGCACCTGGAGGGCGGCGTGATGAACGGCCGCACCACGGGCGCGCCCATCGCCCTGCGCATCGAGAACCGGGACTGGGCCAACTGGCGAGAGCGCGACGTCAAGCCCATGACGATTCCCCGGCCCGGGCACGCCGACCTGGTGGGGGCGGTCAAGTACGGCTATCGCGACCTGAGGCTGTCGCTGGAGCGGGCCAGCGCCCGGGAGACGGCCGCCCGCGTGGCCGTGGGCGCCATCTGCCGCCGTCTGCTGGCCGAGCTGGGCGTGAGCGTGGGCGGCTACGTCGTGCAGATCGGCGCTGTGCGGGCCGCGCTGCCCGATGACATGGCCTACCCGGAGCGCTTGATCCGGGCCGAGGAGAACGACGTGCGCTGCCCCAACGGCGCCGCCGCCGAAGCGATGCACACCGCCATCCGCCAGGCCATGGCCGAGCGCGACACCCTGGGCGGCGTCTTTGAGGTCGTTGCCCTGGACCTGCCGCCCGGCCTGGGCAGCCACGTCCACTGGGACCGCAAGCTGGACGCCCTCCTGCTCGGCGCCCTGGGCTCCATTCCGGCCATCAAGGGTGTGGAGGTGGGCCCGGCCTTTGAGAACGCCGGGCGGCGGGGCACCGAGGTGCACGACGAGATTCTGGTCGAGGAGGGCCGCCTGCTGCGCGCCGCGAACCGCGCCGGCGGCCTGGAGGGCGGCGTGACCACGGGCCAGCCCCTGGTGCTGCGGGCGGCCATGAAGCCCATCTCGACCACGCTGACGCCGTTGCGCTCGGTGGACCTGGCCAGCGGGCAACCAGCGGCCACCCGCTACGAACGCTCGGACATCTGCGCCGTGCCCCGCGCCGTCGTCGTGGGCGAGGCGATGGTTGCCTTTGTCCTGGCCGGCGCCGTCATCGAAAAGCTGGGGGGCGACAGCCTGGACGAGATGCGCCCGCGCCTGGCCGCCCTGCGCCGGGCGCGCCTGGCCGACCTGGAGATGGACAATGTTCCCTGGCGATTCGAGTAACCTGGTCGTCACCGGCTTTATGGGGACGGGCAAGACGGCCGCCGGCCGCGAGCTCGCCCGGCGGCTTGGCCGGCCCTTCTTCGACATGGACGCCGAGATCGAGGCGCGGGCGGGCTGCTCCATCCACGACATGTTTGCCCGCGTGGGAGAGGCGACGTTTCGCCGCATGGAGGCCGCCCTGTGCCGGGAGCTGGCCGCGCGGCAGGGCCTGGTGGTTGCCACGGGCGGCGGCGCCTTGCTGGCCGCCGACAACCGGGAGATCCTGGCCGCCAGCGGGCCCGTCGTCTGCCTCCAGGCCTCGCCCGACGAGATCCGGCGCCGCGTGGAAGGCGGCGACGAGCGCCCGCTCCTGGCCGGCGACGCCGGGCAGGCCATCGATCGGCTGCTGGCCGAGCGGGCGGCAGCCTATCGCGCGTTCCCCCTCCAGGTGGACACCACCGGCCTGGGCGTGGACGAGGTGGCGGACCGGGTGCTGGCCCTGGTCCGCGGCCGGGAGCCGGCGGCCACGGCCATCCCGGTCTCGATGCCGTCCGCGGGCGAGGGCAACGACTACAGCATCCGCCTGGGGCGGGGCCTTCTGCCGCGGGCCGGCGCCCTGCTGCGCGAGGCCGGACTGGCCGGCGGCGCGGCCGTGGTGACCAACCCCACGGTCATGGCCCTCCACGGTGCCGCGCTGCTGGCGGCCCTGCGGACCGCGGGCTTCGCACCCGCCGTCTGCCAGATTCCCGACGGCGAGGCACACAAGACGCTGGACACGCTGCGGGACCTGTACGGCGCCCTCGTGGAGGCAGGCCTGGACCGCCAGGGGGTGGTGCTGGCCCTGGGGGGCGGCGTCGTGGGCGACGTGGCCGGCCTGGCGGCCGCCACCTACCTGCGCGGCGTGCCCCTGGTGCAACTGCCCACCACGCTGCTGGCCATGGTCGATTCCAGCGTGGGCGGCAAGGTGGGCGTCGACCTGCCCCAGGGCAAGAACCTGGTGGGCGCCTTCAAACAGCCGTCCCTGGTGGTGGCCGACGTTGAAACCCTGGGCACCCTGCCCCCGGCCGAGCTGGCCAACGGCCTGGCCGAGGCGGTCAAGACCGGCATCATCGGCGATCCGCTGCTCTTTCGGCAGATCGAGGAGCACGGACCGGCGCCCCTGCCCTGGATCGTCGCCCGGGCCGTCGACGTCAAGGTGGGCGTCGTCCAGGCGGACCCCTACGAGCGCGGGGTGCGGGCAACCCTGAACCTGGGACATACCTTTGGCCACGCCCTGGAGCGGCTGAGCAACTATGCGCTGCCCCACGGCGCGGCGGTGGCCGCCGGCCTCGTGGCCTCTGCCCGCCTGGCCGCCCGGCTGGGGCTGTGCGATCCGGGCCTGCCCCCCCGCGTGGCTGCCGTGCTCGGGCGCCTGGGGCTGCCCACGGGCTATGGCGGCTACGACCCGGAGCAGGTCTGGCAGGCCATGGGCACCGACAAGAAAC
>DAOUHB010000121.1:0-6153 GCA_034428935.1 Anaerolineae bacterium | reverse complement strand
TCGCGGGCGCTGCGGCAGGGGCATTCGAGGGCGACTATGTGATCGGGGTTCTTGAGCACGATGTCGCGGGCCACGGGATAGGGGATGGTCTGCTCCAGGTCGCCCAGGTCCACGTCCTCCTGGACGGTGACGAGCTGCGTCGCGGCCTCCAGGGGCACGACCTTGCCGTGATACCCGTCGGCAACAGTGCCCCCGCCGGCGCCGTCCTGGCCCTTGGGGAGCAGCCGGCCCACGAGGCGCACGGCCGGCCCCAGGACGCGGACCAGCGGGTGTTTGCCCAGGCCGATGCCGATGTAGAAGTAGGGCCAGCGGGCATAGACGTAGCCGTGGAGCAAGTCAAAGAGAGAGTAGCCGGGCGTCCGGCGGGCCTCCTGGCGAAAGGCCCGGGTGGAAGGCTTGACGAGCCCGGGAGCATCCTGGCGCTGTTTCATCGACCAACCTCCTTGGCCCTGGTCAGGGCCGCCCAACAGGGATAACGTACAGGGGCTGCTCTTCGGCCGGCAGACCCATGGCTTCCTGGATGGCCTCGTCGTCAAAGGCGCCGATGGGCACCGCTCCCAGCCCCAGGGTCACCGCCTGGAGCAGGATGTTCTGGGCGGCGTGACCGGCCTCCAGGTGGACGTAGCGGGGGCTGCGTTCGGCCCCGTACTTGATGGCGGTCCGCTCGTAGACGGCGGCGATGACAAACACGGCCGGCGCCTGGCTGACGGCCGCCTGGCGCAGGGCAGCCTGATACAGCGCCTGGCGCACGTCCGACCGGCCCACCACGGCCAGCGCGTGCCGGGCGGGCTGGTAGTGATAGAGGCCGCCGGCGGTCGCGACATAGATCTCGAGCGGGTAGAGCGCCCCGGCCGATGGCGCGGTCCTGTAGCCGCGCGGGTCGGTGATCCCCTGGGCTGCCCACAGCAGTTGGCCCAGCTCGGCGGCGGTCAGGGGCCGGTCGTCGAACTCGCGCACCGAGCGGCGGCCGGCCAGGGCAGCCTCGAGCGACGTGTCACCGCTGGTGGCGGGCGTTGGCAGCGGCGTCACGGCAACCGGCGCGGATGGGGGCGCTGCCGTGCTCGCGGCCGGGCCGCAGGCCGCGGCCAGCAGAACGACGACCAGAATGAGTCGCTTCCCCATGGATGGCCCTCCCTCCACGACGGCTCGCGGCCGTCCCTGCCCGCCCACACCTGCCGGGCCGACCCTGGCGGGCGCGCCGGGGATGGTGCGCGCGTTCTAGCCTCCGCGTCCGGGCGTGGCGTAGCCCAGCCGCCGCAGCTCTTGCTCGTCGGCCCGCCACTTCTTGCGCACCTTGACCCACAACTCCAGGAAGACGCGGGTGCCCAGGAGCTCTTCGATCTGGCGCCGGGCGTCGCGCCCGATGCGCTTGATCATCGTGCCCCCCTGCCCAAGGATGATGGCCTTTTGCGTGTCACGCTCGACCAGGATGTTGGCGCTGATGTAGGTCAGATCCTCGCTCCGCTCCTTGAACTGATCGACGATGACGGCCACCGAGTAGGGGATCTCTTGCCGGAGGTGCATCATCACCGCCTCTCGCACCAACTCGGCGGCCATGAAGCGGAGCTGCTGGTCGGTGATCTGCTCTTCGGGGTAATAGCGCGGCCCCAGGGGCAGCTGCTCCAGGATCATCTCCAGCAGGCGGTCGCGGTTCTCACCTTCGAGGGCCGAGATCGCGATCGAGTCGCGAACCTCGCCCAGGGCCTGGTAGTCGGCGGCATAGCCCGGCTGGCCCTCGCCTACCAGGTCGACCTTGTTCAGCACCAGGAGGACGGGCAGCTCGCGCTGTCGCTGGAGGATGGCAGCGATCTCCCGGTCCTCGTCGTTGGGCGGACGCGAGACGTCGACCATGAAGAGCACCAGGTCGGCGTCGGGGATGGCGCGGACCGCCTGATCGACCATATACTCGCCCAGCTTGTGCAGCGGCCGGTGAATGCCGGGCGTATCGACAAATATCACCTGCGCGTCGGCCACGTCGCCCCGCTCCCGCTCCAGGGTGAGGATACCCAGGAGCCGGTTCCTCGTCGTCTGCGGCTTGGGCGAGACGATGGCGATTTTTTGTCCCAGATAGGCGTTCATCAAGGTGGACTTGCCCACGTTGGGCTTGCCCACCACGGCCACGAACCCGGAGCGATGATCGGCTGGCAGCTCGGGCTCGGCAGGCAGCACCATGTCCTCGCCCAGGGGCTCCTCCGACTCCCACTCCTCATCCGCGCCGGTTGGTTCTTCCGGATCGTACGTCATAATCCTCTTCCGTCCTTTTCCCTGGCCAGGTCTAGAGCCTGACCTTGAAGGGGTTGAAATCGGTCTCGACGTCGTACACGTCTGCGTTTTCCGCCTGTTTCAAAAAGCCGGTCACCCGGTAGGTCACCGGGGTCATGGCCGCTTCCAGCCCGACCTTGAAGACATAGTTGGATGCGATGATGCTCCAGAAAAGAGGCCAGGGCAGGGTGCCGGCAAAGGCGATGGTCACGAACAACGTCGTGTCCACAGCCTGTCCCACGACGGTGCTGCCCACGGTGCGCGTCCACAGCCAGCGGCCCTGACTCCAGACCTTCATCCTGGCCAGCACGTACGAGTTGCTGAACTCGCCGGCAAAGTAAGCGATGAGCGAGCCCAGGACGATGCGCGGCGTCGCGCCCAGGATGACCTCGTAAGCTTCCTGGTGTTCCCAGTCGGCGGCAGGCGGCAGCGCGCCCACGATGGACAGGACCAGGACCAGGAGAGCTGCGCAGCCAAACCCGATCCAGATCACTCGCCTGCTGCGGCGGTAGCCATAGACCTCGGTCAGCACATCGCCAAAGATGTAGCTGAGGGGAAAGAGAATGGTTCCGCCGTCAAAGGTAAAGGGCCCCAGTTGCAGGATCTTGGTCGAAGCGACGTTGCTGATGAGGAGAACGGTTACAAAAAGAGCCGTGATCAGGTCCAGGTACTTGAAACCCGATCCAGCGCGTTGGTTCATAGTGGCTACGGCCGCCCGGCCCCACTCTCTTCCAGGGTACTGCGGACGGCCGCGGGCCCCAGGTTGTCGGAAGTGAAAACGGGTAGGTGGACGGTAAAGATGCTGCCCTCATCCGGAACGCTCGAGACCGCGATCTTGCCGCCGTGCTGCGTCACAATACGCTGGCAGATGGCCAGGCCCAGCCCGGTGCCCCGGTCGGCCTTGGTTGTAAAGTAGGGCTCGAATATGCGAGGCAACGTCTCGGCCGGAATGCCGACCCCCGTGTCGCCAAAGTGAACGTAAACCGAATCCGCCTCCATCCCGGTTTCGATGTTGAGCTTGCCTCCGCCCGGCATCGAGTCCCGGGCATTGAGGATCAGGTTCAAAAAGACCTGTTCCAACTGGCGGGCATCGCCCATCACCGGCGGCAGGTGTGGCAGGTAGTTCTCCACAAGGTCGATCTTGCAGTGCATAAGCTCTTTGCTCGCCAGGCGCAGCACGTTCCCCAGAAGGTCGTCGAGCTGAATCGGCTGCCGGTGGCCCTCGGCGGGCCGCGAGAAGTCGCGCAGTTGTCCGGCCAGGCGGGCGATGCTTTGGAGTGCCCCTCCCATCGTTTCCAGGTAGCCCAGGAACGGACTCCCGGGCTCGATCTGGCCGGCCATAAACTCCATGTAGGCCTGGAGGACGTGGAGGGGGTTGTTGATCTCGTGGGCGATACCGGCGGCCAGCTCGCCGAGGGCTGCCAGCTTTTCCGCCTGAATCAGTTGTGCCTGGGCTATCTCCAGCTCCTGGGTACGCTCCTTGACGCGCTGGGCCAGGACCTCTGCCAGGCGGCTGACCTCGTCGTGCAGTCGCGCCTTTTCCAGGGCGGTTGAGGCCTGGTGGGCCACGGCCGTCAGCAGCCACATGTGACGCGGCTGAAAATGGCCGGGCTGATCGTGATCCAGGGTGATGATACCCATTACCCGCCCGCCGGCCACCAGGGGCACGGCCAGGGCCGATCCCGGGGGATCCGCGTCGTCTGGAAGGTTCAGCCAGCGTGGGTCCGAACTGGTATCGGCGACGATGGCCCCTTCATGGTGCCGCATCACCCAGCCGGCCAGGCCCCTGGCCAGCACCTGGTTGATGGCGACCTCGGCCTCGTCGGCAGGTAGATCGCGCCGCAGGATGCGCGCGGTGCATCCTCGGCTGGAAGGCAGCATAAAGATACTGCCGTCGCGGGCGTCGGTGGCGAAAATGGACAGGTCGAGGACCCGCGACAGCACCCAGGGGAGGTCCAGGCTGGTGGCCAGTTGATCGCTGACGGCGTAAATGGTTTGCAGCAGCTCGCGCTCCTGCTGCACCTGGGCGCTGAGCCACGCGTCCTCAATGACCTGCCCGATCTGGAAGCCGATATCCTCCCACAGGCTCAAATCCCAACCCTCGATCTGGAAGCCGGAGGGACAAAGCAAACAGAGGGCGCCTACCGTCCTTTGCGCGCTCTTGAGGGGGATGGACAGGCAGCCATGCGGATCGAGGATGGATGCCTGGCCCGCACAACAGGCCCCGGTTCGGGCTTCGAAGAGCGGCAAGCCCGACTGCAGAGCCTGGCTGCAAGGACAGCCCCTGGGGAACACCCAGCGGGGCAGTTCGGCCTCCGGCAGCCCGGCACTGGCTGCCACCTCCAGCCCCGGGTGCTGGGGGTGGCTGACGAGGAGCAACCCTCCGAATCCCTGGCCCATGGACTCGACGATGACGTGCAGGGCCGTGGCCAGGACCTGGTCCCGTTCTGGCGAGCCGCGGAGCACGGCCAGGACCCTGCGGAGCAGGGCGAGGTCCCGCTTGTAGGTTCCCGCCTCGCCGGATGGCCTCAAGAGACCGCTCAAGCCACCTCCTCATCTTGCAGATGTTGGGCGCGCAGCCGCTGGAACTCGGACAGAAAGCTGTCTCTCATCTCCCTCTTGCGGGATTCGGGCAAGAAGCTAGCCTGCAGGGCGTTGAGGCTCAACTGCTCCAGCTCCCGGGCGCTGAACCTGAGGTGGGCGGCCAGTGCCCTGTACTCCGCAACCAGGTCGGTCTCGAACATGGGCGGGTCGTCCGAGTTGACGGTGACACACAGTCCCTCATCCCATAGTTGCCGGATGGGATGGACGGCGTAGGTATCATAGACTCCCAGGCGCAGGTTGCTGGTGGGGCACACCTCCAGGGGCACCTGGTGCTCGTGCAAATAGCTCACCAGGGCCGGGTCCTCGACGCTGCGCACACCGTGGCCCAGGCGCTCGGCCTTCAGGCTGCGCAAGGCACCCCACACGCTCTCTGGCCCCACTACCTCGCCGGCGTGAGGCACGCTGTGCAGGCCGGCCGCCCGGGCAACGGCAAAGGCGTCGGCAAAGGGCTCCGGGGGATGCCCCACCTCCGGGCCGCCCAGGCCCAACCCCACCACACCCCGGTCCTGGGCTCCGGCCGCCCAGGAGGCGACGGCGTGGCGGGTTTCGGGCATGCTCCGCACGATGTCCAGGATCCAGGCCATCTCGACGCCAAACTCGACCTGTGCGCGCGCGCGACCGTCGTTCAGGCCCTCCATGATGGCGTCAAAAGGTAGCCCGGTGGAATCGACGTTGGTGTGTGGGGTAAAGGTGACCTCGGCATAGCGCACGTTCTGGCGAGCCATGTCGGCTCCGAACTCGTAGGCGATGAGGCCAAAGTCGTCGACGGTCTTCAGGCAGCCCGAGACGGTGAAATAGACGCGAATAAAGTGGTCAAAGTCGGTAAAGTGGTAAAAGTCACGCAGGCCCTCCAGGTCTGTGGCGGGCAGCGGCGTGCCATTGCGCTCCGCCAGGGTGAGGAGAGTGGCGGGGCGGATGCTGCCCTCCAGGTGTACGTGAAGCTCGACCTTGGGCATGGCGGCGACGAACGCGTGGAGGCCGTCGAGACCGGCCCCCTTCCTGGTTGGATCTGTCCCTGGCATGAACCTGTTCTCTCCTCTTATGGAAAACGCACTACTTGGGATTGTAACACAGAAAACAAGGGTGAGTCAAACAGGGAGAAGGGGAGCGGGGCGGCAGCAATTCTAAATTTGGAAATGTGGTATAATCGGAGGTGCCGAGGGGAGGAAGGGGCCATACTTGAGACGTAGGAGTGCGGCCTATGACCGAGCCTGTGAAGTTCAAAGAGATGCTGGCCGGTGTCCGTCGTAGCCTGGAAGCCGTTCCCGAGCATCGGAGAGGGCGCAA
>DAOUHB010000120.1:0-2333 GCA_034428935.1 Anaerolineae bacterium | reverse complement strand
CTGAGCGTCGCGGCCGGCGAGCCTGAGCCAGGGCTTGGCGAGGTATTCGACCAGGGCCTCGGTGAGGGTGGCGAGCAATAGGATTCCGGTCAGGGTGGCGAGTTGGTTCATGGGTTGTCCTTTCCTTTCTAACGGCTGAAGCCGTTACTACGAACGGTTGAACGGCTGACGGCTGAACGGCTGAAGCCGTTACTACGAACTGGACGGCTGAAGCCGTTACTACAAGCCGTTGCCGTGAGCTGTCAGTATATGCGGTCGTGTACGTCTGCTTTCCATGGCCCGGTCCAGCCGCTGGCGGCGCGGGCTTTCATGGCGTCGCGGAGCGAGGTTCGGTAGGAGGCCTCGGTGGCCTGGACGGCGAGCTTGTATTGTTGCATCAGCCGGATGGTGAGATCGGGGTTCTGTACTTCGGTTGCCAGGCGGTGGACGTGGGCTTGCCAGACGGCATACTGTTCGATGATGTGCTCATGTTGGCTTGCAGCGGTTACTTTGAGGATGGTGGGCAGGCCGTCGGCATACATGGGCTGATGGAAGGCGGTGTAGGTGAGCCCCAGGGATTCTCCGTTGGGAACGGCGGACAGGTAGAGGGTGGAGGAGCTGTCGGGGTTGGCGTTGGAGGGCTCGACGTCGTAATAGCAATCTCGCTGCCAGAAATCGGGATGGCTGCGAGCCAGGCGCTGCAGGTAGCGATGGGGTGGGGCGTCGGTGCGGGGATACTCGACCTCCAGCGCTGCTATGAAGTCTTCGGGCATGTCGAGCTTTTGCTCGCCGGGCACTGTAAGCGCGCTCATGTAGCGGGTTCGCGGAAAGTGGATGGAGTACTCGCGCAGGCCGTCAACGAGCCATTGTTGTATGGCAAGATGGTCCCAGATGGCGGCCCCGGTATCGTTCAACAGGACCTGGACGCGATCGGCAAGTTCGTCTATGGTGGGCACGGTATCCCCCTTTGTGTCGAAAGTGTGACAGGGCGGGAACCGGAAAATTTCCGGCTCCCGCCACGGGGTCACGGGTTACGAGTCGGCAGCCAGGGCGAGCTCGATCCATTCGGTGTCAGCGCAGGCGAACAGGATAAGGTCATATTGTCCCAGGGTGAGCGCTGAGCCGGTGGTGGTGCGAATGTGGCTGTCGGCGATGGTGACGGTCTGATTGTCGTCGCCGAAGAGGAAGAGTAGCTGGCCGTTGGCGCTGCAGGCTGCCAGGGTGATGGTGACGGCCTTGGTGGCGCTGACGTGATAGAAGCTGGCTGTGGGTGTGAGGGTTGTATCGGCCGAAAGGGTGACCACTGTGTCATCCAGGACGGCGGCGCCGGTGACGGCGAGACCGGCCAACGCTGTATCGCCGGTGACCGTGAGGTCGCCGGTGGACAGGTTGTTAAAGTGGGTGATGCCCTCAATGTTGGCGCTGCCCCGGGTCTGCATGGCGGGCTCGGGCTCTACCTGGACGATGCGAGGGATGGCACACGCACCCAGGAAGAGACCGGACAAGAGGCAGAGGATGGTCAAGCTGGTGACGGTTGTTTGCTTGCTTGGCATGGAGAAGGCTCCTTTCTAGAAACCAAACCGAAATTTTGGGTCCCATTGATTCGGATTCCCAACGCGTGTGTTTTCCGCGGCCGGGTTTTCGCTCTCGCCGGGGCCGGGATGCGGCCGGCGGGCTGTCAGCTCTCCCGCCGGAACCAGGCATTGATGTGTATGGTCTCCTCGTCGCCCTCTTCGATGTTAAGGGTGGTGGCGTCGCCGTGAAGCCAGGCGGCCCATAGGGCGCTGATGGCGTGGAAGGGGATGGGGTCGGCGAGGATGATGGCCAGGGCGCCGGAGTCGTCGCCTTGCCAGTCGGTGGTGGCGACGCTGACGGCGGCCCAGGCGCCGGCCCACGAGTCGCCGTCGTCGAGGGCCTGGTCGCCGGGGGAGACGTCGGGCTCGGCGGTGAACAGAAAGAGGGTGCCGGCGGGTTTCTGGACGGTGCCGGTGCCGCCCTCGCGGGAAAGCAGCAGCAGGCGCAGGAGCTCGCCGGACAGGGGTGTGCCGGCGGGCAGGCCGGCGGCGGTTGCCAGGTCGAGCTTGGCTTTGCGGCCGTAGGTGGTTTGGTCGACCTGGTCGTCTTTGCTGACGAGGGTTACAAGGCCGGTGGTGTGGATGGGTTCGATCATGGGTCACTTTCCTTTCTTTTTGCGTCTCGCTGCGGGCGGCTGGTCGCCGGCGGCAGGTGGCCAGTAGAGGACGCGGCCGCCATACAGGCGAAACTCGAGGCGGCTGCCCACCAGGCGGCAGGCGGCGACAGGGACGTCGATCTCCAGCTCGCGGAGGGCCTGGTCATAGGTCTTGGGCTCGTTG
>DAOUHB010000119.1:0-16054 GCA_034428935.1 Anaerolineae bacterium | reverse complement strand
TACGTCGTCGACAAGTGGTACATCACGCGCTACGAGCCGCTGCGCAGCTATACCGGCGACGTCGTAGGCAGCATCTATGTCGGGGCCCTCGAGTCGGGCCTGCGGTCCCTGTCCACCAGCATGTCCAACCAGGTGGCCCTCATTGCTCTCGTCTCCATCGTCCTGGCCGGGGTGATTGCCATCCCGGTCTCCAGGGTCATCCTGCGGCCCATCGCCGAGCTGGTGCGGGCCAACCAGCGGGTCGCCCAGGGCGACATGACCGCGCGGGTCCATCCCCGGGGCCAGGGCGAGCTGGCCGTGTTGGGCCGCACCTTTAACAGCATGGTTGAAGCCCTGCAAGAGACCCAGCAAAAGCTGCTGCGCGCCTTCGAGAACATGGCCGAGACCCTCCAGGAAACCCAGAAAGAGCTGCTCCAGAAGGAAAAACTGGCGTCCATGGGCCAGCTCGCCGCCGGCGTGGCCCACGAGCTGAACAACCCCCTGGGCACCATCCTGCTCTATTCCAACGTCGTCTTCAAAGAGACGCCCGAGAAGGACCCGCACCGCGATGACCTGGAGCGGGTGATCGCCGAGACCAACCGCTGCAAGTCCATCGTCCGCAACCTGCTGGACTTTGCGCGGCAGAACCAGATCATGGCCCGCCCCACGGACCTGAACGACCTGCTCCGCCGCATGGCCGAGGAGCAGGCGCCGAACCCGAAGTTCAAGAACGTGCGCCTCGCCCTGGAGCTGGACCCGGAGGTGCCCGACATCCAGGCCGATCCCCTGCAACTGCAGCAGGTCTTTATCAACCTCATGGAAAACGGGGCGGAAGCCATGGAGTCCAAGGGCGGCGGAACGCTGACCATCACCACCCGCCTGGCGCCCCTGGGCCAGGGGGTCAGGATCTCGGTGGCCGACCAGGGCACGGGCATCTCGGAGGAGAACCGCGCCAAGCTGTTCAACCCGTTCTACACCACCAAGCCGCTGGGCAAGGGTACGGGCCTCGGCCTGGCCATCGTTTATGGCATCGTCAAGATGCACCGCGGCCAGATCCAGGTGCAGAGCGAAGAGGGCAAGGGGACGACCTTTACCATCACCCTACCCCTGAAGCTGTCCGGGATGCCGCCCACCTCCGAGGTCGGATTCGGGACGATCTAGCCGAGACGCGACGAGTTGAGACGCGACGAGCGGGCAGGGCCCCAGGGGCCCTGCCCGCTCGTCGTCTGCTGCGGTGCCTGTGGCGCGGACGCCGTTGCTATGCAGGGGCCGGGGCGGCCGGCAGGCGGAAGGTGAACCGCGTGCCCCTGGACACCTCCGATTTCACCTGTATGTCGCCGCCGCACTCGGTGACGATCTGGCGGACGATGGACAGGCCCAGCCCGGTGCCATACTGGGCAAAGGCCTTGGCCTGTTCGGTGCGAAAGAACTCCTCGAAGAGGCGGGGCAGGTCGTCGGGACCGATGCCAATGCCCGTGTCCTCGACGTCGCCCACCACCTCGCCAGCCTCGGGGCGCAGGTGGACCCGCACGCTGCCCCCCTCGGGCGTGTACTTGATGGCGTTGCTGATGAGGTTCGTCCAGAGCTGCTTGATGTGGCCGGGATCGGCCAGGATGGGCGGGCACTCCTCGCAGGTCACGTCCAGGCGGATGCGTTTTTGCTCGGCATCGGCGGCGTGCAGGCTGAGGACGTCATCCAGGACCTTTTGCAGCGAGACCTCCTGCTTCTTCAGCTCCACCTTGGCGTCCTTCAGCCGCGACAGGTTCAGCAGGTCGTTGACAAGGTCCAGCAACTCGCCCGACCTGAGCACCGCCCGTTCCATCATCTCGTGCTGCACCTCGGGCGAGCCATAGCCCGCCAGGATCGAGACGAGAAAGCTCTGGATGGCGGCGATGGGCGCCCGGAGCTCGTGGGCCACCTTGCGCATGAAGGCGGTCTTGATCCGGTCCAGCTCCTCGAGCATGGCCTTTTCCTGGTTCAGGCGGCGCGCCTCTTCCTCGGCCCGTTGCATACGCCGCGCTTCTTGCTCCAGCCGGCGCTTTTCCAGCCCCTTTTCCACGGCCAGCAACAGGTTGTCGTCGGAGAAGGGCTTGGCGATAAAGTCGTAGGCGCCGAGCTTCATGGCCTCCACGGCCAGCTCCACCGTCGCGTAGCCGGTGATAATGATGCACACGATGTCCGGGTCGTCGGTGCGCAGGGTGTTCATCAGCTCGATGCCGCTCACGTCGGGCATCATCACGTCCAGGAGAACCAGGTCCGGGCGGTTCTGCCGAAAAAGAGTCAGGCCCTCGCGCCCCGTAGCGGCCAGGTCCACCTGGAAGTGGTACCGGCCCAGGACTCGCCGGCACCCTTCGCGCAGGCCTTGCTCGTCGTCGACAACCAGTATGCGCTGCCCGCTCTGCTCAGCGTTCGTCATGTTGTGCATCCTCACGAAAGGGGTAGATTGGCATTGGCTCGACGCTTCTGCCAATCTACCCCGTGATTTTGACTCATCCGCCCCATCAGGCGGCGGTTTCTACTCGCACGGCGGCAACCTTGTACTCGGGGATCTTGGCCACCGGGTCCAGGGCCGGGTTGGTCAGGACGTTGGCCGCCGCTTCGGCAAAGTGGAAGGGGATGAACAGGAGCCCGGGCGGCACGCGGCGCGTGATCCACGCCCGCGTCTCGATCTCGCCGCGGCGGCTGATGACGCGCACCTTGTCCGACTTGTTCACGCCCAGGCGCCGGGCATCCTCGGGGCTCATCTCGACATAGCCCTCGGGGACCTCCCGATCCAGCTTTTCGGAGCGCCGGGTCATGCTGCCGGTGTGGTAGTGGAACATCATGCGGCCCGTGGTCAGGATCAAAGGATACTCCGCGTCGGGCATTTCGGCCGGCTCTTTGAAGGCGATGGGGCTAAAGTGGCCCAGGCCGCGGCTGAACTTGTCCTTGTGCAGGTAGGCGGTGCCCGGATGCTCCGTCGAGGGCACCGGCCACTGCAGGTGACCGAGCTCTTCCAGCCGCTCGTACGTGGCGCCGGCGTAAGAGGGCGACAGGGCGCTGACCTCTTGCGAGATCTCGGCCGGCGAGGCGTAGGACCAGCCGGCATAGGGCGCGTCTCCGCCGTTGGAGCCCTGCATCCGCTGGGCCACCTGGGAGATGATCAGCCAGTCGGGGCGGGAATCGCCCACGGGCTCGATGGCCTTGCGAATGCGCTGGATGCGCCGGTCCGTGCCGGTGAACGTGCCGTCCTTCTCGGCAAAGGTGGTGCCGGGCAGTACGACGTCGGCCAGGGCGGCCGTCTCGGTGGGAAAGATGTCTTGCACCACCAGAAACTCGCACTCCTCCAGCGCCGCCTGAACGTGGGTCAAGTCAGGATCCGACACCATGGGGTTCTCGCCCATGATCCACAGCGCCTTCATGTTGCCGTGATGGACCGCGTCCAACATGCCCGTGACAGTCAGGCCGACGCGCGTGTGCGCTGTCGAGCCCCAGGCCTTCTGGAACTTTTCCTGGATGGCCTCGTTCGTCACCGCCTGGTACGCGGTATAGACGTTGGGCAGGCCGCCCATGTCGCAGGCGCCCTGGACGTTGTTCTGGCCGCGCAGGGGGTTCACGCCCGTACCCGGCTTGCCGATGTTGCCCGTCAGCATGGACAGGTTGGCGCAGGACAGGACATTGTCCACGCCCGTGGTGTGCTGCGTGATGCCCATGGTGTACAGGATGGCGCCGTTACTCGCCCCGGCGTACGCGCGCGCCGCCTCGGCCAGGAGGTCCGCCGGAATGCCGGTGATGGCTTCGACGCGCTCGGGCGTGTAGTCGGCAACCGCCGCCTTCAGCTCCTCGAAGCCCTCGGTGCGGTTCGCCACGAATTCCTCGTCGTACAGGCCCTCGCCGATGATGATGTGCATCATGCCATTGATGAACGCCACATCGGTACCCGGCCGATGCTGCAGATGGAGATCGGCAATGCGGGCGATCTGGGTGTCTCTCGGGTCCACGACGATCACCTTGGCCCCCCGGCGCTGGGCGCGCATCACCCGGGTGGCGATGAGCGGATGGGCCTCGGTGGTGTTGGAGCCGATGATGAGGAAGCAGTCGGTGTATTCCTCGAACTCGGGGATGCTGTTGGTCATCGCCCCGCTGCCAAACGCTGTGACCAGACCGGCCACGGTGGGGGCGTGTCAGAGGCGGGCGCAGTGGTCGACGTTGTTGGTCCCCACCAGCGAGCGCGCCAGCTTCTGAAGCAGATAGTTCTCCTCGTTGGTGCACTTGGCCGAGGACAAGAACCCAACGGCATCGGGCCCGTGTTCGGCCTTGACCTGGTTCAGGCGAGACGCCACCAGGTCCAGCGCCTCGTCCCAGGAGGCCGGCCGCAGCTCCCCGCCCTTCTTGTCGCGGATGAGGGGTGTGGTCAGGCGCTCGGGATGATGCACAAAGGCGTGGGCGTTCCAGCCCTTGATGCACAGCTTGCCCTCGTTGACGGGATGGTTCTTGGCAGGTATTGTGCCCACCACTTTGCCATCCAGCACCTCCAGGTAGAGCCCGCAGCCGGTACCGCAATAGACACAGGTGGTCAGAACGTTCTTGTATTCCACAGGGTTCACACTCCTTACCACAACGTCTCGACCACCAACGGTGGCTGGTCTTCGACGCTGCGCCCCGGCACGTAGCCAAACATCGATTCTGCGTCGCGGCGCAGCAGGGTATAGAGCACCGTCAGCGGAATATCCGCCGGGCAGGCTCGCTCGCACTCGGTGCAGCCCACGCACTTGGCCACGGTGTGATAGGCGCGGATGAGGTGGTAGGAAGGGAAGGGGGGCGCCATCACGCCGGTCTCGACCCACAGCTTGTCTTCGAGGGCGCAGGTCTCGCAGAAACACTGGGGGCAGGCCGTGCGGCAGGCATAGCACTTCACGCAGCGGGCAAACTGCTTCTGCCAGAAGGCGGTCCGCTCCTCCAGGGAGAGCGCTTCGTGCTCCGCCACCAGCTTGTCGGCGATGCCCTCCACCTTTTCGCCCACGTCGATGCGGCTGGGATAGGGCCAGGCACACCGGCACTCGTCCCGTTCCTCGGCCGTGCAGGCCACCGTGATCATCTCGATGCGGCCCAGGTCGACCTGGTTGTGCTTGGCCATCTCGATTAAGCCGCGCTCCTCACAGCCGCGGGTCACCATCCCCAGGCGCACGTCGGGCTCGGCGTCCAGCAGCTTGTCCATGATCTTGGGCAGAGAGTACTTGGGCCACAACACCAGGTCGCCCAGGTCGTCGCCGGGCCGGTACAGATGGGGGGCGGATGCCGGCCAGTTGGCCCGCAGTGCCAGTACGCCCGCCACCTCGCCGCTATCCAGCAGCTTTTTTACTGCGTCGCGTACCAGGGAAACTCGGTCCATCTCAGGCCCCCTCTTTCGTTTCCAGCGGGCCAAGGGCCCGGATCTCGTCGGTAAACTCTTGCACCACGTCGGCAAAGCGCCCGGCCTCGGACGAAGAGACCCAGTCCAGGTGGAGCCGCCTGGGATCGATGCCGGCGTAGCTCAACAGGTTGCGGAAGATGGGGAACCGCTTGGCGGTTCGATGATTGCCACTAACATAGTGGCAGTCGCCCAGGTGTCAACCGAGCACCATCACTCCGTCGGCGCCCTCCCGGAAGGTGCGCACCACCAGCTCGGGCGAGACGCGCCCCGAGCACATGACGCGGACGATGCGCAGGTTGGAAGCATATTTCAAGCGCGAGGTTCCGGCAGCGTCGGCACCGGCATAGCTGCACCAGTTGCACAGGAATCCCACAATGCGTGGCTCGAATCCGTTATCACTCATTCTCTTGTCTCCTACTCCTTACCACACCGGCATCGGATCCCGCTCAAAGATGCCCTCGACCTGGGCAACGAGCGCCTCGTCGGTAAAGTGGTGGCCGATGATGGCCTTGGCCAGGCAGGCGCCCACGCAGGTGCCGCAGCCCTTGCACAGGGCAACGTTGACCTGTGCCTTGCCCTCCACCCGCTCGATGGCGTGGAAGGGACAGGCCAGGATGCACTCCCCACAGCCGGAGCAGCGTTCCCTGACCACCTCGGCGACGGTGGGCTCGATCTCGACCTCACCCTGGTTGAGCAAGATGAGCGCCCGCGCCGCGGCACCGCTGGCCTGGGCCACGGTGTCGGGGATGTCGCGGGGGCCCTGGGCGCAGCCGGCGAGAAAGACGCCCGCCGTGGTCGTGTCCACGGGCTTGAGCTTGGGATGCGCTTCGGTGAAAAAGCCGTCCTTGCCCACCGACACGCCAAAGAGCTTGCCGATCTCGCGGGACCCTTCGGACGGCTTGATGGCCGTCAACAGCACCACCAGGTCGGCGGGAACCTCTACATAGCGGTTCAAGAGCGTGTCCTCGCCCCGGACCAGCAGCTTGCCGCTGCCGCTGGGGTCGGGCAGCACCTCGGCCACCTTGCCGCGCACGTAGCGGATGCCTTCCTCCTGCATGCGCTTGTAGAATTCCTCATAGTCCTTGCCGGGGGTGCGCATGTCGATGTAGAACTGGTACACCTCGCCCCCCGTCTTGTCCTTGGCCAGGTGGGCTTGCTTGGTGCCATACATGCAGCAGATGCGAGAGCAGTACTCGTGCGCCTGCTCGTCGCGGCTGGCGATGCAGTGCAAGAAGACCGTCGTCTCGGGCACGCGGCCGTCGCGGGTGACGATCTTGCCCCCCGTCGGGCCGGCGGCGCTGGACAGGCGCTCGAACTGCAAGCCGTCGATGACGTTGTCATAGGTGCCATAGCCGTAGCGCGCCAGGGAGGGGTGATCGGTCAGATCGTAGCCGGTGGCCAGGATGACCACTCCCGCCTTGACGTCGACGAACTCTTCTTTCTGATCAAAGTCGATGGCCCCCGCCTCGCACGCCTTCAGGCACTTCTGGGCGCACTTGCCCCGGGTGAGAAAAAGGCACGAGTTGGGATCGATGGTCGCCTTCATGGGCACGGCCTGGGCAAAGGGAATGTAGGCCGCGCTGCGCAGGCCCATGCCCACTTCGTACTCGCTGTAGACACGGTCGTGCCACACGCAGGCTTCCATGCAGGCCCCGCAGCCCGTGCACTTGTCGACGTTCACGTAGCGGGGTTTCTTCTTGATCTTGACGTCGAAATTGCCGACGTACCCGGTGACCTCCACGACCTCGCTGTAGCTCAGAAGCTCAATGTTGGGATGCCGACCGGCATCCATCATCTTGGGCCCGAGAATTCAGGTGGCACAGTCGAGGGTGGGGAAGGTCTTGTCCAATTGGGCCATCTTGCCCCCGATGGACGGCTCCCGCTCCACCAGGTAGACCTTGTAGCCCGCGTCGGCCATGTCCAGGGCCGCCTGGATGCCGGCGATGCCGGCGCCGACGACCAGGGCCGACGGCTCGACGGGGGACTTGCGGGAGTACAGGGACTGGTGGAGGTGCACCCGGTTCACGGCGCCCGCCACGAGGTCCTTGGCCTTGTTCGTGGCCGACTCCACGTCGCTGTGCACCCACGACACCTGCTCTCGAATGTTGGCCATCTCCAGGTAGTAGGGGTTCAGGCCAGCGCTGTCGAGGGTACGGCGGAAGGTGGGCTCGTGCATCCGCGGGGTGCACGAGGCGACCACCACCCGATCCAGGCCATACTCCTTGATGTCGTTGCGGATGATGGCCTGCCCTGGATCCGAACAGGTGTACTTGTTAACGCGGGCCAACACCACGCCGTCCAACTCCTCGGCGAACTTGGCCACCGCCTCGGTGTTCACCGTGGCGGCGATATTGGACCCACACTGGCAGATGTACACGCCAATCTTGGGTTTGCTCATACCGTCACCTCGATTCATTCTTGCGCCGGCTGCGGCACGCCCCACTTCTGGGGCTTGCCGGCTTTCGGCTGTTTGGCAGGCGCCGCCTCGGCGAGGGACTTGCCTGCCTGGGCATTTTGGATCGACATCCATACCAGCTCTGTCAAGTCGATGGGCCGGATGCGAATGCGCGCCTTGCGGGCGCCATCGGCCAGGGTTCGCTTGCACTGCTGGCACGCCGAGACAATGTAGCGGGCGCCGGTCATTTCCGCCTGGCGCATCCGCCGCTGGGCCACGTCGCCCGACACGTCGCCGGCGTACATGGCAATGTCGCCCCCGCCGCCGCAGCACAGGCTGTCGGCACGGTTCTGGCTCATTTCCAGAAAGGTCAGGCCCGGGATGGCGCGCAACACCTGGCGCGGCGCGTCATAGACGCCGCTCTTGCGGCCCAGGTCGCACGGATCGTGATAGGTCACCACGTCCTCGACGGGCCCCAGCTCCAGCTTGCCGTCCTCGATAAGGCGGGCCATCAGCTCGCTGGCGTGGACGATCTCGACGGGCACCGGGCGCCCCAGCACCTCCGGGTAGAGGTGGTGCCAGGTGTAGTAGCACGAGGGGCAGGTGGTGACGAGCAGCCTGGCTCCCGTTTCGGCCAGGCGGGCGCAGTGATGCTCGGCGATCTCGCGCAGGCGCGACTTCATGCCCGCGCCATAGACCGGGTAGCCGCAGCACCATTCCTCGCCCCCCAGCACGGCATAGTCCACGTCGGCCTGTTCCATGATCTGGACAAAGCTCTGGGGAATGCCGTAGGTCTGGGGAAAGAGGGCGCCGACACAGCCCACGAAATATAGCACCTCGGCCTGTCGGGCGTCGAGGTTTGCCGGCCGTTCAGGGAGGTTCTCGCTCCAGATAAGGCGCGTCTCGTTGGGCTCGTTGGCGATGTTGTGCACGCTATCGACGGCGTCCAATATCGCGCTCAGCCCGCCCTGCAAAGGGCCGACTTCTTGCTGGATGTAGAGCTCGCGCAACTGGCGCATGGACTCGGAAATGGGAATGTCGCGCGGGCAGCGTACCGTGCAGCTATAGCAGGCGGTGCACATCCAGAATGTGTTGGAGCGCAGGACCTCGTCGTGGGCCCCGAGCTCTACCAGGCGCCACAACGCCCGCGGCGAGTAGTCCATGGCGTGGGCCGTGGGACAGGTAGCCGAGCAGGTGCCGCACTGGTAGCACGGGGCGATGGCTTCCTCAATTGGTTTCATCTCTGCCGGAGGTCTGCCCTCCAAGCGGATTGCCGCTTGTTGAGTCATAGTTCTCCCTTTCTAGACAGCCAAAGGGGCCTGCACAACCGGAAAGCCATTCGCCCGGTCAGGCCCCCATCGGGTCTCGCCGCGATCAGCCCAGATCGAAGGTGAGAGGGAGTGGCACCCGGCCTTCGCGGGTGCCACTCCTCGAATGCCATAGGTCTAGGCCGGGCGGGCCGCAACCTTGTCGCCAGCCTCGCCCTTGACCGAGATAAACCGCCGGACGGTGTTCAACAGGTGGTCCGGCTTGGCAGGCTTGCTGATCCAGGCATCGATGGGGAGGTGCAGATCGTCGGGCAGCGAATCCGCATACTGCGTGCTGTCGATGCTGGAAACCATGATCACCGGGATCCCCTTCAGGGCCGGATCGGCAGCCATGCTCTTGGCAACCCCGACGCCTTCCAGAGGTGTGGCCATCATGACGTCGAGCAGGACCAGGTCGGGCTTGTTGGCCTTCATGGCCTGCAGCGCCATCGTACCGTTGGCCGCCGACGACACCTTGTAGCCCTCCTGGGTCAGGATGGTGCTGGTGACCTGCACAAAGTCGGGGTCGTCGTCCACCACCAGGATGCTGACCGGCTTGGCCTTGGGCACCTCGGCCACCCGCTGGGGCCGCAGGTAGGCATACCAGTAGACCAGGCCGACAAAGCCGGCGCCGCCGATGATGTTGCCGATGGTGACCGGCAGCAGGTTCTTGAAAAAGAACGCGCCCCAGGTCAGGTTGGCATAGGTCGCCTGCGTGATGGGCGTGGCCGCGCCGGCCAGGGCCGGAAGCTGCCAGAAGCTCTCGGGCGCCCACTGCTTGATGAACAGGCCGATGGGAATAAAGTACATGTTGGCGACCGAGTGCTCGAACCCCGCGGCCACAAAGGCGGTGATGGGAAAGACGATGGCCAGGATCTTGTCCGTCGTCGACCGCGCCCCGGCGGCCATCCAGACCGCCAGGCAGACCAGGGCGTTGCACATGATGCCCAGGAACACGGCCGGGATAAAGCCCAGCCCGGTCTTGGCATTGGCGATGGCCATGGCGTTGACGCCCAGGGAGCCGCCGGAGAATGCATACTGCGCGCTGAAGAACATCACCAGGGCCGTCAAGATCGAGCCGACAAGGTTGCCCGCGTAGACAATGCCCCAGTTTCTCAGCAACTGGAGGGTGCTGACCTTCTTGTTGGCAAAGGCCATGATGATCAGGTTGTTGCCGGTGAACAGCTCGGCGCCGGCAACCACGACGGCGATGAGGCCGAGGCAAAAGACGAGGCCGGTAAAGAGCCGTACCAGGCCATAGCCCATGCCCGCGGCCGCCAGGCCCGTGCTGACCACGGTGGCAAAGATGGCGCCTGTGCCGATAAAGGCGCCGGCCAGGATGGCCAGGACAAACATCGTGTCTGCCTTGAGCTTGGCCTTGGCCACGCCAACGTCTTCCATCTTGGCGGCCATTTTCACTGGCGGAAGGGCATCAATTTGAATTTCGGTAGCCATTTTTGTCTCCTTTTGTTTTCATCGCCAGGCCCTCACTCCTGGCTGGAATGCAATGGATCCTAGGACCGTCGTCGTCTTGTCTGCGTTTAACATCTGCTTCGATAGACACTGCGCCTCCAACGCACACACCCGGTTTGGCCGTGCAAGGCATCCGGATCACGCGACAAACCGCCTGATAGCCCTCAGGAGCGCAGCCGGATCGACCGGCTTGGGCATCCAGGTATCGATGGGAATGAGCTCGTCCTCCGGAAACTCGCTCGCGTACTCGCTGCTGGCGATGGACGAGATCATGATGATGGGCACATCCTGCAGATCCGGATCGGACCGCACCTCGCGGCACACTTCCAGCCCTTCCAGCGTCGTCGACATCATGACGTCCAGCAGGATCAGGTCGGGCCGCTCGCGCCTCATGAGGGGCAGGGCCTGGCTGCCATTGTAGGCCTCTATGACCTGGTACCCTTCCGCCTCCAGGATGTTGCGGCTGTTGAGCACAAAGTCAGGATCGTCATCTACTACCAGGATCTTGGCCATGTCCACTCCGTCTCGTCGTCGAGCAGTTGCGCATCATTGTCGATTGCTAGGCCAACACCCGGGCCAGGTCAGCCGGCACGACCCCGGGACTCTCGATGGCATGCTGCTCGTAAAAGCGCCCGATTGCCGCTTCGGCCTCGTCCAGGCGCGTTCCCACCAGGGCCGATTCCAGATCAGACAACCGTTCTGCGGGATAAAAGAAGAAATCACCCGAGAGCGCCACGGCGGCCAGGACGCCATCCTGCACCTCGACCGTGGCCCGGATCAACCCGCCCGGCGCTTTGTGCATCTTGTGGCGCACCTGCACCCCCGAGCGAATTGTCACGGCGCGGCTCTGCCTCTGCCGGTTCTTCCGAAAGGTCCACTCGTCGCTGAGCAAGGTCGCCGCCAGCGTGTCGACCTGGGCCCGCCATTCGGCGTCCACGACGGTCTCCACGGGCAGCGGCCCCAGGATTGCCTGGAATTGGGCCGCCAGGAGATCCCACAGCTCTTCCCGAGGCGGCAGAGATCCCACCTCGCGCTTGACCGTGGACAGGTTGTCCTGCAAGGTGTGATACACCTTGTCCCTGAACTTTTCGTCGGGCACCCGCAGAACGCGGGCCATCATCTGATAGTCAAAGTCGGCGATGAGATTGCCGACCAGCACATAGTAGTCGCCGATCTCCCCCGCGCCGTTGCCCGAGATCTTGCGCGTGCCGGCCAGGATGTCGTTCACCGGCCTATACTCGGCCGGGATCCCCAGCGCCCGGTAGGCCTCGATGGGCGCCTGCAAGAAGCGCCGGTAGAAGGCCTCCCAGCCGGCGGGCACCATCGGGTTGTCCCGGTGCAGGATCAACTGGTAGAAGAGCTGCTCGCCGTCCAGGTACACCGCGCCGCCGCCCACCTCTCGACGAAAGATGGGAATGCCCGACTGCCGGCACAGCTCGACTTCTACTTCCTGCTCGACGTCCTGGAAGTAGCCGGTGCAGACGTAGGGCGAGCCGGGCGAGAGGAGGATGAGTCCCTCTCGCCCCAGCCGCGGCAGGGCGTGGTACAGGAGCTGCGAATCTTGCCAGCCAACGGTGCCCAGACGATACAGCTTCACCCGACGCTCTCCATGGGATACCGTCGCCTACTTGCCGTACTTGGTGCGCTCGGCGGCGATGAAATCGGCAAACTCCGCATCGCTCGCCTTGTACAGCCCCTGAGGCTCACCCGACAACTGGACCTTGGCAAACCAACCGCCGCCGTAGGGGTCCTCGTTGATGATCGCGCTTTCCCACTCGATCTCTTCGTTGGCCTCGGTGATCTTGCCGCTGACGATGGCCTTGATGCGGCCGACCCACTTGCCCGACTCCAGCGACATGAACGGCTCGCCCTGGACGAGGTCGCGGCCGACGCGCGGCACCTCGGCATAGACGATCTCGCCGGCCAGGTCCTGGCCAAAGGCCGTCAGGCCGATGGTTGCCGTGTCGCCCTCGATACGGGCCCAGTTGTGCTCCTTGTCGTACAACAGGTCGTCGGGAAACTCGTACTGATCGATCTTCATTTCCTAGGACTCCTTTCTGTGTTTGAATCCAAACCGACTATTCCTGCATCGCCTGCCACACCACCTCGGTGATGTCCATGGCTCGCATTCGGATCTTGTTCTTGCGCGCCGCTTCGGCCAGCGTGCGGTTGCACTGCTGGCAGGCCGAAACGACCACCCGGGCTCCCGTGGCCTGCGCCTGCTCGATGCGGCGCTTGCTGACGGCGGCCGTAACACTGGCATCGGCCATCTCCACGTCGCCGCCGCCACCGCAGCACAGGGAAAGCTCGCCATGATCCTCCATCTCGGTGAACTGGATGCCCGGGATGGCGTTGATGACCCGCCGGGGAGCGTCAAAGATGCCACTGGTGCGCCCCAGGTCGCAGGGATCGTGATAGGTGATCGGCTGAGAGAAGCCGTGGAGCTTGATCTTGCCCTCGGCGATCAGCTCGTCCAGGAGCTCCACGCTGTGATACACCTCAAAGCCCAACGGCTCGTCCAGCATGCGCGGGTACTCGTGCGCCCAGGTGTGGTAGCAGGAGGGGCAGGTGGCCACCAGGCGACGGGCGCCGATGGCCCGCACCGCCTCGACATTGTGCCGGGCCAGGTCGTAGGCGTCCTTGCCCATACCCGCGATCTGCAACGGAAAGCCGCAGCACCACTCGCCGCTGCCCAGGGTTGTGAAATCCTCTCCGGCGCGCTCCAGGATCTGGGCAAAGCTCTGGGGAATCCCATAGGCGCGGGGATACATGGCCCCCACACAGCCCATGAAATATACAGTTTCGGCGCCCTCCTTGGCTTCCAACCCCTCGGGGACGTGATCCATGTTCTGCGTCCACACCAGGCGGTTCGCGTTGTCGTCGCCCGAGATGTTGTACTGGGTGGTCACCCGGTCGCGCAGGCCATCGAAAACCTCCGGATAGAGATCCCAATCGACGAGCTGTTCCCGCATCGAGATCCACAGGGAGCGGGTGTCGATCTGGACGGGGCAGACGACGTGGCACCGCCCGCACAGCGTGCAGCGATAGACGCCGTCGCTGTGGGCCTCCTGATCCCCGTCCGTCGCCGGCTTGATGCCGAACAGCCGGGCGAGAAAGCCCAGGTGATCGGCCTTCCAGAAATCCTTCGCCCGGGCGATCTTGCGCTGGGGATGGATCTCGGCGTTCTCGTCCGACTCGGCGTAGGTGGGGCAGGCAGCGACGCATTCGCCGCAGCGGGTGCAGGCTTCCATCTCCAGAAGCTGGCGCAAGGTATAGTGCGATAGGTCAACTTTTTTGCTCATGGCTGCCCCCTCCTCACAGGGCCGTCTGAGGAGCCTCGCGCTCCGCACCGGTGTGGATCCCATGCATCTCGCGTTCTCGCAGGCTGTTGTAGGCGACAATCACCGGGCTCATGATGACGTGGAAGAACCGGCTGAAGGGCAGGTAGTAGAGCAGCGCGGTGACGATGACAAAGTGCAGCCAGAAAAAGACGTTGTGGAACACGGCCCACACGCTCGCGCTCAGGCCGAGGCCACCCAGAATCCTGGCCGACAAAAAGCCGAGAAAGCCCCATTCCGGCCCCCAGACCGCGTGAAGAACCGGCGGCAGCTTCTCGGGCGACAGCATGGTGGGATCGGGTTGGAAGACGCCGGCCGCCGTCGTATAGTCGGCCAGCAGGCGAAAGGTCTCGGCCGGGAAGCCACTGAAGGCGACGATGGCCAACAAGATGATCATAAAGTTGTCGGCGGGAATGCCCTTCACGAGCGGGTCCTTGGCGATAAAGCGGCGATAGATGACGAACAACATGCCGGCCAGAACGATCAGGCCCAGGAGCTCGTTGACGAGGGCCACCCACCAGACGTCGGCGTGGAACATGTGGCCAATGAGCGGCAGCGACGCGGCCTGCTCGGGGCTCATGCCAAAGAGGGGCAGGAACTCGACCACCACGCCGGTGATGGTCGAGAGGACACCCAGGAGAAGCCAGGAGCCAAAGACCGAGATGTGCACTGCCCAACGCCGTGTGCTGGTGCGGAACAAGCGGCGGTGAACCATGCCGTCGACCACCAGCGCCTTGAGCAGCGTCCAGATGCGCCGGCTAAAGATCAGGCGGATGGCAAAAACGACGGTGGCCCACAGCTTGCGCCAGCGGGAGGCAGTGGCGGGGACCCCGGGCACCCTGGCCTTGTACCAGACCGAGATGACAAAGAGCATCTCGACTCCAAAGAGGCCGAGCATCAGCAGATGGACGATCCAGAAGATCGTCAGTCTTAAATCGTGCTCCATGAACCGTCTCCTTTGTCGGTATTGGGGCAGATCTCTCTGCCCGGGCTCCAGGAAATGCAGCTACGCACCAAGCCAGTCATCGCGAATGGACGAGGCGTCCGACCTCGGCCAGCAACTGATCGATCTCTACCGGCTTGACCAGAAAATTGTCCGCCGACAGGTTTCGCGCCTGTGGCAACAGATCCGCAAAGGCCGACTGGTTTATGGACGACACCATCAGGATGGGTACGGATCGCAGGTCACCGTCGGCCTTCATGGCCTTGCTCGTCCGCAGCCCATCCAGAATACCCTGCATCATGATGTCCAGGATCACCAGGTCCGGCTTGGCGACCCGCATGGCGGCCAGGGCCTCATTGCCGTTGTTGGCCGCAACCACCTGGTAGCCCTCGGCGGTCAGGGCAATGCGCACCACCTCGCAAAAGTCCGGATCGTCGTCCACCACCAGGACGCAGGGAGGAGACTCGGAGGGCAGGACCCATGTACTGCTGTCCTTGAGGGTGCGCAACACGTGGGACGTCGCCGCCTGCTTGATGCCCGGGATGGAGGCGATCTCGTGGGTCAGAAAGCGCAAGAGATCTTCGCTGGAACGGAACCAGGCTTCGATCATCAAATCGCTTTCACCTGTTGTGTAATAGAGAGAGCGCACCTCCGGTGCCCTGGCCAACTGCTCGGCAATCCGGTCGAGGTAGGAGAGGTCTACGTGGAGGGTGATAAAGGTAACGGTAGCCAGGCCGACCCTGGTGGCATTGGGAACCGCCGTAATGCGGATTGTACAATCCGCTATCAGTCGCTCCAGGCGTTTGCGGACGGTTGCCTCGGAGATTCCCACTCGCCGGGCGATCTCTACGTTCGCCGTCCGCCCATCCTGTTGCAGTATGCTAATAATCTGGCGATCCACCGCATCCAGGTCGTAGGACATCGTTGCCCCTCTCCGCTTTTCGTTTTCGATTATAGCAGAGGCAACGAAACCTGTCAAACACAGGGCTGCTTGTGGCTTTTTTCGCAATGTTGACCTGTCATCCTGTTGGGGCAACCCTCGCGGTTGCCCGGGCCGGGCAGGGGCAAGCCGGGCAGGGGCAAGCCCTGCCCCTACCATGCATGCGGCACCCCACCCCGTAGGGGCAACCCTCGCGGTTGCCCGGGCCGGGCAGGGGCAAGCCGGGCAGGGGCAAGCCCTGCCCCTACCATGCACGCGGCACCCCACCCCGTAGGGGCAACCCTCGC